>JAOAHQ010000069.1 GCA_026415155.1 Rhodocyclaceae bacterium
AGATGTGTATAAGAGACAGGCTATGGACTCGTCGCCCGGGCGCGCATCTCCTCGCCCTCGCCGGCGAGCGCCGCTCGCGTTCCAATGGACAATCTGGGATGATGAAAATTATAACCGCGCCCGCTTAGCCACCCGACCGCGCATGACGCTGCATCTGGTTTTGCTCCTGCTCGCCGCGGCCGTGCTCGCCGTGGTGATCTGCCGCAGCCTCGATCTGCCGCCGATCCTCGGCTATCTTGCGGTCGGCGCGCTCATCGGGCCCCATGCGCTGGGCTTTCTGCCCGACAGCGAAAGCGCGCAGCGGCTCGCCGAGTTCGGCGTCGTCTTCCTCATGTTCACGATCGGCCTCGAATTCTCGCTGCCGCGCCTCATTGCGATGAAACGCATCGTCTTCGGCTTGGGCGCCGCCCAAGTGCTCGTTACGATGCTGGCGGTGGCTACTGGCGCGCTCCTTTGGGGCGTGTCCTGGCAGGCAAGCCTCATCCTCGGCGGCGCGCTTGCGATGTCTTCGACGGCGATCCTCTCGAAGCTCCTCGCCGAGCGGCGCGAGCTCGACGCCGCCCACGGCCGCGAGGTGATGGGCGTGCTGCTCTTTCAGGATCTCGCCGTCGTGCCACTCCTCGTCTTGATTCCCGCGCTCTCGCAGCCGCTCGAGGCGCTTGCTGGGGCCTTGGGCCTGGCGCTTGCCAAGGCGGCGGTGCTGCTCGTCCTCGTGCTCGTCGTCGGCGAGCGGCTCATGCACGCCTGGTTCGGCCTCGTCGCGCGCCGGAAATCGAGCGAGCTCTTCATGCTCAACGTGCTGCTCGTCACGCTCGGCTTCGCGACCCTCACCGAGCTTGCCGGGCTTTCCCCTGCGCTCGGGGCGTTCGTTGCCGGCATACTGATTTCGGAGAGCGAATACCGTTACCAGGTCGAAGAGGACATCAAGCCCTTCCGCGATGTGCTCTTGGGGCTCTTCTTCATCTCCACCGGCATGCTGCTCGATCCCGCCGAAATTTGGCGCAATGCGCCGGCGGTGCTGGCAATCCTCCTGTTGCTCTTGGCTGCCAAGCTCGTCGTCGCCGGCCTGGCCTCGCGGCTATTGGGCGCCACCCCCGGCACGGCGCTGCGCACCGGCCTGTGGCTTGCTGCCGCCGGCGAGTTCGGCTTCGTGCTGATTGCGCGCGCGACCGACACCGGGCTCATCGATCCGCGCCTCATCCAGCCGGTGCTCGCTGCGATGGTGCTCTCGATGATGCTGGCCACCTTGATCGTGGCCGCCTCCGACCGCATCGCGCTGCGTTATCTCTCCTCCGAATGGCTGGCACGGTCGCTCACGCTCACGCAGCTCGCTTCCCAAGCCGTGGCGAGCGAGCGGCACGTCATCCTCGCCGGCTATGGCAAGACCGGCCAGCATCTGGCGCGCTTCCTCGAAAAAGAGCGGATCGGCTTCATGGCGATCGATCTCGATCCCGAGCGCGTGCGCGAGGCTGCCGCGGCCGGAGAACCCGTCGCCTGGGGCGATTGCACCAAGCGCGAAAACCTGCTCGCGGCGGGCCTGATGCGCGCCAAGACGCTTGTCGTGACCTTTGCCGACATCGACACCACGCTGCGCGTCATCGACCGCGTGCGCGAGCTGCGACCCGATCTTCCCGTCGTCGTGCGCTCGCGCGAAGATGAAGACGTCGAGCGGCTTTTCGCGGCCGGCGCCGCCGAGGTGGTGCCCGAGGCGCTCGAATCCTCGGTGATGCTCGCCACCCATGCGCTCGCCCTTTGCGGCGTGCCGATGCACCGCGTGATCCGCGCCTTGCGCCAGCTGCGCGAAGAGCACTATGCCCTGTTGCGCGGCTTCTTCCATGGCGCCTCGGATGCGGCAGAGAACCTGGCCGAGGCCGAAATGCCGCGGCTTTACGCCGTCACCCTCGATGAGGGCGCCTGGGCGGTCGGGCGGACGCTTAGCGAGCTGGAACTCGCGAAAGTCGGCGCTGGGGTGACGGCGATCCGGCGCCGTCATCATCCGCCGCTGCCGCTAACAGACGATACGCGCCTTGCCGCCGGCGACATCGTGGTGCTGCGCGGCAATGCCGCCGCCGTGGCGGCGGGGGAGGCGCGTCTCTTGCGGGGCGGATGAAAAAGCCCGCGCAAGGCGGGCTTTGCCGAAGAAGTTGCTTTCTCTTTCAGACGGCCTTGCAGACGGTATAGACCGTGGCGCCATCATCCTTGTATGTGTCTGCAGGCGTAGCGCCGGTATTCAAATTCTCGGCGGCGCGTACCGTGCCGGTATTGGGCTTGCCATCGTCGAACTGCGCATCGATGGCGCCGGCGATCTTGCCAAGCAGATTGGTCGAGCAGACGACGAGACCTGCAAGGCCATATGCGCCTGTCTGCACATGGAGGAAGCCGCCGGTCGCATTGAGCGGCGTCTCGGCGCTCGCGGCATCGCCTGCAATCAGTCCCGCCCGGCGTAGGTGATTCCAGAAAGCACAGTTTTCGCCTGTACCGTTCGGGGGGCAGGCGGTGGCCGAAGTAACTGTCGTGCCAACGGCGGCATTGCCATCGCCATCCGTTGCCCCGCTCCAGCGCGCCGCAGCGCCATTGTCATCGCCAGGATAACGCTTGTAGCGATCCTGGTAGGCATAGACGGCCGCCGTGATGCCATTGAAGTCATTCGCGACGTTTTTGATCTTGGCTTGGTTGATGAGCTCTTGTCCCTTCAGCACGCCGCCGAGCAACAGTCCGATGATGACCAGCACGATGGCGATTTCGACGAGGGTGAAACCGGATTGCTTGTTCATACTCTTCTCCACGAAAGTCATGCTTCAGAAAGGCCAAAGCAGATAGCATGCCAGACGTGATAGGGGCTCCTTGAGCCGGTAGAGAAGGCCAGAGCATACTTAGGGGGCGCATCGACGGCCGAAGGGTGTCGAAGCACTGGACGCCCTGTCGAAATTTCGACAGGTGAGGCGCCGCTGCCGGCGTAGAATCGCGCCCCATGCCTCGCTGGGAAACGATCAAAGCGCGCCTTGATCTCTATGAAAAGCTGATGCGGCTTGATAAGCCGATCGGCATCCTGCTCTTGCTGTGGCCGACGCTGTGGGCGGTGTGGATCGCTGCCGAGGGACAGCCGCACTGGATGATCGTCTGGGTCTTCGTGCTCGGCACGGTGTTGATGCGCTCGGCGGGTTGCGTCATCAACGATTACGCCGACCGCGAGTTCGACCCGCACGTCGAGCGCACCAAGACCCGCCCGCTCGCGGCAGGGGCGGTTTCGACGCGCGAAGCCTTCGCGCTCTTCGGCGTCCTCGTGCTGTGCGCCTTTTTGCTGATCCTGCCTTTCCTGACGCCGCTCGTCTTCGGCCTCTGTGCCGCTGCGCTCTTTCTGGCCGCGAGCTACCCCTTCACGAAGCGCTTTTTCGCCCTGCCGCAGGCTTATTTGGGTGTTGCCTTCGGCTTTGGCATTCCGCTGGCCTTCGCCGTGATCCAAGGCGAGGTGCCAGCCATCGCCGGCGGGTTGATGGCGGCGAACGTCTTCTGGGCGCTCGCCTACGACACCGAATACGCGCTCGTCGATATCGAGGACGACAAGAAGATCGGCATTCGCACTTCGGCGCTGACCTTTGGCCGTTACGTGATCCACGCCATCGTGCTCTGTTATTTCGCCGCCTTGGGCCTGCTGGCCTTCGTCGGCGGGCGGCTCGGCTTTGGCTGGCCCTTTGTGGCAGGTCTTCTCGCGGCGCTTGCGATCGCCTTCTATCACATCACGCTGATTCGCTACCGCGAGCGGGAGAAGTGCTTTCGGGCCTTTTTGCACAATAACTGGTTCGGCGCGGCGATCTTTGCCGGCGTCGTCCTCGAATACGCCTTGAAGCAATGAACCCTGCCCGCGATCTGCGTGAATTCATCGCCCAGCTTGAAGCGCGGGGGGAACTCAAGCGCATCGCGGTGCCGGTCGATCCGAGGCTCGAAATCACCGAGATCGCCGACCGCGTGCTCAGGCGCGGCGGCCCGGCGCTCTTGTTCGAGCAGCCGAAGAACGGCGAGATGCCGCTTCTGGCCAACCTCTTTGGCACGCCGCGGCGCGTGGCGCTCGGCATGGGCGTCGAGGGCGATTGGCAGGAAGCGCTGCGCGAGGTAGGACGCCTGTTGGCCTTCCTCAAGGAGCCCGAACCGCCCAAGGGTTTGAAAGACGCCTGGGAGAAGCTGCCGCTTTTCAAAAAGGTGCTCGACATGGCGCCGAAGGTAGTCTCCTCTGCGCCGTGTCAGGAAATCGTCTGGGAAGGCAAGGCGGTGGATCTTTCCCGCCTGCCGGTGATGACCTGCTGGCCCGGCGATGCCGCGCCCTTGATCACCTGGGGGCTCACCGTGACACGCGGGCCGAACAAATCCCGCCAAAACTTGGGCATCTACCGCCAGCAGGTGATCGGCCCCAATCAAGTCATCATGCGCTGGCTTGCCCATCGCGGCGGCGCGCTCGATTTCCGCGATCATTGCCTGAAAAACCCAGGGCAGCCCTTTCCGGTGGCTGTGGTGCTCGGCTGCGATCCGGCGACGATCCTCGGGGCCGTGACCCCCGTGCCCGATACGCTCTCCGAATACCAGTTTGCCGGCCTGCTGCGCGGCGGTAGGACCGAACTCGTGCAATGCCTCGGCAGCGACTTGCAAGTGCCGGCGCGCGCCGAAATCGTGCTCGAAGGCGTGATCCAGCCGGGCGAGGTGGCGAGGGAAGGCCCGTTTGGCGATCACACCGGCTATTACAACGAAGCCGCCGAGTTTCCGGTCTTCACGATCGAGCGCATCACGATGCGCCGCAATCCGATCTATCACTCGACCTACACCGGCAAGCCGCCCGATGAACCCGCCATGCTCGGGCTGGCCTTGAACGAGGTCTTCGTGCCGATCCTGCAAAAGCAGTTCCCCGAGATCGTCGATTTTTATCTGCCGCCCGAGGGCTGCTCTTATCGCCTTGCCGTCGTGAGCTTGAAGAAAGCCTATCCGGGACACGCCAAGCGCGTGATGTTCGGCATCTGGAGCTTTCTGCGCCAGTTCATGTACACGAAGTTCATCATCGTCGTCGATGACGACATCGATATCCGCTCGTGGCCCGAGGTCGTCTGGGCGCTCACGACGCGGGTGGACGCCGCGCGCGATACGCTGATTGCCGAGCACACGCCGATCGACTACCTCGACTTTGCTTCGCCCGTCGCGGGCCTCGGCAGCAAGATGGGGATTGACGCGACGAACAAATGGCCAGGGGAGACGGCGCGCGAGTGGGGGCGGACGATCGTCATGGACGAGGCGGTCAAGCGGCGCGTCGACGCGCTCTGGAACGAGCTCGGCCTATAATCCGGACAGATTTTCTGGACAGGAACCGGCGATGGCGCAGTCGCATTGGCAGTTGCAGGAAGCCAAAAATCATTTCAGCCGGGTCGTCGATCGGGCGCTCGCTGGTGAACCGCAGCATGTCACGCGGCGCGGGCGCGAGGTCGTGGTGGTCGTTGCTGCCGACGAATTTCGGCGGCTCAAGCAAGGCGAGCGAAGGCATGCGCCCGGCTTCATCGAGCACTTGCTTGCTATTCCCCGTGACGATGCTGCCTTCGAACGCGGCGAGCTTGCGCTGCGCGAAACCGATCTTTGATGTTTCTTCTCGATACGGTCGTCGTCTCCGAACTGCGCAAGCGGCGGCCGTCCCCCGCCGTGCTGTCTTGGCTTGCGGCACGCCAGGAGACGGAGCTCTTCTTGAGCGTGATCACCTTGGGCGAAATCCAGCGCGGCATCGCGGCCAAACGCGCCGATGACCCTGCTTTTGCGCGCGAGCTGCAGCGCTGGCTGGAGGCTTTGCCACGCCTGTATGGCGATCGCGTGCTGCCCGTTACGGCGGCGATTGCCCAGCGCTGGGGAGAGCTTTCCTGGCGGGCTGGGCATGGCGGGGCAGACCTCGTCATCGCCGCAACCGCCCTCGAGCACCGGCTGACGGTGGTGACGCGCAATGTGCGCCATTTCGAACCCTTGGGGGTGCCGGTTTTCAATCCCTTCACCAGGAGCTGAGCGATGACCGACTTCGACGAACAGGGCAACCCCATCCTGGATTCCCGCTCGGCAGAGGACGGCCCGCGCGCCTGGGGCCATGTCATGTATGGCCTGCATGCGCTCTCGGCGCTCTCGGGCATCCTGACCTCGGCGACCATCGCCGGCGCCTTCGTCTTCGGCTGGCCGTCGATCATCGCCGTCATCATCAACTATGCGACGCGCTCCCAGGTGCGCGGCGGCTGGCTCGAATCGCACTGGCGCTGGCAGTGGCGCACCTTCTGGTTCGCCGCGCTCTGGCTCCTCGTCGCCGGCCTCCTTGCGGCGACCTTGATCGGCATTCCGGCCGCCTTCATGGTGATCGTCGTCACCGGCCTGTGGGTGTTGTATCGCGTGATCCGCGGCTGGCTGGCGCTTGCCGACCGGCGCGCGATGCCGGTGCCGCCCGCCTAGGGGCCGTCCCGCCAGCGCCGACTTTATCGGCACGCCGCAGGGCGGTGCGGCTAGACCATCTTCACGACGATGTCGTGCAGCGTGTTGGCGCAGGCCGCCATGCGCTCGGCCGCGTGGGTGAGGTGGCGGTAGATCTCGCGGCGCTTGAACATATGGATGTAATCGTCGCCCTGGAAGAGCTGGGCGAGCGCGCGGCGGTAGAGCTTTTCGACCTTGCGCTCGGCCTTCCTCGCGGCGTCGGCATGATCGGCAGCATCGGCCGGCCGGTCGGAAAGCCGCCCGTAGCCCGCCGAGAGCGCGACGACACCATCGTGTAACAGGCGCGCCATTTCGAGCGTGACGGCATCGGGCTTGAGCTCGAGCGCATTCATTTCGCTCACCGCATCCTTGCAGGCATTGACGACTTCGTCGAGCGTCGTGATGGCGCGGTAGATGTCCTCGCGGTCGATCGGCGTCGAGAAGGCTTCGTTGAGCGTGTGCAGGTTCCGAACCTTGACGCGGTCGGCGGCGTGTTCGTCCTCGCGGATCTGCTCGCCGATTTCCGGGTCGCCCGTCTCCATGTAGCGCACGAGAAGGTTCACGGTGTGCTCGACCTGGCAGCTTTGCTCTTCGAGCAGTGCGAAGAAGTCGGCCGTTTTGGGGAAGAAGCGCTCGTAGAGGCGGGCGAGCAGCGATTTGGCTTGATCGTCGTTCATAGCGGACTCCCGGTGAGGGCGAGGATGCCGTGAAGCAGAAAGTAGGCGAGCACGCCGACCATCGCGGCGCCCGGAATCGTGATGACCCAGGTCGTGGCGATCTCGCGCGCCTTGGCCCAGCGCACCGCCTTGGGCCGCTCGGAGGCGCCGATGCCCATGATCGAGGTGGCGACGACATGGGTCGTGGAGACCGGCGCGCCGAGCATGGAGGCCGCGAAGATCACGCCGGCCGAGGTGAGCTGCGAGTCGAGCGCATGCACCGGGCGCACTTTGTAGATCGCAAAGCCCAGGGTGCGCACGATGCGCCAGCCGCCCGAGAGGATGCCCAGGGTCATCGCGATCGCGCAGGCGAGCATGACCCAGAAGGGCACCTCGAAGCGTTCGATGAAACCGCCCAGGAGCAGGACGAGCGTCAAGATGCCCATGCTCTTTTGCGCGTCGTTGGCGCCGTGCGAGAAGGCGAGCCCCGCCGCCGTGAAAAATTGCGCGTTCCTGAGATTGCGGTTGATGACGGGCCGCGCGCCGCGCAGGAGCCCCAGCACGAAGCGGTGCAGGAAGAAGCCGGTCCAGAAGCCGACGAGCGGCGAGAGGATCAGTGCGGCGAGCACCTTGACGATGCCGGTGACGCGGCCATCGAAGAGCTCGCGCAGGCCCCAGACGACGTGATCGGCGCCGACCGAGACGATGACCGCCCCGATCAGGCCGCCGACCAGCGCGTGCGAGGACGAGGAGGGAATGCCCTTCCACCAGGTGAAGAGATTCCAGGCGATCGCGCCGAAGAGGCCGCAGACGAGGATCTGCAAGGCGAGCGCCGCCTCGACGCCCTCGAGATTGACGAACTTGCCGATTGTGTTGGCGACCGCCGTGCCGCCGAGGAGCGGCCCCAGGAACTCGAAGGTGGCGACGAGCAGGATGGCCTGCACCGGCGTCATCGCGCGCGAGGCGATGACGCTCGCGACGATGTTGGCCGCATCGTGAAAGCCGTTCGTGTAGTCGAAGACGAGCACGATGACGACGGCGGCGAAGGCGAGCAGTAGCAGCGCATCCATGCCGCCGATCATAGGCGGCTGGGCCTGCCGTGTTACAAAAGTGTGACAGACGAAAGGCGCTCAGTTCTTCTTGGCGTCGTTTTCGCACGACGCGGCGAGACACTGGCCGCGGCCCCGGCCAAAAGGCGAGAGGTGGCGCCACCACAGCCACAGGAAGACGGGCAGCGCGCCGATGAGCAGCACGTCGAGCACGCCGGGTTCAGCTAGCTCGCCGCGCCACCAGGCGAGCGCCGTGTGCAGGCCCTCGATGGCGGCGACCATGCCGGCGAAGGCGAGGAGAAGGATCACCAGCCGCCTTGCCATAGCCATTCCAGCAGCGCATCGAAGGCGGCTTGGGCTTCCTGCGCCTTGGGGTGATTCACCATGAAGACGACGATCCAGCGCCGGCCGTTTCTGTCGAGGAGATAGCCGGCCAGCCCGCGCACGCCCTCGAGCGAGCCGGTCTTGAGGTGCGCCTGGCCGGCGGCGGCATGGCCGTTGAACTTCTTCTTCACCGTGCCGTCGAGCGCGGCGATCGGCAGGGAAGAGACGAATTCCGGCATCCAGGGGCTGGCCCAGGCGGTGGCGAGGAGGCGCGCGAGGCTTTGCGCCGAAAGGCGTTCGCGGCGCGAAAGCCCCGCGCCATTGTCGAGCACGAGCTCGGGAAACTCGAGGCCCCTTTTTGCCAGCCATTGGCGGATGGCCTGCTCGGCCTGGGCCGTCTGGCCAGCGCCGAGTTTCAGGTAGAGCTGGCGCGCCATCACGTTGTTCGAGAACTTGTTGATGTCGCGCACGAGCTCGGCAAGCGGCGGCGATTCGCTCGCGGCGAGCAGCCGCGCCTGGGCAGGGGTGACGCCCTCGCGCCAGCGGCCGGAGAATTCGCCGCCCAGCTCGCGCCATAGCCGCGTGAAAGTGCCGGCGAGCAACACGGCATTCGGCAAGCCCGCGAGATGCCAGCGCTTTTCCTGGCAGGCGCGCGGAAAGTCGCCCGAAAGCACGAGCTCGTTGGCGGAAAAGCGCGCGCTGAGCGCTTCGCGCCAGTCGGAAGGACAATTTTTTGCGTCGCTGAGCCGCAGGCGATTGACGAGCAGCAAGCCCTCCGGCCAGGGCTCGGCGAGCACGCGCAGGCCGCCGTGTTCGGGCACGAGGGTGAGCGTGATCGCCGCGAAGTTGAAGAGCAGCGCATCCGGCCCGACGTTGTAGGGGCGCTCGGGCTTGCCGTCGAAGGCAGCCGGATCGTGCGGCAGGGGCGCAAAGGCCGTCGCATCGAGCACGAGCTCGCCGCGGATCGTCTTCAATCCGCGCCCGCGCAGCTCGCGCAGCAAGCGCCAGAGCCGCTCGTGGGTGAATTTCGGATCGCCCTCGCCGCGCAGAAACAGATCGCCCTCGAGCACGCCGCCTTCGAGCGGGGCGGTGGCAAGCGCCTCGGTGCGGAAGGTGGCAGCCGGCCCCAGGCTTTCGAGCGCGACGAAAGTCGTGACGAGCTTCATCAGCGAGGCCGGATTCATCGCTTGGTGCGCATTGATGGCAAGGCGCGGCTGCGGCGCCTCGACCGTCTGCACGACGAGGCCGATGGCGCTCACCGGAATGCCGGCGGCCTTCAATGCGGCGGCGACGGGAGCGGGCAAGCTTTCCTGCGCCTGGGCGGCGAGCGCGCACGCGAGGCAGACAAGTGCGCAGAGACGCCGCATCAGATCACGATGTAACGGCGCGCCGCCTCGATGCGTTCGAGCGCGCGGCGCGCTTCTTCGTGGCGGATGCGGGCGAGGATCACGACCCAGCGGCGCGGGTCGCGGCCGGTGAGCTCCATGAAGCGCAGCCGATCGCCCGCTTCGGACTCGGCGCTCGTGAGGATGCCATTGCGATCGACGCAGACTTCGATCGGCTCCAGGCGCAGATGAGGTTCGGGGTGGAGGAGGCAATCGGCGAGCGCTTCGAGCAGGCCCTCGGGTTGCAAGGCGCTCGCGGTGGCAGACAGCCGCGCGCGCAATTCGTCGAGGCGGCGCGTGTGCGATTCCGGATCGACGCCGCGGCTGCGCACGAGCGCTTGCTCGATGGCCTGTTCCTGCGCGAGCTGCCGCTGCTCGGCGCGCACGTCCTCGAGATGGGCAGCAAAGCCCTTGAGCAGACCGTCGAACATCGCGATCTTGAGCCGCGCGCGCGCTGCCTCAGGATCGGGGCTCGGTTCGGCGAGCGTGTGGTCGGTGAAGTAAAGCGCCCGCTGCGGCTCGTCGAAACGGACGATCTCGCCGGCAAGCCGCGCGCCGAAGCCAGCCTTCTCGTGGTAGCGCATGCCGAGCAGCGCGCAGCATTCGCCGCTGCCCAGGCTCATCTCGACGAGTCGCTCGCGCACGCAGCGGCTCGTCGCGAGCATCGTCTCGATGTCGTCGGCGCTCGCGAAGAGCGCATGGACGAGCGGATCGGTGGCAAAGGCGGCGCGGCTGATCTCGAAGGGGCCGGGAATGCGTTGCGCGAGGTCGGCGCAGTAATCGAGCGCATGCCGTACCGCCGGCGCGAGCTTTTCCTGATAGCCGGACACCTGGCGCAGCAGGGGATCGACCGTCGCGACGGCGCGCTCGATGCCGGCCTGGGTGTCGGCATCGAGGGGCGGGGCGGGGCGGAGCCAGTCGAGGAGTCCCATCATGAAAGGCTCATTATGAGCGGCGGTTTCAAGGTCGAAGTGCAACGAATTGACGAAAGTGTTGTTCGAAGTTGAAGGCCTCGGGCATGAAGAGTTCGGCAGGGCAAAGCCAGTTGAGGCTCTTGCGGGGTCGGGTATTGAGCTTCCAGGCGATGGCATC
>JAOAHQ010000057.1 GCA_026415155.1 Rhodocyclaceae bacterium
TCGCGATTTCCCGCAGGCTACGACCTTGCTCAAGGCTCAGCTGGATCATCGTCCGTTCTTCACAACTCAGGTGACTATAGCGTTTTCCCATCGCAGCATTTTCCCTCCCTAAAGTGTTGCACTTTATATTTGAGACCGCCAGCAAAAAACTTCAGGAGCGACTTGAAAACCCCGGGGGCAAACTCTATTATTAGCACTCGTTGGCGGTGAGTGCTAACGAAACGCTGAATTAATCTGCTGCGCGGCCAGATGGCTGCGTTGCGCGGTGCTCGGAACCTCGCCTAACTCATTGTTATGTCTCGGTTCCTGCGCTCCGTGCGCCTTGCCCCCTGCCCGCTCGCGACGATTTCTTCAGCGTTTCCTGACAAGCCTGCCGCTGCAGTCTTTCCAACACCTGAAAAGCGCCTTTCGAGCGCAGCTTAAGTCCAGAAGGAGAGTACTCAATGAAAATCCGTCCCTTGCATGATCGCGTGATCGTCAAGCGCATCGAGGCCGAGCGCACCACGGCGGCCGGCATCGTGATTCCCGACACCGCCGGCGAGAAGCCGGATCAGGGTGAGGTCATCGCCGTCGGCAACGGCAAGCTCCTGGACGACGGCAAGGTTCGCCCGATGTCCGTCAAGGTCGGCGACCGCGTGCTCTTCGGCAAGTATTCCGGCCAGACCGTCAAGGTCGAGGGCGAGGAACTGCTCGTCATGCGCGAAGATGACATCATGGGTGTCATCGAGGCTTAATCATTGAATTCAAGGAGATAGACTATGGCAGCCAAAGAAGTCAAGTTCGGCGATACCGCGCGCGAGCGCATGGTGGCGGGCGTCAACATCCTCGCCGACGCCGTGAAGGTCACCCTCGGCCCGAAGGGCCGCAACGTCGTGCTCGAGCGCTCCTTCGGCGCGCCGACCGTCACCAAGGACGGCGTTTCGGTCGCCAAGGAAATCGAGCTCAAGGACAAGTTCATGAACATGGGCGCGCAGATGGTCAAGGAAGTCGCGTCCAAGACCTCCGACAACGCCGGTGACGGTACCACCACTGCGACCGTGCTGGCCCAGTCGATCGTGCGCGAAGGCATGAAGTATGTCGCCGCCGGCATGAACCCGATGGATCTCAAGCGCGGCATCGACAAGGCCGTCGCCGCCATCGTCGAGGAGCTCAAGAAGCTCTCCAAGCCCTGCACCACCTCGAAGGAAATCGCCCAGGTCGGCGCCATCTCGGCCAACTCCGATGCCGACATCGGCAAGATCATCGCCGATGCGATGGACAAGGTCGGCAAGGAAGGCGTGATCACCGTCGAAGACGGCAAGAGCCTGCAAAACGAGCTCGAGGTCGTCGAGGGCATGCAGTTCGACCGCGGCTATCTGTCGCCTTACTTCATTAACAACCCCGACAAGCAGATCGCCGTCCTCGAGAACCCCTACATCCTCCTGCACGACAAGAAGATTTCCAACATCCGCGATCTGCTGCCGATCCTCGAGCAAGTCGCCAAGGCCGGCCGTCCGCTCCTCATCATCGCCGAGGACGTCGAGGGCGAAGCGCTCGCCACGCTCGTGGTCAACAACATCCGCGGCATCCTGAAGACCGTCGCCGTCAAGGCTCCGGGCTTCGGTGATCGTCGCAAGGCCATGCTCGAAGACATCGCCATCCTCACCGGCGGCACGGTCATCGCCGAGGAAGTCGGCCTCACGCTCGAGAAGGCGACCCTCAAGGATCTCGGCCAGGCCAAGCGCGTCGAAGTGGCGAAAGAGAACACCACGATCATCGACGGCGCGGGCAAGGAAGAGAACATCAAGGCGCGTGTCGCCCAGATCCGCGTGCAAATCGAGGAAGCGACCTCCGACTACGACAAGGAGAAGCTCCAGGAGCGCGTGGCCAAGCTCGCCGGCGGTGTGGCGGTGATCAAGGTGGGTGCCGCCACCGAAGTCGAGATGAAGGAGAAGAAGGCCCGCGTCGAGGATGCGCTGCACGCGACCCGCGCCGCGGTCGAGGAAGGCATCGTGCCCGGCGGCGGCGTTGCGCTCTTGCGCGCCCGCGCGGCCGTCAATGTCAAGGGCGACAACCACGACCAGGATGCCGGCATCAAGATCGTCATGCGCGCGCTCGAGCAGCCGCTGCGTGAGATCGTCGCCAACGCGGGCGAGGAGCCGTCCGTCGTCGTCAACAAGGTCGTCGAGGGCAAGGGCAACTTCGGCTTCAATGCCCAGACCGGCGAATATGGCGACCTGATGGAAATGGGCGTCATCGATCCCACCAAGGTCACCCGCACCGCGCTGCAGAATGCCGCGTCGGTCGCTGGTCTCATGCTCACCACCGAGGCGATGGTCGCCGAGCTGGTCGAAGAGAAGCTGGCCGCGAGCGCTGGCGGCGCCGGCATGGGCGGCATGGGCGGCATGGACATGATGTGATCGCTTAAAAAGCGACGCTGATCGTCCGAAGACGCCCCGCAGGGGAAACCCTGCGGGGCGTTTCATTTTGCGGGTGGCGCGGACAGGCGGCCAAAGTCGGCGCTGGCCAGACGGCATCAGCCTCCGCCACGCACGGCGCGGTGGTAGACTGCGAAGCGTGAGGGAGAGGAAAAAACGGTGGAGGCAAACGCTTCGATTCAGCGTCGATTCGCGTCTGCCCCCGAAGCCGGCAACACGGCTTCCGATGACCGAAAAGGAGAACAGCGCCCGGCACTCTAGCGATTGGCGCTTACAAGAGGCTTACAGGAAAGGCGCTTGACGAATGCGCATACTGCTGGCCGAAGATGATCCGATGATCGCCGATGGGCTCGTGCGCGCCCTGCGCAAATCGGGCTATGCGGTCGATCACGTCGCCAATGGCGCCGATGCCGATACCGCATTGATGACCCAGCCTTTCGATCTGTTGATCCTCGATCTGGGCCTGCCGCGCCTGCCCGGCATCGAGGTGTTGAAACGCCTGCGGGCGCGCAAGAATGCGCTGCCGGTGCTGATCCTCACCGCCCAGGATGGGCTCGAAGACCGCGTGCGGGGCCTGGACGCCGGGGCGGATGACTATCTGACCAAGCCCTTCGCCCTGCCCGAACTCGAAGCGCGCGTGCGCGCGCTCACCCGCCGCGGCACGGCGCAGTCGAAGGTCATCGAGTTCGGCTGCCTGACATACGATCAGGTCGAGCGCATCGCGCGCTGCAATGGGCATATCCTCGATCTGTCGGCGCGCGAGCTCGCCTTGCTCGAAATCCTCCTCCTGCGCGTCGGGCGGCTCGTCAGCAAAGATCAGCTCGTCGATCATCTGTGCGGCTGGGGCGAGGAGGTGAGCACCAACGCGATCGAGGTCTATATCCACCGCCTGAGGAAGAAGCTGGAGCCAGAGGGCATCCGCATCGCGACGGTGCGGGGCCTCGGGTATTGCCTCGACAAGCCGCCGGGCGAGGCCGCACAAGGTGCCTGACAAGCACAAGCGCCCCTCGGTCTTCAGCGATCCCAAGCCGACGCCCAACTCGCTGTTCGGCGAGATCCTCGACTGGATGCTCGCCCCGCTCTTGCTCGTCTGGCCGATTTCGATCGCCGCCACCCATCACGTCGCCGACGAAATCGCCAACCAGGCCTACGATCACGTGCTCGCCGAACAGGTGGTGCGTATCGTCCGCGAACTCAAATTCGGGCCTGATGGCGAGCCCGTTGTCAAGCTCCCGCCCAGCGCGGTGGTGTCCGAAACCACCCTGTGGGAAGGCGAAACGGATCGCCAGTTCTTCCAGGTCGCCCTCGATGGCGGCGATCCGATCGCCGGCGCGGCGGAGCTGCCCGGCTTGCTGCCGGGCGATGAGCGCACGCCGGGCGTGGTGCTCTTTCGCAATGGCAACCTGATGGGCGAGACGGTGCGGATTGCCTATCAGCTCGTGCCTTCGCCTGCCGATGCACGGCCGCTGTTGATCCAGGCCGCCGAGACGCGCCGGCAGCGCAAGGCGCTCTCTTCTCGCATCATCTCGGGGGTGCTGCTGCCGCAGTTCGCGATCATTCCGGTGGCCGTGGTGCTCGTCTGGCTGGGCTTAACGCGCGGCCTCACCCCTTTGGCGCGCCTTGCGGAGCGCATCCGCACGCGACGTCACAATGATCTGACGCCGATCGATCTCGCCACCGTGCCGGAGGAGCTGCGCTCGATGGTGGCCGCCTTCAACCACATGATGGCGCGTCTCGAAGACAATCTCGAAGCCCAGCAGCGCTTCATCGCCGCGGCCGCGCACCAGCTCAAGACACCGCTCACCGGGCTGAAAACCCAGACCGAGCTCGCCCTGCGCGAGACCGATTGCGTCCAGCTCAACGAATACTTGCAGCGCATCGCGACGGGCGTCGACCGCGCCGCGCATCTGACGCAGCAGCTGTTGCGCCTGGCGCGCGCCGAGGCGAGCCACGAAACTGCTCAGGCCAAGGAAGCCGTCGATCTCGCCGCGCTGACGCGGGAGGTCACCGCCCGTTGCGTGCCGCGCGCCCTGGCGCGCAACATCGATCTCGGCTTCGAAATCGAGGGCGAGCGCGAGGGGGCCGGAAAAATCATGGGCATTTCGTTGTTGCTCTGCGAAATGCTCGACAACCTGATCGACAACGCGATCAAATACACGCCGCCGGGCGGGCGGGTCACCGTGCGCCTGATGCTCGCTTCCGCTCCCATCATCGAAGTCGAAGATACCGGCATCGGCATCCCGAAACAGGACCGCGCGCGCATCTTCGAGCGCTTTTACCGAGTGCTTGGCACCGATGCGGAGGGGAGTGGCCTGGGGCTTGCCATAGTGCGCGAGATCGCCGACCTTCATCAGGTGCGCATCGAAGTGCGGGACAATCCCCACGGGCAGGGCAGCCAGTTCAGGCTCATTTTCTCCCATGCCGATGGCATGGCCTGGGCCGCGCCGCCGAGTATTCTTATTGCGCCGCACAACAATAAGCCGGACTTTGTAAGTTTCCTGTCAGCTTACTCGACGACCATGCGCTTGCCGCATAGGGTGTCCCGCCCGGCCGCTTTTGTCGAATTAACCACTATAAGCGGCGGTCGGCGAGGGCGCTTGGAATTTCAATCAACTGAGGAGACTCATCCATGCAGCTGACCGAGAAGCATCGAGAGTACTGGAGGCGGAACCTGAAGATTACTTCAGTGCTTCTGGCCATCTGGTTCTTCGTCACCTTCGTCGTCGGGTGGTTTGCCCGCGAGCTCAATGCCATCGAGATCATCGGCCCGCTCGGCTTTTACATGGGCGCGCAGGGCTCACTGATCGTCTATGTGTTGATCATCTGGTACTACGCCAAGTACATGAACAATCTGGACAAGGAATACGGCGTCCACGAAGGGGAGGATGAGTGATGGCGATCTCAGCGACCAGCCAGAAGGCCTTTTACAACCAGCTTAAGCGTTACTACAGCTTTTATACCGGCGGCTTCATCGCCTTCATCATCTTCGTCGCCATCCTCGAGCAGCTCGGCGTGCCGGCGAAGATTCTCGGTTACATCTTCCTCTTCGCGACGATCCTGCTCTATGCCGGCATCGGCTTCATGTCGAAGACGGCGGAAGTGTCCGAGTATTACGTCGCGGGCCGCCGCGTGCCGGCGCTCTTCAACGGCATGGCGACCGGCGCGGACTGGATGTCGGCCGCTTCCTTCATCGGTATGGCCGGCACCCTCTACGCGAGCGGCTATGACGGGCTCGCCTTCGTGATGGGCTGGACTGGCGGCTACTGCCTTGTCGCGCTGTTCCTCGCGCCCTATCTGCGCAAGTTCGGGCAATTTACGATCCCGGACTTCCTCGGCGCGCGCTATGGCGGCAACATCCCGCGGCTGATCGGCGTGCTTGCCGCCGTGCTGTGCTCCTTCGTCTATGTCGTCGCGCAGATCTACGGTGTCGGCCTCATCACCAGCCGCTTCACCGGCCTCGAGTTCGGCATCGGCGTGTTCGTGGGTCTCGCGGGCATCCTCGTCTGCTCGTTCCTGGGCGGCATGAAGGCGGTGACCTGGACGCAGGTGGCGCAGTACATCATCCTGATCATCGCCTACATGATCCCGGTGGTCTGGCTGTCGGTGAAGCACACCGGCGTGCCGATCCCGCAGATCACCGCCTATACCACGGCGTTGCCGAAGGTCACCGCGCTCGAGAAGGAGTTCAACAACAAGGAAACGCCCAAGGGGGCGGCCGAGGAATCGGTGCGCGCGATCTTCCGCGAGCGCGCCGCCGCGGCCGATGCCAAGCTGAAGGCGCTCGAAGCGGGCGGGGCGGCCTATCTCGCTGAAGAGAAGGCCAAGCTCGAAGCCAAGCTCGCGGAGCTCAAGGCCGCCGATCCGGTCGATGCCAAGGCCGTCGAGGCCGCCGAGAAGGCCATCAAGGACTTCCCGACCGATCCGGCCAAGGCCAAGGAGCAATGGACCAAGGACAAGACCGGCGCCGCCGCCAAGGCCGCGCCCGTCAAGGCGCATGCCGAGCCCTTCCCGGCCACCGGCAAGACCGAGGAGGAGAAGGAGAAGAACCGCGCCATCGCCAAGAAGAACTTCCTCGTCTTGGTCTTCTGCCTGATGGTCGGCACGGCCGCGCTGCCGCACATCCTGATGCGCTTTTACACGACGCCTTCGGTCAAGGAGGCGCGGCGCTCGGTGTTCTGGTCGCTGTTCTTCATCTTCCTGCTCTACTTCACCGCGCCGGCGCTGGCGATCCTCGTCAAATACGAGGTCTATAACAACCTCGTCGGCTCCGCCTTCGCGCAGCTGCCCGCCTGGGTCAGCAACTGGGCGGCGGTGGACAAGACCCTGATGGCGATCACCGACATCAACAAGGATGGCATCGTGCAACTGGCCGAAATCACGATCGGCACCGACCTCGTCGTGCTCGCCACGCCCGAGATCGCCGGTCTGCCCTACGTGATCTCCGGTCTCGTCGCGGCTGGGGGTCTCGCGGCGGCGCTCTCGACCGCCGACGGCCTGTTGCTGACGATCGCCAACGCGCTCTCGCACGACGTCTATTACAAGATGATCGATCCGAACGCCCCGACGGTGCGCCGTCTGGCCGTCTCGAAGGGTCTCTTGCTCGTCGTCGCGGTCATCGCCGCCTATGTGACGAGCCTGAAGCCCGGCGACATCCTGTTCCTCGTCGGCGCGGCCTTCTCGCTGGCGGCCTCGGCCTTCTTCCCGGCGCTCGTCCTGGGCGTGTTCTGGAAGCGCGCCAACCAGCTCGGCGCCATGCTGGGCATGATCGCCGGCCTGGGCATCTGCATGTATTACATGATCCAGACCTATCCGTTCTTCGGCATCAACGCGCCGAAGTGGTGGGACATCAACCCGATCGGCGCCGGCATCTTCGGTATTCCCGCCGGCTTCATCGGCGTGATCGTCGGCTCACTGATCTCGCCGGCGCCCTCGAAGGAAATCCAGGACCTGGTCGATCACGTGCGTTACCCGAACCTGGAAGGCGATATCGATACCAAGGCCGCCTGATCACCGCGCCTGGCCGGCCTTGGGCCGCCTGTAGTGAATGTTACGCAGGCGGCCGCGATCGGCCAACAGGCGTCCCAGAGTATTACCGGAGGAGGAGGGGGAGCTACTACCCCCCATTTCGAACCGGCCCCACGACCCACGTGCGGGCCGGTTTTTTTCGCCACGGCGGCCTAGAATTTCTTTTCTTTCGCCCGTCCCGCTTGCCATGTCCATCTTGCTCATCGAAGATGATCTGCCGCT
>JAOAHQ010000027.1 GCA_026415155.1 Rhodocyclaceae bacterium
TTGTCCATTGGAACGCGAGCGGCGCTCGCCGGCGAGGGCGAGGAGATGCGCGCCCGGGCGACGAGTCCATAGCGGTGCCTCTGGACGAGGAGCACGGGCGCGCGGATGCCGCCCGCAGCCCGAGCGCCGCCGCGTAGGGCAGTGCGAATGTCGTTGAGCTTCCTCATGGATGGCCTGCCCGGTCTAATGGACAATCTGGGTTCAACAGCCCATTGAATCGAGAAAGAAATCACACGCTTGCCCCAACACGAGGTCTCGCTGCCCTGCCCCAAAGTCGGCGCTGGCGGGACGGCCTGCCTTGCCCTCGCGCATGAAACTTCTGCGTAAGACTCCGCTTTTCGTTGCCGGCGTCGTGCTCATCGCCACCCTGTTGCTTGGCCTCATCGCTCCCCCTTTGCAGCCCGTCGTACCGGCACAGCCTGTGGCAAGTGAATCAGGGTCGGCCGCCTCAGGCGACATCGTCACGCCGCTGCCTGAACCGCCGGCCTTGCCTGCAGCGAAGGTCGCCCTCGGCGAACGCCTCTTCAAAGAGCCGCGTCTGTCGCGCGACAATAGCCTCGCCTGCGCGAGCTGCCACCGCCTCGAGGCAGGTGGCGTCGATCACCGCCCCGTCTCGATCGGCGTCGGCGGAGCCGTCGGGAACATCAATGCGCCGACGGTCTTCAATAGTGCGCTCCAGTTCGCACAGTTCTGGGATGGCCGCGCCGCGACGCTCGAAGAGCAGGCGGCCGGACCGGTGCATAACCCCGTCGAGATGGCTTCGAACTGGGAGCAGGTGATCGCCAAGCTGTCGGCGGATGAGGGCTATCGCCAGGCGTTTGCCGCCCTTTACCCCGATGGCATCACGGCCGCCAACATCGTCGATGCGATCGCCACCTTCGAGCGCACGCTAATTACCCCGAACGCGCGCTTCGACCGCTTCCTGCGCGGCGAGCAAGAGGCGCTGACCGCCCTCGAACTCAAGGGCTGGCAGCGCTTTCGCGAACTGGGCTGCGCCAGCTGTCACCAGGGCAGGCTCTTGGGCGGCAACATGTTCCAGAAATTCGGCGTGCTGCGCGACTATTTCAGCGGCCGGCCGATCACGGCGGCCGATCTCGGCCGCTACAACGTAACGCGCCGCGAAGAAGACCGCCACGTCTTCAAGGTGCCGAGCCTGCGCAACGTGGCGCTCACCGCGCCCTATTTCCACGATGCTTCCGCCGCCGATCTTCCCCAGGCCGTCGCCGTCATGGGCCGTCACCAGCTCGGCCGCGATCTTTCTCACGAAGACATCGAGGCGATCGTCGCCTTCTTGCATACCTTGACCGGCGAATGGCGCGGCAAACCACTGCAATGAACGAGCTCAGCACCGCGGCAGGCCGTCCCGCCTGGCTGGGAAGCGCGCTCGGCCTTGGCGTGCTCGCGGCCGTGCTCACCTGGCTGTTTCTGCGCGCCGATGCCGTCTCGCCGCATACCCATTACCAGTATCTCGCCCGCTTGCGCGCGTTGCAGCAGGCCGATGTCGAACTCAATGCCGCCGTGCTGGCCCAGCGCACCGGCCTATCGCACAACTATGATCCGCTCGTGCGGCAAGTCGAGGCCACTCGGGAGGGCAGCCACGCCATTGCCGAGCTGCCGGCCTTTCTCTTCGAAGATGCCCGCACGGCGCTCACCGAAAAAATCCGCGCGCTCATCGAACTCCACCAGCAAAAAGCCCGGCTCGTCGATCACTTTCAGCGCTCACACGCAGTGTTACGCAATTCGCGCGACTATTTTCCTGATGCCGCCGAGCATTTCCTGCGCGAAGTCGCCGCCGGTAGACCCTACGCGGCCGAAGCCGGCCGCTTCGTGCGCGCCCTGCTCGCCTTCGGCCACAGCGGCGACGCCGACGCCTTGCCCCGCCTCAAGCAGCAGGTCGCAGCGCTCGCCGCACTCAAGCTGCCCACACGTGAGCGCGCCGCGTTGGACCATCTGCTCGTTCACGCGAACGTCATCATGACGCGCCAAACCGAAGCGGATGAGCTCGCGCGGCGCATTTTGCAGCTGCCGACGGCAAAGCTCCAGGAAGAAATCAGCCGGCTCTATGGCGATGCCCACGAACAGGCCCAGCGGCGCGCCGGCCATTACCGTATCCTGCTCTATGTCGTGGCGCTTCTTTTGGCCGCCTATCTCGTCTGGGCCTATCTGCGCATTGAGCAGGATCAGCGCGAACTTGCCCGCGCCCATCGCACGCTCATCGAACGCTTCGAAGCGCAGCGTGCCGCCGAGGAGCGCCTGCGCCTCTTTGCGACGGTATTCTCGAATGCGAGCGAAGGCATGACCATCACCGATGCGGCCACACGCATCGTCGCAGTCAATCCGGCCTTCACGGCCATCACGGGCTACTCGGAGAGCGAGGCGATCGGCCAGACACCGGCGCTGCTCAATTCCGGCCGCCACGAGCCCGCCTTCTATCGGCAGATGTGGCAGTCCATCGAGACGACGGGCAAATGGCGCGGCGAGATCTGGAACCGCCGCAAGGACGGCGTGATCTATCCCGAATGGCTGTCGATCACCGCCGTGCATGACGAGAGCGGGCGCATCACCCACTACATCGGCATCTTCAGCGACATCACCGAGCGCAAGGAGGCCGAGCAGCGCATCCTGTATCTCGCCCACCACGACGCTTTGACGGGCCTGCCTAACCGCCTGCTGCTCGATGACCGCATCGAGCAGGCGCTGCTCAAGGCGAAGCGCAGCAATCAGCTCACCGGCCTTTTGTTCATCGATCTCGACCGCTTCAAGAACATCAACGAAACGCTCGGCCACGAAATCGGCGATGAGCTGCTCGTGCAGGCCGCCAAGCGGCTGGCGGCCACGCTGCGTGAAACCGATACCCTGGCGCGCCATGGCGGCGATGCCTTCGTCGTCGTGCTGCCCGACCTCGCCCAGCCGCAGGATGCGACCCAAGTGGCGCGCAAGCTGCTCGCCGCGCTGGGGCAACCCTATCGGCTCGCCGGCCACGATCTCACGGTGACCGGCAGCATTGGCATCGCGCTCTTTCCAGAAGACGGCGACAGCGCCTCGGAGCTCCTCCGCAATGCCGAGACGGCGATGTATCACGCCAAGGAAGAGGGCCGCAACACCTTGCGCTTTTACGCCGCCGACATGAACTTTGCCTCGCTTGGCGAGCTCCTGCTCGAAACACATCTGCGCAATGCGCTCGACCGCGGCGAACTCTTGATGTTCTATCAGCCCAAAGTCGATGCGCGCACGGGCGAGCTCGTCGGCGCCGAAGCGCTGATGCGCTGGCAGCATCCCGAACACGGCATGATCCCGCCGGGCCGCTTCATTCCGCTTGCCGAGGAATGCGGCCTCATCGCGCCAATGGGCGAGTGGGCGCTCAAGGCGGTCTGCCGCCAACTGCGCGCCTGGCTCGATGCCGGTCTCGAGCCGGTGCCCATCGCCGTCAATGTTTCGGCGCAGCAGTTCGCCCAGCACGACGTCGCGCAGGTGGTGGCGCAAGCGCTCGCGGAAAGCCGTATTCCGCCCGAACTGCTCGAGCTCGAGATGACCGAATCGCTGCTCATGAAAAACGCCGAACACACCGCCGCCGTGCTCGGCGCCTTGAAGGGCATGAAGATCCGTATGGCGATCGACGACTTCGGCACTGGCTATTCATCGCTGTCTTACCTGAAGCACTTCCCGGTGCAGGTGATCAAGATCGACCGCATGTTCGTGCAGGACATCGACGCCGAGGGCGAAAAGGTCAAGCTCGCCGCAGCGATCATCGCGCTGGCGCATGGCATGGATTTGCACGTCGTTGCCGAAGGGGTGGAAACCGAAGCGCAGCGCGACTACCTCGCCCGCTCTGGCTGCGATCAGTTTCAGGGCTATCTCTTCGACCGGCCGCTGCCGGCCGAAGCCTTTGCCGAGCGTTTGAAGAAACGCCGTTCGTGACCAGCGCGCCGCAGTTCGCAAAGGCATATCGCTGCCATTTCAGCCGGCTTGCCTACGCCGGACTTCACACTGCGAATGAGTCCCCGTAGCGAATGAGGCCCGAATCTGGTGTCAACGGCCGCGGCCGCCCTGACTGCCTTGGCTCGCTTTTCGCTCGATGGCGAAGACGGCAGCCTCGACGCGCGAAGTCAGATTGAGCTTGGCGAGGATGTGGCGCACGTGCAGCTTGACGGTGTCGTAACTGATGTCGAGCGCACGCGCGATCGCCTTGTTGGAGAGCCCCTGGGCGAGGTAATCGAGGATCTCGCGCTCGCGCGCGGTGAGCTGCTCTAGCGCATCGCTCTTGGTCGGCTGCCCGCCGCTTTGCAGGAGATTGACGAGCTTCAGGGTCATCGCCGGCGCGACGACCGTTTCTCCGCGCACGGCGCGCTGCACGGCATCGACGACGTCGTCCGGCTCCATGTCCTTCAAGAGATAGCCCTGCGCGCCGGAGCTCATCGCATTGGCAAGATCGTCTTCGGCATCGCTGACGGTGAGCACGAGCACCGGCCCGCGAAACCCGCTGGCGCGGATCTCGCGGATGAGCGCGAGTCCGCCATGCGGCGGCATGTTGAGATCCGTGATGACCACATCGGGTGCTGCGCTCTGCAAGAGCCGCATCGCCTCATCCCCGTTGCCGGCGATACCGGCGACGCTGATCTCGCCGCGCCGTTCGAGCAGCTCGGCAAGCCCCTTGCGGAACAAGGTATGGTCGTCGACGAGCAGCACGCGGATCGGATTCATGCCGCGCTCCGTTGCGTCGAGGGCGCGACGGCCGGGAAGGTGAGCCGCACGCGAAAGCCGCCGGCCGGCAGATTCGCTACTTCGACGCGCCCGCCGATGAGCCGCGCACGCTCGCGCATGATCGATAAACCGAAATGGTCGCGCAAATGCGGGTGTTCTTCGAAGCCGCCGGTGCGGTTGGCGATCGCGAAGAAGCCCTGGCCGCCGCGGCCATTGTCATCGACCGTGATGACGTAGTGATCGCCGGCGCCTTCGAGCGTCAAGATCGCTTGCGTCGCCCCGGAATGGCGGCCGACGTTGGCAAGCGCCTCCTGGACGATGAAGAATACCTGCGCCTCTTGATCGACGGTCAGGCGCAGATCGGCCACCCGGTTACGGTATTCGAGCGCGATGCCGGTGCGATCGTGAAAGGTTTGCGCCAGGCGCGCCAGCGCAGCGGCAAGCCCCATCGGATCCATGCGGTTCCTGAATTGCGAGAGCAGCTCGCGCAACTGGCTATAGGCCTCGTCGAGCGCCTGACCGACGTCATTGGCATATTTGAGCGCCGCCTCGTTAGTACCTTCGCCTTCGCGTAAGGCGTCCTGCAAGAGCGCCATGCGCATCTTCATGTAGGCGAGCGTCTGGGCGAGCGAATCATGCACCTCGGCGGCCATCATCTGGCGCTCGTTCATCAGCGTAATGCGCAGGTTCTCGCGCTTGAGCCGCGCGTTTTCGAGCGCCATGCCCAAGTGCTCGCTGATCGAGCGGAACAAGAGCGCCACTTCCTCGGGCAGCTCGAAGCGTTCGGGCAAGAAGAGGTTATAGGTGCCTTGCAGGTGGCCGCCATGTTGCAAGGGCACGACGACCATCGCCTGGATGTCGCGCTCGAAATAGGAGTGATGGGTACGCAAGGCGCAATCGGCGAGATCGATCTCGTAGCGCGAGTGATTGTCGGCGATCGCGCTGCCGCACTGGCCGCAGTCGATCGGCACGAGCCGCTCGCGCTCGACGACCTCGGGCGGCAGGCCGCGCGCGGCAACGAGGCGCAGATGCTTGCCATCGGCAGTGACGACGCGTACCGCCCCCGCCTTCGCGTGGGTTAAGCGAATCATCGTGCCGAGGAAACGGCCGAGCAGCTCCTCAACGTCGTCTTCGTCGGCCAGGCTCGCCGAAACGGCCGAAAAGATATCGAGGGCGAGCAGGTGATTTGCATCGCCATCGACGACGGGCTCGCTCGGGCGCGGCGTCACGGGAATGTCCATGACGCAATTTTACCCACGGCTAGAGCGGCAACGGCCACTCGCCCGAGAGGGTCTTTTCCGCCCACAGCAAGGCAGCCAGGGTCTTGCCGTCGGTGATTTCGCCATCCCGCACCGCGAGCAGCGCATCGGACAAAGAAAGCTCGACGACTTCGAGGATCTCGTCGTGATCTCGGCTTTCACCGACATAGCTCAAGCCCTGCGCCCAGAAAATCTCGATCCGCTCATCGGCATAGCCAATCGCCGGATGCATCGTGCCGAGGTGGCGCCAAAGTTTTGCCTTGTAGCCCGTCTCTTCGCGCAGCTCGCGCCGCGCCGTATCGAGGATGTGCTCCCCCGCATCGATCTTGCCAGCCGGCAGCTCGAGCATGACGCGCTGCACGGGGTAACGGAACTGGCGTTCGAAGAGCAGCTTGCCATTGTCGAGCACGCCGATGACGACCACCGCCCCGGGATGGCGGATGATCTCACGGGTAGATTCTTTGCCGTCAGGCAGGCGCACCCGGTCGGCATAGACCTTGAGCAGGCGACCATCGAAGACCTGCCGGCTCTCGAGCGTCTCCTCGTAAAAATCCATCTCGTCCATGGATGCGGACTTTACCAGAGCGAACTCGGCGCTGGCGGGACGGCCCGCCCAGCGAAAAGGGCTGCTGCCGAGTCGCCCCGGCAGCCCCCCTCTAGGCAAAAAACTTACATGCGTTCCCAAATCGTCGTGATGCCCTGGCCGCCGCCGATGCACATCGTCGCCATGCCATAGCGGCCGTTGATCCGCTGCAGCTCGTGCAGCAGCTTGGTGACGATGACCGCACCGGTCGCGCCGACCGGGTGGCCCAAAGCGATCGCGCCGCCATTCGGATTGGTCTTGGCCGGATCGAGGCCCAGCCCCTTCATGACGGTGAGCGATTGCACGGCAAAGGCCTCGTTCGATTCGATGACGTCCATCTGCTCGAGTGTAAGGCCGGCCTTTTGCAAGGCGAGTTTCGAAGAGGGGATCGGCCCCTCGCCCATGACGTCGTTGGGCACGCCGGCGATCGCATAGGAAACGAGCCGCGCGATCGGCTTATGGCCTGCGGCAGCCGCCTTGGCGGCATCGGCGAGCACGAGGAAGGCCGCCGCATCGTTGATGCCAGAAGCATTGCCGGCGGTGACCGTGCCATCCTTCTTGAAGGCGGGCTTCATCTTGGCGAGCGTCTCGAGCGTCGTGCCGGGGCGCGGATGCTCGTCGGTATCGAACACCACTTCGCCCTTCTTGGTCTTGAGCGTGATCGGCACGATCTGGCTCTTGAAGCGTCCCTCGGCGATCGCTCTGGCCGCGCGCGCCTGCGATTCGACGGCATAGGCATCCTGTTCTTCGCGCGTGATGCCATGCTTGGCGGCGAGATTCTCGGCCGTCATGCCCATGTGGCCGACGCCGAAGGGATCGGTGAGCACGGCGACCATCGCATCGATGGCCTGGGTATCGCCCATGCGCGCGCCCGAGCGCAGCGCCGGCAAGAGGTAGGCGCCGCGCGACATGACCTCGACGCCGCCGCCGATCGCGTAGTCGGCATCGCCGAGCAGGATCGCCTGCGCCGAGCTGACGATGGCCTGCTGCGCCGAGCCGCAGAGGCGATTCACCGCAAAGGCGACCGAATCCATGCTCATGCCGGCTTGAATCGTCGCCACGCGCGCGACGTAGGGGTAACGCACTTCGGTCGGGATGCAGTTGCCGACGGTGGCGAAGGTCACTTGCTTGGGATCGACGCCGGCCCGCTCGATCGCGGCCTTGATGACGAGCCCGCCGAGCTCGGCGGGCTCGAGCGAAGACAAGGATCCGCCAAAGGCCCCCACGGCGGAGCGCACGGCGCTCAATACGACGACTTCTTTCTGCGACATTTTTTCCACTCCTGTTTTTGAGATTGAACGACCACAAACATCACGACCCGACCCAACTGGCCACCGTCAGGAGGGCCAACAACATCAGACACAACACCAGCGCACGCCAGACGAGGCCGACCGCGCTTTGCAGATGCTCGACGGCCACTTCCTCGCCCAGGCCGAGTTCCGGGCGCGCCTCGATCTCCGTCGCGCCTGGCAGCGGCTGACCCAGCCGAACCCCCAAGGCGCCAGCGCCGCTCGAGAGCAAGATACCGGCGCTGGTGTCCGTCCATTGCGCGGCCTGAGTGCGCCAGCAAAAGACTGCATCCTCGAAGTCGCCGACGATGGCAAAGGTGATGGCCGTCAGCCGCGCCGGCAGCCAGTCGACGAGCGAGAACGCCTCGCGGGAAAACTCGCCGAAACGCGCCCGTTCGGTCGGTACCTCGCCCGCTTCCGTCCAGCGTTCGGCAAGACAAGCCGAGAGGCGATAAAGCAGTGCACCGGCAGGACCTGCGACCATGAACCAGAACAATGGCGCAAAGACGTGACGATGCGATGACAAAATGCCGGTTTCGATCGTAAGCCGTGCGATCTCGGCGGAACTCAAGCGTTCGACGCCTTCGCCGCGCCATTCGCCCAACAGACGGCGCGCCTGTTCGATCTCGCCCGCGCGCAGGGCGAGGTGGATGTCGGTGAAGAAATGGCTGAACTGGCGAAAACCGACGGTGAGATAGAGCACGCCGATGTCGAGCGCGAAGCCGGCGAGGGGATGCAGGAGATCGGTGCCGATTTGCAGCAAGAGCATGCAGCCGGCTGGCAGACCCGCGCCAACCGCCCAAGCCACGGCGCCATGACGGCGTTCCCCTGCATTGAATTTCTCCTCGAGCCAATCGGCATACGCGAAGAGCAGCGCCTGGAGACGCGTGGCGGGCAGGGCCTTGACCTGCTCGAGGACGAGGACGCAAAGGATGCTGAAAAAGGTCATGGAAAGAAGGTCGCGTCGGTCGCCGCGAAGATATCACACTCCCTCGCTGGCCACTTCTGCCAAGAGATGCTGGCGCAGGCTGACGAGGATGCCCGCCGTCGCCCCCCAGATGAAGTAGTCGCGCCAAGGCACGGTCCAGTAGGCCTGCCGCCGGCCGCGCACTTCGATCCATTCCCGGCGATAGTTCGCGGCGTCGAGCAGGAAGTCGAGCGGCACCTCGAAGGCCTCGGCGACCTCGAAATCGTCGAGTTTGAGATTCAAGGGAGGCGTGACGAGGCCGACGATGGGCGTGACGCGAAAGCCGGTGCCAGTGAAGTAATCGGGCAGCACCATGAGCACCTCGACCTGTTCTGGGCGCAACCCCACTTCTTCCTGGCTTTCGCGCAACGCCGTCTCGATCGGCGTGGCATCGTCCGCCTCACAGCGGCCGCCGGGAAAGCTGATCTGCCCGGCATGGTCGCGCAAGTGGGCGGTGCGGCGCGTCAGCAGCACGGTGAGGCCAGTTTCGCGCGCGACGATCGGCAAGAGCACCGCGGCGGGGATGCCCTCGACCGCCGTCACGGCCAACGGCTCGCCAGAGGCCTCGCGCGGAGGCAAGGCACAGCGCTCGCGCAGCCAGGCGGCGGACGGAGAGCTGGCCATCAGTAACGCTGCGTGAGCACCATCGTCTGGCCGTCGCGGCGGATCTCCATGCGGTTCAAGAAACTCATGCCGAGGAGCACCACCGGCATGTCCTGTTCATGCACGGTGGCATCGACGTCGGAAAGACTGATGCCGTTGAGTTTCACATTGCCGAGCTTGACGCGCCAGACGCGCGCCGGGCCATTGGCCGTCATCACCATCGCCGGCGTCCCTTTCGAGGTGTCGATGTTGGCGCGCCGCGCATCGGCAGCCCCGAGCGCGATGAAGGTGGCACCGGTATCGACGATGAAGCGCATCGGCGCCCCATTGATGCTGCCGTGCGCCATGAAATGCCCTTGCGCGTCGGCCTGCAGCGTGACGGAAGGTTTTTCGCTCGCCGGCGCCGAGACGATGCTCTGGCCGATGGCGATGCGGCGGCGCTGGCCATTGGTCTCGAATACCGCCGCGCCCGGCTCGATGGCGATGAGCTTGACGCCTTCGGGCGAGGTCGCACCGACGGCGAGCATCTGGCGCCGGCCGCCATCGATGACCACCATCGCCTTGTTGCCCATGAGGCCGACGAGCGCGATGTCCGCCGCCAGCGCCAGGCTGGCCCAGCCGCCAAGACAGGCCGCGCTAAAATGACACAGCGTTTTCAGCCTCAGCGCCCTTAAGCCGATCATGAAGCCCATCGCTATCTTTCGTCACAGTCCGGGAGAAGGTCCCGGCTATTTTGCCACTTTCCTCGAACACCACGGCCTTCCCGCGCAGCTCATCTGCCTCGATGCAGGCGAGCCGGTGCCCCAGGGGTGCGAGGCATTCGCCGGCCTCTGTTTCATGGGCGGGCCGATGAGCGTCAATGACGATCTGCCCTGGATTCCGCCCGTTCTCGCCCTGATCCACGAGGCCGTCGCAGCCGGCATCCCGGTCATCGGCCATTGCCTCGGTGGGCAACTGATGGCGAAGGCACTCGGTGGCGTGGTGACGAAGAATCCGGTCAAGGAAATCGGCTGGGGACGCGTCGAGACGACCGACCCGGCTGCCGCGGAATGGCTTGGCGATCTCGCCGGATTCGAGGCCTTCCACTGGCATGGCGAGACCTTCTCGATCCCGGCGGGCGCCACGCGCATCCTCAAAAGCGCCCATTGCGCAAACCAGGCCTTCGTCATGGGCCCGCATTTGGGCCTGCAATGCCATGTCGAGATGACCGAGGCGATGATCCGCCTTTGGTGCCGCCAATGGGCCGAGGAATGCGCCGCCCCCTCGCCTTCGGTGCAAACCCCTGAGCAGATGATGGAGCGCGTCGAGGAGCGCCTCGCCGCGATGCGCCTCGCCGCTGACCGGCTCTATACACGCTGGATCGCCGGCCTGCGGGGCTGAAGGCCGTCCCGCCAGCGCCGACTTTCGTGCTCAAAGCTTGTGAAAATTTCGTCGCGAGCGGCTCGAGGGCAAGGCGCACGGCGCGCAGGAACCGAGACATAACAACTCGTTAGGCGAGGTTCCGAGCACCGCGCAACGCTGCCATCGGGCCGCGCAGCAGAAATTTTCACAAGCTTTCAGTCGCGGAAATTGCCGAAGGCAAGGGGATAATCGGTGACCGTCTTCTTGACGAGCGCGATGGCGGCTTGCAGATCATCGCGCTTGGCGCCAAAGACGCGCACCGCATCGCCCTGGATCGTCGCCTGCAGCTTCATCTTGCTCTCCTTGATCAGCTTGACGATCTTCTTGGCGAGCTCCTGGTCGATGCCGCTCTTGATCTGCAACGTCTGCTTGACCTTGTTGCCGGAGACGCTCTCGATCTTGCCGGCTTCGAGCCGCTTGGTGCTCTCGCGCTCCTTCTTCTCCATCTCGGGAAACAGGATGTCCTTGATCTGGCCGAGCTGGAATTCCGAATCGCCCCACAGCGTGATGGTCTTGGCCTTCTCATCGAGCTCGGCGCGCGCCGAGGTGCCTTTGAAGTCGTAGCGGTTGCCGATCTGGCGGCCGGCGACATCGACGGCGTTTTTGAGCGCCACCCAGTTCGCTTCGGACGTAATGTCGAACGAGGGCATGGCGCTTTAGGGAAACGCTGAAGAAATCGTCGCGAGCGGTCGGAGGGCAAGGCGCACGGAGCGCAGCGACCGAGACATAACAAGGAGTTAGGCGAGGGAGCGAGCACCGCGCAACGCAGCCATCCGACCGCGCAGCAGAATTATTCAGTGTTTCCTTAGCCGAAATGGCAGACGTAATGGTAAGGCTCACCCGTCACCTCGATGTCGAAGGACGAGTTGCCCGGCACGCGGAAGGATTCGCCGACACCGCAGGATTTCCAGTCCTCGCCCGGCAGACGATAGCGGCAGGCGCCGGCGACCGTCTCCATGATTTCCGGCGCACCGGTGGTGAAGGTCAGCGTCGCGGGCAGGATCACGCCGACGCTCTTCTTCGTGCCATCCGGGAAAATCACGGTGTGGCTCACGCACTTGCCGTCGAAATAGACATTGGCCTTCTTGAGCACGGAGACGTTGTCGAATTGCGACATGGTCAGATTCCCCACAGTTTCTCGATGATGTGCTTGGCGACGAAGCCGAGCATGCCGAAGGCGAGCACGAAGAACAGCACGAAGGTGCCCAGCTTGCCCGCCTTCGAGCGGTAGGCGAGTTCGCCGATGATGAAGAGCATGTAGAGCATGAAGGCCGACAGGCCAAAGGTCATGCCGAAACGGGCGACCTCCTCTTCCGTGAAGCCGAACATTTACTTCTTCCGGCTCCGCTTCTGTCGCGCCTTGGCGGCGATCCGCATGCGCAGGGCATTGAGCTTGATGAAGCCGGCCGCGTCCTTCTGATCGTAAGCGCCGGCATCGTCTTCGAAGGTGGCGATGGCCGGATCGAAGAGCGAATCGCTCTTCGAATCGCGCGCGACGACGGAGACCGAGCCCTTGTAGAGCTTGACGCGCACCCAGCCATTGACGTGCTGCTGCGTATGGTCGATGAGCACCTGCAGCGCCTTTCTCTCCGGGCTCCACCAGTAGCCGTTGTAGATCAGGCTTGCATAGCGCGGCATCAGATCGTCCTTGAGATGCGCGACTTCACGGTCGAGCGTGATCGATTCGATGGCGCGGTGCGCCTTGAGGAGGATCGTGCCGCCCGGCGTTTCATAGCAGCCGCGCGACTTCATGCCGACATAGCGGTTCTCGACGAGGTCGAGGCGGCCGATGCCGTGCTTGCCGCCGATCTGGTTCAAGGCGGCCAGCAATTCATGCGCCTTCATCTTCTGGCCATCGATGGCGACGAGATCGCCTTGGGCGAATTCGAGCTCGAGATACGCAGGCCTATTGGGCGCTTTCTCCGGCGCCACCGTCCAGCGCCACATGCTCTCTTCGGCTTCGGCCGCGGGGTCTTCGAGATGGCGGCCTTCGTAGGAGATGTGCAACAGGTTCGCATCCATCGAATAGGGCGAGCCGCCCTTCTTGTGCTTCATCTCGATCGGGATGCCATGCTTTTCGGCATAGGCGAGCAGCTTCTCACGCGAAAGCAGATCCCACTCGCGCCACGGTGCAATGATCTTGATGTTGGGCATCAGCGCATAGGCGCCGAGCTCGAAGCGCACCTGGTCGTTGCCCTTGCCAGTCGCGCCATGCGCGATCGCATCGGCGCCGGTCTTCTTGGCGATCTCGACGAGCCGCTTGGCGATCAGGGGCCGCGCAATCGAGGTGCCGAGCAGGTATTCGCCCTCGTAGAGCGTGTTGGCGCGGAACATCGGAAAGACGAAGTCGCGCACGAATTCCTCGCGCAGATCCTCGATGAAGATGTTCTGCGGCTTGATGCCGAGCTTTTCCGCCTTGGCGCGCGCCGGCTCCAGCTCCTCGCCCTGGCCGAGGTCGGCCGTGAAGGTGACCACCTCGCAGCCATAGGTATCCTGCAGCCACTTGAGGATGACCGAGGTATCGAGCCCTCCCGAGTAGGCGAGCACGACCTTCTTGATACGCGATGTCGCTTTTGCCATGACTTATTCCTTGATTCTGCCCAACACGAGATATTCCAGTAATGCCTTTTGCGTATGCAGCCGGTTCTCCGCCTCATCCCACACCACGCTCTGTGGCCCGTCGATGACCTCGGCGGTGACCTCCTCGCCGCGATGGGCCGGCAGACAGTGCATGAAGAGCGCATCGGGCTTGGCCACGCGCATCATCTCGGCATCGACCTGCCAGTCCTTGAATGCCTTCAAGCGCTCCTCGTTTTCGGCTTCGAAGCCCATCGAGGTCCACACGTCGGTGGTGACGAGATCCGCGCCGCGCGCCGCCTCCATCGGATCGGCGAACTGCTCGAAGTGGTCGGTGCCATAGAGGCCCGCGCGTTCGGGCTCGACTTCATACCCGGGCGGCGTGGAGACATGCACGTTGAAGTCGAGCAGTTCTGCGGCCTGCAGCCAGGTATTGCACATGTTGTTCGAATCACCGATCCAGGCCACGGTTTTCCCCTGGATCGGACCGCGCTGCTCGATGTAGGTGAAGATGTCGGCCATGATCTGGCAAGGGTGGTATTCGTTGGTGAGGCCATTGATCACCGGCACGCGCGAATGGGCGGCGAAGCGCTCGATGATCGACTGCTCATAGGTGCGGATCATGACGATGTCCGACATGCGCGAAATGACCTGGGCGGCATCCTCGACCGGCTCGCCGCGGCCAAGCTGCGAGTCGCGCGTGTTGAGATAGATCGCGCTGCCGCCTAACTGGTGCATGCCCGCTTCGAACGAGAGGCGCGTCCTCGTGCTCGCCTTCTCGAAGATCATCACCAGCGTGCGGTCTTCGAGCGGCCAGTACTTCTGGTAGGACTTGAAGCGGGCCTTGATGATGCGCGTGCGCTCGAAGAGGTAATCGAACTCCTCGCGCGTAAAGTCCTTGAATTGCAGAAAATGCTTGACGGAGCCCATCGTCGCTGTCCCTGCCTTTTATGCCGTGAGGAATTGCCGGATCACGGCGACGAGCTTATCGACGAGCTCATCGGCTTCGAGATCGCTCATCACGAGGGGGGGCAGGAGGCGCACCACCTTCTCGGCCGTGACGTTGATGAGGATGCCCTCCGCAAGCCCCGCCGCGACGAGCGCCGCACAGGGCCGGTCGAGCTCGATGCCGATCATGAGCCCCAGGCCGCGGACCTCGACGACGCCGGCTACGCCCGCGAGCCCTTCGCTGAGCCGGGTACGGATGCGCTCACCCAGCAGGACAGCGCGCGCCATCAAGCCCTCAGCTTCGATGACCTCGAGCGTCGTCAAGGCCGCAACCATCGCGAGCGGATTGCCGCCGAAGGTCGAACCGTGGTTGCCCGGCTTCATGAGGCCGGCCGCCGGGCCTGCCGCGAGGCAGGCGCCTACAGGCACGCCGGAGCCCAAGCCCTTGGCGAGCGTCATCACGTCGGGCTTGATGCCCGCGTGCTGGTGGGCGAACCACTTGCCGGTGCGGCCGATGCCGCATTGCACCTCATCGACCATGAAGAGCCAGCCCCGCTCATCGCAGATGCGGCGCAGCCCGCGCATGAATTCCTCATGGACGGCATGAATGCCGCCTTCGCCCTGCACGGGTTCGAACAGCACGGCGACGACGTTGTGGTTGTTCGCCGCGACCTGTCCGATGGCGGCGAGATCGTCGAACGGCACGCGCACGAAACCGGGCACGAGCGGCTCGAAGCCGGCCTGCACCTTGCGGTTGCCGGTCGCCGAGAGGGTGGCCAGCGTGCGGCCGTGGAAGGCATGTTCCATGACGATGATCGCCGGCTGGTCGATGCCCTTGCCGTGGCCATACAGGCGCGCGAGCTTGATCGCCGCCTCGTTCGCCTCGCAGCCGGAATTGCAAAAGAAGACCTCGTCCATGCCGGAGAGCGCCGTGAGCCGGTCGGCAAGCCGTTCCTGCTCGGTGACGCGATAGACGTTCGAGACGTGAATGAGGCGGCCGATCTGCTCGGTCAGCGCCGCAACGAGGCGCGGATGGGCGTGCCCAAGGGTATTGACGGCGATGCCGGCCAGGCCATCGAGATAGCGCTTGCCTGCAGCATCGAACAATTGACAGCCCACGCCGTGCGTGAAAGCGACGGCCTGCCGGGCATAGGTATTCATCAGGTGCGACATGCTTGGCTTCCCCAAAAGAAGACGGCGGCCGCGTGACCTTGGCCGCCGTGCTTGCGGGAGGCCGATCATAAGCGAAAACCCCCCGCCTGTATACGGTCTCCGCACTGGATGAGCCCTAAACGTCGGCCATGAACCGAGGCTTAATTCGGCTTTTGCTATAATTCACAAAACTAATCACACCAGCCCCGCCCCATGCCCGCCTTCGTCGCCGAAAATTTCGTCATCCTCGGGGTCACGCTGGCGGGGCGCCGCTTCCGGCCGAGCGATTGGGCCGAGCGGCTGTGCGGCATCATGTCGGCCTTCGGCGCCGAACGGCGCATGACCTATTCCCCTTATGTGCAGCCCGGCAATCTCGATGGCGAGAAATGCGTCTTCGTCGATGGTCGCATTTATGACGTCGAGCCGATGGCCTATACCTTCCTCGTCAATTTCGCGCGCGACAACGAGCTGAAAGTCGTGCCCTGGCCCGAGACGAAGACACAAACGCGATGAGGCATCGCCCGCGGGGACGATGCCTAAAAATTGACTGAAAGTCGGCGCTGGTAGGACGGCGTCAGAGCGCCTTGATCGCGGCCGACAGGCGGCTCTTGTAACGCGCGGCGGCGTTCTTGTGGATGATCTTCTTGTCGGCGATCGAGTCGATGACGCGCTGCGACTCTCTGAAGACGGCCTGGGCGGCCGCCTTGTCGCCCGTCGCGATAGCCTTGCGTACTTTCTTGATCGCGGTGCGCAGCCGGGAACGCAGGCTCATGTTATGGGCGCGGCGCGCAAGCGCTTGGCGGGCGCGCTTTTTGGCTTGGGCAGTATTGGCCATGGTGTGTTCGGTGATTCTGACGCGTTGGTCGAAGAAAGCGCACGATTATAGGGTGAGTTGATGGCCATTGCAAGGCGCTTTTCGCGCCACAACGAAAGCCGCGAGCGGCTACCATCGCGGCATGAATCTGCTCAAGACGCTCGCCACGGTCAGCAGCCTGACCTTGCTGTCCCGCATCCTCGGCTTCGTGCGCGACTTCGTCATCGCGCGCGCCTTCGGCGCGGGGCTGGCCACCGACGCCTTCTTCGTCGCCTTTCGCCTGCCCAATCTGCTCAGACGCCTGTTTGCCGAAGGCGCCTTCTCGCAGGCCTTCGTGCCCTTGCTGGCCGAATACCGCAACCGTCGCAGCGCCGAAGAAACCCGCGCCCTCGTCGATCGCGTCGCCACCGCCCTTTGCCTTGCCGTGTTGCTCGTCACGCTCCTGGGCGTCATCGGCGCGCCGCTGCTGATTTTCATCTCCGCGCCGGGATTTGCCGCCGAGCCGGAAAAATTCGCGCTCACCGTGACGCTCACGCGCATCGTCTTTCCCTATATCCTCTTCATGGCGCTCGTCGCCCTGGCGGCCGGCATCCTCAACACCTGGAGCCGCTTCGCCCTGCCCGCCGCAACGCCGGTGCTGCTCAACCTCTCCTTCATCGGCATGGCGCTCTTTGCCGCACCTTATTTTGATCCGCCGGTGCTCGCGCTCGCCTGGGCGGTATTCCTTGGCGGCCTCCTGCAACTCGCAATCCAGCTGCCCGCGCTCAAGAAGATCGGCATGCTGCCGCGCTTCGACTTCGCGCCACAAGACCCGGGCGTGCGCCGTGTCTTGAAACTGATGGCGCCGGCCGTGCTCGGCGTCTCAGTTGCGCAGGTCTCACTCCTCATCAACACGATCTTCGCTTCCTTCCTCGTCTCAGGCAGTGTCTCCTGGCTCTATTACGCCGACCGGCTCATGGAATTCCCGGCTGGGCTGTTGGGCGCAGCGCTCGGCACGATCCTCTTGCCGAGTCTCTCCAAGGCTCATGCGAGCGAACGCCCGGAGGAATTCTCGGCCCTGCTCGACTGGGGATTGCGTCTCACCTTTCTACTCACGCTGCCGGCGGCGCTCGCGCTGGCGATCCTAGCCGTGCCGCTTTTGGCCACACTCTTTCAACATGGCGCTTTTACGGCAGAGGACGTCTTGCAAACCCGCCAGGCGCTCGTCGCCTACAGCATCGGCCTCATCGGCCTCATCCTCGTCAAGGTGCTCGCCCCAGGCTTTTATGCCCAGCAGAACATCAAGACGCCGGTCAAGATCGCGCTCGTCACGCTTGCGGCCACACAATTGATGAATCTCGCCTTCATCGTGCCCTTGAAACATGCCGGACTCGCGCTTTCAATCGGCCTTGCGTCTTGCCTCAATGCATTTTTGCTCTGGCGGGGCTTACGCCGGCGCGGCAGCTACGCGCCGCAGCCGGGCTGGTTTGCTTTCACCTGGAAACTCGCGCTCGCCCTCACCGTCCTTGCGCTCACGCTCTGGTTTGGCATAGGCCGCGAGGAAGCGTGGCTCACCGCCTCTTCCAGCACGCGTATCCTGCACCTGGCCGCGCTCGTCTTGACTGGCATCATCGTTTATTTCGCCACCCTCTGGCTGCTGGGCTTTCGACCGGGCGACTTTCGCCGTCAAGCGGTGTAATGTTTTCTCGCTAGAATCAGTGAATGGCGCTTCCAGAAATTCCTGTCGAGCAGCTGCGGCAATTCTTCGAAAAGAATTCGTCTGTCATGCTGCTCATCGAGCCGGAAAGCGGCCGCATCGTCGCCTTCAACGAGGCGGCGCGCCGCTACTACGGCTATCCGGCCGAGCGGCTCGCCGGCATGAACATCGCCGCGATCAACACTCTACCGCCCGAGGAAATCGCCCGTGAGCGCGCCCGCGCGCTGGCCGAAGAGCGCAATCACTTCCACTTCCGTCACCGTCTCGCCAATGGCGAAATACGCGCTGTCGAGGTCTATTCGACGCCGATCGTCAGCGAGGAAGGGACACTGTTGCTGTCCATCATCCATGACGAAACTGAACGCATCGAGGCGACGCGGCGCCTTAAGCTCTTTGCCGACGTCTTCACGCATGCGAGCGAAGGCGTCATGATCACCGACACTGCCGGTCGCATCCTCGAGGTCAACGATGCTTTCGTGCGCATCACGGGTTACGCGCGCGAGGAGGTGATCGGCCAGACGCCCTCTCTCCTCAAATCGGGGCGCCAGCCGCCCTCGTTCTATGCCCAGCTCTGGAAGAGCCTCGCCGAGCGCGGCGCCTGGGCCGGTGAGATCTGGAACCGCCGCAAGAGCGGCGAGGTCTATGCCGAATGGCTCGACATCTCGGCGGTGCGCGACGAAGAAGGGCGCATCGACCGCTATGTGGCGATCTTTTCAGATATCACGGCACAGAAAGAGCACCAACGCCAGCTTGAGCATCTCGCTCACTACGACGCGCTCACGGGGCTGCCCAACCGCAGCCTGCTCATCGACCGGCTGCGCCAGGCGATGGCCCAGGCAGCGCGCCGACGCCGGCTGCTCGCCGTCGCCTTCGTCGATCTCGACGGCTTCAAGGACATCAACGACCTCTATGGCCACGATGCCGGCGACCAGCTTCTAATCCAAATTGCCGAACGCATGCGGCTGGCGATCCGCGAGGGCGATACGCTGGCGCGCTTAGGTGGCGACGAATTCGTCGTGCTGCTGCACGATCTCGCCAAGGCCGACGATTGCGCGCCCTCCTTGTCGCGCCTCCTTGCCGCGGCTGCGCAGCCGGTTGATTGGCAAAATCAACCGCTCGCGGTAACGGCGAGCATCGGCGTCGCCTTCTATCCGCAAAAGGAAGAGCTCGACGCCGAGCAGCTTTTACGCCAGGCCGACCAGGCGATGTACGTCGCCAAGCAAGCGGGCAAGAACCGCTTCCATCTCTTCGACCCCGGCCACGATTTCGAGGTCAGAAGCCGCCATTCCCTCGTCGAGGACTTCCGCCGCGGCTTACATGCCGGCGAGCTGGTGCTTTACTACCAGCCGAAGGTGGATTTGAGCAACGGCCGCGTCGTCGGCGCCGAAGCCCTCTTGCGCTGGAATCATCCGCAGCAGGGTCAGCTTTCCCCCGGCCAGTTCCTGCCGGCGATCGAGAGCGATCCGCTCGCCATCGACCTCGACGAATGGGTGATCGAGACCGTGCTTGCCCAGATCGAAGCGTGGAACGCGCGAGGGATCGATCTTTCGGTAAGCGTCAATGTCAATGTCGGCGCCACCTATCTGTTGCAGCGCGACTTCATGGAGCGCTTGAAACGGCTCTTGCTCGCCCACGACCATGTGTGGAGGAAGCGCGTTACGCTCGAGATCCTCGAAACCAGTGCGCTCGCCGATCTTTCCCACGTCGCCGCCACGGTGCGCGAAGCGCGCGAGCTTGGCATCGACTTCGCACTCGACGATTTCGGCGTCGGCTATTCCTCGCTTTCCTATCTCAAACACTTGCCGGTCGCGGAACTCAAGATCGACCGAAGCTTCATTTGCGACATGGCGCATGATCCCGACGACATGCGCATCGTCGAAGCGGTGGTGGGGCTCGCGACCGCCTTCGGCCGCCGCGTCGTCGCCGAGGGGGTCGAGACGGCCGAACAGATGCGCCTCGTCGCCCAGTTGGGCTGCGCCTATGCGCAAGGCTTTCATCTCGCCCGCCCCATGCCGGCCGGGGAGTTCGAAGCCTGGCTCACCCACTACCGTCCTGATCCGCGCTTGCTAGGGTTACGTCCAGTAGCGCGCGGCGATCTGCCGCTCGTCTTCGCGCGCGCCGAACATCGCCGCTGGCACAAGCAGGCGCTCGCCGCGCTTGCCAACCGCGAGCTCACGCCGCCGCCCGATGCCAACCAATGCGCCTTCGGGCAGTGGATGAGCAGCGAGGGCCATCTGCGCCACGGCGACAAGCCGATCTGGACCGAAATCGTCGCCGCCCATGAAGCGCTGCACGCGCTCGCCAAACGCTTGATGAGCGGTCAGGCTGCTGCCGGCGAGACCATCGAGACGCTCATGACCGCAAGCGATGCACTCGCCGCCCGCATTGATACGCTGATCGACTATGTCGTGCTTGGCTAAGCCGTCCTGCCAGCCCCGACTTTCGCAGACCTGAAAAGGCAACGGGCGGCCGAACGGCCGCCCGTTGCCTCTCAAGCGCGGCGCTTTATGCGACAAGCGGCACGATGAGCAGCGCAACGATGTTGATGATCTTGATCAAGGGGTTCACCGCCGGGCCGGCCGTGTCCTTGTAGGGATCGCCCACCGTGTCGCCGGTCACGGCCGCTTTGTGCGCATCCGAGCCCTTGCCGCCGTAATTGCCTTCTTCGATGAATTTCTTCGCGTTGTCCCAAGCGCCGCCGCCGGTGGTCATCGAGATGGCGACGAAGAGCCCCGTGACGATCGTGCCCATCAGCACGCCGCCCAAGGCGCGCACGCCGGCGCCCGGCCCCATGAGGACGTTGAGCGCCACCGCGGTGACGATCGGGATCAGCACTGGCAAGAGCGAAGGAATCATCATCTCCTTAATCGCCGCACGGGTCAGCATGTCGACGCAGGTGCCATACTCGGGTTTCGCCGTGCCTTCCATGATGCCCTTGATCTCGCGGAACTGGCGGCGCACCTCGACGACGATCGCGCCGGCGGCACGGCCGACCGCTTCCATCGCCATCGCGCCAAAGAGATACGGCACCATGCCGCCGACAAAGAGGCCGATGATGACGGCCGGATCGGAAAGATCAAAGCGGAACACCGTGCCGGCCTTGACGGCTTCGAGGCCATGCGTGAAGTCGGCGAACAGGACGAGCGCCGCCAAGCCCGCCGAGCCGATCGCATAGCCCTTGGTGACCGCCTTGGTCGTATTGCCGACGGCATCGAGCGGGTCGGTGATGTTGCGCACGGAATCGGGCAGTTCGGCCATCTCGGCGATGCCGCCGGCGTTGTCGGTGATCGGGCCGTAGGCATCGAGCGCGACGATGATGCCGGCCATCGAGAGCATCGAGGTCGCAGCGATCGCGATGCCATAGAGGCCGCCGAGCGTATAGGCCGACCAGATCGAGGCGCAGACGGCAAGCACCGGCCAGGCGGTCGCCTTCATCGACACGCCCAAGCCCGCGATGACGTTGGTGCCGTGCCCGGTCGTCGAGGCCTGGGCGATGTGGCGCACCGGGCTGTATTCGGTCGCCGTGTAATACTCGGTGATGTAGACCATGAGCCCCGTGAGCGCGAGGCCGATCACCGCGGCGCCATAGAGGCGCATCTGCGAGCCGCCCGAGACGCCGAGCACCGCATCGAGCAGGTGATCATCGACGATCCAGGTCGTGATCGGATAGAAGCAGACGAGCGCCAAGAGGCCTGCGACGATGAGGCCCTTGTAGAGCGCGTTCATGATCTTGCCGCCGGGAGTGGCCTTGACCGCCATCGCGCCGATGATCGAGGCGATGATCGAGAAGCCGCCCAGGGCGAGCGGATAGACGACGGCAGTTTCCGCCGCCGCGCCGCTTGCCTTGAAGAGCAAGGCGCCCAAAAGCATCGTCGCGACGATCGTGACGGCATAGGTCTCGAAGAGGTCGGCGGCCATGCCGGCGCAGTCGCCGACGTTGTCGCCGACGTTATCGGCGATCACGGCCGGGTTCCTCGGATCATCCTCGGGAATGCCGGCTTCCACCTTGCCGACGAGATCAGCGCCGACGTCCGCGCCCTTCGTGAAGATACCGCCGCCCAGACGCGCGAAGATCGAAATGAGGGATGAGCCAAAACCCAGGCCGACCAAGGGATGCAGGATGTGATCGAGGCTCTGATCGCCGGCCATCGCCTTCAACACCGCGTAATAGCCGGCAACCCCCAACAGGCCCAAACCCACGACAAGCATGCCGGTGATCGCGCCGCCGCGGAAAGCGACGTTGAGCGCCTCATTGAGGCCCTTGCTCGCCGCTTCGGCCGTGCGCACGTTGGCACGCACCGAGACGTTCATGCCGATGAAGCCGGCCGCGCCTGAGAGCACCGCGCCGAGCACGAAGCCGATGGCGGTCGACACACCGAGGAAGACGGCGATCAGGATGGCAAGCACGATGCCGACCATCGCAATCGTCGTGTATTGGCGCCTCAGATACGCTTGTGCGCCTTCTTGCACGGCCGCCGAAATTGCGCGCATGCGATCGTTGCCGGTCGGCTGCGACAGAATCCACTGCGAGGAAATCCAGCCAAAGGCAATCGCGCCGATTGCACAGACCAAGGCGAAGATCAGACCTGACGACATTGCAACCCCCTTTTCGTTTGACTCAAATCAATTTGCAACGGACTCCAAAAACCCGAAGGGCGCGCCTTGCGGCACGCCCTTCTCTCTTACAACTTGAACTCGGGGAGCTTCTTCGGCACCGCGACGTTCTTGAGCGTCGTATAGACCGGTAAGCCATCCTTGTAGGCCGGGTAGTCCTCGCCCTTGATGAGCGGCTCGAGATACTCGCGGCACTTGGCGGTGATGCCGAAGCCATCCGGGCTGATGAAGTTCTTCGGCATCTTCTTCTCGACGTTGGCAACCTTGGCCAAGGGCGCCATGCCGACCTTCCACTTGTAAGGCTTGCTCGAGACGCGCTCGATGGTCGGCATCACGGCATTGTGCCCCTTCAAGGCGAACTCGACGGCCGCCTTGCCCATCGCATAGGCCTGCTCGACATCGGTCTTCGAGGCGATGTGGCGCGCGGCGCGCTGCAGATAGTCGGCCACGCCCCAGTGGAACTTGAGGCCCAGGCCCTCCTTGATCATGTTGGCGACCACGGGCGCCGCACCGCCAAGCTGCGCATGGCCGAACGCATCGCGCGTGCCCTGCTCGGCGAGGAACTTGCCATCCGGCCAGTGGCAGCCTTCCGAAACGACCACCGTGCAGTAGCCGAACTTCTTGACCATCGCATCGACCTTGGCGAGGAATTTGTCCTTGTCGAACACCACCTCGGGAAAGAGCACGACGATCGGCAGCTCCTCATCCTTCGTCGAGGCCATCGCGCCGGCGGCGGCGATCCAGCCGGCATGCCGTCCCATCACTTCCAGCACGAATACCTTGGTGGAGGTCGCGCACATCGAGCGCACGTCGAAAGTCGCCTCGAGCGTCGAGACGGCGATGTATTTGGCCACCGAGCCGAAGCCCGGGCAGTTGTCGGTGATCGGCAGGTCGTTGTCGACCGTCTTCGGCACATGGATCGCCTGCACCGGGTAGCCCATTTTTTCGGACAGCTGCGAGACCTTGTAGCAGGTATCGGCCGAGTCGCCGCCGCCGTTGTAGAAGAAGTAGCCGATGTTATGCGCCTTGAAGACTTCGATGAGGCGCTCGTACTCGCGCTGGTTGGCCTCCAGGCTCTTGAGCTTGTAGCGGCAGGAACCGAAGGCGCCGGCGGGCGTCGTGCGTAAGCCGGCGATGGCCTTGGCCGATTCCTTGCTGGTGTCGATCATATCCTCGGTCAGCGCGCCGATGATGCCATTCCTGCCCGCATAGACCTTGCCGATCTTGTCCTTGTGCTTGCGCGCCGTCTCGATCACCCCGCAGGCCGAGGCATTGATGACGGCGGTCACGCCGCCGGACTGCGCGTAGAAGGCATTCATTTTTTTCGTGGCCATGCTTCTCTCCCCTCTTAGGATGTCAATGCGGCGAAGGCGGCATCGCGCACGTCTTCGACCTTGCCGAGCCCGCTGATCTTGCGATACTTGGGCGCGCCGGGCTCGCCCGAGGCGGCCCACTTGCCGTAGTAATCGACGAGCGCTTTGGTCTGCTGATGATAGACCTCGAGGCGCTTTCTGACCGTTTCCTCCTTGTCGTCGTCGCGCTGGATCAAGGGCTCGCCGGTGACATCGTCCTTGCCCTCGACCTTGGGCGGATTGAAGAGGATGTGATAGGTGCGGCCGGAGGGCAGATGCACGCGCCGGCCGCTCATGCGCTTGATGATCTCCTCGTCCGGAACATCGATCTCGAGCACGTAATCGATCGCCACACCGGCCTCCTTCATCGCTTCGGCCTGCGGGATGGTGCGCGGAAAGCCGTCGAACAGATAGCCCTTTTGGCAATCCGGCTCCTTCAAGCGATCCTTGACGAGGCCGATGATGATGTCGTCGCGCACGAGGCCGCCGGCCTCCATGATCTTCTTCGCTTCGAGCCCGAGCGGCGTACCGGCCTTGACGGCGGCGCGCAGCATGTCGCCGGTCGAGATTTGCGGGATGCCGAACTTCTCCTTGATGAAGTTGGCCTGAGTGCCTTTACCCGCGCCGGGAGGGCCCAACAGTATCAAACGCATTGCAGTGTCTCCTCTTTCAGTGTGTGTTCGTATCGTTATTTCGTGATATTCGCACCATTGATGTGGGCTTTGGCTAGATTTTATCTATCGGGAGATAGCGTGCCTGACTGGTGCAACGCAGCAAACGCGGCGCGCACCCGCGCGAGATCCTCGGGCGTATCGACGCCCGGCGCGGGAGGATGCCTGCAGTCGATGACACGGATATGAAAGCCATGCCAGAGCGCGCGCAATTGTTCGAGCGCTTCCCATGTTTCACAGGGTGCCGGAGCGAGCGCGCCGAAACGCCGCAAGAAGCCGGCGCGGTAGGCATAAAGCCCCACATGCCGGCGCGGCATGAAGCCTTCCGGCAGCCGGTCGCGGTTCGCGGCGAAGGCATCGCGCGGCCAGGGCAGCGGCGCGCGTGAGAAATAGAGCGCATGGCCGCTGGCCGAGACGACGACCTTGACGACATGCGGGCTCAAGAACTCGGAGAGATCCATAATCGTGTGCGCGGCAGTGGCAATCGCCGCCACTTCATCCTCGGCGAGCGCCTGGGCGACGGCTTCGATGAGGGCGGGATCGATGAGCGGCTCATCGCCCTGGACATTGACGACGATGGCCTCCTCCGGCCAGCCGCGCTGCTCGGCCACTTCAGCGATGCGGTCGGTGCCGCTCGCATGATCCGCACGCGTCATCACGGCCTCGAAGCCATGCGCCAGGGCAGCCTCGATGACGCGCGCATCATCGGTGGCGATGAGGACTTCCTCGGCGCCGCTCCTGTGTGCCGCTTCGGCGACGCGCACCACCATCGGTTTGCCAGCGATGTCGGCAAGCGGCTTGCCGGGCAGCCTCATCGAGGCATAGCGCGCCGGAATGACGACGCGGAAAGCCATCGGGCCTTACTCTTCTTCCGGGGCGAGCGTACGCGCCTCGTCTTCGAGCATCACCGGAATGTCATCGCGGATGGGATAGGCGAGACGGCAGGCATGACAGATGAGCTCAGCGGCGGCTTTCCGGTAGTCGAGCGGGCCCTTGCAGAGCGGACAGACGAGGATTTCCAATAGACGCGCATCCATCGATGTTCTCCAGGAGAGCCAAAACGTGGTGGGCCAGATCGGGCTCGACGACCGCCTCGACGGGCAACACCCAGATGGGCAGCTGGGTGAGGCCCGCGCATTTTAACGCGTCCTTTTCCGTCATCAGGATCGCGTCGCCGCGAAAATCGAGATCGGCCGCGCGATAGACGTGATGGTCGGGAAAGGGGTGCGCCTCGAAAGCCAGTCCCAGCGCGGCCAGATGATCGAAGAAGCGTTGCGGCTCGCCAATGCCGGCGACGGCATGGAGCCGCAGCCCGACGAGCGCCGCGGCCGGCGCTTGAATCTCTGGCGCATCGAGGCGATAGAAGGTTTCGCCCGCAAGATGCATGCGAAAGGTCGGCACGCCGGCCATCGGTGCCGTCTTGGCATCATGCAGCACGAGGGCATCGACGCTCGATAGGCGCGCGGGCGGCTCGCGCAGGGGGCCGGCCGGCAACGGCCAGCCATTCATGAAGCCGCGCCGGTCGATGAGGGCGATCTCGACATCGCGGGCGAGCCGATAGTGCTGCAGGCCATCGTCGCAGAGGATCAGGTCGCAGTCGGGATGGGCGGCGAGAAGCGCTCGCGCCGCCTCTGCGCGATCGCGCCCGACGAAGACAGGACAGCCGCTGCGCCGCGCGAGCAAAAGCGGCTCATCGCCGACTTCCATCGCCGTCTTGCCAGCGCCGACTTCGCGCACTGCGTCATCCAGCCGGCCATAGCCGCGGCTGACGATGCCGGGACGGCGGCCGAGCGCAGTGAGCCGCTCGGCCAGCCACAGCACGAGCGGCGTCTTGCCGGTGCCGCCGACGACGAGGTTGCCGATGACGATGACCGGCACCGGCAGTCGGTCGCTTATCAGCCAGCCGCGCCGGTAGGCACCGCGCCGCAAGGCGGCAAGCGCGAAAAAAAGCCCGCCTGCGGGCAGGAGCAACCAGTTGAGGACGCCGCGCGCGCGCCACAAGCGCATCAGGCGGTCATTGCGGCTTTTGCTGGGTGGCAAAGGAGATATGGGAGAGGCCGGCGTTTCTGGCCGCCTGCATGACGTCGATGACGTTCTGGTGGGCCGCCTTGGCGTCGGCGTTGATGATGACGACGGGCTCCTGCACGCCCTCGGCAGCGCGCTTGAGCGCCGCGGCGATGCCTTCGACGCCGCCGTTGATCGGCGTCTTGTTGACAAGCACGCTGCCGCCGGCGGTGACGACGACGTCGATCTCATTGGGCTTGTCGGCCTGCGCCTGCGCCTCAGCGGTCGGCAGGTTGATTTCCAGGCCGGCGAACTTCGAATAGGTCGTCGTGATCATGAGGAAGATCAGGATCACCAAGAGCACGTCGATCATCGGGATCAGATTGATCTCCGGCTCTTCCCGGCTGCGGCCGCGCTGGAAATTCACTGGCGCTCTCCGTGGATCTGCTCGACGAGCTTCAAGGCCTGCTGCTCCATCTCGATGACGCAGCTATCGACGAAGGCGCGGAAATGCCGGTAGGCGATCATCGCCGGAATCGCGATGATGAGGCCGAAACCCGTGTTGTAGAGCGCCACCGAGATGCCGTGCGCGAGCTGCTGCGGGTTGTTGCCGGTGGCGGTGGCCGAACCGAAGATCTCGATCATGCCGACGATGGTGCCGAAGAGCCCCAAGAGCGGGCTGATCGAGGCGATGGTGCCCAAGGTGGTGAGAAAGCGCTCGAGCTCATGCGCCACGGCGCGGCCGGCTTCCTCGATCGCCTCCTTCATGACTTCCCGCGAGCTCTTATCGTTCTTGAGTCCTGCCGCGAAGACCTTGCCGAGCGGCGAGTGGGCTTCGAGGCGGGCAAGCAGATCCTCCGTGACGCCCTGCTTTTTGTATTCGGCCAACGCGCTTTGCAAGAGCCCCGGCGGCACGATCTTCGCGCGCCGCAATGCCGTGGCGCGCTCGATGATGAGGGCCACGGCGATGACCGAGGCCAGAAGCAGAAACCAAATGGGCCAGCCGGCGGCCTGGATGATGGCAAACACGGACACTCCTTTGCGATCGTTATGCCAAGGCGCGCACTTTACTACGAAGCCGGCGCAAGCCGCGAGGTCAATAAAGGCGAATTGGCCGCCTTTCCCGCCTCTTGTCCCGGCTTGGCAGGCTGCGTGCAAAACGCACGGTATCACTACAATCTCGGCGCATGGACTTCGCCCCGCACATCACGCTCGCCGTCGCCGATTGGCTGCGCCAACTCGATGCGCCCGGCGCGCCGGCCGTGTGCGAGATCGCGCCGCCCGAATCGCCGGGCGTGCTCATTGCTGCTCTCGCCGCGCTCGCGGCCGAAGCGCTCGCGCGCGAGCGCACGCTTCTCATCGTCAGCGCCGACGATGGCCTCTTGCCCGAGCTTTCGAACGCGCTCGATCTGCGGCTGCGCCCCTTGTGCCTCGTGTTGCCCGGCGCCGAATACGCCGGCCGCATCGCGCTGCGCGCGACCTTGTCGCTCCTCAAAAGCCGCCTGGCGCGCGATGGCGAAGACAGCAGCGGCCCGGCCTGGGCCTCCCAGCGCGAACGCTTGGCGCATGAAGAGGCCCTCTGGCGCGCTTCTCTTGCCTGGAGCGCGCGCGGACTGGACCGCGAAGCGCCGCCGGCTGGCATCGGCCGGCTCTTTCCGGTCATCATCGGCCCTTGGAGCGTCGCGGAACGCCTCGCCGCCCCGGCCGACTGGGTCATTCTGATCCAGACGGAACGGCTGCCCGAACGGTTGCGCGCCCCTTGGCCTGGCGCCGCCCGCACGCTCTTCATCGGCCCGACGGCCTGGCGCGGCGCAAGCCAGCTCGCGCCCAACTGGGAGGCCTTGCGCGAAGCAGCCGAGCTCGAGGTGCTCGGCCAGGAGCTCGCCGAAATGGAGCTTGAACTTGCCACGGCGCAAGGGGAGCTCGCCGCCTTCGGGGCGCGCTACCAAAAGCTCGTCGCCTGGCGCATCGCCGAGCTCGACCGCCTCGAGGCCGAGCTCGCGAAACTGCGCGCCGAACGCGCCCCAGAGGATGCTGCACTCGCCGCGGCCGCCGAGGCGGCGCATGCGCGCGCCGAGGCTTCGCGCCGCGAGCGCGAGGCCTATGAGCGGCGGGAAGAAGCGGCCTCGGCGCGCTTTGCGCCGAGCGTCGATCTCAAGAAGCGTTTCCGGCAACTGGCGCAGAAGATCCATCCCGACCGCGCCAAAGACGAACGAGAACGCGCCTGGCGCACACAGCTGATGACGGAAGCCAACCGCGCCTATCGCGAGGGCGATGCGGCGGCGCTCGAAGAGGTCTTCGCACTCTGGCGCGAAGGACAAGGGGCCGTCCCGTCAGCGCCGAGCGCCGGCCCGCGGCTCACCGATAGCGCGCTGGCGCGGCAGGCGGCGCGGATGCGCGCGCGCATCGCCGCGATCGCCGCCGAACTCGACCGGCTCTATGGCTCGAAGCTCTACGAACTCTTCGCTGCCGCTCGCGTCGCCGCGCGGCAGGGGCGCGATCTGCTCGCCGAGATGGCCGCCCGGCTCGATGGCGAGATCATGGCGGCCCAGGCCGAGCTTGAGCGCCTCGCCGCCGCGCAAAGCTAGAGCGTGATCTCGAGCCCTTCCTGGGCAAGCAGGATCTCGCAGCCGAAATCTGGGTGGCGCGCCAGGGCCTCATTGAAGACCCGCTCGAGATCGTCGTCGCTCCTCGTCGGTTCGTGATGGGTGCAAATGAGCCTTTTCGCGCCGACGCGCTTGGCAAGCTCGATCGCGCTATCGAAGGTGCCGTGCCCCCAGCCGCGCTTGTGCGGATATTCTTCGCTCGTGTAGGCGGAATCGACGATCAGCAAATCCACCGCGCCGATGGCGGCATCGAGCTCGGCCTGGCGCTGCTCGATCGCCGCCTGGTATTCGTCATAACCTTCTTCGCCAGGCGAATAGATGTTGTAGTGCGGCTCGTGATCGCCGGTGAAGAAAAGCGACTTGCCATTGCATTCGATGCGGTAGCCAAGGTCGGGCACCGGATGATTCATGAGCACCGGCGTCACCGCCGCCTCGCCCACCGTCACCGGCACGCCGACGGAGAGCGTTTCATACTCGATGCGCGCCTTGAGCTCGGCCTCGCGAATCGGGAAATAGCTAAACTGCAACTGTACCTGCATGACATGCTCGATGCCCCGCTGGGCAATGAGATCGAAGGCGCCATAGAGGCGGATCGTGTTGCCGGGGATGAAAATCGGGATGAAGAAGGGCAGGCCCTGGATGTGATCCCAGTGCGTATGGGTGATGAAGATGTGGGCCGTGACTGGCAGGTGCGCAAGCAAGGATTGCGCAAGCGGGAAGATGCCGGTGCCGGCATCGAGGACGATCAGCGCGTCGTCATCCCCCCTCACTTCGATGCAGGTCGTGTTGCCGCCATAGCGCACGGTGCGCGGCCCCGGCACGGCAATCGAGCCGCGCACGCCCCACAGTCTCACTTTCATGCTTCACCTCTCGGTACCGATTTGCGCGAAGGATTGCGCATCGGCGAGGATTTTCTCGAGATCGCCCACCTTGGCGATCACGGACTCGATCTCACCGCCGAAGCGCGCCGGCATCTGAGAAAGCTCTTCTTCGCGCCAGGGATTGCCAGCATCGCCAAAGGCTTGCCGGCGGCAGATCATGTCGGCCATGCGCAGGCAGTCCATCATCGCCGAGGGCGCCGCCGCCGGATTGTGATGATCGCGGATGCATTCGACGAGCGGCTCGGCGAACTGCCACTTCTTGGCGAGCAGCGCGCCGACGTAAGCATGATCGGCGCCAATGGTTTCCTGCTCGGCGATGTGGAGGGGTTTATCGAAGTCGACGGCGATCGCGAGCGACTTCATGAATTCGATGGATAGGAACTGGGTGAATACGACCTTGCCGAAGTCGTGCAACAGACCGGCGATGTAGCAGTCCATCGGATCGGCCTCACCGCGTGCAAACTTTTCACAAAGGAGGCGCGCCACGAAGGCCACCGTCAGCGAATGCAGAAGATACTTCTGGATGTCGAAGCCCGTCGTCGAAAAGCGTGGCAGGATGCCGACGGCGGCGAAAGAAAGCGCGAGGTTCTTGATCGTGTTGATGCCGAGATAGACGACCGACTGGGCCACCGAGGTGATCTTGTTCGGCAGGCCGTAGTAGGCCGAGTTGATGACGCGCAGGATCTTCACCGTCATCACCGGATCCTTCTCGATGACGCCGACGAGATCCTTGGGCAGGCAATCGACGTTGCGCGTCATCTCGAGAATGGCTTGCACGCTCTTCGGAAAGGCCGGCATGCGCTCGACCGCCGTGGTCAGCTTGCGTTCGAGTTCCGGAGTCAGCTGAGAAGACATGGCCGGCGGGCAGGTAAGGGCGTGCGCCCGATTATAGCGAGCGGCCGCCGCGCGCCCTCAGGCAGATGCCACGCGCTCGTAATAGCGCGCGCGGTAGAGCAAGCGGCGCTTTGCTGGCGTTTCGGTAAAGCCGCTGCGATCGTGCAGCACGTTGTTGCAGACGAGCCCCATGCCGGGTTCCAGCCGCCCTTTGAGCGTCCAGGGGGTGGGCTTGGCCAGCAGGCGTTCGAGCGCGGCGCGCGCAGCGGCGGTCGCCGCATCCTCCTTCCAGGCAATGCTCACGGTGCGCGCGGTGTAACGCATGTGCAGCGTGCCATCCGGGTTGATGGAAAACACCGGCCCGGCTTGCGCTGGGCGCGCCACGCCTGCTTCGTCCAGGCGCGGCGGAATGGTCATCGCATCGGCGGCAGACAGCGCGCGGATGTAATCGGGATTCTCATCGCGCAACAGCACATAGGCAATCTCGTGATCGAGCAGCTGGTTCTCGCCGCCTGCCGCCGCGCTTTGCACGCAGTGGAGCAAGAGGCTGCGAATCGTGCGTTCGGGCGCGTTGTAGTAACCGTCGGTGTGCCAGCGGATCGGCTTGTCGGTATAAGGGATGAAATCGCGCCGCTCGCCGCGCGCTTCGGCACCGATGACGGAGAGCGGCGAGATGCCGTCTTGATCTGTGAGCCAGTGGCCATCGAGCGTCTTCAAGCCAAGCTGCTCGCCTAAGCGGCGGGGAATCTCCTTGTCCGGATCGCTGCCGGTCTTGCCGACGGAGATCGCCATGTTGCAGCGGGCGACCAGGCCGATGAGCGAGTTTCGCTCGGCGGGTTTGAGCTCGCGCGGATCGTCGAGCATGACCATGATGTCCTCGCAGCGGCGCGGCGCGGTATCGAGCTTTTCCTCGCGCCAGCGCGCATAGGCGGCGGGATCGGCGAGATCGAAGGGGCCGGGCATGGGCTTTTCCTCAGTCGATCGAACCGCGCACATCCTGGCGGCGCTCGCTTTTCGCCTGTTCGGGATGGAAAAGCCCGGCGAGCGTCTTTTCGAGCATCTTGAGGGATTCGGGCGCTTCGATCTCCATCGCCTGATCGATGACCCACAGCTTGTCCTTCTCGGGCAGCACCTCGGCGAGACAAGCGGCAAAGTAACGCTTGAAACCGAAATCCGGGCCCTTCTCGTCATAGCCGAATTCGGCATAGTCCGCCGCGCGGCGGTTGAAGAGATCGATGAAATGCCGCTGCGACTCGCCAGGCACGGCTTCGCCGAGCAGCATGATGTTGTTCTCCTCGACGAAGCGCGCCAGATGCTTGGCAAGCGCTGTCGTGAATTCGACGCGCGCCGCCTCATCGAGCTCGCGATAGGCGACGCGGTCGGCGCAGACGGCCAGAAAGGCGAGATACTCGCAGACGAAATCGAAATAGGGCCGGCCCGGATCGATGTCGTAGTCGGCCTTGCGCATGCGCTTGATCGACTCGAGCACGAGCTTCCAGGCGAGCACGGCCACCACCGAGGCGAGCGTGGCCGGTGAGCGCTGGCCCTGGGTGTGGAAACGGGTCTTAAGACGAATCGCCATGGCGTTTAGCCGTCCCGCCAGCGCCGACTTTCGCCGGCACAGGCAGGACACCGCGGGCTTTAGTAGCCGCCCTTGCCGTAGGGCTGCGGCAAGCCGGCGATGCGGCAGCCCTGCTTGGCCGCGCCGCCATCGGGGAACAGTTCGAACATGAGCTTGTTGTCGGCCTCGGGCATGATCCCTTCCTCCTGCAAGCCCTTGATCAGGTTGCGCAGATTGGGCGTATGACCATCCTCCTGGTATTTCTGGCGCAGGTAGTTGATGATTTTCCAGTGCTGCTCGGTGAGCGTGATGCCCTCTTTTTCGGCGAAGGCATGCACGGCCGCCTCGCTGAAATCCGGCTCCAGCAGATAGCCGTATTCATCGGTTTCTTTTTCTTCGCCATTGATGACGATGCTCATGGGATCCTCCTTGTTTTGATGATGGTTCGAGTCAATCGAGTAGGGTGCCTGACTTATGCGGCACGAACACGCCGCAGCCGCGCTTGCGTTCTTGCCCCAGTCCGCGGCGCTGGATGAGGAGATTCGCCTCTTCATCGAGATCGAGCAGCATGAGGCTGAAACCCGACAGAAGCCCCGCGGCCGTGCGCATCTGCTGCGCCTTGCCGCACAGCAGGCGTGGCGAAAGGCCGAGGGAGGCGAGTTCAGCCCGGCAGGCTTCATGGAAGGCGGCCTCGTCGAGCGGTGCCCTGCCGGCGCTGCCATAGCAGACGAATTTGGCATAGAGCACCGGCACCGCCTTGAGCGGGCGCACCGTCGCTTCGCCCACCAAAAGCTGCGCCTCACCGACCTGTAGGACGGTACCCGTCAAGGCCCGCGCCGCTTCGACGCATTCGACCGGCAGCCGCAACGCGAGGCGCGCGCGGTGGGAGAGATACCAGCAGCCGTCTCCTGGACTCAAGCCGGAGAGCGGATGCACCGCCGCCTCGGCTTCGGCTTCGAGCCACGGCAACACGCCAGCGATCGCCTGCCAGAGCGCATCGGCATGATCCTGCGGCACGCGCTCGCCAGAGAGCGCGAAATGCACATCGACGAATTCAGGGCTCATCGCAGCAGTGCCCTGCCTCATCATTGGCGGCATCGAGCTGACGGCGCGCCCAGGTGCCCATCGTCTCGGCCCAACGTGCAGCCGTCACGGGATCGATGTCGAAGATCGTGAAGCGGCGGTGTTCGCGGATCCTGAGCCGCAGCATCGGCATGCCGCCGGCGGCGAACACCACCTCTTGCAATTCGATCTCCTGGTTGCCCAAAGGCACCCGAAACTTGTCCAGACTGGTAATTTTGTCGTCCACCCGTGCGCCTGCCTTGCCTTGAACCCAGATTGTCCATTAGACCGGGCTTGCGAGCGAAGATGAGGCAAAACCGCCTTGACAGCGCCCTACGCGGCGGCTTGCGGGCTGCGGACGGGCGCTGCCTGGCCACGCTCCTCGCCCATAGGCCCCGCTATGGGCTCGTCGCGCGGCCCGCCATCGCCTCGCCCTCGCCTGCGCAATCCGCTCGCGTTCCAATGGACAATCTGGGTTGAAAGTCATTTGCAAATGGTGTCAGACTATCGCATCGCAAGCCCCTTAACGACCATCACCGGTTCGGGCAAGAGCCGCATACTCCTTTCGGGTAGGTTCGACTAACCCCACAAAAGGGGCTGATCTACCTGCCGGGGGTATGGCGTGCCGAATCGAGCTCGCCAGATAATTACGCGAGATTCGGGATTGGACGCGCGAGGCGCGGACGGTTCCCCCAACAGCCACGTAGAGGAGACATCAATGGCCAAACAGCTTCACCCGACCCCCATGCTCGACCAACTCGAGACCGGTCCCTGGCCGAGCTTCGTGACGGGTCTCAAGCGCCTTGCCAAGGACAAGGATTACGTCGTCGATCTGCTCGGCCACCTCGAGCACTCCTACGAGACCCGCAAGGGCTATTGGAAGGGGGGCACGGTTGGCGTGTTCGGTTATGGCGGCGGCGTCATTCCGCGCTTTACCGAGATCAAGGACGAAAACGGCGAGCCGGTCTTCAAGGATGCCGCCGAATTCCACACGCTGCGCATCATGCCGCCTCCTGGCATGCACTACGATACCGACACGCTGCGCAAGTTCTGCGACATCTGGGAAAAGTATGGCTCCGGCCTCATCGCCTTCCACGGCCAGTCTGGCGACATCATGTTCCAGGGCTGCACGACCGAGAACGTGCAAAAAGCCTGGGATGAGATCAACGAAATGGGCTTCGACATGGGCGGTGCGGGCCCGGCTGTGCGTACCGCGATGTCCTGCGTCGGCGCCGCGCGCTGCGAGCAGTCCTGCTATGACGAGGCGCTCGCCCACCACAAGATCATCAACCAGTTCCTCGACGACATCCACCGTCCGGCCCTGCCCTACAAGTTCAAGTTCAAGTTCTCGGGCTGCGGCAACGACTGCATGAACTCGATCCAGCGCGCCGACATGGCCGTCATCGGCACCTGGCGCGACAACATGAGCACCGACGAAGAGCTCGCCAAGAAGTGGTTTGCCAAGCACGGCATCAACGAGCTCATCAACGACGTCATCAACATGTGCCCGACGCGCGCGATCCAGCTCAAGGACACCAAGGATGTGCGCAAAGACGCGCATATCTCGTCGGTCGCCATCAATGACAGCCAGTCGCTCGAGATCGACAACAAGGATTGCGTGCGCTGCATGCACTGCATCAACGTCATGACCGGCGCGCTGGCCCCAGGCCAGGACAAGGGCGCGACGATCCTCGTCGGCGGCCACAGCCACCTCAAGATCGGCGCCACGATGGGCACCGTGATCATCCCCTTCATGTCGCTCAAGAAGGAAGAGGATTACGATCAGCTCGTCGATCTCGCGCAGCGCATCGTCGATTTCTTCGCCGAAAACGCCCTCGAGCACGAGCGCATCGGCGAGACGATCGAGCGCATCGGCCTTGTCAACTTCCTCGAAGGCATCGAAGTCGACATCGACCCCAACATGGTCAACAACCCGCGCATGAACCCCTACGTGCGCACCGACGGTTGGGACGAGGAAGTCGCCAAGATCAACGCCAAGAAAAAAGCGGCGGCCTAAAGGCGCTTTGCCGCTTAACCGAGCCGGATTTCATCAGGAATCCGGTTTCGGCCAGCGTGATACCCCTATTCGAAGAACGGTAATAGACGACTAAATTTCTCGGAGACAATCCATGGCTCAACCACAGATGCGCAAGCCGGTCGAGTACTTCCTCGACAACAAGAAGTTCCTCCACCCCAAGCTCGCCGCCAACTACGGCAACTGGAAATATCACGATCGTCCGCGCCCCGGCGTGCTGCATCACGTCTCGAAGACCGGCGACGAAGTATGGACCGTGCGCGCCGGCACGCAGCGCCAGATGGACGTCTATACGATCCGCAAACTGTGCGACATTGCCGACCAGTTCGCCGAGGGGCGTGTCCGTTTCACGATTCGCTCCAACATCGAATTCATCGTTTCCGATGAAAAGAAAGTGGCCCCGCTGATCGAAGAGCTCGAAAAGAACGGCTTCCCGGTCGGCGGCACGGGCAATTCCGTCTCGATGGTCGCCCACACGCAAGGCTGGCTGCACTGCGACATCCCGGGCACCGACGCTTCGGGCGTGGTCAAGGCGATGATGGACGAGCTCTATGAAGAGTTCAAGAACGAAGAGATGCCCAACCGCGTGCGCCTGTCCACCTCCTGCTGCGAGATCAACTGCGGCGGCCAGGCCGACATCGCCGTCGTGATCCAGCACACCAAGCCGCCGAAGATCAACCACGACCTCGTCGCCAACGTCTGCGAACGGCCGGCCGTCGTGGCGCGCTGCCCCGTCGCCGCGATCCGTCCCGCTCTCGTCAATGGCAAGCCGACGCTCGAAGTCGATGAGAAGAAGTGCGTCTGCTGCGGCGCCTGCTATCCCCCCTGCCCGCCGATGCAGATCAACGACCCCGAGCATTCCAAGCTCGCCATCTGGGTGGGCGGCAAGAACTCCAACGCGCGCTCTAAGCCGACCTTCCACAAGATGGTCGCCGCCGGGCTGCCCAACAACCCGCCGCGCTGGCCGGAAGTCAATGCCGTCGTCAAGAAGATCCTCATGACCTACAAGCAGGATGCCCGTCCCTGGGAGCGCATGGCCGACTGGATCGACCGCATCGGCTGGCCGCGCTTCTTCGAAAAGACGGGGCTGCCCTTCACGAAGTACATGATCGACGACTGGCGCGGCAGCCGTTACAACCTCAACGCCTCGGCCCACATCCGCTTCTGAAGGACCTCGCCGACATGAAATTTGCCATTCTGGTCAACGAAGGCCCCTCCACGCACAAGGCCTCCGACACCGCCTACCAGTTCGCCAAGGCGGCGCTCGCCAAGGGGCATGAGATCTTCCGCGTGTTCTTCTATCACGACGGTGTCAACAACGCCACGCGGCTCACCACGCCGCCGCAGGACGACCGTCACATCGTCAATCGCTGGTCGAAGCTCGCCGAAGAGCACAAGCTCGACATGGTCGTCTGCGTGGCCGCCGCGCAGCGCCGCGGCATCGTCGATGAAGGCGAGATGAAGCGAAACGGCAAGGACGCCACCAACCTGGCGCCGGGCTTTCGCATCTCCGGCTTGGGTCAGCTGATCGAAGCCGGCATCCAGGCCGACCGTCTGGTCGTGTTCGGCGACTGATCGGGAGACGAAGCGATGAGCGTCAAGAAATTCATGTTCGTCAACCGCAAGGCGCCCTACGGCACGATCTACGCCTGGGAAGCGCTCGAAGTCGTGCTGATCGCCGCCGCCTTCGAGCAGGATGTCTCGCTGTGCTTCCTCGACGATGGCGTTTTCCAGCTCAAGAAGGGGCATAACACCAAAGCCATCGAGACCAAGGCGTTCGAGAAGACCTGGGGCGCGCTCGAAGACTACGACATCACCAAGCTCTACGTCGATGCCGAATCGCTCGCCGAGCGCGGCCTCACGGCCGATGATCTCGCCGTGCCCGTCGAAGTGCTCTCCCGCGCCGAAATCGGCAAGCTGATGGAAGAGCAGGACGTCCTGCTGTCGTTCTGAGGAGCGCAAATCATGCTGCACATCATCAACAAGTCCCCCTATGAGCGCCCGGCGCTCGACTCGGCGCTCAAGACCGGCGAGGGCGCGATCCTCCTCATCGAAGACGGCGTCTATGCCGCCGTCAAGGGCGGCGCGGCCGAGGCGAAGATCAAGGCCGCCCAGGGCAAGTTCAAGGTTTATGCCCTGCAGGCCGATCTCGAAGCGCGCGGCATGATCGACCGTGTTACCGAGGGCGTCACCGTCGTCGATTATGGCGGCTTCGTCGATCTCGTCGCCGAGTACAAAACCAACCAATCCTGGCTCTGATTCCCGCGAGCTAACCTGCCATTCTTTAGGAGACACACACATGGCTATCGAAGTTAACGGCAAGACCTACGAAACCGACGAAGAGGGCTACCTGATCAACCTCTCCGACTGGAACGAGGAAGTCGCGAACTACCTCGCCCAGCAAGAAGGCATCACGATGACCGAGCAGCACTGGGAGGTCATCAATTTCCTGCGCGACTACTACAACGAGTTTCAGATCGCCCCGGCCGTGCGCGTGCTGACCAAGGCGATCGGCAAGAAGCTCGGCCCCGAGAAGGGCAACAGCCAGTATCTCTACGAGCTGTTCCCCTACGGCCCGGCCAAGCAGGCTTGCAAGATCGCCGGCCTGCCGAAGCCGACCGGCTGCGTCTGATTCCAGCGCCTGGCGCGGCAGGACAGGCGCTGATGCCGTCCTGCCAGCGCCGAGATTCAAGATAAACGACAGGAAGTCCCGATCGAGGCTTCCGCGAGGAGGATTGCGCTCTTGATTCGCGTAACGCCACCATCGAGAAGCGAACTTTCCAGGGTCCCGCGTCCATGACCACTTTTTTCGCGCTCCTGTTTTACCTGGCCTGTGCCGTGTTCGTCATCGGCCTCGGTTACAAGCTCTACGATTTCGCCCGCACGCCGGCGCCGCTGTCGATTCCGACCACGCCGGCGCCAACCACGACCTCCGGCGTGGTCTTCCGCATGGCCCGCGAGGTGGTGCTGTTCGAAAGCCTCTTCAAAGGCAATCTGTGGATCTGGCTGTTCGGCTGGCTCTTTCACATGGGCCTCTTTCTCGTCTTGGTGCGCCATCTGCGCTACTTCATCGCCGAGGTGCCCGCCTGGCTCGTCTTCCTGCAACCCTTTGGTAAATACGCAGGTTTCATGATGGTGGCGGGCCTGGCGGGACTGTGGGTGCGCCGGCTCTTCGTCGAGCGCATCCGCTACATCTCGACGCTCTCCGATCACCTGTGGCTTGCCCTGCTCCTCACGATCGGCCTCACGGGGCTTGGCATGACCTTCCTGATGCACGTCGATGTCGTCGCCGTCAAGGCCTTCTTCCTCGGCCTGATGCACTTCGAGATGAATCCCCTGCCGGCGCATCCGGGACTCTTCATCCATCTCTTGCTCGTCGCGCTCCTGATGATCCTCTTTCCGTTCAGCAAGCTCTTGCATGCCCCGGGCGTCTTCTTCAGCCCGACCCGCAACATGGCCGACAACCCGCGCGAGAAGCGTCACCTCGCGCCGTGGGCCGCCCAGCTCGAGAAGAACTGATCCATCATGGCTGCTCCCGAATTCGAGATTCCGAAATTCCGCGAGTTCCCTACCGTGCCGCCCATTCGGGAAGGCGCGATGGCACACTCCAAGCCCTATGTCGCGAGCGACAAGATCCAGGAGGCCTTGGGTTTCCAGGGCAAGCTGGATGAAGACTGGCAGGTCACCCACGACAAGGTGATCGCCAAGTTCGGCGAACTCTTGGGCAAGTACCGCTCGCTCAAGGTATTCATGGATAGCTGCGTTCATTGCGGCTCCTGCACCGACAAGTGCCACTACTTCATCGGCACGAATGATCCGAAGAACATGCCGGTGGCGCGCCAGGAGCTCATGCGCAGCGTCTATCGCCGCTATTTCACGCTGCCGGGCAAGCTCTTTCCCAAGCTGGTCGGCGCGCGCGATCTGACCAAGGACGTGCTCGACGAGTGGTTCAGCTACTTCTGGCAGTGCTCGGAATGCCGCCGCTGCTCGGTGTTCTGCCCCTATGGCATCGATACCGCCGAAGTAACGATGGCGGCGCGCCACATCCTCGACACCGTCGGCTACGGGCAGAAATACTCGAACGAAATCCTCGGCAAGGTCAATAAGATCGGCAACAACCTGGGGCTCCCTGGGCCGGCGCTCGAAGACACCTTGGCCGGCCTCGAAGAGGACGTCAAGGAAGATACGGGTGTTGCCGTGCGCTACCCGCTCGATGAGCAAGGCGCCGAGGTGCTGCTCGTCACGCCCTCGGCCGACTTCTTCGCCGAGCCGCACATCGAATCGCTGATCGGCTACGGCAAGGTCTTCCACGCCGCCGGCATTTCCTGGACGCTTTCTTCTTACGCTTCAGAGGCCGGCAACTTCGGCCTCTTCAACGGCAGCTACGAGATGATGCGCAAAGTCGCGCTGCGCATCCGCCAGGCGGCCCTCGAGCTCGGCGTCAAGCGCATCGTCGTCGGCGAGTGCGGCCATGCCTGGCGCGTCGCCTACGCGTTCTGGAACACGCTGACGGGCCTGGGCGCCGGCGGCCACGATCCTTTCTCGATCGAGCTGCAAAAACAGCTCGACCCGAAATACAAGCAGCCTTCGCACATCTGCGAATTCACCTGGGACCTGATTCAGCAGGGGCGTCTTAAGTTCGACAAGGAAGCCAACGATCACCGCATCATCACCTTCCACGACTCCTGCAACGTCGCGCGCGCCTCGCGCATGGGCGATCGGCCCGGCGGCCAGTTCGACATCCCGCGCGCCATCATCAAGGCGGTCGCCAACAAGTTCGTCGACATGGACGAGGCGACGATCCGCGAAGCGACCTTCTGCTGCGGCGGCGGCGGCGGCGTGCTGACCGATGAGCTCCTCGAGATGCGCGTCAAGGGCGCCTTCCCGCGCATGGAGGCCTTAAAGCACGTGGTCGACAAGCATGGCGTCAATTTCATGGCGACGATCTGCGCGATCTGCAAGGCGCAATTCACGAAGGTTCTGCCCTACTACGGGTTCAACATGCGGCTGGTGGGCGGCGTCCACCAGTTGGTCAGCACTGCGATTCGCTTAGGCGGCGAGCAGTAATCCCCCGACACTCAGACAACGGAGACGATGATGTCAGCGACGACCGAAACCCAAACCGAAAAGTTGACCTTCCGCAGGTTCAAGGATGGCGAGACGCCGAAGTACAAGCGCCTGCAAGACAAGATCTTCCAGTCGAGCTGGTCATACAAGTGCCCGACCTACGTCCAGTCGACCCCGCCCTGCCAAGGCTCCTGCCCCTCGGGTGAGGACATCCGCGGCTATCTCAACATCGTGCGCGGCATCGAAAAGCCGCCGGTCGGGCCCGATGGCAAGCCGACGATGAGCTGGCAGGAATATGCCTGGCGGCGGCTCACCGAAGCGAACCCCTTGCCCGCCGTCATGGGCCGCGTTTGCCCGGCGCCCTGTGAAACCGGCTGCAACCGCAATCAGGTCGAGGATCACGTCGGCATCAACTCCGTCGAACACTACCTCGGCGAGTGGGCGATCAAGAACAATCTGCAGTTCAAGAAGCCCGAGAAGCAGACCGGCAAGAAGGTCGCCGTGATCGGCGGCGGCCCGGCTGGCCTCTCCGCCGCCTATCAGCTTGCCTTGAAGGGTCATTCGGTGACCATCTTCGACGAACACGACAAGCTGGGCGGCATGATGCGCTATGGCATTCCCGGCTACCGCACGCCGCGCGAGGTGCTCGATGCCGAGATCCAGCGCATCTTGAACCTCGGCATCGAGACGCGCCTCAATTGCAAGGTCGGCGTCGACATCACGCTCGAGCAGATCCGCAAGGAATTCGACGCCGTCTTCTTGGGCCTGGGCGCCCAGGGCGGCCGGGCGCTGCCGGCCGAAGGCGCCGAGAACACGCCGAACGTCGTCACCGCCACGGCCTTCCTGAAGGCCTTCAACGACGGCCGCTTAAAGACCGTCGGCAAGCGTGTCGTCGTCGTCGGCGGGGGGGATACCTCGATGGACGTCGCGACCGTCGCCCGCCGCCTGGGTCACATCGAAAACGCCAAGCCGACCGACTGGGAAGGCGCGATCGCCGGCCAGCTCGCCCAGGACGTCGCCGACATCTCGGCGCGCAAGGGCGCCGAAGTCGTGCTGACCTCGGTGTTCATGACCGCGAGCAAACACGAGCTCGAGCATGCGCAGGCCGAAGGCATCGAGATCATGCAAGGCTGGATGCCGGTCAAGGTCATCAAGGGCGAGGATGGCCGCGCCATCGCGCTGCGCGTCAGGCAGTGTGAAGCCAAGATGGTCGGGGGTAAGCTCGACATCAAGCCGATCGAAGGCACCGAAAAGGATCTGCCCGCCGATCTGATCGTCTCGGCGATTGGTCAAACCGTCGACCTCACCGGTCTCGAAGAATTCGACAACGGCAAGGGCGGCGTGACGGCCGACAAGAATTACCAGGTGCAAGGCAAGCCGGGCGTCTTCGCCGGCGGCGACGTACTGCGTCCGCACCTCTTGACCACCGCGATCGGCCACGGCGCCATCGCCGCCGACACGATCGACCAGTATCTCTCCGGCATCGAGGTTGGCCGCCGGCCGAAGATCGACGTGCATTACTTCGATCTGATGCGCAAGTACCTCGAGAAGGGCATCAAGTTCAACGAGATCCACGAAGCGATCCGCGGTTCGTCCGAATCGAAGGACGTCATCCACAACTTCGAGAACCGCTCCGACCGCTATGTGATCCCGCACGACGAGCTCTTCCTCGGCCACTTCCAATACACGCCGCGCAACAAGCGCAAGATCATTCATCTCACCAAGGAAACCGCGCTCGGCAACTTCGAGGAGCGTCTCGAGCCGCTCACCGAACAGCAGGTGGTGGCCGAAGCGAAGCGCTGCATGAGCTGCGGCCTCTGTTTCGAGTGCGACAACTGCGTCGTCTACTGCCCGCAGACCGCCGTCTATCGCGTCAAGAAGAGCGAGGCGACCACCGGCCGTTACGTGGCGACCGATTACGACAAGTGTATCGGCTGCCACATCTGCCACGACGTCTGCCCGACTGGCTACATCCAGATGGGCCTGGGAGAGTAAATGAAAGCCGCCGCGCTCGCGCTGCTTCTGGCGCTTGCTTCGGCCGCCGCCTTGGCCGGCGCGCCGAAGCCGGCGCTCAAGATCGAGAACCCCGGCCAGTGCATCGCGCCCACCGAGGAGATGCGCAAGAACCACATGGAGATGCTCAAGCACCAGCGCGACCGCACTCTGCGCCAGGGCATCCGTGGCGAAAAGGCCAGTCTCAATGGCTGCATCGAGTGCCACGCCAGCAAGGCCACCGGCTCGGTGCTCGGCAAAGGCGGCTTCTGCCAGGAATGCCACGCCTACGCGGCGGTCAAGCTCGACTGCTGGGACTGCCATCAACCCAAGGCAGGCTTCAAACATGCCGGGGCCGTGGGAGTGAAACCATGACCGAACCGCAAGACAAGTCTCGTCGCAAATTCGTTGCCGGCGCCGCCGTGGCAGGCGCGGGGCTTGGCGTCGCTGCGCTCGCGCCGGGCCTGCACCTGATCGAAGTCGCCGGCGCCGCGCCCCAAGCTCCCCGGGCGGCGGGCGAGCCCGCCCCGTCGACCGTGCGCTGGGGCATGCTCATCGACACGACGAAGTGCGCCACGGGTTGCGACAAATGCGTGACGGCCTGCCACACCGAAAACGGCATCAACGAGACCGTCCAGGATGTGCGCCAGGGTTCGCAGTGGATCCGCAAGATCGACCTCAAGGATCCGAAGAACGGCCGCACGCATTCGCTGCCGATGATGTGCCAGCACTGCGAGAAGCCGCCCTGTGTTGATGTCTGCCCCACCGGCGCCTCGATGAAGCGCGCCGACGGCATCGTGCTCGTCGACCGCCACATCTGCATCGGCTGCCGCTACTGCATGATGGCCTGCCCCTACAAGGCGCGCTCCTTCGTGCATCAGCCGCTCACGGCGCAAAACCCCGAGGTGCCGCGCGGCTTGGGCTGCGTCGAATCCTGCACCTTCTGCGTGCATCGCGTCGACAAGGGCCTGCAGCCGGCCTGCGTCGAGGCCTGTCCCGAGAGGGCGATGCTGTTTGGCGATCTCAACGATCCCACGAGCGAGATCGCCAAGCGTCTTGCCCAGGAACCCGCCACCCAGGTGCGTGCCGACCTGAAACTCAACGTCGGCGTCCGTTACAAGGGAATCTGAGCTCATGCGACTCGAAAAGAACAGCCGCTCCGAAGAACTGCTCTTTTATGCCCTCGTCGGCGTGGGTGCCCTCGTCACCGCCGTGGGGCTGGCCGCAGCGCTTTACATGGAGCATGCCGGCCACGTCGTCACCGGCATGAACAACCAGGTCGTCTGGGGCATGCCGCACGTCTTCGCGATCTTTCTGATCGTCGCCGCCTCGGGCGTGCTCAACGTCGCCTCGATCGGCTCGGTGTTCGGCAAGGCCGTCTATAAGCCGCGCGCGCCGCTCTCGGGCCTCTTGGCGCTCGTCATGCTCGCCGCTGGCCTCATGGTCATCATGCTGGACCTCGGCCGCGCCGACCGCCTCGTCGTCGCGATGACGCATTTCAACCCGACCTCGGTGTTCGGCTGGAACGTCATCCTCTATCCAGGCTTCTTCGCCATCGTCGGCCTTTACCTTTGGACGCTGATGGATCGCAAGATGAACCCCTACTACAAGCCCGCGGGGCTCGCCGCCTTCGTCTGGCGGCTGATCCTCACCACCGGCACGGGCTCGATCTTCGGCTTCCTCGTCGCGCGCCAGGCCTATCAATCGGCCGTCATCGCGCCGATGTTCATCATCATGTCCTTCGCCTGGGGCCTGGCCGTCTTCATGATCGTGCAAAAGTCGATGTATGCCTGGAATGGCATGACGCTCCATCCGGCGGTGCGCAGCCGCATGAAGAACCTGCTCGGCACCTTCGTCGCCGCGGTGTTCTACTTCGTGCTCGTCTATCACCTGACCAACATCTACTACGCGAAGGAGACGGCCTTCGAGCGCTTCATCCTGCTCGAAGGCGGCATCTTCCCGTCGCTGTTCTGGGGCGGCTGGCTCTTCCTCGGCACCATCGTGCCGCTCCTTCTGATCTACGTCCCCGACCTGAACCAGCTGCGCGGCTCGGTGTTCGCCGCCGCGGTGCTGGTCGTCGTCGGCGCCTTCTGCCTGCTCTACGTCTTCATCATCGGCGGTCAGGTCTATCCGCTCGACATCTTCCCCGGCATGGAGGTGACGAGCAGCTTCATGGACGGCCAGATCGACCACTACCGCCCGAGCTGGCCGGAAATCCTGCTCGGCCTGGGCGGCATCGGGCTGGCCTTCACCGCCACGGCGATCGGCGTGCGCGTCTTGAAGTTCCTGCCCGAAGACGATCTTGCCAAGCTCGAATCGGCCGGGCACATGCTCGACTGAGTTTTCTCGCGCGGCGGAAGGCGCTCCGGCTCCTGCCCCATGCATCGCTTCCTGATTTCCGCCGCGCACAAGTCCTCGGGCAAGACGACGATCAGCATCGGGCTGGCCGCCGCCTTGCGTGCGCGCGGCCTCGTCGTGCAGCCCTTCAAGAAGGGCCCCGACTACATCGACCCCTTGTGGCTCTCCCGCGCCGCCGGGCGCGGCTGCCGCAACCTCGACTTCTTCCTCTCACCGCACGAGGAAATCCGCGCCCAGTTCGCGCAGGGCCATGATGCCGACGTCTGCCTCGTCGAGGGCAACAAGGGCCTCTACGACGGCCTCTCGCTCGATGGCGCGAACAGCAATGCGGCGCTCGCGCGTCTGCTCGGCCTGCCCGTCATCCTCGTCATCGACGCGCGCGGCATGACGCGGGGCATCGCCCCCTTGATCCTCGGCTACCAAGCCTTCGAGCCCGACATCAAGATCGCCGGCGTGATCTTGAACCGCTTGGGCGGCCGCCGTCACGAGGCGAAGCTGCGCGCGGTGATCGAGCACTACACCGACGTGGCCGTGCTCGGCGCGGTACAGGAAGATGAACGGCTCGCCCTCGTCGAGCGGCATCTGGGCCTGATGCCCGCCAATGAGACCCAGGAAGCCGATCGGCTCATCCAGGGCATAGCCGAGCGCATCGCCGCCCAGGTCGATCTCGCCCGCCTGCTCGCAATCACCGCCACCGATGTTGTCCTGCCTGCCCCGCCGCCGCGGCCCCGCTCGAGCGAGCGCCCGATACGGCTGGCCATCGCGCAAGATGCCGCCTTCGGCTTTTACTACACCGACGATCTCGAAGCGCTCGAGGCCGCCGGCGCTCAACTCATCCCGTTCGACACGCTGAAAGAGCCTCGCCTGCCCGACTGCGAAGCGCTCTTCATCGGCGGCGGCTTTCCCGAATCCTTCCTCGACGAGCTCGCAGCGAACGAGTCCTTGCGCGCCGACCTGCGCGCGAAGATCGAGGCGGGCCTGCCGACCTATGCCGAGTGCGGCGGCCTCATGTATCTCGCGCGCTCGATCGAATGGCACGGCAAGACGCGGCCGATGGTCGGCGCCATCGACGGCACGATCCACATGCACGACAAACCCGTCGGGCGCGGCTACGTGATCCTCCGCCCCACCGCCGACCACCCGTGGCGAGATGGCCGTCCCGCCAGCGCCGACTTTCCGGCCATCCACGCCCACGAGTTCCACTACTCGGAAATCCGCGGCTTGCCCGCCGACACGCGCTTTGCCTACCAGGTCGAGCGCGGCCATGGCATCGACGGCAAGCGCGACGGCATCGTCTGCCACCATCTGCTCGCGTCTTATACTCACTTACGCGCCACGGCAGGCTGCGATTGGCCGGCGCGCTTTCTCGCCTTCGCCCGCGCCTGCCAGACGCGCCACACTTCGGAGATCGCGCCATGTTCCATCTGACTCCTGCTGCCGCCGAACAGATCCTGCGCGCCGCGAGCCAAGGCGGCACGCCGCCCTCCTTGCGCGTGGCCGCCAAGCTCGAGGACGGCGAGATCGTCTATGGCATGGGCTTCGATGACGAGCGCGAACACGACCTCGTCATCGAAAGCGGCGGCGTCAAGCTCCTCATCGCCCCGCGCAGCCAGGAACTGCTCAAGGGGGCCACGCTCGATTTCGTCGAACTCAAGCCCGGCGAATTCCAGTTCATCTTCCTGAACCCGAACGATCCGGCAGCCTGCGCTAGTCGCCAGGGCAATAGCGGCGGCTGCAGCGCCTGCGGCAACAAAAGCCCTGGTTGTACTTGAAGATGAAAGATGAGCCTCACGCTGCCTGCTACCCTGCCGACGCGCGGTGATGCGCAGCCCGGCACCGTCTATCTCGTCGGCGCCGGCCCCGGCGATCCCGAGCTCTTGACGCTGCGCGCGCTGCGCATCATCAGCGAGGCCGACGTGCTCGTCTATGACCCCCTCGTCTCGCAAGCCATCCTCGATCTCGTCAATCCAGCCGCCGAGCGCATCTATGCCGGCAAGCAGCGCGGCAACCATGCCGTGCCGCAAGAGGATCTCAACCTCATGCTCGTGCGCCTGGCCAAAACGAACCGCCGCATCGTGCGCTTGAAAGGCGGCGACCCCTATACTTTCGGCCGCGGCGGCGAGGAGGTCGAGACGCTCAAGGAAAACGGCGTGCCCTTCGAGGTCGTGCCGGGCATCACGGCCGCCACGGGAGTCGCCGCCTACGCCGGCATTCCGCTCACGCACCGCAACTACGCCCAGGCCTGCGTGTTCGTCACCGGCCACCTCAAGGATGGCAGCATGAACCTCGACTGGCCCGGCCTGGCGCGCCGCCGCCAGACCGTCATCATCTACATGGGGCTGTCGGGGCTCGCCTATCTTTGCGAGCAATTGATCCACCATGGCCTGCCGCCCGACTGGCCGGCCGCCATCGTCCAGCATGGCACCCAGCCGAGCCAGCGCACCGTGACCGGCACGCTCGCCACCTTACCGACGCTGGCGCAGGCGGCCGGCCTCAAGGCGCCGACGCTGATCATCGTCGGCGAGGTCGTGCGGCTCCACGACAAGCTCGCCTGGTTCGACGAAGCGCAAGGCTGAAGGAAGGCGCAAAGGGCCTCAAGCCCCCTGCCCGCCGTGTTGGGCGCGGCGCAGTTCATAGCGGCGGAAGGCATCGCGCACGATGTTGATGAGCTCGGCATCGTCCCAGGGCTTGGAGATGAAGCGGAACAATTCGCCGCGATTGACCGCGCTCGTGACGGCTTCGAGATCGGTGTAGCCGGAAAGCATGATGCGCAGCGTATCGGGATACATGTCACGCACGCGGCCGAGGAATTCCGCGCCGCTCATGCCGGGCATGCGCGCGTCCGAAATCACCACGCCCACCTCGTGCGCAGCCAAGAGTTCGAGCCCCTCGGCGCCGCTCGTCGCGGTGAGGATGTGATAGCCCTCGCGACGCAACAAACGCCGCAGCGCCGAGAGGATCGACGGCTCGTCATCGACGATCAGGAGGCTGCGCGAGGGTAAGTCACCGTTCGCCGGCAACGGCAGTTTGCGTCCCGAGGCGAGCAAGGCGGCGAACTCGTCGGCCGGCAGCGGGCGGCTGAAGAAATAGCCTTGCATCTCGTCGCAACCGTGCGCGATCAGGTAATGCAGCTGGGCTTCGGTCTCGACGCCTTCGGCGATCACCGCGAGGCCCAGGCTGTGCGCAAGCGAAATGATGGCCAGCGCGATCGCGGCGCTGTTCGGGTCCTGCGTCAGATCGGCGACGAAGGATTGGTCGATCTTGAGGCGGTCGATCGAGAAACGCTTCAAGTAGGACAGCGAGGAAAAGCCGGTGCCGAAGTCGTCGATCGAGAGCGTGATGTGCAGCCCCTTGAGTTGGCCGGTGGCCTCGATGAAGGCCTCGGCATCGGCCATCACCATGCTCTCGGTGAGCTCGAGCTCGAGATAGTGGGCATCCAGGCCCGATTCGCGCAGCACCGCGGCGGCGAGCTCGACGAGGTCCTGGGCGGCGACCTGGCGCGCCGAGAGATTGACGGCGACGCTGATCAAGGGCAGGCCCGCTTCCTGCCAGGCTTTGTTCTGGCGGCAGGCTTCGCCAAGCACCCAGGCGCCCAAGGGCACGATGAGACCGGATTCCTCGGCGATCGGGATGAATTCGCCCGGCGGGATGAGTCCCTTTTCGGGGTGCTGCCAGCGCACCAGCGCTTCGGCGCCGATGATCGCGCCGGTCTTGAGCGAAAGCTGCGGCTGATAGTGCAAGACGAACTCGCCGCGCTCGAGGGCGCGCCGCAGGCCGTTTTCCATGTCGAGCCGTTCGAGCGCGCGCGCGTTCATCTCGGCGGTGTAAAAGCGCCAGGCATTGCCGCCGGCGGCCTTGACCTTGGCAAGCGCTGCCCCGGCATTGCGTAGCAGCATCTCGCCCTCTTCGCCGTCGCGCGGGAAAAAGGCCACGCCAATGCTGGCGGTGAGGAAGAACTCGCGCGTCTCGCTGCGGAAGGGCTCAGCGAGCGCATCGAGCAGCGGCTGCGCGATGCGGCCAACGGCCTCGGGATTATCGACCTCGGCCACCAGCACGAATTCGTCGCCCTCGACGCGCGCCAGCGTCGCACCAGCGGGCAGGTAAAGCTTCAAGCGCCGCGCCATCTCGACGAGCACGGCATCGCCCGCCGCGCGGCCGAGGCTGTCGTTGATGCTCTTGAAGCGGTCGATGTTGAACAGCAAGACGGCGAGCGGATGGCCATTGCGCCGGGCGCGCGCGATGGCCTGGGCGAGGCGGTCGGTGAGCAGGTTGCGGTTCGGCAGCCCCGTGATGCTGTCGAAGTTGGACTTGCGCTCGATTTCGGCGAGGTAACGCTTCTTCTCGCCGATGTCGCGGAACGTCACCACCGAGCCGAACAGGGTCTCACCCTCGATGAGCGGCTGGCAATTGAGCTCCACCTCGAGCGGCGTGCCATCCTTGCGCCAAAACACTTCCTCGACATCATGCATGCCGCGCTTGCCGGTGAGGCATTGCGTGAGCGGACAATCGGCCTCGGCATAGGGGCGGCCATCGATGCGCCGCTGGTGAAAGGTTTCGTGGGCCTTGCGGCCGATGAGTTCCTCGCGTGCATAGCCCAGCATGGCGGCGGCGGCCGGGTTGATGAAGCTGATGTAGCCCGCCGGATCGGTGCCATAGATGCCCTCGCCGGCGCACATGAGGATCAGCTCGCGCTGGTGGTTGCGGCGCATGATCTCGGCTTTGAGGAAGGCGTTCTCATCGGCGAGCCGGTCGCGTGCGCGCTTCAATTCGAGATGGGTGCGCACGCGCGCGAGCACCACCGCCGGCCGGATCGGCTTGGTGATGTAATCCACTGCACCGAGATCGAAGCCGCGCTGCTCGTCCTCGCTCGCCGAAAGCGCCGTGATGAAGATCACCGGAATGTCGGCGGTGGCGGGATTGGCCTTGAGCCGCTCGAGCACCTGATAGCCGTCGAGATCCGGCATCATGACGTCGAGCAGGATCAGATCGGGCTTGGGCGCCCCCGCGGCCACCGTGAGCGCGCGCTGGCCGCCATTGGCGACGCGCACGGCGTAATAAGGCTGCAACAGCTCGCACAGCACGGCGAGGTTTTCCGGCGTGTCATCGACGACGAGGATCGTCGCATTCACCGTGCGCTCGGACGATCCGCTCATTTCGCTTGCCTTGCCCATCGTTCTTTCCCGTTCCTGCCGTGCCCGGCCCTCCCCGCTACAATAGGGCGCGTCGCCAGGGCAACGATGATTCCGGCCTCTATGCTACCCGCAATGGCGCGCAAAGACAGCGAAGCGCAGTTCATCGACGTCAGCGAGTTGAGGATAGGCCATTATGTCTATCTCGATCTCGGCTGGATGAAGCACCCCTTCGCGCTCAACAGCTTCAA
>JAOAHQ010000032.1 GCA_026415155.1 Rhodocyclaceae bacterium
AGATGTGTATAAGAGACAGTTACGGTTGCGTCTCAATCCCTTTGAAATCAGGGCATTTTGGGAATTCAGGCGGCCAGCGAAGAATTTTCTTCTTCGTTGTGTCTCAATCCCTTTGAAATCAGGGCATTTTGGGAATCGGCAGGGTGTAATCGACCTCCGTCGGCGTGGGTCTCAATCCCTTTGAAATCAGGGCATTTTGGGAATTGAATACATGGATGACATCGGGTTCTCTCGCATGGTCTCAATCCCTTTGAAATCAGGGCATTTTGGGAATGCCGCGCCGGCCATCGAAGTCGAAGAGGTGGCGTGTCTCAATCCCTTTGAAATCAGGGCATTTTGGGAATCGGGCGCGTCAGTCCCGGCCCGAGACGGAATCGGAGTCTCAATCCCTTTGAACTCAGGGCATTTTGGGAATGGAACGACCCGGCGGACATGTTCCGCCAGAAAAGTCTCAATCCCTTTGAAATCAGGGCATTTTGGGAATCTACAAGGGCCGGGAGTAACTGACCAGGCCACCAGTCTCAATCCCTTTGAAATCAGGGCATTTTGGGAATGCGACGACCTGTGCGAGTGGAGCGCCTCTGTGCGGTCTCAATCCCTTTGAAATCAGGGCATTTTGGGAATTGATGAGATCGAGCAGCTGTTGGCTGGTGTCGAGGGTCTCAATCCCTTTGAAATCAGGGCATTTTGGGAATTTTCCAAAAGGACGAAGCCTGATGGCCGACATGACGTCTCAATCCCTTTGAAATCAGGGCATTTTGGGAATGCATGACGATGCGCGCTATGGCGTCGGTGCCCATGTCTCAATCCCTTTGAAATCAGGGCATTTTGGGAATCGCGAGCGCCAGAAAACTGACGCCGAAACAACGCGCTACGGCAACTGGTCTGGAAAGTCTTCTCAAGGCCGGCACTTGTCTTCCTTTCTGGCGGTTTCGCTTCCTCGAATGCTGACTTGCGCATCTTCGCCAATCGCGGTGGGCGTTGTCAATGGGCTTTACCACGCCGCCGGCAGGCCGCTCCACTGGATGCCTTCCGGCAGGCAGGCGCGCCCGAGCCGCGCCTTGAGGCCGCGGCGGGGCAAGGGATAGGCGCGCAGATCGTCTTCTTTCCCGTCGATGAGCGGCTGCAATCCTTCGAGCAGCCGTTCGAGTTGCCGCTCATCTCCGACGAAGAGGAATACCGAATACTGCAAGGGAAAGGCCCGCTTCTTGAGGTAGCGGAACACGCGGCTAAGCCGCTTGGGGTGAGCGATGTCGTAGCAGATGACGTATTCGCTCATGCGAAATCCCCGCTCGATGCCTCGTCGTGATTGCACGATGACGCTTCGCTGGCATGGCCGATGCGCTCGGAGAGCGCATCCACTTCGGCCGCGATGCCCGCACGCAGCACTTCGCTATAGCCTTCATAGGCCGCGTAGTAACGCGCCCGCCCCGCCTTGCCGAGCAGGCAGCCGGATTCGGTGGTCGAAAAATCGTCGCGCGCCGAGAGGGTCTGCTCTTTGACGAGCCTGAGGCAGAAGCGGTCGCACAGGGGCCGCACGGCTTCGAGCAGGTCAGAAGCGAGCGATTCGCGGCCGAAGTCGAGCGCGTGATAGAAGCCGACGTAAGGGTCGAAACCGGCACCGTAAAGGGCGATGGCCAGTTCCGCATGGGCGAGCGTGTAGGTGAGCGACAGGAGCGCATTGAAGGGGTCTTTCGGCGGCCGGCGGTTGCGGCTCTTGAAATGCCAGGATTCCGGCACGACGGCCTTAAGGCCGTCGAAGTAGCAGGCCGCGGCCGCGCCTTCGATGCCGCGCAGCCGTGGGAGCGAGTCGGCGCTGGCAAGACGGCGCTGGTGCGCTTTGAGCAGCTCCATGGCGTGGGTGAGCTCATAGCGGGCCTGCATGTCGCGGGCGCGCAAAGCGTCGAACCATTCGATCTGCCGCTCGATCTTGCGCTCGATCAGCGCGCGCGCGAAGGCCAGGCAAAAATCTTCATCGAGGCTCTTTTTGACCTGTGCGACGCGGCGCGAAGCGTCGTTGTGCGGGCGGGCGAGCATGAGACTGGGCTTGCCAACCCGGCCCGAGAGCACCACGACGCCGACACCCTGTTCGCCGAGCTTGCCCAAAAGGCTCGCCGAGAGCGTCACATCGCCGCGCAGGAAGACGCGCGTCAGGGGCGCGATGGGCACGGTGCCGATGCGTTCATTGTTTTCGCGGAACACGATGGCGCCGCCTTCGAGTTCCAGCGCCACGCCGCGGCGGTCGACGAAGAGGCTGCTCATGACTCAGACGATGGCGAAGAAGTGCTCGGTGAAATGTGTGGCGCGGCCGAAAAGCTGCGGCTTCATGCGCGGGTCGAGGCCGAGGAAATGCACGCGGTCTTCATCCGGGTCGATGAGTTCTTCGAGATCGGCGCGGATGCGCAGCAATTCCGCCGGCGTCACCCACAGCTCGAAGACGGACTTCTGCCCCGCCACCTTGTAGCCGGTAAGGTAGCGGCAGACCTTGTGCAAGCGCTTGGGCTCGCAGATGTCATAGGCGACGAGGGTGAGCAGGCGTTGCGTGTCCATGCCGTCATCTTAGAAAAGTCGGCGCTCATCAGACGGCACGGCAAGCTTGCCGGTCAGATGAGCGCAATGGCTTCCGCAGGCAGTGCCAGGCCGCGCTGCGTATGGGGTTTCCGCCCGGCGCGGGCGAGCAGATACGGCGCGGCGGCGGGGCCGAGGGCGGCCTTGAGCGCGCTTTCGAGCTTGGAGTTGTTCTGCTCGAAGAATTCCTTTTCCATGCCATCTTTCAGCCGCCGTTGCGCCGCTTCGAAAGCCACCGCATCGCGGCCGACGACGCGGGCGTAGGGGCGCAGGAATTCTGCGGGGTCGATGTCGCGCCAGGTGCGCATGGGCCGGCCATCGAGCGCCGTCTGCGCCCAGAAGGCCAGCCAGGCCAGCAGCGCGGGCTTGAGTTCGAGCACGCGACCGCCGCAGCGGGCCTGGCGCGCGGCGAGGTCGATTTCGAGCCGGGGCGGGCCGAAGCTGGCGTTAAGCGCCGAGACTGTCTCGATGTAGCCCGCGCGTCCTTCGCGCAAGCCTTGCGGCAGGCCGTGGCGCAGGAGCACCACCGGAATCTCGGCGAGAGTGACGAGCGCTTCGGCGGTGTCGATGTGGCGGTTGTCGCGCGTGGTCAGGCGCTTCGGATTCGCCGGTGGAAAGAAGAATTCCGGGTGCGATTCGAAGGGCGCGGAGACGAGCACGTGCGAGAGCCGATCCTGCGGCCGGGCGTAAAGCGAGAAGGCATAGCCGAGATAAAAGCCCATCGTCTTCCTGCCGCCGGCGATCGAGACGTGCAGCGCCGCATCCTCGTCTTGCGTGAGGCGCGCCATGACCGCGGTGATGGCATCCGCGGCGCAGGCGTTTTCTGCGGGCGTGCGGATGTCGGCGAGCGCCGCCCCGTCCGGTCCCGCGATGACGTGGATGTTCGCCTCGTCGAAGCGGGGCCGGCCGAGCTGCGGGTAGTCGGAAAGCAGCGCATGGAACTGTCCGCCGTCGGGGTGAAGGAGCGCCGCCTTGGCAAGCCGCGCCCCTTCCAGCGTGGTGACGAGATGCACTTCGGTCGGGATGAAGGCGGGTTGGGCGTGGGCGAGCGCGTAGAGCGTCTCGGTGACGATCTGCGGGGAGAGACCGGTCACGCAGAGCAGGATGCGGCGGGAAAATTCGTGCGGCGCTTTCATGCCACATAGATTAGCCAAAGTCGGCGCTCATCAGACGGCATGGCAAGCTTGCCGTCAATCGGGCAGGATCAGCGGGATCGTCTTGCGGCCATGCCGGCGATAGATGCGGAAGTCGCCATCGAGCGTGAGCACGCGGCAGGGTTCGTAAAGCTCGCTCATGCGGATCAGGCAGGCGTCCGCGAGCGAGGCGGGCACGTTGTCGTAGCGCTCGAACAACTGGCGCACGGCGGTGATTTCCTCGGCCAGCGATAGCCCCATGCGGACGATGCCGCGCTCGATGAAGGCGAGCGCCTTGGCCGGGTCGAAGCCGGCGCGAGCGAGCAGGAAGCAGGTTTCGGCGACGACCGCCTCGCAGGTGAGCAAGGTCTCGGCACGCGCGAATTGCGCCTTGGCCCATTCGTGATGCCGCTCATCCCGGCACATCAGCGCTACCCAGGGGCCGGTATCGAGGATGAGATGCATCAATCCTTGCCGAAGTCGGCGAGATGCGCGGGGTTGGAGGCGAGATCCGCAGGCCCCCCTTCGAAGCAGCCGACGAGTTCGCCGGCGCGCTCCAGCGCCGATGGCGCCCCTCCTGGCGCGGCCTTGCGCTGGGCCAGATAGGTTTCCAGCGCGCGCCGCACCAGCGCCGACTTGCTGACATGCTCGGCGGCGCTGGCGGCGGCGATTTCGCTTTCGAGCCGCTCGGGAATCTTGATGGTCAGGGTGTTCATGGCGCAGATAATACTGTCTGCCGGTTGGTAATACAACAAGGAGGGATGGGTGCGTTTTTGTGGCGGATGCAAAGGAGCAGGATGGCTGGCCAGGCGTTTTTAGTGTAGCCCCCGTGCCAGCCGGTCGAGGACGAACACGCCCCCTTCGAAATGGCCGAAGAGCCGTTTGGCGCCGCCTTGCGCCCAGGCATCGCATTCGTGGGTCGAGCCCTGATGCGGCTGGGCAAGTTTCTTGAAGTCCAGCCGGCGCGGATTGAAACCAGGGTCGTGGAGGTGGCGGGCGAGTTCGCCGATGCGCTCGTTGATCTGGCGCCGTTCGTCGGCGGAGCACTCGCGCGTGCTGCGCTCGAAATCGGGGCCAAAGCGCAGCTTGTCGTCGATGGGCGGCCAGAGTTGTTCGGAGAGCAGACCATCCCGCACCTCCCGCCAGACGAGCTCGCCCCATTCCGAGAGTGCGACCTGACCGTCGAGGACGAGGAGGAAGATTTCCGGAATGCCTCGAGCTTTATCCGCCATCACCGGCAGGCCGGCCTCGAGCCGCCGCCACAGCGGCAGCGTGGCGCGCACCGTCGCTTCGGCATCGAGCCGGATAGGCAGGCGCGGCAGGCGCAACAGTTCTTGGCTGCTTTCGAAGACATAGACGGTCTCGTCGGCATAGAGCATGCCGAGCGCTTGCATGAAGCCTTGCACGCTCTTGAAGCCGCCGGTGAGGTTGAAGACCACCGGCAGACCGAGCGGCCGGATTTCCTCGGCGCACAGCCGCACGAGCGCGGCCATGGCGAGACGAAACGCCGGCAAATCTTCGGTGCGCAGATCGGGGATGCGCTTGACTTGCGCGCGCTCGCCAAGCACTTCGGCGAGGATGCCCGCCGTCGCCTGCCCAAGCCAGGTATCGGTGGCGATCAGCCAGTGCTGGTCTTCGGGCGCGAAACGCGGGCCATAGTAGCAGACCAATCCATTGTATTCGGCGGAGAGTTTGGCGCGCTCGCTGGCATCGGCTGCCTGCATGCGCTCGCGGGCCGCGTCGATGAGCGCTTGCAGGGTCTGGCGGGCATCCACCGGTACGTCCTCGGCGTGTTTGGCGTTGGCATGACGGGTTACCAGGCTGCGCTGCTCGCCGGCAAGATTGGTGAGCAGACTCGTGCCGCAAGTCGAGACGATGAGCTTCATCCGGCCTCCTTCGGTTTCGTGATGCGGTATTCCTCCAGCCGCGCATCGAGCCGGGCGAGCGTTTCCGCATCGAGTTCCCGCCCGCGCAAGCTGGCCGGCAGATCGAGCGAGAGGTTGAAGTAACGCGCGCCGCGCGCGCAGACTTCGGCGGCGAGATGCACTGGCAGCGAGCCGATGACGACATCACCGGCTTTCAGGATGGCCGGATCGAGATGGGCGACGTGCTCATCGTAGGCGACCTGGGCGGCCCTCGCCCAATCGAGCGCGCCGGGGTGGCGGGTGACGAAATAGGTGGTCATTCAGTTCGTTTCCGGCCGGATGCAGCGGATCTCGAGGTTCAGGGGGCCGGCGAGTTCGAGCCCGGGGCGGTCGGCGGTGAGTACGGGGACGCGCAAGCGTTCGGCGAGCGCAAGACAGGCGCGATCGCCCAGGGAAAGGCCCTGTGCGCGCGTCAGCGGCCGCAATTCGGCGCAACGGCGCGCCAGACCGGCATCGAAGGCGACCACTTCGATGGAAAGGCTCGAAGCCGCCTCGAACGCCTCGGCGGAGGACATCCCCCATTCCATGAGCTTCGAAAGCACTTCGGCCCAATTGACAGCCGTAGCCAGGCAGCGCTCTTCGCTCGTCAGCCGCGCCACTTCGTCGCCGCCCGTCTCGCCATTCAAACAGGCGAGCATGGCAGAGGCATCGAGCACGAATTCACTCACGTGCGGCCTCGGCGCGACGCTCGGCGATCAATTCGTCGACCAAGGAGACATCCGCCGGAACGTAGCGGCGCACCAGCGCCCGCGCCCGTTCCAATTGCGCCCGCCGCGAGGTGATCACCGCCTCGCCATCGCGCATTTCGAACAGCACGGGATCGCCTTCCTTGAGACCAAGAGCCTGGCGTATTTCTGCCGGGATGACAACTCGACCACCTTCTGACATTTTCATCTGGATCATGATTATTTCTCCATATGATCACTGAGATGTCAGTATAGGAAATCTCTGGCAGCCGTCAAGCCGCCAGCCGGTAGCCGCCCAGGCCGAAGGTGGCTTCCTTGCCCACATGCAGCCATTGCCCGAGGTGCAGGAAGGGTGCGAACGGGGCAAGATCGCCGCAGAGCGTCCACTCGCCGACGACGCCGCCGAGATCCATCTTCTTCTGCTGCCGCGAGGAATAGCGCGTCCAGTCCAGCCAGCGGAGTTGCTGGCGGCTCTCGATTGCCTCGGCACGGTGCGCGAGGTCGCGAAAATCGAGATCGAGCCGGCCGCTGCCGTGGAATTCGGCAAGTAGCGCAATGCGCCGCACGAGCGCCATCAAGAGCTTTCGCGCCGTGTGTTCTTCGACGGTCGCGCGCCGGCCATTGGTTTGCAGCCGCAGGGGGGTGTGAAAGCGCAAGGTCGCCGCCTCGCCCAAAGTCGGCGCGGGCGGGACGGCAGGCGCGTGCGCGAGGAGGCTGCCTTCGGGCCCATCGAGGATCGTCGTTTCAGTCTCTCCTTCATGGACGACGCGCACGAGCTCCGCCGTGCCCTCACCCTTGCCGACGCCGCGCCGGAAGGCTTTCACATGCGCCCAAAGGATGAGTGGCAGGTGTTCGAGCGCCCGGCCGGCGAGCACGATGTGAAAGGCGAGCGTTTCGCCCACCGCATAATCGCGCTCGCCCATGACGGGCGGCTCGATCACATAGGGCTTGGGCACCTGCGAGAAGTCTTGCAGGCTGGCGCCTGTTTCGGGCGGCCGCGTTTCGAAGATCGCCGCGTAGGGGCAAGTCGCCAGGAGCGGACAGCCTTCGCAGGCCGGCTGCTTCGTCATACAGGAAGCCGCGCGCAAGGCCCCGCCCCAGGCGCCGCGCAGCGTGGAGCCCGCATAGGCCGGCAGATGCACGGGGCGCGTGACCGCGAATTCGAGGCGGTAGCGGGCGAGGGGGAGGGAGAGATTCACGGGCGGATGCACTCGATGGTGAGGCCCAAAGGGTGGGCGAGTTCGAGCCAGGGGCGGTCGGCGGTGACGACGGTTGCATCATGTAGCCGGGCGAGTGCAAGACACGCCCGGTCACCGAGCGACAGGCCTAGATGTCGAGTCAGCGGACGTAAAAGTCCCGTCTCGGTGGCCTGCGCAACATCGAAGGGAATGCATTCGGCGCCGATGTGCGCGATGACCTGGCGTAAGGCTGCGGCAGGACGGTTCGCATCCGCAAGCTTGGCGACGATCTCGGCCGCATTGACGCTGGAGAGCAGGCATTGGCCCGTTGCCATCAATGCGTGCACGCGCTCGCTGCCCGGCTCCTTGAGAATCCACGCCAGCACGGCCGAAGCGTCGAGCACATAGCTCACGCCGGGCTCTCCCGGGATGCCTCGGTGCGCCGCTCGGCGATCAGCTCATCGGCCAGCGAGCCACCCTGGTAATCGGCCATGAGCTGGTCGAAAAAGCGCCGCGCCTGCTCGAGCTGCAGTCTGCGTGACGTGAGCACGATCTGTCCATCGACTTCCGTCCAGATCACCTCATCACCTGCCTTGACGCCAAGCTTTTCGCGGAATTGCTTCGGGACGACCACACGGCCGCCTTGTGACATTATCGCAGTGTTCATGACATTTCTTCCAAAAAATGGCATAAATTGATTGTAGTGACCGACCAGGACGCGCGCAAGGTGGAACCGTTGGAGCGGCGTAACCACCGCAAAATCGCGACGGTAGCGGGCGCAGGGGAACTGGGCTTCAAGTCACCCCTTGCAACCCGACAGGCTTATGCCATCCGGAAGGCAACATGAGCCGCAAATCAGTGTCCAGAAAATTGAGGGCGGTACAAGCATCGAGCATTACTTCAGCTGAACGAATACCCAGCCAAAAGGCCACATGCCGCCGCTGGCCTTGGGTTCATTGGCGGCAAGCCAGAGGGTGGTTGCTTCGCTGGCCCAGTCGGGCGGGTTGTCCTTGCCTTTCAAGATCTTGATCTTGCGCGGCGCATCGATGGTGACGCTTTCCGCGCCGGAGTGCCGCCCGATGCGTAGCAAAAAACCGCGGCCTTCGGCAATCGCCTTGCCCCAAAGGCCTGAGGGTGAGAGGCGGTTTCTGGCGTTTTGCGCCCAAGCTGAGCTCACGTATTGATTGGCTTCGAGCAAGGCGAGCTCCTGCTCGAAGCGAGCGAAGTAAAAACGGTGACAGGCGCTGGCCAAGGTTGCGAAATCAAACTGGCGCTTAGGCGTCTTCTCCCCTCGATTGGCTTTTTGTTCGATGACGAGTTGCGTGACAAAGGCCCTCGGCTGACTGGCAGGCACGCATTCGACGAGCGTTTCGATGCTGCCGCGGGCATCGAATTGGTTGGGGCGCTTCTTGCGATTGGCTTGAAAGAGAATGGTACGAGCCTGCCGCTCGCGCTGGATTTCTTCGCCTTGGGCATTCTTCGCTTTGTAGCTGCCGGGGACAAAGTGAGCATCGGCGATCTTGATGAGCCGCATGGGATCGGTCTCGAAGCTGCCCTCCAGTAGATCGGCTTCCATCTCATTGGCGAAACGGCTCGCCTCGCGATGATTGGCCGGGTTGGCCAATGGGAAGCCTTTGTTACTTTGCGCCCGCAGCCATTCGAGCAACGCCGTGCGCATCGCACCTTTGAGGCTCGATCCAGGCAGAATCGGCAATTGGCTGATCGGATCGAAGGCGGTGCGGGCGATTTCGAGCTTGTTGAGCACCTGCTTGCCGCCGCCTTCGCGCTGCGCAACCTGCCCGATACGGCTGGCGTAAAAATCCGCTGCGGCCTCAGCTAGCGGCACCTGGTGGCTAGAGAGCTCCATCGCCAGCTCGCGGTGGCGGAAAAAGAAGCGCTGCAGAGCGAGCAAAGGCTGCGGCTTATCGAGTAGGCGCAGCAATTCCTCGCGTGCGCTTGCTTCTAGCTTTGTGATGAGCCGCACCGGATCGAAGGCATAGAGCGATTTATTTTCGATGACGTAATTCGTCGGCTCGTAATCCTCGCCACAGCCGATATGCACCGGCGAGAGGGTGGAGATGACGAGATCGAAGGTTTCGAGAAACTTCATGCCCACTCCTCTGGCAGACGGATCGGCAGCGCCGGGGCATAGCCTTGATGCACGGTTCCAGATAGCACCTTCGAGAGACGCTTCTCGCCGCCAAGCCCTTGGCCGATGTAGCCGCGTGCGAAATCTTCATCGGGCGGCGCTGCAAACACGGCGCCGGCGGCGGCAAGCAATAGCGGCGTCTTGAAGGCGTTGCCTAGGCGCGCGGCGTAATCGCCATGCCGGCCGTAGCGTGTGAAGGGTTTGTAAAAGCTCTTCGCCGCATCAAAACCACAGCCCTGCGGCGCACAGGGGGCCAAGGCAAGCCAGGCGTTCGCCTCAGGCTGCCCAGCAAGCGGCGAAGGAGAGAGCGCTTCCACGGCGAACTTGCCGAGGCCCACGTTGGCGTCTTTGCCAAAGCCCATCGCACCCAAGGCAACGAAAGCTTGATGCAGCTCATCGCGCGTCAAGCGTGTTTCGTCCAGCCGCAGATGCACCTCGAGCTGCGCCCCATCGCCATACCAGCGCTGGCGCACGCTGTAAGGCGAAAACCCTTCCCCTTCGGCGGTGCAAAGCGTCAAGCGGTTGAGGCTGTTTCTCGGCTGCATGCGAGCGCATGGATCGGCGCTGGCGGGACGGCGCTCTTTGGCGAGCCGCTGCCATTCCGGCAATGGCTGAGGCAAGAGCTCATGCGCGACCCAGGCGACCTTTTTGAGCGCCTTGCGCGCCTTGGGATCATCGCTCGCCCCTTGCCAGAAACGCGCCGGCAGATGAGGGAGTGGCACGAAGCCGGCGGGAAAGGCATCCGAGACGACGAGGAATGGACGGTCTTCCAGATAGCCGGCAAGGAGTGCCCTGAGCCGCGCTTCGCCCCAGCCATGGCGGATCGCCCAGCAGAGCTGGCCGAAGAGGGTATCGCCGATGAGCGGCGTGGCAAAGGCCGTCAGCGGCTTGAGTCTCAGCGTCAGGGCGATCATGCGGCAAACGGATCGGCTGGCAGCGGGAAGGGCTCGCCATCGCAGGTCAAATCGACAAACTTGACCTTGCCATAGCCGCGCGAGATCGAGCCGCCCAGCCCATCGAACTCGATGAGCCGCAGTCCTATTTTGACGGTATCGAGCAGATCATCGCCATCGAGCTGCTTGATCGAGAGGCGAAATTCGAATTCCGCGCCCGCGGGAACGCGCTCGGTGTTGCGCGGATGCTCGGCCACGCCGCGGATGCGATCGATGCGGTTTTCGCTCTTCACTTCGGTGAGCGGTTGGTTCGCCTCCTCGAGTGGCCGCGCCCATTCGTCGAGCAGCTCGCAATCCCAGAAGGCGAGCCGGCTCGGGCCGATCTCTTGCGCCTCCGCTTCGCTCAGCTTATCGCCCCCCGAGACGCCGAAGAGCTTCAAGATCGCCGCGATGTCGGCGCGTTTGCCGTGGGCCGCGTAATCGGCAAACCCCAAGGGCTCGGGCTTGACCGCGCCAGTCTTCCATTCGAGCAGGCTTCTCATCTTGCCCTTGAGGCTGGAGCCCGGAATGTAGGGGCGGCGCGTGTAGGGATGGCGCAGCACCGGGTTGTCGGTGCCGCCGATGTGCATCTCGGCATCACCTGCGCCGATGTGCAGTCCCGTCAAAAGCCGAATGCGGCCGGAAAGTTGCGCGATCTTCATCAATTGCATCTTCTGTCCCCTTTCATCCCTTGGCGGTCGCCTTGTAAAAGCCCATGAAGGCTTCCATGAAGAGCTTGGCCTGCTCGAGCGTCTTGGCATCCCGGATGGCGTCGATGACGTGGCAAAACAGCGTCTCGAAATTCTCATCGACATGCCCGCGCCCTTTGGCATAGGTCACTTTCGCCTTGAGCATCTTGACGAGCGGCACGAGTTCTGCATAGCGGTGCGCCCGTTCTTCTGCATTGCCTGAGCCGTTGATCTTCTCGTTCCACAAAATGAGCTCGTCGTAGAAACGGCGCAATTGCGTGCTCTTGTTTTGCTCGCGCTTGCCAGCGCCGGCAATGGCTTGGGCCGTCTGCTGCGCGATGTCGGCATAGAGGAGCGGATCGATCTCCTCGCCGAAACGGATGCGGCTCGTGTCGATCGTGGACTGGGACGATCGTTGATCGCGCTCCCGACCGGCGGGGCGACCGGCATGCTGCGGTGGCTGTCTTTGACTTTGATATTGCGGCGTCGGGCTCATCCAGTTCTCCTCTCGCGGTGAAGATACAGATGGTTTTCGATGGCAATGCGCGCGGCAAGCTTGCCCGTGAGCAAATGGTTGCGCAGCGCGCCGGCGATTTCGGTCTGTGCCGTCAGGCGGCGCTCTTTCGGTAGCCGATCGACGACGAAGCGTTTGACGCGATAGGCGAGCCATGCCTGCCAGATCGCATCTTCCGGCCTTCTGCTGGCCGCCATTTCGGCGAGCTTAAGCAGCCGATAGACGAAGCCAGTGGAAAAACCATCGAGCGTGCGCCGCTCGCTGAGCCACTGTTCGAACTCGGCCGTTTTTTCGATCATTGGCCAGGGGGCGATGACGCCGTGGCTGGTAAGACGGTCGCGGCCGGCGCCCTTGGCCTCATCGAGCCGCGCCTCGGCCTCGCGCGCGAGCTGCCGGATCGGGAAGCCGGGCTTGACGAGCACCAGCCCCGCGGAAAAGGTGAGCGTCGGATTCTCGGCCTCGAAACGGCGGAATTCTTGCCGCATGCGGCGGGCGAGCGATTGTGTCTGGTGCCACGGCCCGATCAAGAAGAAGTCATCCCCCCCGGCGAACACCGTGTAGGTGTAAGGAAATTCCTGGCGGCACAGCGCGGGCAGATGGATGGCGAAGAAGGCGTTCATTTGGCGCGAGAGGCTCGCCATGCGCGCGAAGGTGTGCGGCGCGATGCCGCGCTGGAAGATCGCGCCGAGATGATCGACGTCGCCTTTGAGGACGGCGAGTGCCTCGACCCCCTCATCTTGCGAGGCAATGTGGTCGAGCTCGATGGGGGCTGCGTGCTCACCGGTCGGAATGAAGGCGTTGATCTCGCGGCGGGCATAGCCATTGAAAAGCGGCGCATCAAACTGGGCAGGCAAGGCCATGTCCCAGCAGCGCAGAAGCTCGCTCTTTTGCGCCAGCTCGCCAAAGCGGCCGGCGAGCTCTTCATCGCGGGCAAAGGCGATGCGGTAGCCGAAATAATCGAGCTTAAGAGGCGTCACGAGCCGGGAAGCCCACAGTTCGGCCTCCTGACGGGCGATCAACAGCCGCGAATAGGCCGGATCGGCCAGGCGTTTGCCGATCGTGATCTGGTCGGCGGCAAGGAGGCTCGCCGGTAGGCCCTCGATCGTCGTTTGCGCCGGCCGGCGGCCATCGAAGGCGCAGGCCCCTTGCGAGAAATCGCTCTCCAGGATCGGCGAGGCTTCGTTTGCGACGAGCGCAAAGCGCGCGAGCTTGGCGCGCTCGAGCCGGGCAAACAGCCGCTCGATCAGCGCGGTGAAGTTCTGCGCCGTGAAGTCGGTGCTGGAGGCCGGCAGGCTCACAAGCGTGATGCCCGATTCGCCAAAGGTGTGCTCGATGAACCAGGCATCGAGCCTCGCCTTGACTTCGGCGATCTTTTCCCGCGCCTGCGGTGTGTTCGCCGCGACGATGAGGAATTTGCCGGCGGCATTGACGATCTGGCTCGTAGGTGGCAATGAGAGCGCTTCGAGCACGGCGAGCGCCGCAAGCTCGGAGAGCAAGGAAACCTGGAACGAGCGGCCGCGCAAGATGCTCGCGGCCTTCTTTTGCGTCTGCCCGCCCTCGGCGAAGATGAAATCCTGGATGCCGGAAAAGTCGCCCTGGATGAGCAGGAATTTCTCCACATCCCAGTCGCTCTGCGCCTTGAGCGCCGCCGTCTCGCCAGCGCCGACTTTTCCGTGTGCCTCATGCCAGCGCCAGAGCGCGACGGCAAGTGCCGCGACGGCCTTGCTGTGATCGTAGAGCGACACATCGGGTTTGGTCTTGCCCGCCGTGGCGCTCGGAATGGCGTGGGTGTAGGCGAGCCAGGCGGCATCGAAGTGATCCAACCACAAGGGCAGATTGTCGCGATGGCTGGCCGGGATCCGTTCCAGCGCGGCGATGAAACCTTGCCAGAGCGCGGCATATTCGGCCTGCGCTTGCGGGTTGTCGTTCGGTTCGATCTCGCGGCGGCGGGCAGGAAAGATCGTCGCCGGCGAGAGCGGAGCAAGCGGCAGGCAAAAGTCAGCACTTTCCGGACGGCGCGGCCCGTCCGGCGTGATCGCCTCGAAGAGGGAAAGCAGCCGCGCCTGATAGTGGTTCTTGCCGGTGGCCGTGCCTTCCTCGGCCTGGTTGTAACGCTCGAATTCGCTGCGCTCGAAACCGGAAGCCAGGCGGTCGGCGGTGGCGATGATCCATTGCAGGAAGGTCTCCGGCCTGTGATGACGAGCGGCAGCGTTGATCAGCGAATCATCGGCTTCCGGCACGTTCGGCCCGGCGAAGGGCGCCGCCATGATCTGTTCGCGCCGGGGCAGCAAGTGCTCGATGGCCATGAAGCCGGCCGTGGTGTAGGCGGCATGGATGTGGCTTGGCCGTCCGTCCCAGTGCGGGCAGTCGAGCTGCTTCCAGGTTTCCAGACGTTCCGGGGCGCAGGCAAGCCGGGCGCGCTCGGCGAATTTGCCCAGGTCGTGCAACAGGCCCGCCAGCGCGACCCGGCAGGAAGCGGCGAGAAGCTCGTCGGACATGATTCCTCCCTTTTTGGGTGCGAATCATGCCACAGTCGTTACGGCTTCGTCATGCGGCAAGCTTGCCGCCTGCGTCACCGCCGCTGTTGCCTTTCCCCGGTGGCGATCTCGGCGCGCACGGCATTCATGTGTCGAACGCTTTGAGCTGCTCGAACTCAAAACTCGCGAAGAGCTTGCCTGTCGTCAGTCACAGGCTCGCGGAGTTCATAGAGTGCTAGCGCCTTGAGGCAGGCGTGCAGGTGCTGGGAGCCGTGAGCGAGGCCGATCTCGCGGCCCGGCAGGCGCAGGCCCCAGGCAAGCCCCGCGGCTTCCGCGTCGAGCACCCAACGCGCGAGGATGGATAGCCGCATCTCGACATCGAGATGTTCTGGTAGTTGCCGCCAGTCGAACCAGGCGGAAGGGGCGGTTGTGCCGGCAAACTGCTTGGTGGCCAGCGGTGCTTGCGGACCTAAGCGCGCGGCGGCTTTCCAGGCGATATGGCGCAGCGAGTCTCCCGGTTGGTGAGGGCGTAAGCCAGCGAAGTCCTCCTCGCCGCTGTCGTGCGGCTGGCGCCCGGCAGCCGCGGCGCTGAAAGTCGGCGCTGGCCAGACGGCCTCGGCGGGACGCGGATAGACGAGGCAGGTGACGGCGGGCGCGGCATAGGCCCAGGCGCGCACAAGGCCGAGTGGCCAGACGGTCTCGATCGTCGCGCGCGGCATCGCGAGCCGCCCGCGCCGCGGCGCGGGGCAAGGCAGGAGCACGCGCACCTCGCCCCCGGCGGGCACGGAGGCCGTCTGCGGCGGCGTTTCAGAAAAGCCGATTCGAATCATGTGGCGTGCGCGGCCGCGCCTGTCGACAAGATGGAGCGGAAAATGAGCGATCTCGCCGGCGAACACCGGCGCGGGGGCGCCGGCGGTGAGGACGAGCCCGAGGAGATTGCGGAAGGTGTAGAGGATCGTTACTACGCCGAGGCCGGCGAGCAGGAAGACGAGCGCGTAGCCGAGCGAGAGGTTGTAGTTGATCGCCCCGACGAGCATGACGAGGAGCGAGAGGGCATAGAGCAGGCCCGCGCGCGTCGGCAGCACAAAGATGCGCCGCTCAGTGAGCACGATCGGCCCGGCCGCGGGCGGGCGGTGGCGCAATGCCCAGGCGGCGAAGCGTTCGGAGAGCGCGCGGGAGAGCGCGGCGAGCATGGCGAGTGCTTAGGGCAGCGGCACGGCCTCGATGAGCGCGCGGGCGACCGCCTCGGGCGTGCGCCGCTCGCCGCTGCCTTCGAAATTGGCGGCGGGAACGAGGCGATGCACGGCCACTGCCGGCAGCACCGCTTGCACGTCTTCGGGCAGTGCGTAATCGCGGCCTTCGAGCAGGGCCCAGGCGCGTGCGGCGGAGATCAGGCCCAGCCCCGCGCGCGGTGAGAGGCCGTGTTGCCATTCGGGGCTTGCGCGCGTGTGATCGATGAGCGCCTGCACGTAGTCGAGGAGCGGCGCGGCGACGCGGATCTGCTCGACTTGCGCTTGCGCGGCGAGCAATTCCTCGACGGTGAGCACCGGCGTGAGATTGGCAAGCAGCCGGCGCCGGTCTTCGCCGGCAAGCAGCGCCCGCTCGGCGGCGCGATCGGGATAACCGAGCGCGATGCGCATCAGGAAGCGGTCGAGCTGCGATTCTGGCAAGGGGAAGGTGCCGATCTGGAAGGCTGGGTTCTGGGTTGCGATGACGAAGAAGGGCTCGGGCAGGCGGCGCGTTTCACCCTCGACGGTGACTTGGCGTTCCTCCATCGCCTCGAGCAGGGCGCTTTGCGCCTTGGGGGTGGCGCGATTGATCTCATCGGCGAGCACGACCTGGGTGAAGATGGGGCCGGGGTGGAAGAGAAAGGCCCCGCTCGTGCGGTCATAAACCGAGACGCCGAGGATGTCGGCGGGAAGTAGATCGCTCGTGAATTGAATGCGCTGAAACTCGAGCCCCATGAGGCGCGCCAGCGTATGGGCGAGCGTGGTCTTGCCCACCCCCGGCAAATCCTCGATCAAGAGGTGGCCGCGCGAGAGCAGGCAGGCAAGCGCGAGGCGGATTTGTTGCTCCTTGCCGAGGATGATCTGGCTCGCGGCGGCGATGACGGCGGGAAGCGAGGCATTCCGTGGGGTGGGGGGCATGCGAAAAACCCTCGAAAAAGGTCATAATGTCGTTTTTCGACGATTCTAAGCGAAGCCCCGCCGCGCCCGTTTCACGCCCATGACGATCGCCTTCATCACCCATCGCGACTGCCTCTTGCACGACATGGGGGCACACCACCCCGAATGCCCCGAGCGTCTCAGCGCGATCCAGGATCGCCTCATCGCCGCCGGTCTCGACATCTACCTTTCCTTCCACGACGCGCCGCTCGCTGAGCGGGAGCAGCTCTTGCGCGTGCATCCGGCGAGCTACATCGATTACATCGAGCAAAGCGCGCCGCAGCATGGGATTCATCACCTCGACCCAGACACGGCGATGAGCCCGGGCACCCTGAAGGCCGCACTGCGTGCCGCAGGGGCGGGGGTGCTTGCTACCGATCTCGTCATGCGGCGGGAAGTGCCGGCCGCCTTCTGCGCCGTGCGCCCGCCGGGGCACCATGCCGAGCGCGCGCGCGCGATGGGCTTTTGCTTTTTCAACAACATCGCCATCGCCGCCCGCCATGCGACGGACGTCTGGGGTTTGAAGCGCGTCGCGATCATCGATTTCGACGTCCATCACGGCAATGGCACCGAGGACATCTTCTCGCACGATGAACGCGTGCTGATGGTGAGCATCTTCCAGCACCCTTTCTATCCCTATTCTGGCACCGACAACCCGGCGCCGAACATGCTCAACGTGCCCGTCAAGGCTGGCACGCGCGGCGATGGTTTCCGCGCCATCGTCACCGAACAATGGCTGCCGCGCCTCTTTGAATTCGCACCCGAGATGATCTTCATCTCAGCGGGCTTCGATGCCCATTACGAAGACGACATGGCATCCCTAGGCCTCGTCGAATCCGACTACGCTTGGGTCACCGAGCGGCTTTGCGAGGTGGCAAAGCACAGCGCCCAGGGGCGCATCGTCTCGATGCTCGAAGGCGGCTATGCGCTCTCGGCGCTCGCAAGAAGCGTCACGGCGCACATCAAGGCGCTCGCCGAACTGTAAGGACTTTCAACCACGATGAGTTTTTCCATGATCCAAGGTTCTCTTCCCGCGCTCGTCACGCCGATGACGGCTGATGGCGCACTCGATCTCGCGGCCTTCAAGAAACTGATCGACTGGCACATCCAGGAAGGCTCGGATGGCCTCGTCGTCGTCGGCACGACAGGCGAGTCGCCGACCGTCGATATGGAGGAACATTGCCTCTTGATTCGCACCGCCGTCGAACACGCCGCCGGCCGCATCCCAGTGATCGCCGGCACCGGCGCGAATTCGACCGCCGAGGCAATTGAGCTCGCGCGCTGCGCGAAGGAAGCCGGCGCAGCCGCGCATCTGTCAGTCGTGCCCTATTACAACAAGCCGACCCAAGAAGGGCTCTATCGCCACTTCAAGGCGATCGCCGAGGCCGTCGAGCTGCCCATGATCCTCTACAACGTGCCGGGGCGCACGGTCGCGGATCTCGCCAACGAGACGACCTTGCGGCTCGCTCAGATTCCTCGCATCGTCGGCATCAAGGATGCCACCGGCGACATCGCGCGCGGCATCGAGCTCATCGAACGCGCGCCGGAAGGCTTTGCCATCTATAGCGGCGATGATGCGACGGCGCTCGCCTTGCTGCTTTTGGGCGGCCACGGTGTGATTACCGTGACCGGCAACGTCGCCCCCCGCTTGATGCACGAGATGGTGCAAGCCGCGCTGTCTGGCGAGGTGAAGGCCGCGCGCGCGATCAATGCGCGGCTCATGGGGCTGCACAAGCAGCTCTTTTGCGAAGCGAACCCGATCCCCGTCAAATGGGCCTGTGCCCGCCTGGGGCTCATTCAGGAGGGGCTGCGCTTGCCGCTCGTGCCGCTCTCCGCAGATGGCCAGGCGCGCGTGAGCCAAGCGCTCGCCCAGGCCGGTATCTCTCTCTGACCGTAACGCGCATGAACACGAATTTCACCCGCTTCGCCCTTCTTGGCGCGGCGGCGCTCCTCGCCGCCTGCTCCTCCCTCGATGGCATCCTGCCCGAATCGAAAAAGATCGACTACAAGAGCGCCGGCAAGCTGCCTTCGCTCGAAGTGCCGCCCGATCTCACGCAGCCCTCGCGCGACGAGCGCTATGCCGTGCCGGACATCAATCCGAGGAGCACCGCCACCTATTCGGAATACATCGGCGAGCGGCGCGCGGGCACGGCAAGCTCGACGGCGCCCGCCGTGCTGCCGAGCGTCGATAAGATGCGCATCGAGCGCGCCGGCACGCAGCGCTGGCTCGTCGTAAACGGCACGCCCGAGCAGCTGTGGCCGCAGATCAAAGAGTTCTGGCAGGAGCTCGGCTTCATCGTCAATGTCGAGCTTCCTGAGGCCGGCGTCATGGAAACCGATTGGGCCGAAAACCGCGCCAAGCTGCCGCAGGACATCATCCGCTCAACGCTAGGCAAGGTTTTCGACAGCATCTATTCGACCGCCGAGCGCGACAAGTTCCGCACGCGCATCGAAAAGGGCGCCGAGCCCGGCACCATCGAGATCTACATCAGCCATCGCGGTATGTACGAGGTCTATGTCACCGAGGGCAAGGATCAGACGCGCTGGCAGCCGCGCCCGCCCGAGCCGGAGCTCGAGGCCGAGATGCTGCGCCGCCTCATGGTGCGGCTCGGTGTCGAGGAAGCGCGCGCCAACACCTTGCTCGCCGCGGGCCCCAAGGAAGAACGCGCCAAGCTCTCGCGCGCCGCCGACGGCGCGGGCACGCTCATCGTGCATGAGCCCTTCGACCGCGCCTGGCGGCGCGTCGGCCTCTCGCTCGACCGCGTCGGCTTCACCGTCGAGGATCGCGACCGCTCGCAGGGCATCTACTATGTCCGTTACATCGATCCCGAGGCCGATACGGCGAAGAAGGACGACAAGGGCTGGCTTTCTAGGCTTAACCCCGTCAATCTCTTCAAGGGCAAACCCGAGGTCGATACCAAGCAGCAATACCGCATCCACGTCGTCGGGCAGGGTGAGGAAAGCAGCGTGCGGGTGCTCACGCGCGAAGGCGGCGTCGACAATTCCGAGACGGCCAGGAAGATCCTCACGCTGCTCTTCGATCAGCTGAAGTGATCCGCTTTGCTTCGCTGGGCAGTGGCAGCAAGGGCAATGCGCTCCTCGTCGAGGCGGAAGGCACGCGCTTGCTCGTCGATTGCGGCTTTTCGCCGCGCGAGACGGCGCGGCGGCTCGAAAGGCTCGCTGTCGCACCCGAGTCGATCGACGCGGTGCTCGTCACCCATGAGCATGCCGATCACGCCGGCGGCGTGGCCGCCGCGGCCGCACGCTTTGGCTGGCAGGTGTATGCTAGCCACGGCACCGCGGCGGCAGCGCGACTCGATGCCGCGCTGCGCTTCGACAGCCATACGGCCTTTGCGATCGGCGCGCTCGAGATTCATCCTTTCCCAGTGCCGCACGATGCGCGCGAGCCGACGCAGTTCGTCTTCTCCGATGGCGATCGACGGCTTGGCGTGCTCACCGATGCAGGCGCCATCACGCCCCACATCGTCGCGATGCTCGCCGAGTGCGCCGCCCTGGTGCTCGAATGCAATCACGATGCCGAGCTGCTCTGGCGCGGCCGCTATCCGCCGCCGCTCAAACAACGCATCGCCGGTGGCTTCGGCCACCTCGAGAATGGCATGGCGGCGGAGCTGTTGCGCGCGATCGGCGGCAAGCGGCTCAAGCACGTCGTCGCCGCCCATCTTTCCGAGGAGAATAATCGGCCTCACCTTGCACGCCAGGCGCTTGCCGATGCGCTGGGCTGCCATGCCGATTGGATCGCGGTGGCGAACCAGTCTGAAGGATTGAGCTGGCGGGAACTATGAACGTTGCCGAGATCGAATCGCTGGATCACGAAGGCCGGGGGGTGGCCCATGTCGAGGGCAAGGCCGTCTTCATCGAAGGCGCCTTGCCGGGCGAGCGCGTCGCCTACACGAGCGAGCGCAAGAAGCCGAGTTATGAGATCGCGCGTCTCGAGACGATCCTCAAACCTTCGAGCCAGCGCGTCATGCCGCGTTGCCCGCATTTCGGCGTCTGCGGCGGCTGCAGTATGCAGCACCTTGAGCCGCTCGCCCAGGCGGCTGTCAAGCAGCGCGTGCTGGAAGATGCCTTCTGGCACATCGCCCGGTTGAAGCCAGCCTCGCTGCTGCCGCCGATTGTCGGCCCCGCCTGGCATTATCGCCGCCGTGCGCGGCTTTCCGTGCGGCTCGTGCCGAAAAAAGGCGGCGTCTTGGTTGGCTTTCACGAGAAAAAGAGCAGTTACGTCGCGGTGATGGAGACCTGCCCGATCCTGCCCGAGGCCATCTCCGCCTTGCTGCCCGAGCTCAAGGCGCTCATTGGCGGCCTCTCGATTCCTGACCGAATACCGCAGATCGAGCTTGCCGCCGGTGACGCCCCGCCCGTGCTGGTCTTGCGCATCCTCGCCGCGCTGACGCCGGCGGATGAAGCGCGTTTGCGCGATTTTGCCGAGCGGCATGGCGTGCATCTGTGGCTGCAGCTCGACGGGCCGGAGACGGCGCAGCCCTTCCATCCGGCCGATGCGCCCTGGCCCGTCTATCGGCTGCCAGATTTCGCTGTTTCTCTACGCTTTCGGCCGACCGATTTCACGCAGGTCAATCACGACATCAATCGCGTGCTGGTGCGCCGCGCCGTGGGACTGCTTGACGTGCGGCCGGGGGAGCGAATCGCCGACATGTTCTGCGGCTTGGGCAATTTCACGCTGCCCATCGCACGAGTGGGCGCGCGGGTCGTCGGCGTCGAGGGCAGCGCGCCGCTGATCGCGCGGGCGCGAGAAAACGCCGTCGCCAACGGGCTGGCCGAGCGCATCGACTACCACGTCGCCAACCTCTTCGCGGTCACCTCCGAGCAGCTGGCCGGTTGGGGCCGCTTCGACAAGATGCTGATCGACCCGCCGCGCGAAGGGGCCATCGAGCTCGTCAAGGTGTTCGGCGACGATGCGCCCGCGCGCATCGTCTATGTCTCGTGCAACCCGGCGACACTCGCGCGCGACGCCGCCGTGCTCGTGCATGAAAAGGGCTATCGGCTCAAGGCGGCGGGGATCGCCAACATGTTCCCGCACACCTCGCACGTCGAGTCGATTGCGCTGTTCGAGCGCCACCAATGAGAACGGCACCCCGCAGGGTGCCGTCCCGTCAGCGCCGACTTTTCAGTGATTCAGTCTTTCTCGCCGCCGAAGGCCATCAAGAGGTTCAACAGGCTCGCGAAGACGTTGTAGATGTCGAGATAGACGGCCAGTGTGGCCGTGATGTAGTTGTCTTCACCGCCTTGCACGATGCGGTTGATGTCGTAGAGGATGTAGGCGGAGAAAATCACGACGGCGAGCGCCGAGATCGCCAGCGCGAGGGCCGGGATCTGGAAGAAGGCATTGGCCAGCGCCGCAAGCAGGATCAGGATCACGCCGGCGAAGAGGAACTGGCCGAGCTTGGAGAAGTCGCGCTTCGTCGTCGCCGCAAAGCCTGCCAGCGCAAAGAAGATCGCGCCGGTGCCGCCGGCGGCGAGCGCGATCAGCATGCCGCCGTTGGCAAAACCCAGCGCCACCTGCAAGAGGCGCGAGAGCATCAGGCCCATGAAGAAGGTGAAGGCGAGGAGCAGCACCACACCCATGCCGCTATGCTTGGTGCGCTCGATGCCCCAGAAGAAGCCGAAGGCGATGGCGAGGAAGACGAGAAAGCCGATCACAGGGCTGCCGGCGAAGAAGGAGAACTTGAGCTGGATGCCGAGCAGCGCACCGGCCACCGTTGGCAGCATCGATAGCGCCAATAGCGCATAGGTGTTGCGCAGCACGCGGTTTTGGCGTACGACCGATTCGGCAGGGGCTTCTCTGACGATGTCGAACGGTTGCATGGTGTCCCTCTCTCGATGGTTGTTGAAATTGCTGCTGAGACTACCGAAAGCCCGTGAAAGTTTCAACCGTAGACCTTGCACAAAAGGGGGCTCACGGTCGGCGAGGAAAGCCAGCCGATCAGCAAGAGGAGCGCCGCCGCGATGACCGCTCGCCACAGCCAGCGGCGAACGGCGGGGGGAAGGCTATTCAGCCACTTCCTCACGATGGGCGCGGCGCCGCTCGTGCGCCTTGAGGTAGCGCTTGCGTAAGCGGATCGATTTAGGCGTGATCTCGACGAGCTCGTCGTCGGCGATGAATTCGACGGCGGATTCGAGCGTGAGGCGGATCGGCGGGGTGAGCTGGATCGCCTCGTCCTTACCGGCGGCGCGGATGTTGGTGAGCTGCTTGGTGCGCACCGGATTGACGACGAGATCGTTGTCGCGGCTGTGGATGCCGATGATCATGCCTTCATAGACCGGATCGCCCGGCGAGACGAACATGCGGCCGCGCTCTTGCAGCTTCCAGAGCGCGTAGGCGACCGCATTGCCATCTTCGGCCGAGACGAGCACGCCATTTCTGCGCTCGGCGAGCGGCCCAGCCCAGGGGCCATAATCGTCGAAGACATGGCTCATGAGGCCCGTGCCGCGCGTGAGCGTCATGAACTCCCCTTGGAAGCCGATGAGCCCCCGCGCCGGGATGCGGTACTCCAATCGGGTGCGGCCCTTGCCGTCGGGCTGCATGTCCTGCAGCTCACCCTTCCTGCGGCCGAGCTCTTCCATGACGCCGCCCTGGTGGGCTTCCTCGACATCGATGCTGAGGAGCTCATAAGGCTCCTGCTTGATCCCATCGATTTCGCGCACGACGACGCGCGGCCGCGAGACGGCGAGCTCGAAGCCCTCGCGGCGCATGTTTTCGAGCAGGATCGTCAGATGCAGTTCGCCGCGGCCGGAGACCTCGAAGACGTCGGCGTCCGCCGTGTCGGCGACGCGCAATGCGACGTTCGTCATTAGCTCCTTTTCGAGGCGCTCGCGGATCTGGCGGCTCGTGACGAACTTACCTTCCTTGCCGGCCAAGGGCGAGGTGTTGACCTGGAAATTCATCGTCAGCGTTGGTTCATCGACCTTGATCGGCGGCAGGCCCGCCGGCTGCTCGGGTGAGCACAAGGTCACGCCGATGCCGACCTGCTCGATGCCGGTAACGAGCACGATGTCGCCGGCGATGGCCTCTTCGACCGGCGTGCGTTCGAGGCCGCGGAAGGTGAATACCTGGCCGACCTTGGCCGTGCCGCGCGGCTCATCGCCATACATGACCGCGACGGTCTGGCCAGGCTTCAGGTGCCCCTGCTTGATGCGGCCGATGCCGATGCGGCCGACATAGGAGCTGTAGTCGAGCGAGCAGATTTGCAACTGGAGCGGCGCATCCGCATCGACGTTGGGCGGCGGCACGTGGCGCAGGATCGCTTCGAAGAGCGGCCGCATGTCGCTGCCTGGTTCGTGGGCGTTGAGCGTCGCGTAGCCGTGTAAGCCCGAAGCATAGACGACTGGAAAATCGAGCTGCTCTTCGCTGGCGCCCAAGCGATCGAAGAGGTCGAAGGTGTGGTCGATGACCCAGTCGGGGCGCGCGCCGGGCCGGTCGATCTTGTTGATGACGACGATCGGCTTCAAGCCTTGCGCGAGCGCCTTCTTGGTCACGAAGCGCGTCTGCGGCATCGGCCCTTCGACGGCATCGACGAGCAGCAGCACGCCATCGACCATCGACAGCACGCGCTCGACCTCGCCGCCGAAATCGGCGTGGCCCGGCGTGTCGACGATGTTGATGTGGGTGCCTTGCCAGTCGATCGCGCAGTTCTTGGCCAAAATCGTGATGCCGCGCTCCTTTTCGAGCTCGTTCGAATCCATGACGCGTTCGGCGACCTGCTGGTGGTCGCGGAAGGTGCCGGATTGGCGCAGCAGCTGGTCGACGAGGGTGGTCTTGCCGTGGTCGACGTGGGCGATAATGGCGATGTTGCGCAAGGCGCGGGACATGGCAGCAAGGCAGCGAAAGGGCCGCGCATTCTAACAGAGGGCCATTCAACGCCCAGGAGAGAGGATAGATGCTGGCAATCATCGGCGGCAGCGGGCTCACCCAGCTCGCGAGCCTTGAAATCTCGCGCCACGAGGTGGTGCGCACCCCTTATGGCGAGCCTTCGGGGCCGCTCGTCTTCGGCCGCATCGGTGCGCACGAGGTGGTGTTCTTGCCGCGCCACGGCCACGGCCACACGATTCCGCCCCACCGCGTCAATTACCGCGCCAATCTGTGGGCGCTCGTCAAGGCCGCTGGCGCGCGCGAGATCATTTCGGTCGCCTCGGTGGGCGGCATCCGGGCCGATCTTTCGCCCGGCACGCTCGTCGTGCCGCACCAGATCATCGACTATACCTACGGCCGGCCGCAGACTTTCTTCGATGGCGGCGAGGCGCCCGTCGCGCATATCGATTTCACCGAGCCTTATGACGCGGCTTTACGCGAGCGCCTGCTGTGCGCCGCCGAAGCCGTCGGCCTGGCGGTGGCCGGCGCGGCGGTCTATGGCGCCACCCAGGGGCCGCGGCTCGAAACCGCCGCCGAGATCGAGCGCATGGCGCGCGATGGCTGCGACATCGTCGGCATGACGGGCATGCCCGAGGCGTCGCTCGCCCGCGAGCTCGCCACGCCTTATGCGGCGATCTGCGCCGTGGCGAACTGGGCCGCGGGGCGGGGCGATTCGCGCCACCTGATCCGTTTCGAGGAGATCGAAGCCGTATTGCAGGAGGCGATGGGCCGCGTGCGCACGATCATCGAGCATTTGTGCGCCGCGCCCTGAAAGTCGGCGCTGGCGGGACGGCCCGTGGCGCTCACAGCCGCCAGGCGAGCGCCTCGTCGGCCTGCCGCAGGCGCGCCGAGAGGACGCGCGCGATGTTGCGATAGACCTTCATGCCAATCTCCGGCTTGGCCTTGATGACCTGATCGGAGAGCCGCACCAGCACGCAGGGTGTGAGCGCCGTCACCGTCGCGCTTCTCGCCTCGTTGTCGGCGAGCGCCATTTCGCCGAAGCTATCGGCCGAGAAAAGATGCGCGAGCTCGATTTCGCCGTCGCGCCCCTTTTTCGAGACGACGGCTTCGCCTTCGAGGATGATGTACATGTGATGGCCGACGCTGCCTTCCTTGACGATCGGCGCATCGGGCTGATAGGTGCATTTCTCGGCATTGGCGAGCAGCTCGCTGATCTCCGCCGGCGTGAGCCCCTGAAAGGCCTTGACGTGCTCGGCAAGCTTGAAGAGCAGGCGTTGCAGGTCGTGGAAGGTGAATTGTTCGCGAACCCAGTTCATCGTGGCGCCTCCGGGATGTAGAGCGTTTCGAGCAGCTCCTGCTCCAATCGTATCAGCGTGGCGGTGCGCTCGAGCTCGCCGCCGCGGATCAGGAAAACGTCCTCGACGCGCTCGCCCAGAGTGTTGATCTTGGCCGACATGAGGTCGATGCCGTGGCGGGCGAGCACGCGCGCGATGTCGAAGAGGAGCCCGGGCCGGTCGGCAGCGGAGATCGACAGGATCGAATGGCACTGGCTTTCATCGGCGCGGATCGAGACTTCTGGAGTGAGCGGCAGATGGCGCACCTGACGCGATAGGCGTCCCTTGGGCGGGGGCGTCAAGGGCGGCAGCGCGATGAGATGCTCGGTGAGCTCATGCTCGATGAGGCCGATCATGTCGCGGTAGGACATCTCATTGCCCGGATCGAGCAAGGCGAAGCTATCGAGCGCATAGCCGTGGCGCGTCGTGTGGATCTTCGCCTCGACGATCGTGAAGCCGAGCCGCGCGAAGAAGCCGCACAGCCGCGCGAACAGCTCGGGCTGATCGCGCGAGTAGACCATCACCTGCAGCCCCGCGCCGGCGGGGTTCATGCGGGCGCGCACGACGGGGCCGTCCGGCGCAGGCCGGTAGTAGAGCGTCTGCGTGTGCCAGGAAATCTCCTCGCTGTCGTGGCGCAGGAAGTAGGCGGTATCGAGCTCCTGCCACAGCGGTGCTTCGACGCCGGGCATCAGGCCGCGCAGGCGCAGGAGCCGCCGCGCGTCCTCCTGGCGTTCTTCCAGACCGGCCAGCTGCGCTACCGTCTCGCCCGAGAGCAGGCGCAGCGTGATGCGGAAGAGATCCTCGATGAGCTTGGCCTTCCAGGCATTCCAGACCTTGGGGCTGGTGCCGCGAATGTCGGCGACCGTCAAGAGATAGAGCGCCGTGAGCCTTTCCTTGGTGCCGACCAAGGCGGCAAAGCGCTGGATGACCGCCGGATCGGAAAGATCCTCCTTTTGCGCGACGCCCGACATCGTCAGGTGGTGTTCGACGAGGAAGGCGATGAGTTCGGTGTCCTCTTTACCGATGCCGTGGGCGCGGCAAAATTTCACTGCATCGATGCGGCCGAGCTTCGAGTGGTCGCCGCCGCGGCCCTTGGCGATGTCGTGGAACAGGGCGGCGAGATAGAGCCGCCACGGGGCGGGAAAGGCCGCCATGAGCCGCGAGCAGTACGGGTATTCGTGTGCGAATTCGGGCAGCGCGAAGCGGCGCAGGTTGCGGATCACCTGCAGGATGTGCTGATCGACCGTATAGACGTGAAAGAGATCGTGCTGCATGCGGCCGACGATGCGGCCGAAGGCGGGCAGATAGGCGCCGAGGATGTCGAACTGGTTCATGCGCCGCAGCTGGTGCGTGAGCCCGCGCTTTTCCTGGAACAGCGCGAGGAAGTTGGCGCGGTTGACCGGGTCGCGCCGAAAGGCGGCGTCGATGCGGTGGCGCGCGCGCCAGAGCGCCCGCAAGGTGCGCGGCGTCATGCCCTTGAGTTCGCCGCGCCGCGAGAGGAGCAGAAAACTTTCGAGGATCGCGCTGGGCCTCTTTTCGAAGAGGTCCTCGCTGCGGAGGTCGAGGAGCTCATGCTCCATCTGGAAATGCGCATCAAGGACGATCGGCGGCACGGCAGGCCGTGCTTCGAGGCGGGTCGCGAGATCGAGCAAGACGAGGGTGTTGAGCTGGGTGACGCGCTTGGCATTGCGATAGTAGTGCTGCATCAGCACTTCAGAGGCGCGCCGCGAAGGCGTGGCAGTAAAACCGAGCGCCTGGGCGAGCGCCTCCTGATGGTCAAACAAGAGACGGTCTTCACGGCGGCCGGCGATGAAGTGCAAGCCGATGCGCACGCGGCGCAGAAATTCCTCGCAACGCGCGAGTTGCCGGGCTTCGGCGGTTGTCGTGATCGCCGTAGCGGCAAGCCGCCCCCAGCGGCTGCCCAAGCCCGCTGCGCGCGTCACCCAGAGCAGGATCTGCAGATCGCGCAGGCCGCCCGGATGCTCCTTGCAGTTAGGCTCCAGCGCGTAGGGAGTGTCGTTGTATTTGGCATAGCGTTCTTCTTGTTCGAGCCGTTTTGCTTCGAAGAAGGCGCGCGGATCGAGATTGGCGGTAAAAGCGCGGGAAAACCGCTCGAAGAGGGCGCGGTCCCCCGCGAGGTGGCGCGCTTCGAGAAGCGCCGTCTGCACCGTGATGTCGCGCGCCGCTTCGGCGAGGCATTCCTCGATCGTGCGCACGCTGTGGCCGATGTCGAGGCCGATGTCCCATAGGAGACCAATGAGCCGTTCGATCGCCGGCCGATGCGCCGCCTCCTCGCCTTCAGGCAATAGGATCAGCAGATCGACGTCGGAAGCCGGATAGAGCTCGCCGCGCCCATAACCGCCGACGGCGGCCAAGGCAAGGCGCCTGTCACAGCCGAGCTGTTGCCAGAGCTGGCGCAAGGTGGCATCGACGAGCCGTGCGAGGCCAGAGAGGAGGGCGGCCGGACTGCCGCCGGAAAGATAAGCGGCCTTGAGCGCCTCGCGTCCCGCCGCGAGCTGCTCGCGGCATTGCCGGGTCAGCGAGGTCATCTCGGCAGGGGCAGCCACGGTCAGGTCGCAAAGGGATTGGGCGGCGCACCGGCGGAAAGGGTGAGCACCTCGACGCCGGTGGCCGTCACGGCGACGGTATGTTCCCACTGCGCCGAGAGGCTGCGATCCTTGGTGACGATGGTCCAGCCATCGGGCAGCTCCGAAACGGCGGCCTTGCCGGCGTTGATCATCGGCTCGATCGTAAACACCATGCCGGGCTCGAGGCGCGGACCCGTGCCGGGCTTGCCATAGTGGAGCACCTGGGGCTCTTCGTGAAACTTGCGGCCGATGCCGTGGCCGCAGAATTCGCGCACCACCGAGAAACCATGCTTTTCGGCATGGCGCTGGATCGCCGCGCCGATGTCGCCGAGATGCGCCCCAGGCTTGACGGCCGCGATGCCGAGCCAGAGGCATTCGTGCGCAACGCGCACGAGGCGGCTGGCGAGGATCGAGGTTTCGCCGCCGACCGTGAACATGCGGCTCGTATCGCCATGCCAGCCATCCTTGATCGTCGTGATGTCGAGATTGACGATGTCCCCCTTCTTGAGCGGCCGGTCGTTCGGCACGCCGTGGCAGACCTGGTGATTGACCGAAGCGCAGATCGACTTCGGATAGGGCGTATACCCCGGTGGCGCATAGTTGAGCGGCGCCGGAATGCAGCCTTGCACATTGACCATGTAATCGTGGCAGAGCCGGTCCAGCTCGGCCGTGGTGACGCCAGGCTTGACGAAAGGAGCGATGTAATCGAGCACCTCGCCGGCCAGCCGGCCGGCGATGCGCATGGCTTCGATTTCTGCGGGGGTCTTGATCGTAATACTCATGCTAGGAGGGCCTTTTAGCCCAACGGGGATGGTCGTCGCCGGATTCTAACCCTTGCCCGGGCGGGCAGCGCTTGAAGCGCGGCGAATGCGCCCGCTATAATGCCGCACTTGTCTTTCTTGCCGGGGCGCCCTCCGGCGGAGGGCAAAATACACACACCCGGCGCCGAGTGGGTGCCCCGTCGAGCATGGCGGGGAGCCGGCCGGGTGGCGGACCAACCCATTTCGGAGAAAAGACAGTCATGAGTGTGACCATGCGCCAGATGCTGGAGGCCGGCATTCACTTCGGCCACCAGACCCGTTTCTGGAACCCCAAGATGGCCCCCTACATCTTTGGCCATCGCAACAAAATCCACATCATCAACCTCGAAAAAACCCTCGTCAAGTTCAACGAGGCGATGGAATTCATCAAGAAGATGGCGGCCAAGCGCGGCACCATCCTGTTCGTCGGCACGAAGCGCCAGGCGCGCGAGATCATCGCCGAGGAAGCCCAGCGCGCCGGCATGCCCTATGTCGATGAGCGCTGGCTCGGCGGCATGCTGACCAACTTCAAGACGGTCAAGCAGTCCTTGAAGCGCTTGAAGGATATGGAGCAGATGGCCGCCGAAGGCGCCTTCGAGAAATTGAGCAAGAAAGAGGCGCTGCACATGCAGCGCGAGCTCGCCAAGCTGCAAAAGAGCCTGGGCGGCATCAAGGACATGAACGCCTTGCCGGATGCGCTGTTCGTCATCGACGTCGGCTATCACAAGATCGCCGTCACCGAGGCCAACAAGCTCGGCATTCCCGTCGTCGGCGTCGTCGATACCAACCACAGCCCGATCGGCATCGACTACGTGATTCCCGGCAACGACGATTCCTCGTGCGCGATCCGCCTCTATGCGCGCAGCGTCGCCGATGCGATCCTCGAAGGCAAGAATGCCGCCATCAACGAGGTCGTCCAGCAGATGGCGGGGGATGACGAATTCATCGAGGTCGAGGAAGAAGAAGTAGAAGCGGCCGAGTGAGCCTAGGTCGGACAGTCGGCGCGGGCGGGACGGCTTGCCGTCCCGCTTTTTCGAGAACATTGAAAGTTTGGAGTCGAAACGATGGCGGAAATCACCGCAGGCATGGTCAAGGAATTGCGCGAAAAGACCGATGCCCCCATGATGGAATGCAAGAAGGCGCTCGCCGAGGCCAATGGCGACATGGCCAAGGCCGAAGAGATCCTGCGCATCAAGCTCGGCAACAAGGCGACCAAGGCTGCGACGCGCATCGCCGCCGAGGGCGTGGTCGGGCTGTATCTATCGCCTGATGGCAAGCTCGGCAGCCTCGTGGAAGTCAATTGCGAGACCGACTTCGTTGCCAAGAACGAAGAATTCCTCGCCTTGGCGAAGGGCTGCGCCGAGCTCGTCGCGACGAAGAACCCCGCCGATGTCGCCGCGCTCGCCGCGCTGCCGATGGGCGAGGGGACGGTCGAGTCGACGCGCACGGCGCTCATCGGCAAGATCGGCGAGAACATGACGATCCGCCGCTTCGTGCGTCTGGAAGCCCAGGGCAAGCTGGCCGCCTATGTGCATGGCGGCAGCAAGATCGGCGTGCTCGTCGATGTCTCGGGCGGCGATGATCAGCTCGCCAAGGACATCGCGATGCACATCGCCGCCGCGAAGCCCAAATCCCTCGATGCGGCCGGCGTGCCGGCCGAGCTCATCGAAACCGAGCGTCGCATCGCCATCGAGAAGGCGCGCGAGGCCGGCAAACCCGAGGCGATGCTCGAGAAGATCGCCGAAGGCACGGTGCAGAAGTTCCTCAAGGACGTCACCCTGCTCGGTCAGGTGTTCGTCAAGGCCGAAGATGGCAAGCAGACCATCGAGCAGCTGCTCAAGAGCAAGGGCGCCACGGTCCACGCCTTTGCGCTCTTCGTCGTCGGCGAGGGGATCGAGAAGAAGCAGACGGACTTTGCCGCCGAGGTCGCCGCCCAGGCCGCCGCTGCGAAGAAATAAGCGAGCCGATGACTGCTGCCGCCCCGCGTTACAAGCGCATCCTGCTTAAGCTCTCCGGCGAGGCGCTGATGGGCGACGATGCCTATGGCATCAACCGTGAGACCCTCTGGCGCATCGTCAATGAAGTGAAATCGGTCGCCGAGCTCGGTGTCGAGACCGGCATCGTGATCGGCGGCGGCAACATTTTCCGTGGCATGGCGGGAGCCTCCTCCGGCATGGATCGCGCTACCGCCGACTACATGGGCATGCTCGCCACGGTGATGAATGCGATGGCGCTTGCCGACGCGATGCGCCAGGCGGGCCTGAATGCTCGCGTGCAGTCGGCGCTCACCATCGAGCAGGTCGTCGAGCCCTATATCCGCGGCAAGGCGATCCGCTATCTCGAAGAAGGCAAGGTCGTCATCTTCGGCGGCGGCACCGGCAATCCGTTTTTCACTACCGATACGGCAGCCGCGCTGCGCGGCTCAGAGATCGGCGCCGAGATCGTCTTGAAGGCGACCAAGGTCGATGGCGTCTATAGCGCCGATCCGAAGAAGGATCCCACCGCGACGCGCTTTGCCAAGATCAGCTTCGACGAGGCGATCGGCCGCAACCTCGCCGTCATGGATGCGACGGCCTTTGCGCTTTGTCGCGACCAGAAGCTGCCGATCAATGTGTTCTCGATCTTCAAGGCAGGTGCCTTGAAGCGCGTCGTCATGGGCGAGGACGAGGGCACTTTGGTGTATTGCTGATGCACTCTTGCAGGAACGAGCGATGATCCCGGAACTCAAGAAAACCACCGAACAGAAAATGCAAAAGAGCATCGAGGCGCTGAAAGCCGATCTCGCCAAGGTGCGCACCGGCCGCGCCCACGCGGGGCTTCTCGATCACGTGATGGTCGATTACTATGGCCACCCGACGCCGATCAAGCAGGTGGCCAACATCACGCTGATCGATGCGCGCACCATCGGCGTGCAGCCTTTCGAAAAAGGCATGGGCCCGAAGATCGAAAAGGCAATCCGCGAATCCGATCTGGGCCTCAACCCGGCGGCGCAGGGCGACTTGATCCGCGTGCCGATGCCGCCGCTCACCGAGGAGCGCCGCCGCGATCTCATCAAGGTCGTCCGCCATGAGGGCGAGACGGCCAAGGTGGCGATCCGCAACTTGCGCCGCGATGCCAACCAGCACCTCAAGGACGCCCTGAAGAAGCACGAGATTTCCGAGGACGAGGAGCGCCGCGCCCAGGACGAGATCCAGAAGCTCACTGACAAGTATGTCGGCGAGGTGGATCGGCTCTTGGCCGAAAAGGAAAAGGATCTCATGGCCATCTAGGCCATGCTCGCGAGAAGGGGGGGCTTCGCGATGACGATCCACATCAGCTCGACGCGCGCGATACCTGCGCCGCGCGCAATACCGCGCCATGTCGCCATCATCATGGATGGCAATGGCCGCTGGGCGAAGAAACGGATGTTGCCGCGCGTCGCGGGGCATCAACAGGGGCTCGAGGCCGTGCGGCGCACGGTCAAGGCCTGTATCGAGCATGGCATCGAGTATCTGACGCTGTTTGCCTTCAGCTCCGAGAACTGGCGCCGGCCGCCCGAGGAGGTCGGCTTCTTGATGAATCTTTTCGTTGCCGCGCTGGAACGCGAGGTCGGCAAGCTTCACGAAGCGGGCGTGCGCCTCAAGGTGATCGGCGATCTTTCTGCCTTCGAGCCGCGCCTCATCGAACTGATTCGCCGTGCCGAGAATCTCACGGCGGCTAATGCGCGGCTCACGCTCACGATCGCCGCGAATTACGGCGGCCGCTGGGATCTCTTGCAGGCGATCAATGGACTCGCGCTCGCCTACCCCGAGAAGGCCGGTCAATATAGCGAGGCCGATCTGGAGCCTTTCCTCGCCTTGAACTATGCGCCGGAGCCGGACTTGTTCATCCGCACCGGCGGCGAGCAGCGCATCAGCAACTTTCTCATCTGGCAGCTCGCCTACACGGAGCTTTACTTCACCGACCTGTTCTGGCCCGACTTCGATGCGGCGGCGCTTGAGGCCGCGATCGAAAGCTTCCGGCGCCGCGAGCGGCGCTTCGGCCGCACGAGCGAGCAGCTCTACGAGGAGTGCGCCGTCGTGCCAGCGCCGACTTTCGTGCTGCCAGACGATGCTTAAGGCGCGGTTTTTCACCGCGCTCTTGCTGGTTACCGGCCTGCTGGCCATTCTTTTTCTCTTGCCGCCGAACATTGCCGCGCTCGTCTTCATTCCCGTGGTGTCGTTAGGCGGCTGGGAGTGGGGCGGGCTCATGCGCCGCTCGCGCGCTCGGCGGGCTGGCTTTGTCTTCGCCCTGACGCTGGGCTGCCTCCTCGTGTGGCTTGCCGCGCCGGAAAGCTTCGTGTGGCTTTGGGCCGTGGCGGCCCTTTTCTGGCTCGGCCTCGTTCCTGTGTGGCTCTACCGCGGCTGGCCGCTGCAGCGCCATGGCTTGTTTGCCGGTTTTCTCGTGCTCTTGCCGGCCTGGGCTGGCTTGACCGCTCTACTGACGCGCGATCCGTGGCTGCTCCTGGCCGTGATGGCCGCCGTCTGGGTGGCTGACATCGCTGCCTATGCCGCGGGGCGCACCTTCGGCCGGCACAAACTCGCCCCGACGATCAGTCCGGGCAAGACCTGGGAGGGCGCAGCGGGCGCGGCGCTTGCCGCGCTGCTCTATGGCTGGCTTGTCAGCCCCTGGCTGCCGCAATTGCGCGGTCTCGGCGCGGGGGCGCTGGCGGCCTCACTCCTGCTGCTCGTCGCCATGAGCATCGTCGGCGATCTGTTCGAATCGCTCGCCAAGCGTCAGGCGGGGCAGAAAGACAGCGGCGAGCTGCTGCCCGGTCATGGCGGCGTGCTCGACCGCATCGACAGCCTCACGCCGACCCTGCCGCTTGCCGCCTTGGCGCTCCATTTCTCGGCATGATGACGAAAAAGAAACTGACCATCCTCGGCGCGACCGGCTCGATCGGCCTCAATACCCTCGATGTCGTCGCCCGCCACCCCGACCGCTACGAAGTCGTCGCGCTGACCGGCCATCGCCAGATCGAGCGGCTTTACGAGCTGTGCCTTGCCCATCGGCCGCGTTATGCGGTGGTGGGGCATGCCGAAGATGCGGTGCAGCTTGCCGAACGGCTTGCCGCGGCGGGGCTTGCGACCGAGGTGAAAAACGGCCCGCGGGCGCTCGAAGAGGTGGCCTCACTGCCCGAGGTCGATGCCGTGATGGCGGCGATCGTCGGCGCGGCGGGGCTTGCGCCGACTCTCGCCGCCGTGCGCGCTGGCAAGCAGGTCTTGCTCGCCAACAAGGAGGCGCTCGTCATGGCGGGGCACCTCTTCATGGCCGAGGTGCGCGCCCACGGCGCGACGCTGTTGCCGATCGATTCCGAGCACAATGCGGTGTTCCAGTCGCTGCCGGCCTATTATGCCGGCGATGCCGAGCGCGAGGGGGTGAGCAAGATCCTCCTCACCGCCTCGGGCGGGCCGTTTCGCACGCTGCCGCTCGAACGACTGGCGAGCGTAACCCCCGAGGAAGCCTGCGCCCATCCGAATTGGTCGATGGGGCGCAAGATCTCGGTCGATTCGGCGACGATGATGAACAAGGGGCTCGAGGTGATCGAGGCGCGCTGGCTATTCAATCTTGCGCCGCAGCAGATCGAGGTCGTGATCCATCCGCAAAGCGTCGTGCATTCGCTCGTCCAATACGTCGATGGCTCGGTGCTCGCCGAGCTGGGTAATCCCGACATGCGCACGCCGATTGCCCATGCGCTCGCCTGGCCCGAGCGCATCGATGCGGGGGTGGCGCCGCTCGATCTGCCGGCGATCGCGCGGCTCGATTTCGAGGCGCCGGATTTGGCGCGCTTTCCTTGCCTGGGGCTGGCCTACCGCGCGCTCGCTGCAGGTGGCGATGCGGCGGTGGTGCTCAATGCCGCAAATGAAGTGGCCGTGGCGGCTTTTCTCGATGGGAAGCTGCCCTTTCTCGGCATTGCAAAGGTCATCGCGGCCACCCTCGATGCGCTGCCACCTGCGCCCCTGCCGCATCTGGCGGCCGTCTTCGCGGCCGATGCGCGTGCGCGGCAGGTCGCGGCGCACCATGTAGAGCGTTTCGAAAAATGAACTTGCTGGGCCTGCTCTGGATCGTCGGCGCGTTTGCCCTCGCCTTGGGCGTGCTGATCGTCGTCCATGAGCTTGGCCACTATATGGCGGCGCGCGCCTGCCGCGTGAAGGTGCTGCGCTTTTCCATCGGTTTCGGCCAGCCGCTCTGGTCGTGGCGCTTCGGCCGCGATGGCACCGAGTGGGCGATCGCCGCGTTTCCCTTGGGCGGCTACGTCAAGATGCTCGATGAGCGCGAAGGCGAGGTGCCGCCCGAAGAACTGCCGCGCGCCTTCAACCGGCAAAGCGTCGGCCGGCGTGCCTTCATCGTTCTCGCCGGGCCGCTTGCCAACCTCGTCTTGGCGGTGCTGCTCTATTGGCTCGTCTTCCTCGGCGGCGTCGAGGAACCACGGCCGGTCTTCGGCGCGCCACCGGCCGGCACGCTCGCCGCCGAGCTCAAACTCGGCGCTGGCGAGACGGCCCGTGCCGTCGGCGGCAAGCCGGTGGCGACCTGGACCGAGCTGCGCTGGGAGGTGTTGCGGCGCGTCTTCGAGCGGGAGATTTTCGAGATCGAGACGATCAACGCCAAGAACGAAATCAATCTCTACCGTTTCGATGCCAGGCGCCTCGAAGCGGCGGCGCTCGATGGCGATGTGATGGGCGCGCTCGGCCTCGTCTTGATGCGCCCCGAGCTGCCAGCCGTGCTGGGCGCGGTGCTTGCAGGCTCGCCTGCCGCGCGGGCGGGGCTTGCGCCGGGCGATCGCATCCTCGCCATCGACGGCGAGGCCGTGACCGGCTGGAGCGAGCTCGCGCGCCGCATCCGTGCCGCCGGCGCGCGTGAGCTCGTGCTCGAAGTCTTGCGCGGGGAGGAGCAGTTCGAGGTCGCCGTGACCCCCGAGATCGTCGAAGAGCGCCCGGGCCGGCCGGTGGCGCGCATCGGCATCGCGGTGCGCGAGGATGCCGAACTGCATCGCCGCCTGATGGTCACGGTGCGCTATGGCGCGCTTGCCTCTTTCGAGCGCGCACTCTCGCAGACCTGGGAGACGGCGGCGCTCACCGTGCGCGCGATCGGCCGCATGCTGATGGGCGAACTCTCGGTGAAAAACATCTCGGGGCCGGTGACCATCGCCGACTATGCCGGGCAATCGGCGCGCATGGGCGGCGAGCATTACTTGCGCTTCCTCGCCCTCATCAGCATCAGCCTGGGTGTCTTGAACCTGCTGCCAATCCCGGTCTTGGATGGAGGGCATTTGATGTATTATCTCGCCGAGCTCATCAAAGGGGGCCCGCTGTCCGAACGCACGATGGAAATCGGCCAGCAGATCGGTCTGGCGCTCTTGGCCTTGCTGATGGCCGTGGCGTTCTATAACGACATCAACCGTCTCGTTTCCGGCTGACGCATGAAACACACTCTCCTCGCTGGCCTCATCGCAGCGCTCGGCACGCTGGGCGCTTTTGCCGCGCAGGCCTTCGAGCCCTTCGTCGTGCGCGACATCCGCGTCGAGGGGCTTCAGCGCACCGAAGCGGGTACGGTTTTTTCCTATCTGCCGGTGAAAGTCGGCGATCGCCTCACCGAGGACAAGGCTTCCCAAGCCATCAAGGCGCTCTTCGCCACCGGCTTTTTCAAGGACGTGCGTCTCGAAGTCGAAGGCGATGTGCTCGTCGTGCTCGTCGAGGAGCGGCCGGCGATCGCCTCGCTCGAATTCGTCGGCGTCAAGGCCTTCGACAAGGAGCAGCTGAGAAAAGGCTTGCGCGAGGTGGGCCTGGCCGAATCGCGCATCTTCGACCGCTCGCTCATCGAGCGCGCCGAGCAGGAGTTGAAGCGTCAGTACATCGCGCAGGGCTATTACGCCGCGCAGGTGACGACGACGATCACGCCGCTCGAACGCAACCGCGTCGGCATCCACTTCACCGTGGAAGAGGGCGACATTGCCAAGATCCGTCAGATCAACATCGTCGGCGCCAAGGCCTTCAAGGAAAAGGAGCTCCTTGAACAGTTCCGCCTCACGACGCCCGGCTGGCTCACGTGGTACACGAAGAACGACCAGTACTCGAAGCAGAAGCTCTCGGGGGATCTCGAGACCTTGCGCTCCTATTACCTCGACCGCGGCTTCATCGAGTTCAACATCGAGTCGACGCAGGTGTCGATCTCGACCGACAAGCAGGACATCTACATCACGATCAACATCAACGAGGGCGAGCGTTACACGGTCTCCTCGGTCAAGCTCGCGGGCGAGCTCTTGTTACCCGAAGCGGAACTGCTCAAGCTCGTCAAGATCAAGCCCGGCAGCCTCTTTTCGCGCGAGGAGGTGACCGAGACCACCAAGGCGATCAGCGAGCGGCTCGCGAATGAAGGCTATGCCTTCGCCAACGTCAATGCGGCGCCCGAGCTCGACAAGGAAAAGAAACAAGTGGCCTTCACGCTGTTCATCGACCCGGGCCGGCGCGTCTATGTGCGGCGCATCCAGGTGCAGGGCAATACGCGCACGCGCGACGAGGTGATCCGCCGCGAACTGCGCCAGATGGAAGGCGCCTGGTACGATGGCGAGAAGATCAACAAATCGCGCTCGCGCGTCGATAAGCTCGGCTATTTCGACGAGGTGACCATCGAGACGCCGGCGGTGCCGGGCACCACCGACCAGGTCGATATCCATGTCAATGTGAAGGAGAAGCCGACCGGCAACCTGATGCTCGGCGCCGGCCTGTCGAGCTCGGAAGGGCTCGTCTTCTCCGGCTCGGTGAATCAGCAGAACCTCTTCGGCAGCGGCAAGCACGTCGGCGTCGGATTCAACACGAGCCGGATCAATAAGCTCTATTCGTTCTCCTACACCGATCCCTATCACACGATCGACGGCATCAGCCGCGGCTTCGACGTCTATTACAAGGACACCAATACGCAGAGCCTGACGGTGGCCACCTATGGCACTAAGTCCTTTGGCGGCGGCGTGCGCTATGGCTTTCCGATCGGCGAGGAGGATTTCATCAATTTCGGCCTTGCCTATGATTCGACGCAGATTCGCACCTGGACCAACAGCCCGCTGCGCTTCCAGCAATACGATGGCAAGACCTATGGCGGCGTCATCGGCACGCTCGGCTGGGCGAAGGACACGCTCGATAGCCGCATCTATCCGATGAAAGGCTTCATCGCGCGGCTCGGCGGTGAGCTGGGCCTGGGCAGCACGATGAAGTATTACCGCCTCAATACCCAGTATCAGCAGTTCTTCCCCGTCACGCGCGAGACGGCGCTGATGGTCAATGGCGAATTCAGCCTCGCCGACCGCTTGGGCGGCGGCGAGATGCCCTTCTACAAGTACTACTACGCCGGCGGCGTCGGCTCGGTGCGCGGCTACAAGCCCGGCTCGCTCGGCCCCATCGACACCACGACCGAAGACCGCCTGGGCGGCACGCGCCGCTTCGTCGGCAACGTTGAATACCTCTTCCCGATGCCCGGCGGCGGGCAGGACAAATCGCTGCGTCTGGGCGCCTTCTTCGATGCCGGCAAGATCTGGGGCACGCCCGGCGCGTATCGCGGTGATGTAGACATGCGCTATAGCGTCGGGCTGTCGCTTTCCTGGACTTCGCCGATGGGGCCGCTCAAGTTCAGCCTCGCGCAGCCTCTGGCCAAGAAGGAAGGCGATCTGACCCAGCGCCTGCAATTCCAGTTAGGCTCGATTTTCTAAGGCAGGAGCAGCCATGAAACGCGTTTTTCATCTCGCCCTCCCCCTTTTCCTCACCGGTTTCACGGCGCTGGCGCAGGCCGAATACAAGATCGCCTTCGTCAATGGCCAGCGCGTCGTCAATGAGTCGCCCCAGGCGCTGCGCGCGAAGAAGAAGATCGAGGAAGAGTTCAAGAAGCGCGACCTCGAACTGCAGCAGATGTCGAAGAAGCTGCAAAGCCTGCAGGAAAACCTCGAGAAGAATGGCATGACGATGGCCGAGAGCGAGCGGCGCAACAAGGAGCGCGAGTTCAACGAGCTTTCGCGCGACTTCCAGCGCAAGCAGCGCGAGTTCCGCGAAGACCTCAACCTGCGCCAGAACGAAGAGATGGCCGCCATCTTCGAGCGCGCCAACAAGGTCATCAAGCAGATCGCCGAGACCGAGAAATACGACCTCATCGTGCAAGAGGCCGTCTACTTCAGCCCGCGCATCGACATCACCGACAAGGTCATCAAGGCGCTGGGCGAGGCGAAATAAGCGCGCTTCGCGCCGTGGCGCGCCGGCTCGAGGAGATCGTCGCCCGCTTCGGCGGGCAGCTTCGTGGCGATGGCAAGATCGTCATCACGGGGCTTGCTCCCCTCCAGACGGCGACGGAAAGCGAACTCAGCTTTCTTGCCCATCCGAAATATCGCCGCGAACTGGCAAGGACGCGCGCCGCCGCGGTGATCCTCGCGCCGGAGTTCGCCGCGGCTTGCCCCGTCGCGGCGATCGTCACGCCACAACCCTATCTCTACTTCGCGCGCGTCTCGCAGTGGCTTGCGCCGCCGCCCCCTGAGGCGGGCATTCATCCGTCGGCCGTCGTCGAATCGCCGCTCCCTGCTTCGGTGAGCGTTGGGGCGCACTGCTGGGTCGGCCGCGATGTCGAGATCGGCGAAGGGAGCATCCTCTATGCCGGCGTCAAGGTCTATCCCGGCTGCCGCATCGGCCGGCGCGTCATCATCCATGCCGGCGCGGTGATCGGGGCCGACGGCTTTGGTTTTGCCCAAGACGGTGAGGCCTGGGTGAAGATTGCCCAGACCGGCCGCGTCGTCATCGGCGACGACGTCGAGATCGGCGCCAATACGACGATCGATCGCGGCGCGCTCGACGATACGGTCATCGAGGAGGGCGTCAAGCTCGACAACCAGATCCAGATAGCCCACAACGTCAGGATCGGCCGCCATACGGCGATCGCCGGCTGCGTCGGCATCGCCGGCAGCAGCCAGATCGGTGCGCGCTGCACGATCGGCGGCGGGGCGATCATCCTCGGGCATCTGCGGCTCGCAGATGGCGTGCATGTCTCGGCCGGCACGCTGATCGCCAAGTCGATCGCGACACCCGGCAGTTACACCGGCACGGTGCCCGCCGCGGCGCACGAGGAATGGCGCAAGAACTTCGCCCATCTGCGCCACCTCGATGCGCTGGCCGATAGAATACGCGCCCTTGAGGCGCGCCTCGCCGAACTGGAGAAGAAATGAGCAGCATGGACATCCACCAGATCCTGCGCTACCTGCCGCACCGCTATCCGATCCTGTTGGTGGATCGCGTGCTCGAGGTCGTGCCCGGCGAGCGCATCCTCGCCCTGAAAAACGTCAGCATCAACGAGCCGTTCTTCCCTGGGCACTATCCGCACCATCCGGTGATGCCGGGTGTGCTGATCATTGAGGCGCTCGCGCAGACGGCGGCGATCCTTTCCTTCAAGACCATGGGGGATCAGCCCGATGACCGTTCGGTCTATTACTTCGTCGGCATCGACGGCGCGCGCTTCAAGCGGCCGGTCGGGCCGGGCGACCAGCTCGTCATGGCGGTGTCGATCACCGCCAACCGGCGCGGCCTCTGGAAGTTCGCCGCCCAGGCCAAGGTCGAGGAGCAGATCGCTTGCGAGGCCGAGCTGATGTGCACGGTGCGCAAGCTGGACGAATGAGATGCCGGCCAGCATTCATCCGACCGCGCTCGTCGATGCAAAAGCGCGGCTTGGCGAGAACGTCACGATTGGCCCCTATGCGGTGATCGGCGCCGAGGTCGAGATCGGCGATGGCACGAGCATCGGCGCGCATGCCGTCATCGAGGGGCCGACGACGATCGGGCGCGACAATCGCATCTACCCCTTCGTCTCGCTGGGGCTTGCGCCGCAGGACAAGAAGTATGGCGGCGAGGCAACCAGGCTCGAGATCGGCGACCGCAACACGATCCGCGAGTTCTGCACCTTCAACCGCGGCACGGTGCAGGATGTGGGCGTCACCCGCCTTGGCAACGACAATTGGATCATGGCCTATGTGCATCTGGCGCACGATTGCCAGGTCGGCGATCACACGATCTTCGCCAACAATGCGCAGCTCGCCGGCCACGTGCAAGTCGGCGACTGGGCCATCCTCGGCGGCTTCACGGTCGTGCATCAATTCGTGCGCATCGGCGCGCATTCGATCACCGGCATGGGCACGATCCTCTTGCAGGATCTGCCGCCCTTCGTGACGGCCGCGGGCAATCCGGCCGTGCCGCATGGCATCAACAGCGAGGGCTTGAAGCGGCGCGGTTATGCGCCCGAGACGATCGCCTCCATCCGGCGCGCCTACAAAACCCTCTATCGCAGCGGCTTGCGGCTCGAAGAGGCGATCGAAGCAATCCGCGCCGAGGCCGAGACGGGGCTTGCGCCCTTGAGCGTGCTGGCCGATTTTCTTGCAGCACCGGGCCGCGGCATCATTCGTTGAAACACCATGCGGATTGCGATGGTCGCCGGCGAGGCCTCGGGCGATTTGCTCGCGGCCCATCTGATCGAAGCGCTCAAGCGCCGTCTGCCCAGCGCCGAGTTTTACGGCATCGGCGGGCCGAAAATGCAGCGCGCGGGCTTCACCGCCTGGTGGCCGGCCGAGCTCCTCGCCGTGCGCGGCTATGCCGAGGTGCTCAAACACTACCGCGAGATCACCAGCGTGCGCCGCGCTTTACTCAAGCGCCTCAAGGCAAAGCGGCCGGATGTCTTCATCGGCGTCGATGCGCCAGACTTCAACCTGTGGCTCGAGCGGCGCTTGAAGCGCGCCGGCATTCCGACCGTGCATTACGTGAGCCCGTCGGTCTGGGCCTGGCGCGGCGGCCGCATCAAGAAAATCGCGCGTGCCGTCGATCGGCTGCTGGCGCTGTTTCCTTTCGAGCCGCCGCTTTATGAAAAGGTCGGCGTTTCGGTGGCCTATGTCGGCCATCCGCTCGCCGATCTCTTCCCGCTCGAATCGCTGCGCAACGTTGCGCGCGAGCGGCTGGGGCTTGCCCAGGCCGCTTTTCCTCTGTTTGCCCTCTTGCCCGGCAGCCGCGTCTCCGAACTCGAATATCACGCCGCGACCTTCATCCGCACGGCGGGGCTGCTGCTCGAGCGTTTCCCGAGCGCAAGCTTTCTCGTGCCGCTGGTGACGCGCGAGACGCGCCTTAAGTTCGAAACGGAGCTCTGGCAGCAAAACGCGCAAGACTGGCCGATCCGCATCCTCTTCGGTCATGCGCAGGATGCGCTCGCTGCCTGTGATGCCGCGCTCGTCGCAAGCGGTACGGCGACCCTCGAGGCCGCCTTGCTCAAGACGCCGCACGTCATCACCTATCGCATGTCGCCGTGGAGCTGGCGGTTGATGAAGCGCATGCGCTATCAGCCCTGGGTGGGACTGCCCAACATCCTCGCCGGCCGCTTCGTCGTGCCGGAATTTTTGCAGGAGGAGGCAACACCAGAGAATCTCGCGCAGGCGCTCGGCAATCTCGTCGTCGACGCCGAAGTCAAGGCGCGGCTGGCCAATCTCTTCACGGCCATGCACCGCGAGCTGCGGCAGAACACGGCCGAGAAGGCCGCTGCAGCGGTGCTCGCGCTCTTGCCGGCATGATTTGCGGCGTCGATGAGGCGGGCAGGGGGCCGCTGGCCGGCCCGGTCTGCGCGGCGGCGGTGATCCTCGATCCAGCGCGGCCAATCGCGGGGCTTGCCGATTCGAAGAAGCTCTCTGCCGCACAGCGCGAGCGGCTCGCGGCGCAGATTCGCGCCCAGGCGCTCGCCTGGTGTGTGGCCGAAGCCTCGGTCGAAGAGATCGATGCGCTCAACATCTTGCAGGCGACCCTGCTCGCGATGCAGCGCGCCGTGGCAGGGCTCGCTCTGCGCCCAACCGAAGTGCTCATCGACGGCAACCGCACGCCCATGCTTGAAGTGCCCTGCCGCGCCATCATTGGCGGCGATGCCAAGGTCGCCGAGATTGCCGCCGCCTCGATCCTCGCCAAGACGAGCCGCGATGCGCGCATGCTCGCCTTGCATGCCGAGTATCCCGGCTATGGCTTCGACCGGCACAAGGGCTATGGCACGGCCGCGCATCTTGCGGCGCTCAAGCGCCTGGGGCCGAGCCCGCACCATCGCAAGAGCTTTGCGCCGCTGCGCGAGCAACTCGCCTTGTTCCCGTGAAGAGCGTCACCTCGCGCGACAATCCGACCTTCAAAGACTTGCGCGATCTCGCGCACGATGCGCGGCGGCAAAGGCGCGAGGGGCGCACGCTGCTCGATGGTCCGCATCTCGTCGCGGCGGCGCTCGATCACGGCCTGATGCCAGAGCTGATCGCCGTCGGCGAAAGCGCGGTCGGGCGACCGGAGATTGCCGCGCTGCTCGCACGCCTCCCCGCCGTGGCCGTGCTGTGCCTGCGCGATGCGCTGTTGCGCGAGTTAAGCGAGCTCAAGACGCCGCCGGGCATCCTCGCCGTCATCGCCGTGCCGCCTGCGCCGAGCTTGCCGTCCTCGGGCGATTGCCTGCTGCTCGAGGCCGTGCAGGATGCCGGCAACGTCGGCGCGCTCTTGCGCACCGCGGCGGCGGCCGGCATCCCTCACGTGCTGCTGGGGCCCGGCTGCGCGGGTGCCTGGACGCCACGCGTGCTGCGCGCCGCGCAAGGGGCGCATTTCGCGCTCGCCCTTTATGAGCACGTCGATCTCGCCGCTTTCCTCGCCGGCTTTGCCAGTCAGTCGATCGCCGCCGTCGCGCATCAAGGAACCTCGCTTTATGCGCTCGATCTGGCTGGCCCGACGGCCTGGCTGTTTGGCAACGAGGGGCAGGGAGTGTCGCCTCGGCTGGCCGCGATGGCGACGCACCGCGCGACGATCCCGCTCGCCGCAGGCTGCGAATCGCTCAATGTCGCGGCGGCGGCCGCCGTCTGCCTCTTCGAAATGCGCCGGCAACGCGGGATCGTGTAAAGTCGGCGCTGGCAAGACGGCAGCGGGAGGCGAGTATGGAGCTTTTGTGGTGGCATTGGGTCGTCGGCGGCATCATTCTGATCGTCGCCGAGCTCGTCGTGCCCTCGTTCGTGCTGATCTGGTTTGGCGTCGGCGCGCTGATCGTCGCGCTCTTCGTCGCCCTCTTCGAACCGGGCCTTGCGATGCAGCTTGCCTTGTGGCTCATCGCATCGCTGGCGCTCGTCGTCGCCTGGTTCAAGGTCTTCAAACCGAGCATGCACAAGACGAAGATCGGCATGTCCGATGCGGGTGTGATCGGCGAGGTCGGCGTGCTCGTGCATGACGTCGCGCCGTTCCAGAAAGGCCAGGTGCGCTTCCAGAAGCCGCTGCTCGGCGACGATGTCTGGGTCTGCATCGCCGATGAGGAGATCAAGAGCGGCGAACGCGTCAAGGTGCTCGAAGTCGAAGGAAGTTTCCTGAAAGTGGGGAGGGTGTGAATATGGAAGCCATGCTGATCGTCATCGTCGCGTTCCTGATCTTTGCGGGCATCACGCTCGCCAAGGGCATCCGCATCGTGCCGCAGGGCGAGGAGTGGATCGTCGAGCGGCTCGGTAAGTATCACAGCACGCTGCATCCGGGGCTCAACGTCATCGTGCCCTATCTCGACAGCATCGCCTACAAGCTCGTCACCAAGGACATCATCCTCGACGTGCAGGAGCAGGAGGTGATCACCAAGGACAATGCGGTGATCCTCACCAATGCGATCGCCTTCATCAAGGTCACCGATCCCATCAAGGCCGTCTATGGCGTCGTCGATTTCGCCGAGGCGATCCGCAATCTCATCATGACGACGCTGCGCTCGATCGTTGGCGAGATGTATCTCGACGAGGCGCTCTCGAACCGCGACCGCATCAAGGCGCGCCTGCGCGAATCGATCTCCGACGAGGCGATCGACTGGGGCCTGACCGTGAAATCGGTCGAGATCCAGGACATCAAGCCTTCGCCCTCGATGCAGAAGGCAATGGAGATGCAGGCAGCCGCCGAACGGGAAAGGAAGGCGATGGTGACCAAGGCAGAGGGCGAGAAGCAGGCCACCATCCTCGCTGCCGAGGCGCGCCTCGAGGCGGCACAGCGCGATGCCACGGCACAGGTGACGCTCGCCGAGGCTTCCGCCGAGGCGATCCGGCGCGTCACCCAGGCAATTGGCGATCACGAGGGGCCGATGCGCTACATGCTCGGCGAGAAATACCTCATGGCGATGACGAAGCTTGCCGAGTCGCCCAATGCCAAGACGATCCTGATCCCGGGCGATCTGCAGGAGACCTTGCGCGCGCTGCTCGGCCGCAAGGGGTGATTCACACCGTCGCGGCGCGCGGCTTCCTCAAAGCCCAGGCGCTCGCGAAGAGCGCGAGGCCGATGACGGCCGAGGTCGCGGCCAGCGGCACGAGCGTGCCATCGTGGCTTTGCCCGACCCAGGTTCCTGTGGCGAGCGCGGCGAGCATGGCCAGGCAGCCGAGCAATCCCGCCGCGGCACCGGCTTCGCGCGGAAACGGCGCCACGGCGCCGGTCTGCGCGCAGGGGAAGTTGATGCCGTGTGCCAGCATCGTCAAGAAGAGGCTTAGCACGACGACGCTCCAGTGGTTGAAACCAGCGGCGACGAGCGCCAAAAAGAGGAGGCCCGAGCACAGCGAGAGCGTCGCGCCGGCCGTCAGGGTCGCGGCGAGGCCCAGCTTCGCGATCAGCCGCCGGCAAAGGAGCGTGCCGGCGAGATAGCCGGTCACGCCGCAGGCGAAGCAGTAGCCGTAGTACTCGGTCGGCACGCCGAGCACCTCGATGAGCACGAAGGACGAACCCGAGATGAAGGCGAAGATCGCCGCGTAGGAGAGCGCGCCGGGCAGCGCCCAGCACCAGAAAGACTCGGCGCTGGCAAGACGGCGATAGGTGGCGAAGAGCTGTGCCGGCCGCGTGGCCGCGGGGTTTTGGTGCGCGTTGGTTTCGAGCAGCCAGCGGCGCGCGGCGAAGAGCAGCGCGCTGCCGAAGAGCGTGTGGAAGAGAAAGGCGGCGCGCCAGCCAAAGAGGACTTGCAGGTAGCTGCCGAGGATGGGGCCGAAGAGGGGGGCGAGCGAAAGCAGGGAGCTCGCCTTTGCCATGACCTTGGCGCCTTCGGCGGGCGCATAGAGATCGCGGATCAGCGCGCGGGCGACGACGGCGGCCGTGCAGCAGCCGATCGCCTGGACGAGGCGGGCGGCGGAAAGCGCTGCGAGCGTTGGCGCGAGCGCGCAGGCGAAACTTGCGGCGACATAGACGATGAGCCCCCAGAGCAGCACGGGACGGCGGCCGAAGCGGTCGGAGAGCGGGCCGCTGACGAGCTGCGCGCTGCCAAAGCCGATCACGAACATCGAGAGCGTCTGCTGCACTTCAGCCGGCGAAGCGTGGAAAGCGGCGGCGAGATGGGGCAGCGAGGCGAGATAAAGATCGGTCGAGAGCGGCTGCAGCATCAGGCAGCCGGCGATCAGCCAGAGGATGATGGTTGGGCTCACACCTTCACGCGCATCAGGCGGGCTTTTTCTCTTTGCCAGTCGCGCAGCTTTTCTGTCTCGCGCTTGTCATATTGCTTCTTGCCCTTGGCAAGCCCGAGCGTGAGTTTGATGCGCCCTTTCGAAAAATGCAGATCGAGCGGCACGAGCGCGTAGCCGGCGCGCTCGACCTTGCCGATCAGCTTGGCGATCTCGCGTTCATGCAAGAGGAGCTTGCGCGTGCGGGTTGGGTCGGGCGTGACATGCGTCGAAGCGGTGGCTAGCGGGCTGATGTGGCAGCCTAAGAGCCAGACCTCGCCATTTTTGACGATGACGTAGGCCTCCTTGAGCTGCACGCGGCCGGCGCGGATGGCCTTGACTTCCCAGCCTTCGAGCACGAGGCCGGCCTCGAATCTCTCTTCGATGAAGTAGTCGTGAAGGGCCTTCTTGTTCTCGGCGATGCTCATGGCGCGGGAAGGGCGTTGGGCGCGGGGTAGAATCCGCGCATTCTAAAGCACACCCCGTCATGGCCCAGGTCGAAAAGTCCGTCATCATCGCCCGCACGCCCGCGCAGATGTTCGAGCTCGTCGATCGCGTCGAGGATTACCCGCTGTTCTTGCCCTGGTGCGGCGGCACCGAGCTCCTCTCGCGCAGCCCCACGCATACGGCCGCGCGCATCCACATCGACTACCACGGCCTCAAGGCCCACTTCGCTACCGAGAATGCCAAAGAGGCGCCCCATTGGATGAACATCGCCTTCCGCGAAGGGCCATTTCGCCGCCTCGAAGGCGGCTGGCGCTTCATCGCCTTGGGCGAGACGGGCTGCAAGGTCGAATTCCGGCTCCATTACGAGTTTTCCAGCCGGCTGCTGGAAAAGGCCCTGGGGCCGGTCTTCGGCCATATCGTCAATACCTTCGTCGATTCCTTCGTCAAGCGTGCGCACCAGGTCTATGAGTGACACCATACACATCGAGGTGGCCTACGCCTTGCCCGAGCGGCAGGAAGTCGTGCCGCTCACGCTGCCAGCGGGCAGCACGCTTGGGCAGGCGCTCGAAGCCTCGGGCCTCTTGGCCAAATATCCCGAGATCGATCTTGCCAAGGGCAAATTCGGCATCTATGGTAAGCTCGCCAAGCTCGATACCGTGCTGCGCGAGCGCGACCGGGTCGAGATCTACCGGCCGCTGATCGCCGATCCGAAAGAGGTCAGGAAGCAGCGCGCCGCCGAGGGCAAGGCGCTCAAGAAGGGCGGCGGAGCCGCCGCTGCGGCCGAGGCGTAGTCATTTCCCCGCGGCAGTGGACGCCGGCTTCGGCGGGCTGCACCACTCGGCGACGGCCTTCTTTGCGCGGGATAGCTCTGCCTCGCGCACTGGGCCATCGAGCGCCTCGCGCTCGCCTTGTTCGTTCATGCGGAAACGAATCTGGCCCGACTCGAGGCCGGCGAGATTGGCCTTGGCCGCGCGGCAGTTTTCTTCACGCAGCCTCGCCTGGGACGGATCCTCGGCTGGCTTCTCCTGAGCCGCCTTCTTCTCTTGCTCGGCGAGTTTTTTCTCGGCCGCGGCCTTGCGCGCGGCTTCGCCATCGCTCGTGGGCGGCGGCGCAGGGGCGACCTTGCGGGCTTCGCGTTGGGCGGGCGGCCGGTCGCCGTAATGGATCTTGCCGCTTTCATCCTTCCACGAATAGACCTGAGCGAGCGCCGAGCCGGCAAGAAAAAAGGCGGGCAGCAGCGTGGCGTAGCGATGGGCGGGTGGCATGGCGATGGGCTCCGGACGAAGGTCTGGCGGACGCTATCATAACCGCGAATGGGCAATTGTCGCCGGCGCGCTTGTCTTGGCCAACCTGGATTGCCACAATCGGGCGCAACGACCAGAGGCAAGGGAGGCATCATGTCCAGCATCGTCAGTGTGGTCTTCGACGGCAACCGCGAATACGAACTCATCGCCCAGGCGGGCGGCTCGCGTGAAGAAGCGAGCCGCTGGCTCGACGAGCAGTGGCAGGCCCTCGAGTGCGAGCCGGCCAATCCGATGGGCAAGGTGCTCCTGCTCGACAAGATTCTTTGTGTGGCCAAATATGCGGGCGAAGATCGCTTTGCCGCGGGCGGCGAGTGGGCAAAGCGCTATGCAAACGCCGTGGCGACCTTGCTCGAGCGCCCCGTCGTGCGCATCGATGTTGCGGCGCGCGTCGTCGGCTAAAGAGGAGGCGGCAATGAACGAGGTCGGCGGCTACACCATCGATGAGCTCGCAGTAGGCATGAGCGCCGAATACGCCAAGACCGTCACCGAAGCGGATCTCCTCTTCTTCGGCGCCGCGACGGGCGATCTGCAGCCCGTCCATTTCAACGAGGAATATGCGGCGACGACGATGTTCAAGGGGCGCATCGCTCACGGCATGCTCTCGGCCGGCATCATCTCGGCCTGCGCCGGCATGCGCCTGCCCGGGCCCGGCGCGATCTACGTGAGCCAGACGCTCAAGTTCAAAGCGCCGGTGCGGATCGGCGACACGGTGCATGCGCGCGTGACGATCAAGGAGGTGTTGCCCGAACGCCAGCGCGTCGTCGCCGAGACCGTCTGCACCGTCGGCGGGCGCACCGTGCTCGAAGGCGAGGCCGTCTTCATGGTTCCAGCGCAGCCGGGTTGACGTTAACGTCATGTGCTAGACTCGCTTCGGCCTATCCTGAAGCGAGTCTGCCATGCCCGCTACCGACAAGAATCGCCTCTATACCGTTTCAGAACTCGCGCGCGAGCTGGGTATCACGCCGCGCGCCTTGCGTTTTTACGAAGACAAGGGGCTCATCAGCCCGCGCCGCGCTGGGGGCAGCCGCGTCTTCGATTACCGCGACAAGGGGCGTCTCGCGCTCGTCTTGCGCGTCAAGCGCTTAGGCTTCACGCTCGATGAGATCAAGGATTATTTGAGCCTCTACCGCGTCGATGGGCGGGGGCTCGCGCAGCTCGAGCGCGGCTACAAGCTGATCCAGGGACGCTTGCGCCAGCTTGAAGCGCAGCGCGCCGATCTCGAGAAACTCCTCTCCGACATGCAGGCGCTCAAGGAGGAAACGCTGCGCCTTTACAAGGAGCGCGGGGGGGATCCTGCTGCGCTGGCGGCGCTGGATGACGATGCAGCGGATATGACCGAAACGAAAAAGAGTTGACGTTAGCGTCAACATGGTCTATAAACGGCGACACCAAGCCGAGGAGGAGGAAAGAGTCGATGGCCAGCTATACGGCCCCCTTACGCGACATGCGCTTCGTCTATCACGAGCTCATGGATGGGGCGGCGCTGCGCCGCTTGCCCGGCTATGAAGAGATCGATGCCGAGCTCGTCGATAGCGTGCTCGAGGAAGCGGCCAAGTTCTGCGAGCAGGAGCTCGTGCCGCTCAATCGCCCGGGCGACGAGGAAGGCTGCCGCTTCGTTGCCGGCGAAGTCTTCACGCCCAAGGGCTTCAAGGAGGCCTATGCGGCCTTCACGGCGGCCGGCTGGAGCGCCTTGGCCTTCGATCCGGCCTATGGCGGGCAGGGCTTGCCGAAGAGCCTGTCGCTCCTCGTCGATGAGATGCTCTGCGCGAGCAACGTGTCGTTCTGGCTCTATGTGAGCCTTACGCATGGCGCCTACCAGGCGATGCGCCTCTATGCCGACGAGGAGCTCAAGGCGCGTTACTTTCCCAAGATGGCGGCGGGGGCGTGGAGCGGCACGATGTGCCTGACCGAGCCGCATTGCGGCACCGATCTGGGCCTATTGCGCACGCGCGCCGAGCCCGCGCCTGATGGCAGCTACCGCATCACGGGCACGAAGATCTTCATCACCGGCGGCGAGCACGATCTCACCGAGAACATCGTCCATCTCGTGCTGGCGCGTCTGCCCGATGCGCCGCCCGGCATCAAGGGCATCAGCCTCTTTCTCGTGCCGAAGTTCCTCGTCCATGACGATGGTTCGCTCGGCGCGCGAAATGCCGTCTCTTGCGGCGCCATCGAGCACAAGATGGGCATACAGGCCTCGGCGACCTGCGTCATGAATTTCGATGGCGCGACGGGCTACCTGATCGGCGAACCCCACCGCGGCATGCGCGCGATGTTCGCGATGATGAACACCGAGCGCCTCGCGATGGGCCTGCAGGCGATCGGCCATGCCGAAGCGGCCTACCAGGGGGCGCTTGCCTGGGCGCGCGAGCGGCTGCAAGGGCGCGCTGCCGGCGGCGCGAAACATCCCGAGCAGCCTGCCGACCCCTTGATCGTCCATCCCGACGTGCGGCGCATGCTGCTCACGCAGCGCGCGCTCGTGCAAGGCATGCGCGCGACGGCCGCCTGGGTGGGCGAGGCGCTCGATGTCGCGCTCAAAGCCTCCGAGGCCGAACGGCGGCAGCAGGCGGAGGATTTCCTTGCTCTCATGACGCCGATCGTCAAGGGCTTTTTCACCGATCTCGGCTTCGAGTGCGCCAATCTCGGCGTGCAGGTGATGGGGGGGCATGGCTACATCCGCGAGCACGGCATGGAGCAGCACGTGCGCGATGCGCGCATCGCGCAGATCTACGAAGGCGCGAATGGCATCCAGGCGATGGATCTTGCGGCGCGCAAGCTGCCGATGCATGAGGGGCGGCTTGCCGAAGCCTTCTTCAGGCCGGTAAACGAATTCATCGCCGAATGCGCGAGTGATGCGAGGATGGCCGAGTTCGTCGCGCCATTGAAGGCCGCGCTCGAGCGGCTGCGCCATGCGGTCGACTTCGTGCTCGCGCAGCGAGAGGCCAGCGAGGTCGGCGCCGCAGCCTACGATCTGATGCATCTCTTTGGTTACACGGTGCTTGCTTATCAGTGGGCGAAGATGGCGCGCATTGGGCTCGCGAAGGAGGCGGGAGAGGAGGCGGCGTTCTACCGCGCTAAGGTTGAGACGGCGCGCTTTTACATGCAGCGCATCCTGCCGCGCAGCGAGGGGCTTGCCGCCGCCCTGCGCGCCGGGGGCAGAAGCATCATGGCATTCGACGACGCCGGCTGGTGACCGGCGCGAGAGCAGAGGAGGCCGCATGAAGATACTCGTGCCCGTCAAGCGGGTGATCGACTACAACGTCAAGGCGCGCGTCAAGGCCGATGGTTCTGGGATGGAACTGGCCAACGTCAAGATGGCGATGAATCCCTTCGACGAAATCGCCGTCGAGGAGGCGGTGCGCTTGAAGGAAGCCGGCGTGGCCAGCGAAATCGTCGCTGTGAGCTGCGGCGAGGCGAAATGCCAGGAGCAATTGCGGCAGGCGCTCGCGCTTGGCGCCGATCGCGCCTTGCTCGTCGAGACCACGGTCGAGCTGCAGCCCTTGGCCGTTGCGAAGCTCCTCAAGGCCATCGTCGATCGCGAGGCGCCGCGGCTCGTCATCCTCGGCAAGCAGGCGATCGACGACGATGCGAACCAGACCGGCCAGATGCTCGCCGCGCTGCTCGACTGGCCGCAGGCGACCTTCGCCTCGAAGGTGGCCGTGCGTGGGGAGGAAATCGAGGTGACGCGCGAGATCGACGGCGGGCTGGAGACGCTCGCCATGACGCTGCCAGCCGTCGTGACCACCGATCTGCGCTTGAATGAGCCGCGCTATGCCACGCTGCCCAACATCATGAAGGCGAAGAAAAAGCCGCTCGAGACGCTCACTCCCGCCGAGCTTGGCGTCGATGTTGCGCCGCGCCTGGCGACCCTCAAGGTCGAAGAGCCGCCGGCGAGAAAGGCCGGCGTCAAGGTGGCCTCGGTGGCCGAACTCGTCGACAAACTGCGTCATGAAGCGAAGGTGATTCCATGAGCGCTGCAAACAAGGTCCTGGTCATTGCCGAACACGACAATCGCCAGCTCAAGAAGGCGACGCTGTGCACGATCCGCTGCGCGGCGCAGTTGGGGGAAGTGCATCTGCTCATCGCCGGCAGCGGCTGCGCGGCGGCTGCCGAGGCGGCGAGCCAGGTCGAGGGTGTTGCCAAGGTGCTTTGCAGTGATGATGCGCGCTATGCCCATCCGCTCGCCGCCGCGCTCGCGCCGCTCGTGACATCAGTCGCCCATGGTTACAGCCATCTCCTGGCGCCGGCGACGACCTTCGGCAAGGACTTGATGCCGCGGGTAGCCGCCAAGCTCGACGTTGCGCAGATTTCGGATGTCATCGCCATCGTCTCGCCCGATACCTTCAAGCGGCCCATCTATGCGGGCAATGGCATCGCCACGGTGCAAAGCCGCGATGCCATCAAGGTGCTCACGGTGCGCGCCACCGCGTTCGATCCGGCAAAAGTCGGCGCGGGCGGCACGGCCCTCATCGAGGCGCTCGCCCCTATAGACGTGCCGGCGCACACGCGTTTCGTCGGCCAGGCGCTCGCCGCTTCAGACCGGCCGGAGCTCACCCAGGCGCGCGTCATCGTCTCGGGCGGGCGCGGCTTGGGCAGCGCCGAGAACTTTCATCTGCTCGACAAACTCGCCGACAAGCTCGGAGCGGCCGTCGGCGCCTCGCGCGCCGCGGTCGACGCCGGCTTCGCGCCGAACGACTGGCAGGTCGGCCAGACCGGCAAGATCGTCGCGCCGGAGCTTTACATCGCCGTCGGCATCTCGGGCGCCATCCAGCATCTCGCCGGCATGAAGGACAGCAAGGTGATCGTCGCGAACAACAAGGATCCCGAGGCGCCGATCTTCCAGGTGGCCGATTACGGCCTCGTCGCCGATCTCTTTCAGGCGGTGCCTGAGCTCACCGCGGCCCTGGGGTAGGCGATGGAACGCGAGGAGATGGAATTCGACGTGCTCGTCGTCGGCGGCGGACCGGCGGGGCTGGCCTGCGCGATCCGGCTCAAACAGCTCGCCGCCGCGGCCGGGCGCGAGCTCTCGGTCTGTCTCCTCGAAAAAGGCGCCGAGATCGGCGCCCACATCCTCTCGGGCGCAGTGTTTGAGACGCGCGCCCTCGATGAGCTCATCCCCGATTGGCGCGCGCGCGGCGCGCCGCTTGGCGTGCCCGTCTTGCGCGACGAGGTCTATTACTTTCCGCACGAGAGCAATGCGCTGCGGCTGCCGGGCTTCGCGCTGCCGAAGACGATGCACAATGCGGGCAACTACGTGATCAGCCTCGGCAAGCTCTGCCGCTGGCTCGGCAGCGAGGCCGAGGCGCTCGGGGTCGAAATCTTTCCGGGCTTTGCGGCGGCAGAGCTCTTGATCGAGGCGGGCGTCGTCACAGGCGTCGTCACAGGCGAGCTCGGCCGCGCGAAGGATGGCAGCGAAAAACCCGACTACCAGCCGGGCATGGCGCTCAAGGCCAAATACACGGTGTTTGCCGAAGGCTGCCGTGGCCACTTGGGCAAGGCGCTCATCGAGCGCTTCGATCTGGCGGCGGGCCGCGATCCGCAGCACTATGCAATCGGCTTGAAGGAGCTGTGGGAAGTGCCTGCAGAACGCCACGAGCCGGGCCTCGTCGTGCATGGCGCCGGCTGGCCGCTCGAGGGCAACGCAAACGGCGGCTCCTTCCTCTATCACGGCGAGGACAATACGATCGCCGTCGGCCTCATCGTCGATCTCAACTACGCGAACCCCTACCTCTCGCCCTTCGAGGAATTCCAGCGCTTCAAGCAGCATCCGGTCATCCGCCGCCATCTCGCCGGCGGCCGGCGCATCGCCTATGGCGCGCGCGCGATCGCCAAGGGAGGCTTCTCTTCGCTGCCGAAGATGCACTTTCCCGGCGGGCTATTGATCGGCTGCGATGCCGGCACGCTCAACTTCGCCAAGATCAAGGGCAGCCATACGGCGATGAAGTCGGGGCTCATCGCCGCCGAAACGATCTTCGCCGCGCTCGAGCAGGACAGAGCAGGCGGGCGCGACCTCGTCGAGTTCGAGACGGCCTTACGCGCCTCCTGGCTCTATGAAGAGCTTTATGCGGCGCGCAATTTCGGCGCCGCGCTGCACCGCTTCGGCACGCTCTTCGGGGGCGCCTTCAACTGGATCGACCAGAACCTCTTTGGCGGCCGACTGCCCGTGACGCTGCACGATCCCGAGCCCGATCACATGCGGCTCAAGCCCGCCGCCGAATGCGCGCCGATCGTCTATGAAAAGCCCGATGGCGTGATCTCCTTCGATCGCTTGAGCTCCGTCTTCCTCTCCAACACGAACCACGAAGAAGACCAGCCGGCGCATCTGAAGCTTACCGATCCTGGGCTTGCCTTGACGGTGAATCTTGCGCGCTATGCTGCGCCGGAGACGCGCTACTGCCCCGCCGGCGTCTATGAAATCGTCGAGGAGGCCGGCGGGCCGCGCCTCGTGATCAATGCGCAGAACTGCCTGCACTGCAAGACCTGCGACATCAAGGATCCCGGCCAGAACATCCGCTGGCTGCCCCCCGAAGGCGGCGGCGGGCCGGTCTATGGGGCGATGTGATGAACGCACCGCTCATGCCAACCACTTCGCTCGTGAGCTTCGGCCTGCAAGGCGAAGTGGCGCCGGGCGTCCTTTGGCTGCGCCTGCCGCTGCCTTTCAAGCCCGAAGACCATATCAACGTCTGGCTGCTTGAGGACGGGGAAGGATTCGTCCTCGTCGATACGGGGCTTGCCGATGCAGAAAGCCGCCTGCTCTGGGAGGCGGCACAAAATTCGGCGCTGGGAGGACGGCCCATCAAGCGCGTTTTCGTCACCCATCACCATCCCGACCACATCGGCCTGGCCGCCTGGTTCGCCACGCACCATGGCGCCGCTATCCATTTGCCGGCGCGGGAAGCGGAGCTTGCCCGGCGGTTGCTGGGTGTGCAAGACGATGCGGCGCTCAAGGCGCGCTATGCCGCCCACGGCATGCCTGTGGAGGCGGACTTCGTCGAGCTGCGCCATCGCTTCTATCGCGAGCATGTCGCTGCCTTGCCGGACGAGATTTTCTCAGTCGAGGATGAAGCGCGCTTCGTGATCGGCGGCGTCGAATGGATCGCCCTTTTGGCCGGCGGCCATACCCCTGCACACCTGTTGCTTCACTGCCCCGCCAGGCAGCTTCTCATCGCAGGCGATCACATCCTGCCGGAGATCGTCACCAACATCGGCGCGCTCTCGTTCGATCCCGATGCAACGCCGGTCGCCGACTACTTCGCCTCGCTCGAACGCCTGGCGCGGCTGCCCGCCGACACCCTCGTGCTGCCGGCGCACGGCCTGCCTTTCCATGGGTTGCAGGCGCGCAGCGAGGCGCTCGCGGCGATCCATCACGAGCACTTGGCGCGGGTGCTGGCCGCCACTGCGCATGCCGATACGGTCTGGGGCCTGCTGCCGCACATTTATGGGCGCGAGATGACGGGCCTGGCCGCCTTGCTCGCCTTCAACCAGACCAAGGCCTATCTCGATCACCTGGTGGCCCAGCGCCGCGTCTTAAGCGAGCAGGATGCCGCCGGCATCGTGCGCTATCGGCCATTCCTGGCCGACTGAGATTGCCATGACCGTCCTCAAGTCCAAACTAAATCCCAAGAGTCCGGAATTCATCGCCAATGCCGCGGCGATGCAGGCGCTCGTCGCCGATCTCGATGAGAAATTGGCACGGGTCAGACAAGGGGGGGCCGAAGAAGCGCGTCAGAAACACATAGCGCGCGGCAAGCTGCTCGCGCGCGATCGCATCGATCATCTGCTCGATGCCGGCGCGCCTTTCCTCGAGATCGCGCCGCTCGCCGCGCTGGGGCTTTACAACGACGAAGTGCCCGCGGCGGGGGTCGTGGCCGGCATCGGCCGCGTCAGCGGCGTCGAGTGCATGATCGTCGCCAACGACGCGACGGTGAAAGGCGGCACCTACTATCCGCTCACCGTCAAGAAACATCTCAGGGCGCAGGAGATCGCGCGCGAGAACCGCCTGCCTTGCCTCTATCTCGTCGATTCGGGCGGCGCCTATCTGCCGATGCAAGACGAGGTGTTTCCCGACAAGGAACACTTCGGCCGCATCTTTTACAACCAGGCGAACCTTTCGGCGGCCGGCATTCCGCAGATCGCCCTCGTGATGGGTTCCTGCACCGCGGGCGGCGCTTATGTTCCGGCGATGTCGGACGAATCGGTGATCGTCAAGAACCAAGGCACGATCTTTTTGGGCGGCCCGCCGCTCGTCAAGGCGGCGACGGGCGAGGTCGTCTCGGCCGAAGAGCTGGGCGGCGGCGACGTGCATACGCGCATCTCGGGGGTGTGCGATCACCTTGCCGAGAACGATCTGCATGCGCTCGCCATCGCGCGGCGCATCGTCGCCAATCTCAACTGGAAGAAGCAGATCGCGCTCGAGCTCGCGACCCCCGAGGAGCCGCTTTATGACCCCGCCGAGCTCTATGGCGTGATTCCCGCCGATACGAGGAAGCCCTACGACGTGCGTGAGGTCATCATTCGCCTCGTCGATGGCTCGCGCTTCGACGAATTCAAGGCGCGCTATGGCACGACGCTCGTGACAGGCTTCGCACATCTCTACGGCTATCCCATCGGCATCGTCGCCAACAATGGCATTCTGTTCTCGGAAGCGGCCTTGAAAGGCGCCCACTTCATCGAGCTGTGCTGCCAGCGCGGCATTCCGCTGCTCTTTTTGCAGAACATCACCGGCTTCATGGTCGGCAGAAAGTATGAAAACGGCGGCATCGCCAAGGATGGCGCGAAGATGGTCACGGCGGTGGCCACGGCGCAGGTGCCGAAATTCACCGTGCTGATCGGCGGCTCCTTCGGCGCTGGCAACTATGGCATGTGCGGCCGCGCCTATGGGCCGCGTTTCCTCTGGAGCTGGCCCAATAGCCGCATCTCGGTGATGGGCGGCGAGCAGGCCGCCTCGGTGCTCGCCACGATCAAGCGCGATGGCCTGGAGGCGGCCGGCAAGACCTGGAGCACCGAAGAGGAGGAGGCCTTCAAGGCGCCGATCCGCCAGCAATACGAGACACAAGGCCATCCTTACTACGCCACGGCTCGGCTGTGGGACGACGGCATCCTCGATCCGCGAAAGACGCGCCGCGCGCTGGGGCTCGCCATCTCGGCGGCGCTCAATGCGCCAATCGCGCCGACCAAGTTCGGCGTCTTCCGCATGTAGGAGCGCGCATGTATCAGACCATCCTCACCGAGATCGATGCGGGCGTCGGCATCGTCACCTTAAACCGCCCCGAACGCCACAACGCTTTCGACGACGTGATGATCCAGGAGCTTGCCAAGGCGCTGGCGGCGATGGCACAGGATGAGACCGTGCGCCTCGTCGTGATCTCGAGCACCGGCAAGAGCTTCTGCGCCGGCGCGGATCTCACCTGGATGCAGCGCGCCGCTGGTTACAGCCGCGAGGAAAACCGGCGCGATGCGAGGGAACTGGCCAAGATGCTGCTAGCCGTCGCCGAATGCCCCAAGCCGGTGATTGCGCGTGTGCAGGGGCCGGCCTATGGCGGCGGGGTGGGGCTCATCGCCGCCTGCGACATCGCCGTGGCGAGCTTCGAGGCCAAGTTTGCGCTCACCGAGGTCAAGCTCGGCCTGATTCCCGCCGTCATTGGCCCGCACGTCATTGCAGCGATTGGCGCGCGCCATGCGCGGCGTTACATGCTGACCGCGGAAAGCTTCTCGGCTGCCGAAGCCTATCGCCTCGGCCTCATCCACGAGATGGTGGCCGACGAGGCCGGCCTCGATGCCGCGATCGGCGAGTGGGTCGCGGCAATCCTGAAGAACGGCCCGCAGGCGCTCGCCGAAGCCAAGGCGCTCATTCGTGCCATCGCCGGCCGGCCGCTCGGCCCCGAGGTGGTCGAGGACACCGTCGAGCGCATCGCTCGCTTGCGCGTCTCGCCCGAAGGGCAGGAGGGCCTGAATGCCTTCTTGCAAAAGCGCAAGCCGAACTGGGTGCGGTGAGCGGAGCATGGTTGTGATGAATTCCCTGCCCTCTGCCGGAAAATGCGAGGATAATGTTCGCGAGGAGCGCGCCCATGACCCTGCAGCAACGCCAACGACTGGAACAGCGCCTGAGAATTTGGCGCGAGGCGCATCCGGACGCAGCGAGCCTGCGGGCGGCCTATCGCCAACGGGTGCTCAGCCTGACGATCGAGTCGATGGCGCTGGAGCGGCAGCCCGTCGATGCGATACGGCTGGCTCAGCTCCTGACTCGACCCAGCCGTTAGACGCAACGCGTGAGCTTGCGACTGCCGCAGGTGTATTGACCTATACCGAGCTGGCGGAGCGACTCGCCGTCAATATCGCCCGCTGCCTGGATGCGCTGCTCGAGAATGATCCTGGCGACATCGATATCTCCAGCGGCTGGATCCGCGCTTTGCACCAGCAGATCGCCGGTGATCTCTTTCCAGAATGGGCAGGCCGTTTCCGGACAGTCGAAGTGCAGGTCGGTACCCATTTTCCACCCGCACCGCATACCGTTGCTCTTCATGTGGAGAATTTCTGCCGCGATCTCGCTGAACGCATTAAGCATGTCGAGAGTGCCGAGTCGATCGCGAAGCTTCTTGCCTGGGCGGATTGGCGCTTCCAGTGGATTCATCCATTCAAAGATTTCAATGGCCGCGTCGGCCGTATTCTGCTCGTCGCCCTTTGCTACAAACTGAATCTTCCCCCCGTCTCGCCGGCCGTTGACGAAGCGGGGCGCACCAAATATTTCGCGGCCTTGCGACAAGCGGATCGCGGCGATTTCGCAGCACTCGAGGAACTCTGGATCGAAAGGCTTGGCGCATGAATGCCGTCCTGCCCGTGCCGACTTTTGGAGAGGGGCGCATGCACGATGTTTAGCAAGCTATTGATTGCCAATCGCGGCGAAATCGCCTGCCGCATCATCAAGACGGCGCGGCGCTTGGGCATCCGCAGTGTCGCCGTCTATTCCGAAGCCGATCGGGCCGCGCGCCACGTGCGGCTTGCCGATGAGGCCGTCTGCATCGGACCGGCCGCTGCGCGCGAGTCCTATCTTGCCATCGACAAGATCATCGCCGCCTGTCAAGCGAGCGGGGCTGAAGCCGTGCATCCGGGCTATGGCTTCCTCTCCGAAAACGAAGCCTTTGCCGAAGCCTGCGCTGCCGCCGGCATCGTCTTCATTGGCCCGCCGGTGGCGGCGATCCGCGCCATGGGCCTTAAGTCCGAGAGCAAAAAGCTCATGGAAAAGGCCGGCGTGCCGCTCACCCCCGGTTACCATGGCGATGAACAGGCGCCCGAGTTTTTGCGCGGCAAGGCCGACGAGATCGGCTATCCGGTGCTCATCAAGGCTTCTGCCGGCGGCGGCGGCAAGGGCATGCGCGTGGTCTGGCAACGCGAAGAGTTTTTTGCGGCGCTCGCCTCCTGCCAGCGCGAGGCGGCGGCGGCCTTTGGCGATGACCACGTGCTGATCGAAAAATACCTCGAGCGCCCGCGCCATATCGAGATCCAGGTGTTTGGCGATACGCACGGTCATCTCGTTTACCTCTTCGAGCGCGACTGCTCGGTACAGCGCCGCCACCAGAAGGTGTTGGAAGAGGCACCTGCCCCGGGCATGACGGAAGAGCGCCGCGCCGCGATGGGACAGGCGGCCATCGCAGCGGCGCGTGCGGTCGGCTATGTCGGCGCCGGCACTGTCGAGTTCATCGTCGATCAAGAGGGCCGCTTCTACTTCATGGAGATGAATACGCGCCTGCAGGTCGAGCATCCAGTCACCGAGATGATCACTGGCCTCGATCTCGTCGAATGGCAGCTGCGCATCGCCGCCGGCGAGCCCTTGCCGATGCGGCAGGAGGCGCTGGCAATCCGTGGGCATGCGATCGAGGCGCGCATCTATGCCGAAGATCCGGCCAAAGGGTTTCTGCCGGCCACGGGGCGGCTCGTCCATCTCGCGCTGCCCACTGAATCGCTCCACGTGCGCGTCGATAGCGGCGTCGAGGCGGGCGACGAAATCTCGCCGCACTACGATCCGATGATCGCCAAGCTGATCGTCTGGGACGAAAGCCGCGAGCGGGCGCTTGTGCGCCTGCTGCAGGCGCTCGCCGACACTCGCATCGTCGGCGTGGCGAACAATGTCGGCTTCCTCGCGCGGCTTGCTGCCTCGCCCTCGTTCGTCCAGGCCAGACTCGACACCGGGCTCATCGAGCGCGAGCACGATTTTCTCTTTCCCGCCGCCGGCACCGAAGCGCCGCCGCGCGAGGTCTGGCTGCTCGCGGCGCTGGCCGAGCTGTTGCGCGACCGGGAATATGCGCGCGAAGAGGCGGCCGCGAGCGCCGATCCACATTCGCCTTGGCATTGGCGCGATGGCTGGCGGCTGCATGGCGCGGCGCGGCGCGCCATCGTGCTGCGCGCCGGCGAACATGAGCAACGCCTCTGGGCGACGCCTTGCGGCCAGGGCTTTTTGCTCGAACTCGATGGGCAGACGACGCCAGTCTTCGGCGAGCTGCGCGCCGATGGGTTGTTGAGCGCCGATCTTGCCGGGCGGCGCGTGAGCGCCACGGTGGTGCCGGCCGGCGAGAAGCGCCATGTCTTCTTTGCAGGACAAAGCACGATCCTCGCCGCCGTTGATCCGCTCCACTATGGCGGCGAGGGCGGCGGAGCCGAAGGCGGGCTTGCCGCGCCGATGCCCGGCAAGGTGATCGCGCTCTTGGCCGAGCCCGGCGCGCGGGTGGAAAAAGGCGCGCCGCTCATGGTGCTCGAGGCGATGAAGATGGAGCACACCATCGTCGCGCCGCAGGCCGGGGTGCTCAAGGCCTATCGCTTCGCCGTCGGCGATCAAGTCTGCGAGGGTGAGCTGCTGCTCGAGCTGGAGGGCGAGGCGGCATGAATTTCAAACCGCGCGACGAAAACTTCGCTGCCCGCGTGAGGGCGAGCTTCGCCAAGCAGGCGGCGATGGCGCTCATCGGCGCGCGCCTTGAGCGCATCGAGCCGGGCCGTGCCGAGATCGTGCTGCCTGCCCGCGCCGAACTTGAGCAGCAGCACGGCTACATTCACGGCGGCATCGTCGTGATGATCGCCGATTCGGCCTCGGGCTATGCGGCAATGAGCCTGGTCGATGCCGAGGCGAGCGTGCTTTCCGTCCAGCACAGCACGAATTTCCTCGCCCCGGCGGCAGGCGAGCGGCTCGAGGCGCATGGCCATGTCGTCAAGAGCGGCCGCACGCTGATCATCGCCGAGGCCGAGGTGTATGCGATGCGCGAGGGCCACCGGCACCTGTGCGCGAAGATGATCCAAACCGTGATGGTGATGCAGGGCAAACCCGAAAAGGAGTGAGAGAACGATGAAAGCCTTACCTGGCCTCGATTTCGCACTCGGCGAGACCGTCGAGATGGTGCGCGAGAGCGTGCGCGCCTTCGCCGCCGCCGAGATCGCGCCGCGCGCGGCGCAAATCGACCGCGACAATCTGTTTCCTGCCGACCTCTGGAAGAAGTTCGGCGCGCTCGGCCTCCTGGGCCTGACGGTGCCCGAAGAGGAGGGCGGCGCAGGGCTCGGCTATCTCGCCCACATCGTCGCGATGGAGGAAATCTCGCGCGCCTCGGCTGCCGTGGGGCTTTCCTATGGCGCGCATTCGAATCTCTGCGTCAATCAGCTGCGCAGAAACGGCACGGCCGAGCAAAAAGCCCGCTATCTGCCCAAGCTCATCTCTGGCGAGCATGTCGGCGCCTTGGCGATGTCGGAGCCCAATGCCGGTTCCGACGTCGTCTCGATGAAGCTCAGGGCGGACAAGAAGGGCGACCGCTATGTCTTGAACGGCAGCAAGATGTGGATCACCAACGGCGGCGATGCCGACACGCTGATCGTCTATGCCAAGACGGACATCAATGCCGGGCCGAAGGGCATCACCGCCTTCATCGTCGAGAAGGGCTTCAAGGGTTTTTCCGCCGGCAGCCATCTCGATAAACTCGGCATGCGCGGCTCCAACACCTATCCGCTCTTCTTCGACGACTGCGAGGTGCCCGAAGAGAACGTGCTGGGCGGCGAAGGCCAAGGCGTCAAAGTGCTCATGAGCGGGCTTGACTATGAACGCGCGGTGCTCGCCGGCGGGCCGCTCGGCATCATGGCGGCCTGCATGGACGTGGTGCTGCCGTATCTTCACGAGCGCAAGCAGTTTGGCCAGCCGATCGGCGAATTCCAGCTCATGCAAGGCAAGCTCGCCGACATGTACACGACCTGGCAGGCCTGCCGCGCCTATGTCTATGCCGTCGGCCGCGCCTGTGATGCGATGGATCATTCGCGTACATTGAGAAAAGATGCCGCCGGCGCGATCCTCTATGCCGCCGAGAAGGCCACCTGGATGGCCGGCGAGGCGATCCAGGCCCTGGGCGGCAATGGCTACATCAACGAATATCCGACCGGCCGCCTCTGGCGCGATGCCAAGCTCTACGAGATCGGCGCCGGCACGAGCGAGATCCGCCGCATGCTGATCGGCCGCGAACTGTTCAACGAAACCGCGTAAGGAGCCTCGTCATGGAAATCAAGACCATCGGCGTCGTCGGCGCGGGCACGATGGGCAATGGCATCGCCCAGGTGTTCGCCTATCACGGCTTTGACGTCATCATGTCGGACGTCTCCGCCGCTGCCTTGGAGCGGGGCCTCGCAACGATCAAGAAGAGCCTCGAACGCCTCGCCAGCAAGGAGAAGATTCCGGTCGACGCGCCCGCCGCGACGCTGGCGCGCATTTGCAGCACGACACGGCTGGAGGATTTTGCGCGGGCCGACTTCGTCGTCGAGGCGGTCGTGGAGCATGAGGCGCTCAAGCTCGATCTTTTCCGCCAGCTTGACGGCCTGTGCAAGCCCGAGGTAGTGCTCGCCTCCAACACTTCGTCGATTCCCATCACGCGGCTCGCGGCCGTGACCCGGCGCCCGGCGCAGGTCATCGGCATGCACTTCATGAACCCGGTGCCGCTGATGGAATTGGTCGAGATCATCCGCGCGCTGCAAACGGCGGATGAAACCTATGCGCTCGTCGAAGACCTTGCGCGCCGCATCGCCAAGACGCCGGTCGAAGTGAAGGATGCCTATGGCTTCGTTTCCAACCGCGTCCTGATGCCGATGATCAACGAGGCGATCTTCGCGCTCCATGAGGGGCTTGCCACGCCGGAGGCGATTGATACGGTCATGAAACTCGGCATGAACCATCCGATGGGGCCCTTGGCGCTTGCCGACCTCATCGGCCTCGATACCTGTCTTAACATCATGAACGTGCTCTACACAGGCTTCAACGATTCCAAATACCGCCCCTGTCCGCTGCTCAAACAAATGGTCGATGCCGGCTGGCTCGGCCGCAAGACGGGACGCGGGTTCTACACTTATGACAAGTAGCCGCCATGAATTTCGCAAACCTCTTGTTCGAGCAACTCGAGCCCGGCATACATCTCATCACGATCAACCGCCCGCAGTCGCTCAATGCACTCGACCCCGCGACGGTGCGCGAGATCGATATGGCGCTCGATGGCATCGAGCGCGATGAAAAAGCGCGCGTGCTGCTCATTACCGGCGCAGGCAGTAAAGCCTTCGTCGCCGGCGCCGACATCGTTGCGATGCGCGCGATGACGCCGCTCGAAGGACGGGATTTTTCCGCCTTCACCCAGCGCGTCTTTCGCCGGCTCGAGCGGCTGCGCATTCCCGTCATCGCGCTCGTCAATGGCTATGCGCTCGGCGGCGGCTGCGAGCTCGCGATGAGCTGCGATATCGTCCTCGCGAGCGAAACGGCGGTCTTCGGCCAGCCCGAGGTCAATCTCGGCGTCTCGCCGGGCTTTGGCGGCTCGCAGCGCCTGCCGCGCCTCGTCGGCCGCGCCTTGGCGCTCGAACTGCTCCTCACCGGCCGGCAGGTCAAGGCCGATGAGGCCGTGACGCTGGGGTTGGCCAACCACGTCTATCCGCCCGCCGAGCTTCTCGAGCGGGGGCTCGAGATGGCACGCCAGATCGCGGCCAAGGGGCCACAGGCCGTGCGGTTCGTCAAGGAGCTCGTGCAGCGCGGCCAGGATCTCGATCTAGACAATGCCTGCGCGCTCGAGAGCGAAGTGTTTGGCCTGCTCTTTTCCACCGAGGACAAGGCGGAAGGCATGGCGGCCTTCGTCGAGCGGCGGGCGGCGCAGTTCAAGAACCGTTGAGCTCGGCGCTGGCGGGACGGCTATACGGTTTCGGTTATTGACGCCTACGGCGACCCTTCCAACAATCTGCGCTTTCTGACCACACTGGAGGAGGCTTCCATGAAGAAGAAACTGATCGCGCTGGCCTGTCTGGGCGTGTTGGCGGCTCAAGCGCAGGCGAACGAAGAACAGCTGCTCGCGGAGGCGCGCGGCATTCCCGCCAAGATGGTGCCCAAACTGCTCGAGGTGCTGAACGAAGAGATCGCCAAGGGAGGGCATGCGGGGGCGATCTCGGTGTGCCGCGAAAAGGCGCCGCAGATGGCCAAGGCGCTCTCCGAGCAGACCGGCTGGGCGATTCGCCGCGTGAGCCTCAAGAACCGCAACCCGAAGGCCGTGCCCGATGCGTGGGAGCGCGCTGTGCTCGAGGATTTCGAGCGGCGGCTTGCCGCCGGCGAAAATCCCGCGCAGATCGACAAGGCTGAGGTCGTCACCGTCGATGGCCAGAGGATGTTCCGCTACATGAAGGCGCTGCCGACGCAGGAGCTTTGCCTCAATTGCCATGGCACGCCGGACAAGATGGCGCCCGAGGTTCAGGCCAAACTGAAGGAGCTCTACCCGGAGGACAAGGCCACTGGCTACGGTCTCAAGCAGATCCGCGGTGCGATCACGGCGAAGAAGCCGCTCTGACGCTCCGTTTTCCGCGCGAGGAATGGCGTGGCCGTCAGTGTTATGCTGACGCCGCGCCATTTATTTTTCGAGGAGGATGTCATGGAGAAGATTCGCGCCTGGGCCGCGCGCTCGGCAGGGGAGCGGCTCGAAGGCTACGACTACGCGCCGGGGCCGCTTGCCGACGACGAAGTCGAAGTGGCCGTTGAAACCTGCGGCATTTGCCACTCCGATCTCTCGATGATCGACAATGCCTGGGGCTTCACGACCTATCCGCTCGTGCCGGGCCATGAGATCGTGGGCCGCATCGTCGCCATGGGCGCGCAGGCGAAGGGGCTCTCCCTCGGCCAGCGCGTGGGCATCGGCTGGGCCAATGCAAGCTGTATGCATTGCGCGAATTGCCTTGCTGGCGATCATCACCTCTGCAACGATAGCCGCGCGACGATCGCGAATCATCCAGGCGGCTTCGCCGAGCGCGTGCGTGCCCAATGGCTGTGGGCGATTCCGCTGCCAGAGGGCTTGCCTGCCGAGGCTGCCGGTCCCCTCTTTTGCGGCGGCATTACCGTCTTCACGCCCTTCGTCGACTATGGCATTTCCCCCTTGAGCCGGGTGGGGGTCGTCGGCATCGGCGGCCTCGGGCATCTGGCTCTCAAGTTTGCGCGCGCCTGGGGCTGCGAGGTGACGGCCTTTACCTCCTCTCCCGCCAAGGCCGGCGAGGCGCGTGCCTTCGGTGCCCATCACGTCGTCTCGAGCACCGATGCGCAGGCGATGACCCGGCTTGCCGGTTCGCTCGATCTCGTCATTGTGACGGTCAATGTGCCGCTCGACTGGGCATCGCTCATGAAGACGCTTGCGCCGCGCGGCCGGCTGCATTTTGTCGGCGCGGTGCTGGAAGCCGTGCCGGTGCCGCCCTTTGCCTTGATCGATGGCGAAAAATGTGTCTCGGGCTCGCCGATCGGCTCGCCCGCCCACATGGCGAAGATGCTCGATTTTTGCGCTCGCCACGGTATCTTGCCGCAGGTCGAGCGCTTCCCGATGAGCCGCGTCAATGAGGCGCTCGATCATCTGCGCGCGGGCAAGGCGCGTTACCGCATCGTGCTCGAGGCCGATTTCGACTGACGCAGATTGTCGCCAATTTGCGTTGACGTAAACGTCAACTTGTTCGACAATCCGGCAACCTGACTTGCCGGAGGTTCTGCCATGTCTGATCCCGCTCTCGCCGCCAAGCTCGCACCTTACAAGCCAAAGCACAAGGTGCGCTTCATCACCGCCGCCGCGCTCTTCGACGGGCATGACGCTTCGATCAACATCATGCGGCGCATCCTGCAGGCCACCGGCGTCGAGGTGATCCATCTCGGCCACAACCGCTCGGTGCAGGAGATCGTCAATGCCGCCTTGCAGGAGGACGTGCAGGGCATCGCGGTGACGTCCTATCAAGGGGGACATGTCGAATTCTTCAAATACATGATCGATCTGTTGCGGCAACACGGCGGCAGCGAGATCAAGGTCTTCGGCGGCGGCGGCGGGGTGATCGTGCCCGCTGAGATCGCCGAGTTGCAAGCCTATGGCGTCGCACGCATCTACTCGCCCGAGGATGGCGCGCTGATGGGCCTGCAGGGCATGATCAACGACGTCGTCGCCCAGTCCGACTTCGCACTTGCCGGCGAAGTGACGCTCGAGGAGCTCAAAAGCGGCGATCGCAGGAAGCTCGCGCGCGCGATCACGCTGCTCGAAAACGATCCGCAAGGCCCCTTGGCGCAGGCGGTGCGCGCCTGTGCTGTGCCGCCCACGCCGACTTTGGGCATCACCGGCACGGGGGGCGCAGGCAAGTCGAGTCTCACCGACGAGCTGATCCGCCGCATCCGCCTCGATCAGGACGACCGCTTGCAGATCGCCGTCATCTCCATCGATCCTTCGAGGAAGCGCAGCGGCGGCGCGCTGCTGGGTGACCGCATCCGCATGAATGCCATCGAATCGCCCAACATCTACATGCGCTCCTTGGCCACCCGCGAGACCGGCACCGAGCTTTCCGCCGCCTTGCCCGAGGTGATCAAGGCCTGCAAGCTTGCCGGCTTCGATCTCATCATCATCGAAACCTCCGGCATCGGCCAGGGCGATGCGGCGATCGTGCCGCACGTCGACTGCTCGCTCTACGTGATGACGCCGGAATTCGGTGCGGCGAGCCAGCTCGAAAAGATCGACATGCTCGACTTCGCCGATTTCGTCGCCATCAACAAGTTCGACCGCAAGGGCGCACTCGATGCGCTGCGCGATGTGAGGAAGCAATACCAGAGGAACCGCGGCCTGTTCGGCGTGCGCGTTGAAGACATGCCGGTATTCGGCACCCAGGCCTCGCGCTTCAACGACGATGGCGTCACGGCACTCTACCAGCATCTCGCCGCCCATCTTGCTGGCAAGGGACTCAAGCTTGGGCCTGGCAAGCTGCCCAAAGTCGAGACGAAGCATTCTTCACCCGGGCGCGCCATCGTGCCTGCGGGCCGGAGCCGGTATCTCGCCGAGATCGCCGAGACGGTGCGCGCCTACCATCAACATGTCGCCGAGCAGGTGGCGATCGCGCGCGAGCGGCAGAGCCTCTCTCGCGCCAAAGACCTCTTCGCCGCCTGTGGCAAGCCGACGGAACATTTCGACGAGCTGATCGCCTGGAAAGAAGGCCAGCTCGATGCGCGCGCCAAGAAGCTGCTCGAACAATGGCCCGACATGGTCAAGGCCTATGGCGGCGACGAATACGTCGTCAAGATCCGCGACAAGGAGATCCGCACGCGGCTCGTCCATGAGACGCTCTCCGGCACCAAGATCCGCAAGGTCGTGCTGCCGAAATACGAGGACGATGGCGAGCGGCTCAAATGGCTCATGCGCGAGAACGTGCCGGGCAGTTTCCCATTTACCGCCGGCGTATTCGCCTTCAAGCGCGAAAACGAAGACCCGACGCGCATGTTCGCCGGCGAAGGCGATGCCTTCCGCACCAACCGCCGCTTCAAGAAACTCTCCGAAGGCATGCCGGCAAAGCGTCTGTCGACCGCCTTCGACTCGGTAACGCTCTACGGCTGCGATCCAGACGAGCGGCCCGACATCTACGGCAAAATCGGCAATTCGGGCGTTTCGATCGCCACGCTCGACGACATGAAAGCGCTCTACGCGGGTTTCGACCTCTGCGACCCGGCCACCAGCGTGTCGATGACCATCAACGGGCCGGCGCCGGTGATCCTGGCGATGTTCTTCAACACCGCGATCGACCAGCAGCTCGACAAGTTTGAGCAGGACAACGGCCGCGCGCCGACCGAAGACGAGGCGGCAAAAATCAAGGCCTGGGTGCTTTCCACCGTGCGCGGCACGGTGCAGGCCGACATCTTGAAGGAAGACCAGGGCCAGAACACCTGCATCTTCTCGACCGAGTTCGCCTTAAAACTCATGGGCGACATCCAGGAATTCTTCGTGCACAACCAGGTGCGCAATTTCTACTCGGTGTCGATCTCGGGCTATCACATCGCCGAAGCAGGCGCCAATCCGATCACGCAGCTCGCCTTCACGCTCGCCAACGGCTTCACCTATGTCGAATCGTATCTTGCGCGCGGCATGCACATCGACGACTTCGCGCCGAATCTCTCCTTCTTTTTCAGTAACGGCATGGATGCCGAATACTCGGTGATCGGCCGCGTCGCGCGCCGCATCTGGGCCGTGGCGATGAAACACAAGTATGGTGCCAACGAACGCAGCCAGAAGCTTAAATACCACGTGCAGACCTCGGGCCGCTCGCTTCACGCGCAGGAGATGGCCTTCAACGACATCCGCACCACCTTGCAGGCCTTGATCGCGATCTACGACAACTGCAACAGCCTGCACACCAACGCCTATGATGAGGCGATCACGACGCCGACCGAGGAGAGCGTGCGCCGCGCGATGGCGATCCAGCTCATCATCAACCGCGAATGGGGGCTCGCCAAGAACGAGAACCCCAACCAGGGCAGCTTCATCATCGAGGAACTGACCGATCTCGTCGAAGAGGCGGTGCTCAAAGAATTCGAGGCGCTCGCCGAGCGCGGCGGCGTGCTCGGCGCGATGGAGACGGGCTACCAGCGCAGCAAGATCCAGGAGGAATCGCTCTACTACGAGCAGAAGAAGCACGATGGTTCGCTGCCGATCATTGGCGTCAATACCTTCCGCAATCCGCATGGCGACCCGATTCCCGAACACATCGAGCTCGCTCGCTCCACCGAGGAAGAGAAGCGCTCGCAGATTAAGCGGCTGCGCGACTTCCAGCAGCGTCACGCAGCAGAATGCGGGCCGATGCTGCAGAAATTCAAACAGACGGTGATCGACAACGGCAACGTCTTCAGTGTGCTCATGGACGCCGTGCGCGTCTGCTCGCTCGGCCAGATTTCCAACGCGCTCTACGAAGTCGGCGGGCAGTATCGGCGGTCGATGTAATCGTCGGTGCCCGGCGGTAATGAGAGCGTCCCGCCAGGCGCCGACCCATTGCGGAAAGTCGGCGCTGGCGGGACGGCGCATGCCGATCCGCCGCCACGCGGGGACGGCGCTTTAGCCCGACAGCGCGCGCGCGATGACGAGGCGCTGGATGTCCGAGGCGCCCTCGTAGATCTGGCAGACGCGCACGTCGCGGTAGATGCGCTCGACCGGGAAATCGGCGACGTAACCATAGCCGCCGTGGATCTGGATTGCATCTGAACACACCTTTTCCGCCATTTCGGAGGCGAAGAGCTTTGCCATGCTCGCCTCTTTCAAGCAGGGTTCGCCGGCAGAGCGCAGGCTCGCAGCATGCCAGACCATCTGGCGCGCGACTTCGATGTGCGTCGCCATGTCGGCCAGCCGAAACGCGACGGCCTGGTGCTCGATGATCGGTTTGCCGAAGGCTTCGCGTTGTTTCGCATACTCGAGCGCCGCCTCGAAGGCCGCGCGCGCCATGCCGACGGCTTGCGCGGCGATGCCGATGCGGCCGGCTTCGAGGTTCGACAAGGCGATCTTGTAACCTTCGCCTTCGGCGCCGATCAGATGATCGAGCGGGATGCGGCAGTTCTCGAAGACGATCTGCGCCGTGTCGGAGGCCGACTGGCCGAGTTTTTCTTCGATGCGCGCGACGACGTAGCCCGGCGTGTCGGTCGGCACGCAAAAGCACGAGATGCCCTTCCTGCCCGCGGCCGGATCGGTGACGGCGAAGACGAGGGCGATTTGGGCGTGCTTGCCCGAGGTGATGAACTGCTTGACGCCGTTCAAGACCCAATGATCGCCTTCTTTCACGGCGCGCGTCTTGATCGCGGCGGCATCCGAGCCGACATGGGGCTCGGTAAGGCAAAAACAGCCGAGCAGCTGGCCCGTCGCCGCGCCCCTGAGCCAGCGCTCTTTCTGCGCATCATTACCGTATTGGGCGAGGATGCCGCAGACGAGCGAGTTTTGCACCGAGAGGATCGTCGAGGTCGCGCCATCGCCGGCGGCAATCTCCTCGATGGCGATGGCAAGCGACACATAATCGAGCCCCGCGCCGCCCCATGCCTCGGGCACCACCATGCCCCAGACGCCCAAGCCAGCGAGTTCCTGCAAGGCCTCGGCCGGGAAGATGGCGTGCTTTGCCCACTCGGCTGCATGGGGCGCGAGCCGCTCGCGCGCGAAGGCGCGCAGCGTGTCGCGAATCATCTTCTGATCGTCGTTGAGCAGCATCAGAGCATCTCCACCGCGAGCGCCGTCGCTTCGCCGCCGCCGATGCAAAGGCTCGCCACGCCGCGCTGCTTGCCGTATTTCCTGAGCGCACCGAGCAGTGTGACGACGATGCGCGCGCCCGAGGCGCCGATCGGGTGGCCGAGCGCGCAGGCGCCGCCATGCACATTCACCTTCTCGTGCGGTAGGGCCAATTCCTTCATCGCCGCCATCGTGACGACGGCGAAGGCCTCATTGATTTCATATAGGTCGACGCTGTCGGCCGTCCAGCCGGTCTGCGCGAAGAGCTTCTTCATCGCGCCGACCGGCGCGGTCGTAAACCAGGCCGGTTCTTGCGCATGCTGCGTGTAGCCGACGATGCGCGCGATGGGTTTGAGGCCGCGCTTCGCTGCCTCCGAGGCCCGCATCAGCACGAGTGCCGCCGCGCCGTCGGAAATCGACGAAGAATTGGCGGCGGTGACCGTGCCATCCTTCTTGAATGCAGGCTTGAGCAGCGGAATCTTGTCGAGCTGGGCCTTGCCGGGCTGCTCGTCGAGCTTGACAGTGATCTCGCCCTTCTTGCCGGCAACGGTCACCGGGGCGATCTCCCAGTCGAAGCTGCCATCCTGCCCGGCCTGCTGCGCGCGCCGCGTGGAAGCGATGGCGAAGGCGTCCTGATCCTCGCGCGAAAAGCCATAATGCGCGGCGCAATCCTCGGCGAAGGTGCCCATCAGGCGGCCCTTGTTTTCAGGCGTGTAGTGATCCTCGAGGCCGTCGAAGAACATGTGGTCGAGAATCTGGCCGTGGCCTAAGCGATAGCCGCCGCGCGCCTTGGGGAGGAGATAGGGCGCGTTGGTCATCGACTCCATGCCGCCGGCGACGATGACGGTTTGGCTGCCGGCCTTGAGCGTGTCGCAGGCGATCATGACGGCCTTCATCGCCGAGCCGCAGACCTTGTGCACCGTCGTGCAGCCGGCAGAAAGGGGCAGCCCTGCCAAGAGCGCGGCCTGTCGGGCCGGGGCTTGGCCTTGGCCGGCTTGCAGCACGCAGCCCATCAAGACCTCTTCGATCTCCTCGCTTTTCAGTCCAGAGCGTTCGACGGTGGCGCGGATCGCCGTGGCGCCGAGCTGGGCGGCCGAGAGGGTGGCGAAGTCGCCTTGAAAAGCGCCCATCGGCGTGCGGGCCGCGGCAACGATGACGATGTCGTCTTGAGTCATGCTTGATCCTCCAAGAAAGGTCAAATGGCACCGCAGGCGGCGAGTGCCTCGATGCGTTCTGGCGCGATGCCCCACTCGGCGAGCGCCGTGCGCGTGTGTTCGCCGGGCAAGGGCGGCGGGCCCTGGATTTCGCCCGGCGTGCGCGAGAAACGCGGCGCGGGAGCCGGTTGGATGATGCCGGCGATTTCGGTAAAGCTGCCGCGCGCGACGTTGTGCGGATGGCGCGGCGCTTCTTCCAAATCGAGCACAGGCGCCACACAGGCATCCGAATCGGCGAAGACTTCGCACCAGGCATCGCGGCTTTTCGTCTTGAAGCGCGCGGCGAGCTTTTCTTTGAGCCGCGGCCAGCGCGCCGCGTCGTATTGGTCTTGGAATTCCGGGTCATCGAGGCCGAGCCGAGCGAGGAATTCACGGTAAAAGCGCGGCTCGAGCGGCCCCACTGCGAGCCACTTGCCATCGGCACAGGCATAGCTATCGTAAAAATGCGCGCCGCCATCGACGAGATTGACGCCGCGTTCATTGCGCCAATGGCCGCCGCCCTTGAGCGCATAGATCAAGGCCATGAGGAGGGCCGCGCCATCGGTGATCGCTGCGTCGATGACCTGGCCTTGTCCGGATTTCTCGCGTTCGTAGAGGGCGCAGAGGATGCCGAAGGCAAGCAGCATCGCGCCGCCGCCCATGTCGCCGGCGAGCGTTGGCGGCGCGCTGGGTTTTTCGTCGGCATGGCCGCCGAGGAACAGCGCGCCACTGATCGCCAGATAGTCGATTTCGTGACCGGCGCGCTGAGCCAAGGGCCCTGTCTGTCCCCAGCCCGTCATGCGGCCGTAGATGAGGCGGGGGTTCTTCGCCAGGCAGAGGTTGGGGCCGAGGCCGAGGCGCTCCATGACACCGGGGCGGAAGCCCTCGATCAGCACATCGGCGCGTTCGATCAGATCGAGCGCAACGGCGACGCCTTCCGGAGATTTGAGATCGAGGGCGACCGAGCGCTTGCCGCGCCGCGTCACCGCCGCGCGGCCTGGGTTGAACATGTCGATCTCGGCCGTATCGGGGTGGGCGAGCTTGCGGTCGATGACGAGCACCTCGGCGCCCATGTCGGCGAGCAGCATGCCGCAGAAGGGCCCCGGGCCGATGCCGGCGAATTCGATGACGCGCAAACCTGCGAGCGGGCCGGCCATCACTTGCCGACCATCGTGTCGGGGATGCGCACGGCGATCACTTCGCCGCGCGCCGTGACGACGCCGGCGGCGGAGAGTTCGGCCTCGACGATCACCTTGCGGCCCTTGACCTCGCGGATCTTGCCGCGCACGACGAGCTCGGGCCCATGCGGCGTTGGTTTCAGAAAGTCGACCTTGAGCGAAGCCGTCACGAAGCGCGGCGCGGGGCCAGCGCCGGGCGTCTTTCCGGCCTCGCGCAGCGCGGCGAGCGCAGCCGAACCCGTGCCGTGACAGTCGATCAACGAGGCGATGAGCCCGCCATAGACGAAGCCAGGCATCGCCGTATGCTCGGGACGCGGCGTGAAGCGGCTCACTGTCTCATCGCCTTCCCAGCGGGTCTTGAGTTGCAGGCCGTGGGCATTGAGGCGGCCGCAGCCGTAACAGTGGGCGAATTCGTCGGGGTAGAAATCCTGGATGCCGTCCATGCACACCTCCTGGTGGGATGACCTGACGTAGCATACAGGAGATTGACGTTAACGTGAACCATGCACGTATGTCATCCCCTCTTGGATGCCGCCAATTTCATGGACGCTTTGGGGTCAAGCCATGAGCGCCGCCGTGCGATGCGGCTGGATCGCTTGCAAGAGCTGGCTGAAGACTTTGGGCGTTCCGGCGACGATGTTGCCGGTGGCAAGGTAATTGCCCTCGCCGGCGAGATCGCTGACGAGGCCCCCCGCTTCGAGGATCAGCAGCGCGCCGGCGGCCATGTCCCAGGGCGAGAGGCCAAATTCCCAAAAGCCGTCGAGACGGCCCGCGGCGACCCAGGCGAGATCGAGCGAGGCCGCGCCAGGGCGGCGTACGCCGGCCGAACGGCGCGTCATCTCCTTGAAGATGGCGAGATAGGTATCGACGTGCTCGAACATGCGGTAGGGGAAACCGGTACCGATGAGCGCTTCGTCGAGCTTGGCATTGCGGCTGACGCGGATCCGCTTGTCGTTGAGGTAGGCGCCGGCACCCTTGCTCGCCGTGAAGAGCTCGTTGCGGTTCGGATCGAAGACGACCGCATGGGTGAGCACGCCCTTGTGGGCGAGCGCGATCGAGACGGCGTATTGTGGAAAGCCGTGGATGAAGTTCGTCGTGCCATCGAGCGGATCGATGATCCACTGGTATTCGGCTTCTCCGGCCGTGGTGCCGGACTCTTCGGCGAGGATGGCGTGGCTTGGATAGACTTCGCGCAAGGTGTCGATGATGGCGGCTTCGGCGGCGCGGTCGACTTCGGTGACGAAGTCGTTTTGCTGCTTCAAGCCGACCTTGATCTGGCCGAGATCGAGACTGGCGCGGCCGATGATGCTGCCGGCGCGGCGGGCGGCCTTGACGGCCGTGTTGAGCATGGGATGCATGGCGTGGATTTCTCTTGGAATGGGCGCGAATTCTAAACCGGCGAAAGAGGAATCCCTTGCGCCGTTTTCACGGGTGCGCATCGTGCTTACGCGCACCTCTCACCCGGGCAACGTCGGCGCGGCAGCGCGGGCGATGAAGACGATGGGGTTTTCCCGCCTCGTGCTCGCGGCGCCGCAGTGCGTGCCGGATGCGCAAGCCGTGGCCATGGCATCAGGCGCCGATGACTTGCTGGCCCAGGTCCAGAGCGTGGAGAGTTTGGCCGAGGCCCTGGCCGGCGTGAGCCTCGCAGTGGCGCTCACTTCCCGCCGCCGCGATTTGGCAACGGCACCTTTGTGGGCGCGCGAGGCGGCGCAAGAGGCGGCGGCGATCGCTCAGGCAGGCGGGGAGGTGGCCTTGGTGTTCGGTAATGAAACCAATGGGCTTTCCAATGTGGAACTGGCGCAGTGCAATCGCTGGGCGATGATTCCGGCCAACCCCGCCTATCCTTCGCTCAACCTGGCGGCGGCCGTTCAGGTGATCTGCTATGAGCTGCGGCTTGCCCTGGCGGCCGTGCCGCCCGTGCCGACTTTGCCGAATGCCGGACAGCCGGCGACGCACGACGAGGTCGAGGGCTTGCTCGCGCAGCTCGAGGCGGCCGCGATCGAGAGCGGCTTTCTCGATCCCGAGCGGCCGGGCCGTTTGATGCTGAGGCTGCGGCGTCTCTTTGCGCGGGCGAACTTGGAGCGGGAGGAAGTCAATCTGCTGCGCGGGCTCCTCGCTTCGTTTTCCAGGCCGACCGGCAAGAAACATCTTGGTTGACCGGCATTGTCGGGAATTTTAGAATTCCCTAAAGTTCGTCGGGGTTTCTGCTTCATGTTTACACGCCTGCGCCAAGACATCGCCTGCATCTTCGAACGCGATCCCGCCGCCCGCTCGACCTGGGAGGTGCTGACCTGTTATCCAGGACTGCATGCCTTGACGCTGCACCGCCTCTCGCATTGGCTGTGGAGCCACCGCCTGCGGTGGCTGGCGCGTTTTTTGTCGCATCTCACCCGTTTTCTGACCGGCATCGAGATCCATCCGGGCGCGACGATCGGCCGCTGCGTCTTCATCGATCATGGCATGGGGGTGGTGATTGGCGAGACCGCCGAGATCGGCGATGGCTGCACGCTCTACCACGGCGTGACGCTCGGCGGCACCTCCTGGCACAAGGGCAAGCGCCATCCGACCCTGGGGCGCGGCGTCGTCGTCGGCGCCGGGGCCAAGGTGCTGGGGCCCATCACGATCGGCGACGGCGCGCGCGTCGGCTCCAACGCTGTCGTGGTGCGCGATGTGCCGGCCGGTGCGACGGCGGTCGGCATTCCGGCGCGCATCATCGAGCCTGGGCGGGAGGCGGCGCGACAGGAGAAGGCTGAAAACCTCGGCTTTTCGGCCTATGCGGTGACGAAGAGCGAGGATGATCCGATCGCCAAGGCGATCCACGGCCTGCTCGACCACGCGGTGGAAACCGACCGGCGCATCGCGGCGCTTTTGAAGTCGCTCGAGCGTGCTGGCGTGACGCTCGAGGACGAAGTGGCCACGGCCGACAAATTCGACCCCAATTATTTGTCGAAGATTGTTGACTAATTTACTCAGGAACTATATCTTGTGCTCGAAGCGGCGGCCGGTGGTCCGCCGAATATTCGACAACGTGCGATTCTCACGAGGGCATCCATGAGACTGACGACCAAAGGACGTTTTGCGGTGACGGCGATGATCGACGTGGCCTTGCGGCAGCATGCCGGCCCGGTGACGCTGGCGGGCATCGCCGAACGCCAGAAGATTTCACTTTCCTATCTCGAGCAGCTGTTCGGTAAGTTAAGGCGCAACCAGCTCGTCGTCAGCACGCGCGGCCCGGGCGGCGGTTATATGCTCGCCAAGCCGCTTGCAGCGATTTCGGTGGCCGACATCATCAGCGCCGTCGATGAGCCGCTCGATGCCACCAACTGCGGCGGCAAGGGCAACTGTCATGATGACCGCCCCTGTATGACGCATGAGCTGTGGACGACCTTGAACCAGCGCATGCAGGAGTATCTGCGTTCGGTGAATCTCGAAGAGCTCGTGCGCCAGCAGCGCGGCAAGCCGTGCGCCGAGAGCGCCGCGACCGTCACCGTCAAGCCTGCCGGCAGCCGTGCCGGGCGAAGGATGTCCGTGCAGGCGAGCGCCTGATCTCTTCCCGCCGATGTTTGCGCCCGTCTATCTCGATCACAACGCGACGACGCCGCTCGATGCAGCAGTGCTCGAGGCGATGCTGCCCTTCTTCAAGCAGCAGTTCGGCAATGCCTCGAGCCGCCACGAATACGGCCGCGCGGCGCGGCGTGCGCTCGACGAGGCGCGCGAGCGCGTGGCAAGTGCCGTCGGCGCCCAGCCGGGCGAGGTCGTCTTCACGAGCGGCGGCACCGAAGCGAACAATCTCTTCATCAAGGGCGCGGCGGCCAATCGGCCAGCTGGGACGATTGCGATCTCGGCGATCGAACACCCCTGTGTGCGCGAGCCGGCCAAGGCCTTGCGGCGGCAGGGCTGGCGCGTGCGCGAGATCGGCGTCGATCGCGAATGCCGTCTGGCGAGCGCCGACTTTCAAGCCGCCTTGGCGGAACGACCGGCGCTCGTTTCGGTGATGATGGCCAACAACGAGACGGGCGCGGTGCAGGACATCGCGCTTCATGCCGCGCAATGCCGTGAAGCCACGGCCGGCCGCGCCTGGTTTCATAGCGATGCGGTGCAGGCCCTGGGCAAGCTGCCCATCGATTTTCGGAAGCTCAATGCCGCTGGCGTGCATGCGCTGACCCTGTCGGCCCACAAGGTGGGCGGGCCTAAGGGCGCGGGCGCCTTGGTCATTGATAAGCGCGTCGATCTCGCGCCGCTCATCGATGGCGGCGGACATGAGCGCGGCTTGCGCTCCGGCACCGAGAACGTGCCCGCCCTCGTCGGCTTCGGCGTAGCCTGCGCGCGTGCCGTCGCGGCGCTCGAAGAACGCGCGGCGCAGCTGTTGGCCTTACGCGGCGAGCTCGAACGGGGGCTGGCCGCCTTGGGCGCGACGATCTTCGCGGCAAGTGCTCAGCGCCTGCCCAATACCGTCTATTTCGCCTTCCCTGCCATCGACGGCGAGACGCTGGTGGCGAAGCTCGACCGCGCCGGTTACGCGGTGGCGAGCGGCGCGGCCTGTTCTTCGGCCAACCCCGAGCCTTCGCATGTATTGCTGGCGATGGGGGTGGCGCCCGAGCTTGCCCGCGGCGCCGTGCGCGTAAGCCTCGGCGATGGCAATACCGCCGCCGACGTCGCAGGCTTTCTCGCGGCCTTGTCCGCGACCGTTTCGAATCTGCAATCGCTGGCCGCCGTGAGCCTGGCCGGCTGAACCTGGAGTGACATCATGCTGAAACTACCCATCTATCTCGACTACTCGGCGACCACACCGGTCGATCCCCGCGTAGCCGCGAAGATGATTCCCTATCTCACCGAGCACTTCGGCAATCCGGCGAGCCGCTCGCATCCCTTCGGCTGGGAGGCGGAAAAGGCCGTCGAGGAGGCGCGCGAGCAAGTCGCCTTGCTCGTCAATTGCGACCCGAAGGAGATCATTTGGACCTCCGGCGCGACGGAATCGAACAACCTCGCGCTCAAAGGCGCGGCGCATTTCTATGCCGGCACGAAGGGCAAGCACATCCTGACCGTGGCGACCGAACACAAGGCGGTGCTCGATACCGTCAAGGAGCTCGAACGGCAAGGTTTCGAAGCGACCTACCTGATGCCGCAGGAAAACGGCCTCATCACGGTCGAAGACTTCAAGCGGGCGCTGCGCAAGGACACCGTGATCGCCTCGGTGATGGCGGTCAATAACGAAATCGGTGTGATCCAGCCGATCGCCGAACTGGGCGAGATTTGCCGCGCCAATGGCACGCTGTTTCACGTCGATGCCGCCCAGGCGACCGGCAAGATGCCGATCGATCTTGCCGAGCTCAAGGTCGATCTGATGTCTTTTTCGGCGCACAAGACCTATGGGCCGAAGGGCATCGGCGCGCTCTACGTGCGCAGAAAGCCCCGCGTGCGCCTCGAGCCGCAGATGCACGGCGGCGGCCATGAGCGGGGCTTGCGCTCGGGCACTTTGCCGACGCATCAAATCGTCGGCATGGGCGAGGCCTTCCGCATTGCGCGTGAGGAAATGGCGAGCGAGAACGAGCGCATCCGCCGCCTGCGCGACAAGCTCCTCGCTGGCATCTCCGACATCGAGGAGATCTATGTCAATGGCGACATGGAGAGCCGTGTGCCGCACAATCTCAACGTGAGCTTCAACTACGTCGAAGGCGAGTCGCTGATCATGGCGATCAAGGACATCGCCGTCTCCTCCGGTTCGGCCTGCACCTCGGCCTCATTGGAGCCTTCCTACGTGCTGCGTGCGCTCGGGCGCTCGGACGAACTCGCGCACAGCTCGATCCGCTTCACGCTTGGCCGCTTCACCACCGAGGAAGAAATCGATTACACGATCAAGCTCCTGCACGAGAAGATCGGCAAGCTGCGCGATCTGTCGCCACTGTGGGAGATGTACAAAGAGGGCATCGATCTCAACACTGTCCAGTGGGCAGCCCATTGATGGAGTCACAGCCATGTCATACAGCGAAAAAGTCATCGACCACTATGAAAACCCCCGCAATGTCGGCTCCTTTCCCAAGGAAGATGCCGATGTCGGCACCGGCATGGTCGGCGCGCCGGCCTGCGGTGACGTCATGAAGCTGCAGATCAAGGTCAATAAGGACGGCATCATCGAGGATGCCAAGTTCAAGACCTATGGCTGCGGCTCGGCGATCGCCTCCTCTTCGCTTGTCACCGAGTGGGTGAAGGGCAAGACGCTCGACGAGGCACTCGCCATCAAGAACACGCAGATCGCCGAGGAGCTCGCCTTGCCGCCGGTGAAGATCCACTGCTCGATCCTCGCCGAGGATGCCATCAAGGCGGCGGTGGCCGATTACAAGAAGAAACAGGAGGGCAAGTGATGGCCATCACGCTGTCGGAAAACGCCGCCCAGCACGTCGCCAAGTTCATTGCCAAGCACGGCAAGGGCATCGGCATCCGCCTCGGCGTCAAGACCTCGGGCTGCTCGGGCATGGCCTACAAGCTCGAATTCGCCGACGTCGCCGCGCCCGATGACATCGTCTTCGAAAGCCACGGCATCAAGGTGCTCGTCGATCCGAAAAGTCTGCCCTACCTCGACGGCACTGAGCTCGACTATGCGCGCGAGGGCTTGAACGAGGGCTTCAAGTTCAACAATCCGAATGTCAAGGGGCAGTGCGGTTGCGGCGAGAGCTTTACGGTCTGATGACGAGCTTCGATCTCAATACCGCCCGGCAGGACTACTTCAGCCTCTTCGGCCTGCCGCGCTCGCAGCGCCTCGATGTGGCGCATCTCGAGGCGCTCTACCGCGACATCCAGGCCAAGGTGCATCCGGACAAGCACGCCCATCTGTCAGACAGCGAAAAACGCCTGGCGATGCAGTGGGCCACCCATGTCAATGAGGCCTACCAGACGCTGCGCGATCCTTTGCGCCGCGCGCGTTACCTGCTCGAGCTTGCCGGCCATGATGTCGCGCTGGAGAAGAACACGGCGATGCCGCCGCAATTTCTGATCGAGCAGATGGAGCTGCGCGAGGCGGTGGCCGAGGCGAAGGAAGCGCAGGACCTCGATAGGCTCGATGAGCTTCATCGCCGCATCCGCAAGGAGATCGCCGGCGAATACGCCCGGCTCGAGGCCGCGCTCGACGGGGGGCGCTATGACGAAGCAGCCGGCCTCGTGCGGGAGCTCATGTTCCGAGAAAAACTCTTTCAGGAGATCGACGACGCGCTCGCGGCGCTCGAAGCCTGATCCCGACCCGAACAACGAAAAGAATGGCTTTGTTGCAGATTTCCGAACCCGGTCAGTCGGCCGCGCCGCACGAGCATCGCCTCGCCGTCGGCATCGATCTAGGCACCACCAATTCCCTCGTCGCAACGGTGAGAAGCGGCATGGCCGTCGTCTTGAACGACGAGCTCGGCCGGCCGCTGTTGCCCTCCATCGTGCGCTATGCCGCCGATGGCAAGATCGAGGTGGGCTATGAGGCCCAGGCCCATCAGGCTTCCGATCCCAAGAACACCATCGTGTCGGTGAAGCGCTTCATGGGCCGCGGCCTCAAGGACATCGCCCACGTCGAGGCGCTGCCCTACGACTTCGTCGAAGGCGAGGGCATGGTGAAGCTGCGCACCGCGCAAGGCGTAAAAAGCCCGGTCGAGGTCTCGGCCGAGATCCTGCGCGTGCTGCGCGAGCGCGCCGAGGCTTCGCTCGGCGGGCAGCTCACCGGCGCGGTGATCACCGTGCCGGCCTATTTCGACGATGCGCAGCGCCAGGCGACCAAGGATGCGGCGCGGCTTGCCGGCCTCAACGTGCTGCGCCTTTTGAACGAGCCGACCGCGGCGGCGATCGCCTATGGCCTCGACAACGCCGCCGAGGGCATCTATGCCGTCTATGACTTGGGCGGCGGCACCTTCGACATCTCGATCCTCAAGCTCTCGAAGGGCGTCTTCCAGGTGCTCGCCACCGGCGGCGATTCGGCCTTGGGCGGCGATGATTTCGATCACCGCGTCTTCTGCTGGATCATCGAGCAGGCGAAACTCTCGCCGTTGTCGCACGAAGATGCGCGCCTGTTGCTGATGCGCGCGCGCGAGGCGAAAGAGTTTTTGACCTTGAACAGCGAGGCGCCGATCACGGCGCGGCTGTCCACTGGCGAATTCGTCGATCTGAAACTGACTTCGGAGATCTTCACCGAAATCACGCGCACGCTGGTGCAAAAGACGCTCGGCCCGACGCGCAAGGTCCTGCGCGATGCCGGGCTGTCCCCCGCGGAAGTCAAGGGCGTCGTCATGGTCGGCGGGGCGACGCGCATGCCGCAGATCCAAAAGGCGGTCGAGGAATTCTTCGGCCAGGAGCCGCTCAACAACCTCGATCCGGACAAGGTCGTGGCGCTGGGCGCGGCGACGCAAGCGAACCTCTTGGCCGGCAATCGCGCCGCCGGCGATGATTGGCTCTTGCTCGACGTGATCCCCTTGAGCCTTGGCATCGAGACGATGGGCGGGCTCGTCGAAAAGATCATTCCGCGCAACTCGACGATTCCGATCGCGCGTGCGCAGGATTTCACGACCTTCAAGGATGGCCAGACCGCGATGGCCTTGCACGTCGTGCAAGGCGAGCGCGAGCTCGTCTCGGATTGCCGCAGCCTCGCGCGCTTCGAGCTGAGAGGCATCCCGCCGATGGTGGCCGGAGCGGCGCGCATCCGCGTGACTTTCCAGGTCGATGCCGACGGGCTCCTTTCGGTCACCGCCCGCGAGCAGACGACGGGCCGCGAGGCGCGCATCGAGGTAAAGCCCTCCTATGGGCTCACCGACGACGAGATCGCGGCAATGCTCAAGGATGGCTATACGCATGCCGCCGAGGATGCCTACCGGCGTGCGCTGCGCGAGGCGCAGGTCGAGGCGCAGCGGCTCGTCGAGGCGGTGCTCTCGGCGCTCAAGGAGGATGCGCATCTGTTGACGACGCTCGAGCGGGCGCACATCGAGGCTTGTCTCGCCAAACTGCAGGCCGTGATGCTCGGTGATGATCGCCGCGCGATCGACGAGGCGATGGATGCGCTCTCGAAGGCCACGGTCGAATTCGCCGCGCGGCGCATGAACCAGTCGGTGGCGCGCGCGCTCGCCGGCAAGAAGGTGGATGAGCTATGACCCGGATCATCGTGCTGCCCCATGCCGAACTGTGCCCCGCCGGCGCCGTCATCGAGGCCGAGCCAGGCAAGTCGATCTGCGAGGCGCTGCTCGAGAACGACATCGAGATCGAGCACGCCTGCGAGATGTCCTGCGCCTGCACGACCTGCCACGTCATCGTGCGCGAGGGCTATGAATCGCTCGAGGCGCCCGATGAGGTCGAGGAAGATCTGCTCGACAAGGCCTGGGGGCTTACCCCCACCTCACGGCTATCCTGTCAGGCCATCGTCGGCACGACGCCGCTGACGATCGAGATCCCCAAATACACGATCAACATGGTCAAGGAAGGGCATAGCAAGAAATGAAGTGGACCGATAGTCTCGAAATCGCCATCGCTTTGGCCGAACGCTATCCCGACGTCGATCCGAAGACGGTCAATTTCGTCGATCTGATGCGCTGGGTCATGGCCCTGCCGGGCTTCGAAGAGGACGAGCGCCACTGCGGCGAGAAGAAGCTCGAAGCCATCCAGCAGGCGTGGATCGAGGAAGTTGACTAGTCCTCTTCTCATCGACACGCACTGCCACCTCGACGCGGCCGAGTTCGACGCCGATCGCGATGCGCTCGTGCATGCCGCGAAAGTCGGCGCTGGCGGAAATGAAGACGTCCCGCCGGGCGCCGACTCAATTCGACGAGTCGGCGCTGGCGGGACGGCCCTCGTCGTGCCGGCGGTCGAGCGCGCGAATTTCGGCGCCGTCGCGAGCGTCTGCCGCAGCTATCCCGCTTGTTTCCCGGCCTATGGCATCCATCCGCTCTACGTCGAGCGGGCGAGGCCCGAAGACCTCGACGCTTTAAGAGAAACCCTGCGCCGCGAGCCCGCCGTCGCTGTCGGCGAGATCGGCCTCGACCGATACGCCGCGCCGCGCGACGATGAGCGGCAGCGCTTCTACTTTTTCGCCCAGCTCGAGATCGCGCGTGAGCTCGACCTACCCGTCATATTGCACGTGAGAAAGGCGATCGAGCCGATCCTCAAGGCCTTGCGCGCGATCCGCGTGCCGGGCGGCATCGCCCATGCCTATAACGGCAGCTTCGAGCAGGCTGAAGCTTTCCTGCGGCTTGGCTTCAAGCTTGGCTTTGGCGGCGCGCTCACCTATCCCGGCTCGAAGCGCATCCGGGCGCTCGCGGCCCGCCTGCCGCTCGATGCGATCGTGCTCGAGACCGACGCGCCCGACATTCCGCCCGTCTGGCGCGCTGGCGGGCGCACCGAACCCGCTGATCTCGAGCCGATCGCCGCGGCGCTCGCCGAGCTGCGGGGCATGACGCTGACCGAGGTAGCCGCGGCGACGACGGCGAATGCGCTGCAGGCTTTACCGCGCCTTCGGCGGGGCTTCGCCGGCTGCGCCTAGCCCTTTAGGCCTCCTTCTTGCGGCGCGAGAGGAGGAGGCTTGCGATCACCGAAACGAAGATGATGGTCGCGACGATCGAGAGCGACCATTGGATGGGCATGTGGAACCAGGGCGCCATGAGCATCTTGGTGCCGATGAAGACGAGCACGATGGCGAGTCCATACTTGAGCAGATGGAAGCGGTCGGCCATGTCGGCGAGCAGGAAGTAGAGCGCCCGCAAGCCCATGATGGCGAAGATGTTCGAGGTGAACACGATGAAGGGGTCGGTGGTGACGGCGAAGATCGCCGGGATGCTATCGACGGCGAAGACGAGGTCGCTCGCCTCGATCAGCACGAGCACGAGGAACATCGGCGTGGCCCAAAGCAGGCCGTTTTGGCGGATGAAGAAGGCTTCGCCGTGAAAACCGCTCGTGATGCGCAAATGGCCGCGCAGCCAGCGCAAGAGCGGGTTTTGCTCGAGATCGGGCTCGGCCTCGGCGAACACCAGCATCTTGATGCCGGTGATGACGAGGAAAGCGCCGAAGACATAGAGAATCCAGGCAAACTGCTGGACGAGCCAGACGCCGGCGAGGATCATCGCCGCGCGCATCACGATCGCTCCCAACACGCCGTAGAGCAGCACGCGGCGCTGTAGCTCCGGCGGCACGGCGAAGTAGGTGAAGATCATCACGAAGACGAACATGTTATCGACCGACAGCGACTGCTCGATGAGGTAGCCGGCGAGAAATTCCAGCGTCTTCTTCTGCGCGATCTCGGCGCCCTGCGTACCGTTGAGATACCACCAGAGCAGGCCGGCGAAGGAAAGCGCCAGACTCACCCAGGCGATGACCCAGGCGAGCGCCTCCTTGACCGAGACGCGGTGCGCCTTGCGGCCGCCGAAGACGAAGAGGTCGAGCGCCAGCATGGCGAGCACGAAGAGAAGAAAACCGGCCCACATCGGGCCGGTGGCGAAGCTGTCGGCGGTCGAGGTCATGTTCGTGCTGGAATCAGCGTAGCGCGCGCAAGGCGGCGATGCGCTCTTCGAGCGGCGGGTGCGTCATGAAAAGGCGCTTCAAGCCGCCGCCTACGCCACCGGCGATGCCAAAGGCCGCCATCTTGTCGGGCAATGGCGCGGGGTGGAGGCTCGCCAGCCGCTCGAGCGCGGCGATCATGTTCTGCCGGCCCGCCAACTGCGCACCGCCGCGGTCGGCGCGGAATTCGCGCTGGCGCGAGAACCACATGACGATGATCGAGGCGAGGATGCCCAGCACCAGTTCGGCGATGATCATCGTCACGAAAAAGGCCGGGCCCTGACCGCGCTCGGTCTTGAAGATGACGCGGTCGACGAGGTGGCCGATGACGCGCGAGAGGAACATCACGAAGGTATTGACCACCCCTTGGATCAGCGCCATCGTGACCATGTCGCCGTTGGCGGCGTGGGCGACTTCGTGGCCGATCACCGCCTCGGCCTCCTGGCGCGTCATCTGCTGCAGCAGCCCCGTCGACACCGCGATGAGCGCGCTGTTCTTGCTCATGCCGGTGGCGAAGGCATTGACCTCGGGCGAATCGTAGATGCCGACCTCGGGCATCGCGATGCCCATCTGCTGCGAGTATTTGCGCACGGTCTCGACGAGCCAGAACTCGGTGGAGTTGGAAGGCGCGTCGATGACCTCGACCCCCATCGCCATCTTCGCCGACCATTTCGACATGGCGAGCGAAATGAACGCGCCGCCAAAACCCATGATGGCGGCGAACAGCAAGAGCGCCTCGAGATTGAGCCCGCTCTCTTGCAAATAAGGCTCGACGCCGAGCAGGCGCATCGAGATCGAGAGCACTAGCACGATGGCCAGGTTGGTGGCGAGGAAAAGCAAGATGCGTTTCATGTCCAAAACCTCCTGAAAGGCATTTGAAGACGCCACGAATATAAGGGCGCATCAACCCTCAAACAAATCGAATATACTGAAAAAGTTCGTCGAAAAAAACGAATCATTATCCATGGCGACGCTCAACTTCAAGCACCTGCGTTACTTCTGGATGGTCGCCAAGCATGGCAGCATCGCGCGCGCGAGCGAAGTCTTGCATCTCACGCCACAGTCAATCAGCGGCCAGCTCTCCGAGTTCGAAGACACGCTCGGCGTCGAGCTCTTCCGCCGCGTCGGGCGGCGGCTGGAGCTCACCGAAGTGGGCCAGCACATGCTCGGCTATGCCGAGCAAATCTTCGCGCTCGGCGATGAGCTGCTCGAATCGCTGCGCGAGGGCGTGCGGCCGCAGAGCGTGCCGTTTCGCGTCGGCATTGCCGATTCGGTGCCGAAGATGGTCGCCTACCGGCTCGTCGAGCCGACGCTCGCGACTCGTGAGCCGATCCGCCTCATCTGCCGCGAAGGGCGGCTCGCCACACTGCTCGCCGATCTCGCCGTGCATCGCCTCGACATGGTGATCGCCGACCGCCCCGTGCCCGAGAACCTCAACGTGCGCGGTTATGCGCATTTTTTGGGTGAGAGCGGCATCAGCGTCTTTGGCGCCGCGTCGCTCGCGGCGAATGCGCGCGCGGCCTTTCCGGCCTGTCTCGATGGCGCGCCCTTTCTGATGCCCGGCAGTGAAGTCGCGCTCCATGCGCGGCTTTTGCGCTGGTTCGAGGATCAGCGCCTCAAGCCACGCATCGTCGGCGAGTTCGACGATAGCGCCTTGCTCAATGCCTTCGGCCAGGCCGGAGCGGGTTTTTTTGCCGCGCCAACGGCGATCGAAGCCTTCATTGCGCGTCAGCATGAAGTCGAGGTGCTCGGGCGCATCGACGTCGTGCGCGAGCAGATCTACGCGATTACCACCGAGCGCAAGCTCACCCATCCGCTCATCGCCGCGATCTGCCGCTTTGCCCAGCACGACATCTTTGGTGGCGGGGCGAGTCTCAATCAAGTTTAGTCGAACTGTCTTTGCGGATAATTCTGTTTTTCTTTTCTTCTATCTGCCCCTATTCTTCAGCGCGTCTTACCCCAACCGGATAGGAGGACACGATGAAAACGCTCTCTCTCTTTGCCTTGGCCCTGGCCGTCGGGCTCACCGTCGGTATTCCCGATGCCGAAGCGAAACGCTTAGGCGGCGGCAAGCCGCTCGGCATGCAGCGCCAGATGGACGTGCCCAAGGCGCCCGCGGCGCCGACGGCCGCGCCCGCGCCGACAGCCCCTGCGGCTGCCACGGCGGCGAAACCCGCGCCGGCCGCTGCCGCGCCGCAGACCTCGGGGGCTCGTTCTTGGCTTGGCCCGCTTGCGGGGCTCGCCGCCGGCCTGGGTCTGGCCGCCTTGGCCTCGCACTTTGGCTTCGGCGAAGAGCTTGCCACGTTCATGCTGATGCTCTTGATCGCCTTCGCGGTCATCGCCGCCGTCGGTTTCTTCATGAGGAAACGCGCTCTCCAGCAGCCGGCCATGGCTGGCAATACGGGGGCGAGCTGGCGCGCTGGGCACGAGGAGCCGCAGGTAAGCCGCTTTGAGGCGCCGGCGGCGCAACTCGGCGCTGGCGGGACGGCAGCAAGTGCAGCCAGTGGCCGCATTCCGGCCGACTTCGACGTCGCGGGCTTCATCCGCAACGCCAAGGTGCATTACATCCGGCTGCAGGCCGCCAACGACGCGGGCAATCTCGACGACATTCGCGCCTTCACGACGCCCGAGATGTTCGCCGAGCTCAAGATGGACATTGCCGAGCGCGGCGGCGCGCCGCAGGAAACCGATGTCGTCTCGCTCGAAGCCGAAGTGCTCGACGTGACCGAGGAAGCGAACCGTTACATCGTCAGCGTGCGCTTCACCGGCCAGATTCGCGAAGAGAAGCATGGCCCGCTTGCGCCGATCGACGAGATCTGGCATCTCGTCAAGCCGCGCGATGGTTCGAGCGGCTGGGTGCTCGCCGGCATCCAGCAGACGCACTGACCCAGCGCGAAACCTTGATGCGGATCGGCGGATAATGCCGATCCGTTTTTTTTTTTTTGCGTTTCGAGCCATGGCCATCCAGTGGTTTCCCGGTCACATGAATGCGGCGCGCAAAGAGGTCGCCGAGAGCTTGGCGCGCATCGATGTCGTCATCGAGGTCTGTGATGCGCGCTGCCCGGAAGCAAGCCGCAATCCGCTGATCGAGCGCCTGCGCGAGGTGCGCCAGCGGCCAGCCTTGCGCGTGCTCAACAAGGCTGATCTTGCCGATCCCGCGATCACCGCAGCCTGGCTCGAGGCCTATGGCCGCGAGCCAGGGGTTGCGGCCATCGCGATTTCGGCGAAGGAGCCGGGCGAGGTGGCCAAACTGCCGCATCTTTGCCGCCGGCTCGCCCCGCATCGCAACGATGCGACGAAACCCTTGCGGCTGATGATCCTCGGCATCCCCAACGTCGGCAAATCGACGCTCTTAAACGCCCTTTTGCGCCGGCGCATCGCCGCCGTGGGAGATGAACCGGCGGTGACGAAGCATCAGCAGCGCTATGATCTCGCCCCGGATGTCTCGATCCTTGATACGCCGGGGCTCATGTGGCCGAAGATCGAGCATGATTGCGATGGCTACATGCTCGCCGCCTGCCATGCGATCGGCAAGAATGCCGTGATCGAGGAGGAAGTGGCGATGTTTCTCGCCGATATTTTGCTCGAACGCTATCCGGCGCGGCTGGCTTCGCGCTATGAGATCGATCCACATGCGCTCGACGCCGTGGGGCTTCTAGAAGCGGTGGCCCGGCGGCGCGGCTGCCTGCGCAAGGGCGAGCTCGACCTCGAAAAGGCTTCGCTCGTGCTGCTTAAGGACTTTCGCAGCGGGGCGCTCGGGCGCATCAGCCTCGAGACGCCCAAGACGCGCGCGGCGCTGCTGGCGCAAGGCGTGTAGCAAAAACCACGATTGCGCGGCGTCGCGGCTTGGGGCATAGTGCGCGCCCTTTCCGTTCCGTTGCCTTCTATGCTGCCTTCGATCGAATCCCGTATCGCCGCCGAACTCGGCGTGCATCCGAACCAAGTCGCCGCCGCCGTGAAGCTCCTCGACGAGGGGGCCACGGTGCCCTTCATCGCGCGCTATCGCAAGGAGGCGACCGGCAATCTCGACGACACCCAGCTGCGCACGCTCGAAGAGCGGCTCGCCTACCTGCGCGAACTGGAAGAGCGTCGCGCGGCGATCCTGCAAACCATCGAGGAGCAAGGCAAGCTCACGCCGGAGCTCAAGCACGAGATCGAGCACGCCGAGACCAAGCAGCGGCTCGAGGACCTGTATCTGCCCTATCGGCCAAAGCGCCGCACCAAGGCGCAGATCGCCAAGGAGGCAGGCCTGGAGCCGCTCGCTGATGCGCTGTTTTCCGACCCGACGCGTGATCCAGAGGCGGAAGCGGCGAAGTTCGTCGCTGCCGGGAAGGGCGTGGCGGACGTCAAGGCCGCTTTGGATGGGGCGCGGCAGATCCTCATGGAGCGCTTCGCCGAGGATGCCGGGCTGCTCGAGAAGCTGCGCAGCTACTTGAACGAGCATGCCTTCCTCGTTTCGACGGTGATCGAGGGCAAGGAGGAAGAGGGGGCGAAGTTTCGCGACTGGTTCGACTTCCGCGAGCCTTTGAAAAGCGTGCCTTCGCACCGCGTCCTCGCCCTGCTGCGCGGCCGCAACGAGGACGTGCTGCGGCTGGCGATCAAGACCGAGCCTGAACTTGCCGATCCGCCCGCGGCTTCCCCGTGCATCGCGATGATCGCGGCCCATGTCGGCATTACGGACAAGGGCCGCGCGGCGGACAAGTGGCTCATGGAGACGGTGCGCTGGACCTGGCTCGTGAAACTGTCGCTGCATTTCGAGACCGAGCTCATCGGCGCCGTGCGTGAGCGCGCCGAGGAGGAGGCGATCCGCGTCTTCGCGAAGAACCTGCACGATCTGCTGTTGGCGGCTCCTGCCGGGCCGAAGGCGGTGATCGGCCTCGATCCGGGCATCCGCACCGGCGTCAAGGTCGCCGTCGTCGATGCGACCGGCAAGCTGCTCGAGACGGCGACGCTCTATCCCTTCGAGCCGCGCCGCGACTGGGAAGTGAGCATCGCCGCCTTGCGGCAGCTCGCGCAGAAGCATGCCGTCTCGCTCGTCGCGATCGGCAACGGCACGGCAAGCCGCGAGACCGACCGGCTCGTCGGCGAGCTCATCAAGCGGCATCCGGAGCTCAAACTGACCAAGGTCGTCGTCTCGGAAGCGGGGGCGTCGGTCTATTCGGCTTCGGAGCTCGCCGCGCGCGAGTTTCCAGAGCTCGACGTCTCCTTGCGCGGCGCGGTGTCGATCGCGCGGCGGCTGCAAGACCCCTTGGCCGAGCTCGTCAAGATCGACCCGAAGAGCATCGGCGTCGGCCAGTACCAGCACGACGTCAATCAGGCGAAGCTCGCGCGCGCGCTCGATGCCGTCGTCGAGGATTGCGTCAACGCCGTCGGCGTCGATGTCAATACCGCCTCGGCCGCGTTGCTCTCCCGCATCTCCGGGCTCAATGGCACGCTCGCCGCGAACATCGTCGCCTACCGCGACCAGCACGGCGCCTTTCCCTCGCGGGAGGCCCTGAAGAAAGTGCCGCGGCTGGGCGAAAAGACCTTCGAGCAGGCGGCCGGTTTCTTACGCATCCCGCACGGCGAGAATCCGCTCGATGCCTCGGCCGTGCATCCGGAAGCCTATCCAGTCGTCGAGAAGATCCTCGCCGACCTCAAAAAGAGCGTGAAGGAGGTGATTGGCGACACCCGCCTCATCCGCTCGCTCAAGCCCGAGCGTTACACCGACGAGCGCTTTGGCCTGCCGACGGTGCAGGACATCCTGAAGGAGCTGGAAAAGCCCGGCCGCGACCCGCGCCCGGAGTTCAAGACCGCAGTCTTCCGCGAAGGCGTCGAGGACATCGCCGATCTCGAGCCTGGCATGCTGCTCGAAGGCGTGGTCACGAACGTCACCAACTTCGGCGCCTTCGTCGACATCGGCGTGCATCAGGACGGCCTCGTACACGTCTCGGCGCTGTCGGACAGGTTCGTGCGCGATCCGCACGCGGTCGTCAAGGCCGGCGACATCGTCAAGGTGAAGGTGCTCGAAGTCGATCTTCCCAGAAAGCGCATCGCGCTCTCGATGCGCCTGGGCGATGAGGTGCCCAAAGCGGCGAAAGTCGGCGCTGGCGGGACGGCACGTCCTGCAATCGATCGGCGCGCTGGCCAGCGTGCGCGGCAAGCGCCCGCCGAGCCGCAGAGCGCGATGGCGGCGGCGTTTGCGCGCCTGAAGCGCTAAGGAAACGCTGAAGGAATCGTCGCGAGCGGTCGGAGGGCAAGGCGCACGGAGCGCAGCGACCGAGACATATCGGGTCAATAGGCGAGGGAGCGAGCACCGCACAACGCAGCTATCCGACCGCGCAGCAGATTTATCCTAAAAACCTCACCACCAAGACATCAAGGGCACAAAGTTTCGCCAAGATCAATGAGTTGCATGAAACAGGAAGGCCACCAAGCGGGTGAAGCATCCTCTCTTTCATATTTCCTTGGTGCCCCTTGGTGTTCTTGGTGTCTTGGTGGTGAAAACTGAGGTTTCTAGGTTTATTCAGCGTTTCCCCTAAGCGCTAGGCGCGCAGGAGAGCAATCAACTCTTCGGTCGAAGGCAGCGTGGCGGCTTCGCCGCCTTCGGCGAGCACGCCCTCGGCCAGCGCGCGCTTTTCATGATGCAGCTCGATGATGCGCTCTTCGAGCGTGCCTTGGCTGACGAGCCGATAGACCGTGACGGGTCGCTGCTGGCCGATGCGGTGGGCGCGGCCCATCGCCTGATCCTCGGCGGCCGGGTTCCACCACGGGTCGGTGATGACGACGTAATCGGCAGCGGTCAGATTGAGCCCAAAGCCGCCCGCCTTGAGGCTGATGAGGAAGAGGTCGCCCTCGCCGGCCTGGAAGGCGGCCACACGCCGCGTGCGTTCTTCCGGCGGCGTGGCGCCATCGAGATACTGGTAGGGGATGCCGGCTTCCTCCAGCGGCGCGCGCAAAAGAGCGAGGAAATCGACGAACTGGCTGAAGACGAGCGCCTTGTGGCCGTTGGCGGAAAGTTCCTGGGCGAGCTCCGCAAAGGCGCGCACCTTGGCGCCGACATAGCCGAGCTCGGGCGTGACGAGGCGCGGATCGCAGGCGGCGCGGCGCAGCTTGGTGAGCTGGGCGAGGATGTGCAGCCGGGTCTGGCCCGCATTGGGATCGAGCCGCTCGGCCTCGCTGACGAGCGTGCGGCGCAGGGCTTCGTAGTGCGCGGCCTCGTCGGGCTCGGGGACGACGCTGAGCACGAGCTCGGTGCGCGGCGGCAGATCGTCGAGCACCTGGGCCTTGCTGCGGCGCAGGACGAAAGGCGCCACGAGGCGGCGCAACAGGCGCTGCGCCTCGCGGTCGCGGCTGCGCTCGATCGGGTTGGCGAAGCGCTCGGTAAAGCGGCTTGGCGTGCCGAGCAGGCCGGGATTGCAAAAATGCATGATCGACCACAGCTCGGCGAGGCGGTTTTCGACCGGCGTGCCCGACAGGGCAAGGCGAAAATCGGCGGGAATTTCGAAGAGCGCCTGGCTGCGCTTCGCGGCGGCGTTCTTGACTGCCTGCGCCTCGTCGGCGACGAGCGTGTGCCAGCGGCGCGCGGCGAAATCTTCGCCGGCTTGCTGCATCAGCGTGTAAGAGACGATGAGAAGATCGCCCGGGCCGGCCTCTTCGATGAGGCGCTTGCGCTCGCCTTCCCCGTAAATACGGGCATTGAGGGTGGGCGCAAAGCGCCTTGCCTCGGCGAGCCAGTTGCCGCAGACCGAAGTCGGCGCGACGACGAGGGCCGCGCCGCCCGCGGCGCGCGCGAGCAGCACGGCAAGCGCCTGCAGCGTCTTGCCCAGCCCCATGTCATCGGCGAGGCAGGCGCCAAAGCCGGCTTCGGCGAGCCGCATCGCCCAGACGAAGCCGTCTTCCTGATACGGCCGCAGCTGGGCCTGGAGGGTAGCGGGCAGCGCCGGCCGGCCCTCCTGGGCTTTTCTCAATCGCTCGATGCGCGCAACGACCTCGCGGTCGAATTCGACGGCCATCTCGCCGAGCGTCTCCTCGAGCCAAGGCGCGGCCAGCGTCGGAGCCTTCACGCCGCCCTTTTCTTCTTCAGCGACGGCGGCAAGCGCCTGCAATCTTTCGCGCAAGGCCTTCGAGAGCGCGAGATACTCGCCTTCGCCGAGCGCGATGAAGCGGCTTTTCTGCTGCGCCGCTGCGAGCAGTTCCTGGAGGGCGAAGACGCGCCCTTCGTCGAGCGCGACCTGGCCCGAGACGCGCAGCCAGTCGCGCTCGCTCTTGACCGTGATCTGGAGCTGCTTGAGATCGACGCTCGTCACGCGCAGCGGCTTGCCGCGCGGCCAATCGACGGCCTCGATCGCCGGCAATTGCGGCAGGGTCTCGACGAGCGCGAGGGCAAGCTCGGGGTCGTCGATCTGCCATTCGCAGACGGTATCGGCGGCTGCTGGCGGCGGCAAGAAATCGAGCCGTTCGAGCACGGCGTCGAGATGCGCGGCTTCGGCCGCGAGATCGCGTTCGGTGCCGATGCTTTGGCCGCCGACGGCGGCCATGACGCGGCGGCGGCCGCGGCCCGGCATCAGCCGCGGCCCCAGGGGGCCGAGCGGCGCGACGACGAGGCGCAGCAGCAAGCCCGCGCCGATCGGTGAGAGCTCGGCGCGCAAGGTCGAGATGGCCGCCACTTCGCGCGCCGCGGCGGCCTCGTCCGAATGGACGTCGAAATGGCCAGCGAGCGCGCGCAACGCCTCTTGCAGTTCGTTTTGGGCAGACACCGGCACGCGGCAGCGGCCGGCGACGAGCTGCGCGGCGCGCCGCTGTGCCGGCGTGAGGCGGATCACCTTGAGCCGCTGGGGCGATTCCTGTTCGAGATGGATGTAACGCAGCGCCTCGGCATCGCGCTTTTGCGCTTCGTCCAGATAGTATTGCCAGCCATCGCTCATCTGTGGCTCGTCGTGCGGCTCGGGACGGATGCGCAACACGTAGTGTTCGCCCTCTTTGTCCGTTTCTCGCACCGTTTCGAGCTGCGGCATGCCCTCGACGACGTCGACGAAATAATCGAACGCGCCGGCGAGCACGACATGAGGATGGCCAACGAGCGCCATGATCGCTGCCGACAATTCGAGGTAGTAGCTCTTGGCATGGTAGCGGCTCGCGCGGATGGTGCGCGCCACCTTTGCATCGTGCGGCGGCAGGCTCGTGTTGCTTGCCAGTTTGCTAAGACTCGCGGGACGCGGCTTGCTCCAGCCGCGCGCGCCGCGCTTTTGCTCATAGGGGACGATGTCTTCGAGCCGCCCGGCCTTGCCCGGGACGATGTTCCAGATCAGGCGCGTTTCGCCGACTTCTCCGCCGCGGTCGGCCGGGACGGGGCTTTCGCCGGCCAGTGCGCGCAGCGTCGCGAGCACGTTCCGCCAGGCTTCCTGTTGCCCCTTGACGAAAAATACGCCCTCGACCGGCTCGCCGCGCAATATCCGGTCAGCCGAACGCGCCTGTTCTTCAAGCCAGCTTAGCCCTGCGCCGTTAAGCTGCGCAATGAGCTGTGCGACCCTCTCCTCATGGCGGCTGCGGGCCTCGCCAGAACCGGGCAGCGGCAATTCCGTCGCGAGCCAGGCGCGCATGAGGAGGGTCCAGAGCGTGTCGAGCGTGGGGCGCATGAACTGCGCAGCCAGATCGAAGGCTTTTGGATCGAGCGGGCGTTCGCCGAGCCGCATCGCACAGGCATGCACCCAGAGCCCCCAGCCATGTTCGGGCGGGGGGTTGCGCGTGCCGGCTTCGCCGAGACAGAACTTGCGGGCAAGCTCGACGTGCTTGGGCTCTCCTTGGGCGAGCAAGGCGAGCGGATAAAACCAGGCGAGGCTCGTGGGCAGAAGGCGCTTGCGGACGTTCATTTCCGCTTGACGCTTTTTGAACGCGGCCTCGAAGGCGGCTTGGCCTTCTGCCCACTCGCCGCGCTGGATGAGCCGCGCAGCGCGCAGCGCATCGGCGCCGCCGCTTTGTTCCCGCGCCAAGATCGCCTCGAGGGCCTCGTACTGTTTGGAGAGCAGGCACCATTCGGCCAGTTGCATACGCAGATGCTCGGGCGTCTCTTCTGGATGAGCGAGCGCCGTTTCGAGCGCCCAGCGCGTCATCGGCAAGAAGCGCCCATCCCAGTTCTGTACGAGAACTTCGGTGACGAGGTAGAGGGTATCCCAGCGCCATAGCGGGGTGATGCGGGCGAATAGCGCCGGCTCGAAGGCGCCCGTCAGCACGGCTTCGCGGAAGACGGCGCTCCATTCGAAGCGGCGCTCGATCGCTTGCCGCCATTTGTAGAGCTCGGTGGGATTGGCCCCCGTAAACAGGGCAAAACGAAAGATCGCCACCGTCGAGGCAAAGTCGTCGGCAGGCCAGAAATAGCCGACTTGCGTGGGGTTGAAATTGCCGATGCGGTAGAGCGCCTCGCGCAGCTGCCCTTCTGGAAACCGTTCGAGCAATTCGACATAGGTGCGGGTGCGAAACGGCTCGGTGAGGCTGAAGAAGCCAGGCCGCGCCTTGTGTTCCATGCATTGCCCGTTCTGGATGAGCCGATCGAGGGCGAGCTTGACATCTTCTTGCGTCAGGCGGCGTTGTTTGACTCTCAGATCGAGATACTGGAGGAGCTGATAGAGGCTGGTGCGCGGACGCCATGTCCAGAGGAGCGCCATCGCATCGGCCGTGGCGCGGCGGATTTCGTCGAGCTGTTCGTTCGTTTTTTCCATGGGCGGGGCAAGCGAGGGGATCGGTGCAGATCGAAAACTTCCCAGGATAGCCGAGAATCTCTGGTCTGATGCAGCGCTATACGAATTTCGCTGCCGAGGAGAGGCCCGCTGCGTTGGCAGATCGGAAATTTGCGTGTAAACTAGACAGTCTAGTCCAATCTGTTCGTTCGATGACGAGTTACCCGACGACCCTTCCTTCCCCGCAAGACGTTCGCGCGCGCCTTGTGCAGGCCGCTTGCGAGGCGTTCATCGCCGAAGGCTATCGGGTCGGTGTCGATCGCATCGCGGCGCTGGCAGGGGTGGCCAAGCAGACGCTCTACAACCATTTCGCGGGCAAGGCCGAGCTCTTCGCCGAGGTGATCAAGAGCGCAACATTCGAGTTCCTCGTCGCGCTCGACGACGATGGCGCGCCCTTGCGCGAGCGGCTCATCCGCTTTGGCGTGCGCTACCGCGAGCGCCTGCTCTCGGCGGGCGGTTTGCAGTTCTACCGCATGCTGGTGGCCGAGATTCCGCGCTTTCCCGAGCTCGCCGCCGCCTTCTATGAGAGCGGCCCGCGCCGCACCGCGGAGTGCCTGCGCGGCGTGATCGTGACGGCGATGGACAAGGGCGAACTGCGCCGCGAGGAGCCGGATTTCGCCGTCACCTTGCTGCTGTCGATGCTCGTCGGCGCCGAGCGCAGCCATTATCTCTTTTCCGGCGAGGCGCCGCCTGAGCCCGATCCACGCGAGGCGGCGCGCATCGTCGATTGCTTCCTGCGTGCCTTCGCGCCCTGATGGAGAAAGCGATGAAGAAGACCCTTGCGATACTGTGCCTCCTGCTCGCTGCCTGCGGGCAAGGAGGCGAGGCCGAGAAGAAGCCCGCCGCCGGCCCCGGCGCGCCGGGCGCGATGCCGCCGCCCGAGGTCGATGTCGTCACCGTGCAGCCGAAAAGCGCCCTCATCACGCAGGATCTGCCCGGCCGGCTCATCGCCTACCGGACGGCTCAGGTGCGCGCGCGCGTCGAGGGCGTGGTCGAAAAGCGCCTCTTCACCGAGGGCAGCGATATCCAGGCCGGCACGCCGCTCTTCCAGATCGATGCGCGCACCTATCAGGCTGCCGCCGCCGCGGCCGAAGCCGAGCTTGCCGCCGCGCGCGCGGTGCTCGCGCGCTATGCGCCGCTCCTGGAAATCAAGGCGGTGAGCCAGCAGGAGTTCGACGCCGCCGCCGCGCGCGTCAAGCAGGCGGAAGCCGCGCTCGCCAAGGCAAAGCTCGATCTCGAGAATGCCGTCCCGCCAGCGCCGATTTCCGGCCGCATCGGCCGCGCGCTGGTCACCGAGGGCGCGCTGGTCGGCAAGGGCGAGGCGACGCATCTGGTGACCATCGAGCAGATCGATCCGATCCGCGTCGAATTCACGCAGAGCTATTCCGACCTCATGCGCCTCAAGCAGGCGGTCAAGGCCGGCAAGCAAAAGCCGGCCGAGAGCGCCGAGGTGCAGCTCGTGCTCGAGGACGGCTCGCTCTACCCGGAAAAAGGCAAGCTGCAATTCGCCGATCTCGCCGTCGATCCGAATAGCGGCGCGGTGGTGCTGCGCGCCGAGTTTCCCAATCCGCGCCGCGAGCTCCTCCCGGGCGCTTTCGTGCGCGTGCGCTTCCCACAGGCGATGATCGACGCCGCGCTCACGGTGCCACAGCGCGCGGTGCAGGCTTCACCCGCCGGTCAGGTCGTGATGACCGTCGATGCCGAGAGCAAGGTCGCGCCGCGGCCGATCAAGACGGGCGGCATGGCAGGCGGCGATTTCATCGTCACCGAGGGCTTGAAAGAGGGCGACGTCGTGATCGTCAATGGCTTGCAGAAAGCGAAGCCCGGCACGGTGGTCAAGCCCGTGCCCTGGACCCCGGGCGCGCCGCTCCTCGCCCCGCCCACTGCGCCGGCTGCCACGGAGAAGAAGTAAATGCTGCCGCGCTTCTTCATCGACCGGCCGATCTTCGCCTGGGTCATCGCGCTGGTTATCATCCTGGGTGGCCTGCTCGCCCTGCGCCAGCTGCCGATCGCGAGCTACCCGGCCGTGGCGCCGCCGGCGCTGTCGATCACGCTCAACTATCCCGGCGCCTCGGCGCAGGTGGTCGAGGAAACCGCCGTCGCGCTGATCGAGCAGGAGATGAACGGCATCGAGAACCTGCTCTACATGGAGTCGGCTTCCGAGCAGAACCTCGGCACGATCACGCTGACCTTCAAGGCCGGCACCAACCTCGATCTCGCCTCGGTCGAGGCACAGAACCGCATCAAGCGCGCCGAGGCGCGGCTGCCCGAGGACGTGCGCCGGCTCGGCGTGACCGTCGCCAAATCCGCGCGCAACTTCCTGCTCATCGTCTCGCTCTATTCGCCCGACAAGTCGCTCGACAACGTGGCCCTGGGCAGCTACGCGGCAGCCAACGTGCTCGAGAGCATTCGCCGCACGCCGGGGGTGGGCGAGGCGATCCTGTTCGGCACCGAATATTCGATGCGCATCTGGTTGAAGCCCGAGCGCCTCAACGCCTTCAACCTCACGCCGGCGGATGTGGCCAAGGCGGTGCGCGCGCAGAACGTGCAGCTGGCGACCGACGAGCTCGGCGCGATCCCCGCCTTACCGGGCCAGGAGCTTGCCGCGCCGATCGTGACGAAAAGCCGCCTGTCCACCCCCGAGGAATTCGGCGCAATCATCGTCAAGTCGGACGCCAAGGGCGCCACGGTGCGCGTCCGCGACATCGCGCGCGTCGAGCTTGGCGCCGAGAATTACACGGTCGCCGCGCGCGTCGATGGCCAGCCCAATGCGGCGATCGCGGTGCGCCTCGCCCCCGGCGCCAATGCGCTCGAGACCGCGAAGGCCGTCAAGGCGACGATGGCCAATCTCGCGCAATACTTCCCGAAAGGCATCGACTGGCTGGTGCCCTATGACACCTCGACCTTCGTCGAGATCTCGATCCGCGAGGTCGTGAAAACCCTCATTGAGGCGATGATCCTCGTCGTGCTGGTCATGTATCTCTTCCTCGAGAGCTGGCGCGCCACCTTCATCCCGGCCATCGTCGTGCCGGTGGCGCTCTTGGGCGGCACGGTGGGCCTTTATTTCCTCGGCTACTCGATCAATGTGCTGACCCTGTTCGCGATGGTGCTCGCGATCGCGATCGTCGTCGATGACGCCATCGTGGTGGTGGAAAACGTCGAGCGCATCATGAGCGAGGAGGGGCTGCCGCCGCGCGAGGCGACGATCAAGGCAATGGGGCAGATCTTCGGCGCGATCATCGCGATCACCCTCGTGCTCTCGGCGGTGTTCGTGCCGATGGCCTTCTTCGGCGGCTCGACCGGCGCGATCTACCGCCAGTTCGCGGTCACCATGGTGCTGACGATGCTCTTTTCCGCCTTGATGGCGATGACGCTCACCCCCGCCCTGTGCGCGACCCTGCTCAAGCCCGGCCACGGCAAGACTGGTGTGCTGCCGACCACCGGCTTCTTCGGCGCCTGGAACCGCTTCTTCGCCACCACTGTGCGCCGCTATGTGGCCGGCACGCGGCGCATGCTCGGCCGGCCAGGCCGCTGGCTGGTCGTCTATGCGGCGATCCTCGCCGCCGCCGGCTGGCTGTTCGCGAAGCTGCCCGGCAGCTTCCTGCCCTCCGAAGACCAGGGCTATTTCATCAACGTGATCCAGCTGCCCCCCGGCGCGACGCGCGAGCGCACGCTCGAGGTGCTCTCGACCGTCGAGCAGTATTACTTGAAACAGCCGGAGGTCGAGCATGTCATCGGCGTGGCGGGCTTTTCCTTCTTCGGCCGCGGCCAGAACGCCGCGATCGCCTTCGTGCGCCTCAAAAATTGGGACGAGCGGCCCGGCAAGGAAAGCGAAGCCGAATCGCTCGTGAAGAAGGCCAACATGGCTTTCTTCCGCATCAAAGAGGCGATGATCTTTGCGATCAACGTGCCGCCGATTCCCGAGCTTGCGGCGCTGGGCGGCTTCGATTTCCGCTTGCAGGATCGCGGCGGCGTCGGGCGCGAAAAACTGCTCGAGGCGCGCAATCTCGCCCTGGGTCTGGCGAGCAAAGATGCGCGGCTATCCGGCGTACGGCCAGAAGGGCAGGAAGCTGGCCCGCAGCTTTATCTCGACATCGACCGCCTGAAGGCGAGCGCCCTGGGCGTGAATCTGACCGATCTCAACGACACCTTGCAGTCGGCGCTCGGCAGTGCGTATCTCAACGACTTCGTGCGCCAGGGGCGCATCCTGCGCGTGCAGATGCAGGCCGATGCCGAGTTGCGCCGCGCGCCGGAGGACATCCTGCGCCTGCCAGTCAAAAATGGCCGTGGCGACATGATTCCGCTCGCCGAATTCACCCAGGCGAAATGGATCGTCGGCGCACCGAAGCTCGACCGCTACAACGGCCTGCCGGCGATGAAGATTTCCGGTGGCCCGGCGCCGGGGCGCTCGACCGGCGAGGCGATGGCGGCGATGGAAGAGATCGCCAAACAGCTGCCGCCGGGCATCGGCTTCGAATGGTCGGGCACCTCGTTCGAGGAGCGCCAGTCGGGCGCGCAGGCGCCCTTCCTGTTCGCGGTGTCGCTGATCGTCGTCTTCCTGTGTCTCGCGGCGCTCTATGAAAGCTGGTCGGTGCCTTTCGCGGTGATGCTCGTCGTGCCGCTCGGCATCTTCGGCGCGGTGCTCGCCGTCACTTTGCGCGGCCTGCCCAACGACGTCTATTTCAAGGTGGGCCTGATCGCGATCATCGGCCTCTCCGCGAAGAACGCGATCCTGATCATCGAGTTCGCCCGCGCGCTCCACGAAGAGGGTAAAGAGCTGATCGAAGCCACGCTCGAAGCCTGCCGCTTGAGATTCAGGCCCATTTTGATGACCTCGATTGCCTTCATCTTCGGCGTGTTGCCGCTCGCCGTCTCGACCGGCGCGGGCGCCAACAGCCGCCATGCGATCGGCACCGGCGTGATGGGCGGCATGATCTCCGCGACCGTGCTGGCCGTCTTCCTCGTGCCGGTGTTCTTCGTCGTCGTGCGGCGCCTTTTTCCCGGCCGCGCCCGCCATCGCGTGGAGACTGCCCATGAATAAGCTGCCGCTACCCCTCTTGTTGCTGCTTGCCGGCTGCTCGTTCATTCCGAACTACGAGCGCCCCGCCGCGCCGGTGCCCGCCGACTGGCCGATGCAGGGTGCCGTCTCGCCAGCGCCGACTTTCAGCAGTGACTGGCGCGCCTACTTCACCGATCCGGCCTTGCAGGCGCTCATCGAAGCGGCGCTCGCCCACAACCGCGATCTCAGGATCGCCGTGGCGCGCGTCGAGGAAGCGCGTGCACTTTCGGGGCTTGCCGAGGCCGAGCGCCTGCCGAGCATCGATCTCGGCTTGCAGGAGCAGGCCGCCCGCGTGCCGGGGAGCCTGACTCCTTCCGGCCGGCCGGCGATCAATCGGCGCTTCGATGCCAACCTCGGCATCACGGCCTTCGAGCTCGATTTCTGGGGGCGGGTGAAGAGCCTCGATGCAGCGGCGCGGGCGAACTTCCTTGCCAGTGACTACGCCCGGCAGGCCTTTCAGCTCTCCTTGATCGCCGAGGTGGCCAATGCCTACTACGGCCTCGTGGAGCTGACCCTTCGGGCGCGGCTGGCCGAAGCGACGGTGAAAAGCCGCGCCGAGAGCCGCGCGCTCGTCGCCAAGCGGCGCGAGGTGGGGCTGGCTACCGATCTCGATTTCCTCGCCGCCGATGGCGCTTATCAGTCCGCGCGCGCCGAGCTCGCCAATCTCAAGCGCCAGCAGGCGGCGGCGGAAAACGCGCTGCGTTTGCTGATCGGGACCGAACCTGCCGTCCCGCCAGCGCCGACTTTCAACACTTTGCCAGAGATTGCCGTCGGAATGCCTTCAGAAGTCCTGCTCAAACGCCCCGATGTGCAGGCGGCCGAGCAGAAGCTCATCGCGGCGAACGCCAACATCGGCGCGGCGCGCGCGGCTTTCTTCCCAAAGATCGCGCTCTCCGTGCTCGCCGGCACCGCGAGCCCCGCGCTGTCCGGGCTGTTCGGCAGTGGCAGCGGCGCCTGGAGCTTCGTGCCGGTGCTCAAATGGCCTTTGTTCGACGCCGGTCGCACCGACGCGAACGAAGCGCTCGCCGAAGCGCGCCAGCACGTCGCGGTGGCCGAATACGAAAAGACGATCCAGCAGGCCTTCCGCGAAGTCGCGGATCTCCTGGCCGCGCGCGAGCATTACGCCGAGCAGTTGCGTGCGCTCGAAGCCGCCGAGGCCGCACAGGCCGAGCGCTTGAAGCGTGTCGAGGCGCGCCAGCGGGCCGGCGTGGCGAGCTATCTGGAATTGCTCGACGCCCAGCGCGAGCACTTCGCGGCCCAGCAGGCAGTGATCGCTGTGCGGCGCCAGCTCGCGGCGACCGCGGCAGCGCTCTTCAAAGCCACTGCCGGCGCGGGGTGATAGCATAGTCAGCCGATGAGCCTGCGCAAAAGACTCCCCATCGGCATTTCCACCTTCCGCGAGATTCGCGAGGAAGGGCATTACTACGTCGATAAGACCCCCTTCGTCGCCAGGCTCGCCGAAGGCGGCAAGTATTACTTCCTCTCCCGCCCGCGTCGCTTTGGCAAGAGCCTGTTTCTGGACACGCTGGCGGAAGCGTTTGCGGGCAACCGGGCGCTGTTCGAAGGTTTGTATCTGGAGAAGCACTGGGACTGGGACAAGCGCTATCCGGTGATCCGGATCAGCTTTGCGGGGGGCGTGCTGAGGAGCCGGGAGGAACTCGACGATGCGCTGATCGTGCAATTGAGCGAGAACGCCCGGCGGCTGGGCGTCACCTGCGAGCGCAGCGACCATGTCGCCCACTGCTTAAGCCAACTGATCGTCGATGCCGCGGAAAAGCACGGCCAGCGGGCGGTGGTGCTGGTGGATGAATACGACAAACCGATTCTGGACAACCTCGAAGCACCCCAGATCGCGCGCGAGATGAGGGAAGGGCTCAAGAACGCCTACTCGGTGCTCAAAGCGCGCGATGCCGAGCTCAAGTTCGTGTTTCTGACGGGGGTGTCGAAATTCAGCAAGGTCTCGATCTTCTCGGGGCTCAACAACCTCTACGACATCACGCTGGAGAAAGACTTCGCGGCGATTTGCGGCTACACGGACGAGGATGTCGACACCGTCTTTGCGCCGGAGCTCGAAGGCTTGGATCGGGAAGAGATCCGGCGCTGGTACGACGGCTACCGCTGGGACGGGCCGGCGATGTACAACCCCTTCGACCTGTTGCTGCTCTTCAAATCGCGCGAATTTCGCGCCCACTGGTTCGAGACCGGCACGCCGACGTTTCTCGTCAATTGGCTCAAGGCGCGGCAATTCTTCACGCCGCAGCTCGAAAGGCTTTACAGCACCGAAGCCTTGCTCTCGGCCTTCGACGTCGAGGCGATCGAGCCGGAGGCGATGCTCTGGCAGACGGGCTACTTGACCATCCGCAACAAACTCGATCGGGGCGGCATGATCGGCTTCGAACTGGGGCTGCCGAACCGTGAAGTGCGCAGCGCGCTCAACGAAGCCCTGCTGGGCGCCTGGTACCCAGAGCGGCGCGGATTGACGGCGGCCTCCTTCGAGCTTTACGACCTCATCGCCGCGGGCGACGTGGCGGGCCTGCGCGGCCACTTCGAGCGGCTTTATGCGGCGATCCCGCACGACTGGTATCGGGCGAACCCGATTGCGCAGTATGAAGGCTACTACGCGAGCGTCTTTTACAGCCACCTCGCGGCGCTGGGGCTTTCGATCACCGCGGAAGACGTGACCAACCAAGGGCGCATCGATCTCGCGATCCGGCAAGGCAGCCGGGTGTGGGTGATCGAATTCAAGCTCGTCGAAGGAGAAGCGCCGACCGGAGAGGCGCTTGCCCAGCTCAAGGCGAAAGACTATGCGGCGAAATACCGCGCGCCGGGGGTCGAAGTGATCGAACTGGGCATCGAATTCTCGGCCACGAAGCGCAACATCGTCGGTTGGCAGACCGCTTGAACCCTTCACGGGCGAAGCGCCAGCCCCCTTCACGTAGCCGGACGGAATGCCGCTTGCGAACCCATTGGCATTGTGGTCAAATTCGCGCGTTCATCATTTGAACGCAGCCCGATGCTCGATACCGCCACCCGCTACCGCCTGCTGAAGCTCCTCGAAGCCAACCCCGCCGCCAGCCAGCGGGAACTCGCCCAGGCGGCCGGCGTGAGTCTCGGCAAGCTCAATTACTGCCTCAAGGCCCTCGTCGCCAAGGGCTTCGTCAAGGCCGAAAACTTCCGCAAGAACCCCAACAAGCTCGGCTACCTCTATGTGCTCACCCCGCAGGGCATCGCCGAGCGCGCGCGGCTCGCCGTCGAGTTCCTGCGCATCAAGGAGCGCGAAGTCGAGGAACTGCGCGCCGAGATCGAGGCGTTGCGGCAGGCTGCCCAAAAAGTCGGCGCTGGCAGGATGGCGCACGTCGACAGCCTTTCGGGGGCCTCGTGAACCTCACCCCGTCCCCCGATGGGCGCATACTGGCGATGATCCGCGAGGTGCTCGGCCGCCATCGCGCGCGCCTGGCGGGGCGGCGGGTGTTCCTGTTCGGTTCGCGCGCCCGAGGCACGGCGCGTCCGCGCTCGGATTTCGACATTGGGGTGATCGGCGAACAAGCCCTGCCGCTGGCCGATTTTTACGCCATCGCGGACGAGTTCGAGGCGCTGCCCACGCTCTACCGCATCGATTGGGTGGATATGAACCGCGTCGCCGACGAATTCCGGGCGCGCGCCATGCAGCACACACAGGCTTTGACATGATGCGCTGGCTGCTCGAAGACTTCGCCAAGGCCAATCTTCGCCTCGAAGAGGCGCTTGCCTTGCCTGCCGACAGCGATGTCGTCAAGGCAGGCTGCATCCAGTATTTCGAGTTCTGTTTCGAGCTCGCCTGGAAGGCCAGCAAGGCCGCGCTCGAAGAGCACGGGTTGATCGATTGCGCCTCGCCCAAATCCTGCTTGCGGCAGGCCTTTGCCCAGGGCTGGATAAACGACGAAACTATCTGGCTGGAAATGCTCGAAGCCAGAAACCGCATGTCCCACACCTACGATGCTGCTCGGGCGCTCGAAATCTTTCAGGCGCTGCCCCGCTTCCTGCCCGCGCTGAAAGGTCTGCAGGAGTGCCTGGAGTCCTTGCAATCATGAATGTCACCGCCATGCGCCTCAAGCCCGAACAGATCGACCGCATCCGCACCATCGTCGCCGAACAGGCCGGCCCCCAGGCCACGGTGCGCCTCTTCGGCTCGCGCGTCGATGATGCCGCTCGCGGCGGCGATGTCGATCTCTTCGTCGAAACGCCTGAGCCGGTGCAGGAGCCTGCGCTGCTCGCCGCCCGCATCGCCGGGCGCGTAAGCCGCGCCCTGGATGAGCGCAAGGTCGATGTGGTGCTCGCCGCGCCGAATCTCATGCCGCTGCCGATCCACGAGGTCGCGCGGCGCGAAGGAGTGCTGCTGTGATCGTCGATCCACGCGCCCAGGCCTGGATCGACATGCGCCGCCTGCGCAACCAGATGGTGCATGAATACGTTGAAGACCCCGCCGTGCTGGCCTCCGCGCTTACGGCTGGACATGGTTTTGTACCGGTGCTGGAAGGTGTTGCGCAGCGATTGATGCAAGCCGTGAAATGACCTTACGCATGAAATTCAGCTTCGTACCCGAATGACCCCCATGCTCCTCCCCATCATCCTCTCCGGCGGCGCCGGCACGCGCCTGTGGCCCGTCTCGCGCGAAGCGCACCCCAAGCCCTTCATCCGCCTGCCGGATGGCCAGAGCCTGCTGCAAAAAACCTTCCTGCGCGCGGCGGGCCTGCCCGATGTCACGGAAATCCTCACCGTCACCAACCGCGACTATTACTTCCAGACCAAAGACGAATACGCCGCCTGCCCCGCCCAGGCCAAGGCCGTGTATCTGCTCGAACCCTGCGGCCGCAACACCGCCCCGGCCATCGCCCTGGCGGCGCTGTATGCCGCCCAAGCGCATGGCCCGCAGACCCAGCTGCTCGTCCTGCCGGCCGATCACCTGATCGAGAATCTTTCCGCATTTGCCGCCGCCGTCGCCACGGCGCGCGAACTGGCGGGGCAGGGCAAGCTCGTTACCTTCGGCATCCAGCCCACCGCGCCCGAAACCGGCTTTGGCTACATCGAAGCGGGCGAGGCGCTGGCCACGAAAGTCGGCGCTGGCAGGACGGCACGGCGCTTCGTCGAAAAGCCCGATGCCGCCACCGCCGCGCAATACCTCGCCAGCGGCAATTTCTTCTGGAACTCCGGCATGTTCTGCTTCACCGCCGGCGACCTGCTCGCCGCGATGGAAACCGCCTGCCCGGAAGTGCTCGCCACCGCACGCGCCTGCTGGGCCGCGGCCGACACCACCGTGGCTCCCATCGAATTCCCGCGCGAAGCATTCCTCGCCCAGCCCGACATCTCCATCGACTACGCCGTGATGGAAAAAGCCGGCAACGTCGCCGTCGTGCCCTGCGACCTTGGCTGGAGCGACATCGGCTCTTGGAACGCCCTCGGCAATCTCGTCTCAGCCGATGAACAGGGCAACCGCATTCTGGGCGAAGCGCTGGCCATCGACAGCCAAAACAAGGCGGTTTCAAGGTCGAAGTGCAACGAATTGACGAAAGTGTTGTTCGAAGTTGAAGGCCTCGGGCATGAAGAGTTCGGCAGGGCAAAGCCAGTTGAGGCTCTTGCGGGGTCGGGTATTGAGCTTCCAGGCGATGGCATC
>JAOAHQ010000053.1 GCA_026415155.1 Rhodocyclaceae bacterium
GGTTCCTGGTTGTAAGCCTTCATCGCATGGCCGGTATGGGAACCGTCCTTGTCGAGCTTCATCAGGTCGTGCGGGCAGATCCCCCCCCCACCCGTCTTGTCCTGACCCTTGCAGCCGTCGCACTTTTCGGTACGAACAAAGGTTGGCATTTAATCACTCTCCTTGTTAGCTAACATTCCGCTGTCCTTCTCGAAGCAGCGGTCCATCATTTAGACCCCGTCGCCCCACCTTGGCCGGCAGCGTTACGCGTATCCGCTTCCGGCGGGCGCGGACCTCCAAATCCCCCTCTCGACGTCAGGCCGCCGAATGGCCCTTCAGCTCGACCTTGACCTTCTCGTGCTCGGCAAGGCCCGCGTAATACTTCTTGAGCACCGCGGCCACCTCGGGACGCGAGAACTCGACCGGCAGATCCTGGCCTTCGGAGAGCATGGCGCGCACCTTGGTGCCCGAGAGCAGGATGCGATCTTCCTTGGTATGCGGGCAGGTGCGCTGGCTCGCCATGCCGCCGCATTTCTTGCACCAGAAGGTCCAGTCGATGTTGAGGTTCTGCGTCTCGAGCGAGCCCTTCGGAATCTGCTCGAAGATCTTCTGCGCATCGAAGGGCCCGTAGTAGTCGCCGACACCGGCATGGTCGCGGCCGACGATGAGGTGCGAGCAGCCGTAGTTCTGGCGGAACAAGGCATGCAGGAGCGCCTCGCGCGGGCCGGCATAGCGCATGTCGAGCGGATAGCCGGCCTGGATCACGGTGTTCGGCGCGAAGTAGTTGTCGATGAGCCCCTTGATCGCCTCGGTGCGCTCCTCGGCGGGAATGTCGCCGGGCTTGAGGTTGCCCAACAGCGAGTGGATCAGCACGCCATCCATCGTCTCGATGGCGATCTTGGCGAGATATTCGTGCGAACGGTGCATCGGGTTGCGGGTCTGGAAGGCGGCGATGCGCTTCCAGCCGAGTTCCTCGAATTTCTTGCGCGTCTCGGCCGGCGTCATGAACTGCTCGCCGTATTTTTCCTTGAAGCCGCCGGTCGAGAGCACCTTGATCGGGCCCGCGAGGTTGTACTTGCCCTGGTTCATGACCATCTTGACGCCGGGATGCTCGAGATCGGTGGTCTTATAGACCTCCATGCACTCGTGCGCCTTGTCGATCGTGTATTTCTCGACGACCTTCATCGTCGCGATGATCTCGTCCTGGCCGTCGAGCCGCGTGCCGACCAGCGCGATCTCGCTGCCGGTCTTGATCGACTCGTCGTCGGTCGACAGCGTGACGGGAATCGGCCAGAACAGGCCATTGGCCATCTTCATGCCGTCGCAGACGCCCTGCCAGTCGGCGTGGGTCATGAAGCCCTCGAGCGGCGTGAAGCCGCCGATCCCCATCATGATGATGTCGCCCGCCTCGCGCGAGCTGACCTTGATCTTCGGCAGCGTCTGCGCGCGCGCCTGTTCTTCCTTGAGAGCTTGACCTTCGAGCAAGAGCGGCTTCAACGGGCCGCCGCCATGCGGGTTGACCAACGCCATGTATCCTCCGATTCCTCGTGCTGATTTTGCTATTGGGTCACTGCCTTTGCGGCAGCTGGTAAGAAGCGAAGGCTAGCACTTCCGCTCGCGCCGAATAATCCTAATTTTTGATTCGACAATAAGCGACCCGAATTCGCCGCGAAGCACTTTTGATCTGGATCAAAAGCGGCGCTCGCGGCGCGTTTCTTCGAGCTTGCGCTGCTTGAGCTCCGCCAGGCGCGCATCGACCTGGGAAGCTTCATAAAAATCACCATCGCCGGCCTTGCGGGCGAGTTCGAGCTGCTCGATGGCGCGATCGAGATCGCCTTCGGCGAGATAGGCCTCGGCCTGGGCGCGATGCTGGGCAAGCCGCTTGCCCAGCCGCGCCAGGATCTTGGCCTTTTGCGCGTGCAAGCGCGCATCGCCCGGCGAAAGTTGCGCCTCGGTGTCTAGTAGCGAGAGCGCTTCCCTAAGGCGGGCCGTCCCGCCAGCGCCGACCTTCGCCTCGATGAGCGCGTAAAGCAGCGCGCGCTCATGCGGATAGCGTTCGCGCGCCGCCGCCAAGAGCCGCGCTGCGCCTTCCGCATCGCCGCGTTTTTGCAAGAGCTGTGCGGCAAGGCTCTCCGTGAGGGGCGATTCGAGCCCAAGGCGCCGCAAGGCCGCTACTTCGCGCTCCGCCTCGGCAAGCCGGTGGTCGCGCAAGAGGGCATGGGCGAGCCCAAAGCGCACCTCCGCCTCGCGCGCGTACTTGCCGGAGCGTAGCTGCGCGGTGAAGGCGGCGACGGCTTCACCTGGCGTGCCTTCCCAGGCCTTGAGCTTCGCGCGCACGAGGCCGAATTCGAGGCTGTCGGGCACCTGCTTGTAGGGCTTCAGCGCGATGCGGTTTTCGATGTCGGTGATGCGCTCGGTCGTGAGGGGATGGGTGCGCAAATAGGCCGGCGCGTTGTTCTCGTAGAGCCGGCCAAACTGCAGCATGCGCTCGAAGAAGCTCGCCATGCCGCGCGGATCGAAGCCGGCGCGCTCCAAAAGATCGAGGCCCAGGCGGTCGGCCTCGCGCTCGAAGTCGCGCGAATAGTTGAGCTGCTGCTGGATGCCGACGGCCTGGCCGGCCATCGCCGCGCCCATCGCCACGTCGGGATTGCTGCGCGCGGCGAGGATCGCCACCGCGAGCGAGAGCAAGGAGGCAAGCTGCGCCTGGGATTGCTTGCCAAACAGCCGCGCCAGATGGCTTTGCGTGACGTGCGAAATCTCGTGCGCGAGCACGCCGGCGAGCTCCGATTCGTTGCGCGCCGCGAGGATGAGGCCGCTGTGGACGCCGACGAAGCCGCCCGGCAGCGCGAAGGCATTCAAGAGCGCATCGCGCACGACGAAGAATTCGAAACTCTGGCGCGCCCCTTCCACTTGGCTCGCCAGCCGCTGGCCGAGCTTGTCGATGTAACCCGCGATTTCGGGATCGTCGAGATAGGCCGGATCGCGGCGAAGTTCGCGCATGATCTGCTCGCCCAGGCGCCGTTCGGCCGTCAAAGAAAGCCCGCCGCGCTCCATCTCGCCGAGATCGGGCAGGCCTTCCGCCCACGCCGGCAGCGCACAGGCCGCACACAGCAGCAAGCCGCACACGAATCTTTTCATGCGGCTATGATACCGGCTCCAGCGCGGAGCCTCCCTGGGCCTTTTTGCAAGCAAATGTCACACGACGCCTCGACGCTTACTCATTTCGATGCCGAAGGCCAGGCGCACATGGTCGATGTCGGCGCCAAGCCCGAAACGGCGCGCCTTGCCCGTGCCGCCGGCCGCATCCGCATGCAGCCGGCTACCTTTGCCCTGATTGCCGCGGGCGAGGCGAAGAAGGGCGATGTCCTGGGAGTTGCGCGCATCGCCGCCATCCAGGCCGCCAAGCGCACGGGCGACTTGATCCCGCTGTGCCACCCTTTGGCGCTCACGCGTGCGGCCGCGGAATTCACGCTCGATGCCGAGCGCGCCACCGTCACCTGCACCACCACGGTCGAAACCTTTGGCCGCACCGGCGTCGAGATGGAGGCCCTCACGGCCTGCAGCATCGGCCTGCTCACCATCTATGACATGCTCAAGGCCGTCGATCGCGGCATGGTCATCGAGGAGATTCGGCTCCTCGAAAAAGCCGGCGGCCAATCGGGGCATTGGCGCGCCGGCTCCGGCCACGATTGACTCCCTTCCCCCAGCGAGATCGGGCAGTGCTCCCGCTGGCCACCGCCTCCCTCATCGCGCAGCGCCGCTGGCTTTTGCTCGCCTTCCTGGCGAGCCTGCATCTCGTCTTGTTCGCCGGACCGGCCTCCCCGCTGGGCCGCGTGCTCTTCCTCTCCCACATCGGTGTCGGGCTCCTTTGGCAGCCCTTCGTCCAGCCGCGCCGCCGCTTAGGCTTCAAAGGCACGGCCCTCGTCGTCTTTACTGCGACCTTTCTCGCCTACCACCTGAACTGGGGCCTGCTCACGCTCTGGCTCATGCTGCTCACCGGCGTGATCGGCGGCAAGGTCTTCTTGTTCCCGAACCGCTGGGAGCGCATTTTTTATCTCTGGGCGCTCGGCTATTTGGCCACAGCCTTGCTTGCCTTCGTCCTGCCGCAATCGCTGGCCGGCCTTACGCTCACCGAGGATGCCGCCCTCGATGCCTTAATCCTCTACGCAAGCCCCGCGGTGTTCGTCGTCATGGCGCTCTTGCCTGCCGAGCGCAGTGCCATCGGCACGCACGCCGAAATCGTCGATTATGTCTATGGCGTGCTGACCTTCTTGCTGATGGCCGTCATCGTGCTTGCCAGCCTCGCCTTGAGCCTGCTCTGGCAGGCGGGTTACTACGCGGCCTTGACGAGCTCGCTCGTGCTCATCGCGGCGACCTTGCTGCTGCTCGGCTTCATCTGGAATCCGCGCGCCGGCTTTGGCGGGCTTGGCAGCGCCGTCGCGCAACACGTGATGTCGCTGGGGCTGCCCTTCGAGGACTGGCTCGAATCGCTCGCAGCGCTCTCGCGCCGCGAGGAAGACGCAGCGCGCTTTCTGTCGCTCGCCTGCGCCGACTTGCCGCAGCGGCTGGCCGGTATCCAGGGCGGCCTTTGCAGTTCGGCCGAAGGGGAATTTCGCTTTGGTGAAAGCAGCCGCCACGCCGCCGTCTTCTCGCATGGCGGCATCCGCATGACGCTCTTTACCCGTGTGCAGCCGAGCCCGAGCCTGATGTGGTATTACGACCTCGCGGTGCGCCTCCTGGCGGAGTTCCACCTCGGCAAATGGCGGGCGCAGGAATTGCGCCGCCTCTCCTACATCGAGGCGATCCATGAGACCGGCGCCCGCCTCACGCACGACGTCAAGAATCTGCTCCAGTCGCTCGACGCGCTGTGCGCCGCGATCGCGCGCGAGGGCGAGGCCCCCTCGCCGCGCTTTGCCGAGCTGTTGCGGCGTCAGCTGCCGGAGATCGCCGCGCGTTTGCGCCAGACGCTGGCCAAGCTCGCCGCGCCCGCGAGCCTAGCCGACGAGCCGCCCGTGCCAGCCACAGACTGGCTCGCTTCGCTCGCCAACCGCTTTGCGGGTGACTGGCTCGTCATCGAGGCAGCAGCAGCACCTGCCGCAGCGCTCGTTCTTCCCGCGATGTTTTCGAGCATCGCCGAGAACCTGTTGCAAAACGTCGCCAACAAGCGACGGGATCAGCCCGGCATCACGGCACGCTTGCGCCTCTTCGAGCATGAGCGAGGTCCTATCCTCGAGGTGGAAGACGATGGCGCGGCGATTCCCAGCGACATCGCGGCGCGGCTCTTTGTCCAGCGCGTGCCTTCCGCGCATGGCTTGGGCATCGGTCTATACCAGTGCGCGCGGCTGGCCGAGGAACATGGCTATCGTTTAAGCCTCGTCGACAATCGCGCTGGCTCTGTGCGCTTCCGCCTCGCGCCTCAGGAAGCCTTGGAAGCGCCCTTGCGGCCGAGCAAGGGATAGACCGTCATCTCGCCCTTGCCCTTGAGGCGCAAGATGCGCGGCTCGGCGAACTCGAAGCGATCGGCAAGGCGCCGGTAGGTCGCCGCATCGCATTGGATCATGCCCGGCACGCTCTCGCTGGTCAGCCGGCTGGCGAGATTGACGGTATCGCCCCAGAGGTCGTAGATGAACTTCTTCTTGCCGACCACACCGGCCACCACCGGGCCCGTGCCGATGCCCATGCGCATCTCGAGATGCGCGCTGTTGGCGACGAAATCGCTCTTGAGCAAGGCCTGCATGGCAAGCGCCAGATCGGCGATCGCCGCCGAGTAATCGTCGTTCTCGGTATTGATGCCGCCGGCGACCATGTAGGCATCGCCGATGGTCTTGATCTTTTCGAGACCATAGCGTTCGGCGAGATCGTCGAAGGCCGAGAAGATGCGATTCAACATGCCAAACACCTGGGTCGGCGTCATGTTGGCGGCAACTTGCGTGAAATTGACGATGTCGGCGAACATCACGGTCGCGTCGGCAAAGCCATCGGCGATGGTCTGCTCGTCGTGCTTGAGGCGCTCGGCCACCGGCGCGGGCAGGATATTGAGCAAGAGCCGCTCGGAACGTTCCTGCTCGATCTGCAAGAGCTGGTGCGCTTCCTCGAGCCGCGCTTGAATTTTTCTCTTCTCTTGGATCGAGTAACGCAATAGCACGAAGATCATCGTCGCGACGGCGATGAAGTTGAGCGCGAAGAAGATCATGCTGATCGGCACGGGCACCTTCACGGCGGCCTGGCTCGCCGGCATGGCGAGCGCGTAATCGAAGAAGCCTGACAACGCCGTCATCATGACCCAGGCGAAGAACCAGGCCACGGATTCGCGCACGCCAAAACAGAGGATGGCGCCGAAGGGGGCGAGCAGGCCCCAGAGGATCACGCCACTGGCCGTGATGATGTTGCCCATGCTCCACTGCATCGCGAAAGGCGCGAAGAGAAAGAGCGCGAGCTGCGTGACGCGGAACAGATCGAAATTGCGCGTCGCGATGTAAAGCAGCACATTGCCCGACAGCGCCAGCAAAAACAGATAAGGCCAGGTGACGGGCACTTGGATGCCGAAAAGCCAGTAGAGGCTCACCCACAGCATCGTCGCCACGCTGACCAAGCCGGTGGCAAAGAGAAGGAGCTGCTTGTTGAGCCGCAGCTCTTCGCTGTCGTCCGGCTCGATGCCGCCCGCGCGCAGGCGGGCGAAGAAACCGGCCTGGGCAGGCGCGGCAGAGGGCGGAGCGAGGCTCATGCGAGTGCGGCGAAATAGCAAGTATGCATAGTTTCAGTGTCGCAGGAAGCGGGGGGGACGGTCAAGGCATGCCGTCCCGCCGGTCAAGGCAGCCGGCCAGCCAGGAGCAGGCGATTGACGAGGATGCCGCGCGGCAACCAGGCGACGATGTCATCGAAGCCGTCGGGCGCCGGGCTGCGCTGCACGAAGTCCTTGTCGGCCACCGCGATGGTTTTGTTCTTCGCCTCGTCGGCATTGCCCGGCGTGGCGGAGCCGTTCTTGCCGAGCGAGAGGATCACCGCCGGCACCTTGTCGGCGATCACCGCGTTGCAGGTGCTATCCGTGCAAATACGCAGATCTCCGTCGGTGGTCAGGGTAAAGCCCGCCGCGCGGTTGGCGAAGAGATCGCTAACGCGATAGCGCAGCGGATTGCCCCAACTATCCTGGCGACCGAGGCCCAGCTCGGCCCAGGGCAGATCGCCCTCGGGGCTTACGCAGGCAGTGCCGCTGCGGTTTTCCCGGCCATCGCCATCGGTATCGGGGCAAGGCAGATGAGGCCGGCCATCCAGAGCCGAGTGGGTCAAGGCATAGCCATAGAGCGCCTCGGTGACGTCGCTGAGCAATTTCTGGGTTTCGCTCGCGTTGCGGATGTCCTGCTGAACGGTCAGCGGCACGACCATGCCGCCAATCAAAAGGGCGAGGATGACGAGCACCACCGCCATTTCGGTGAGCGTGAAGCCGCGCCGCCTGAAAGTCGGCGCCAGCAGGACGGCAGTGTTCGCCGCAAGGGAAGGATGTTTCATCCTGGCAACCCCGCGCTTGCGTCGCCCCCCATCGATCTCGGTGAAAAGTTGTAGATTCGGTTCATCCTAGAAACCTCAGTTTTCTCCACCAAGGCACCAAGAACACCAAGGAAATATGGGAGAGAGGATGCTTTACCCGACAGGCGGCATCCCTGCTTCATACAACTCATTGATCTTGGTGAAACTTTGTGCCCTTGGTGCCTTGGTGGTGAGGTTTTTTTAGGTTCATACGGCTTCATCCTACCCCACTTCGAAGGCAGGGCATCGAAGTGCCATTCTGCCTCATTCCGCAAACGCGTGGCCAAGAAGCTTGCGATGGGCAAGCTCCCGGCGCGACCCTCGGCGACCGATGGGCGCTCCCCAGATGCCGCAAACGATGGTATGGTTGCGGCCTCGGAGCGACGCCTATGCCCCAAACGACCGAAAATCGCCTCGACATTCCCGCCTTGCTCGCACGCCTGCCGCTGTTTCAGGAATTGCTGCCGGCGCAGATCAACCAGATCGCCGCCCAAACGCGCGAAAAACGCCTCGCCAAGGGAGAAATGCTCTTTCAGAAGGGCGATCCCTGCCGCGGTTTCTATGTGATTGTCTTCGGCCAGCTCAAACTCGCTTTTCCCTCGGCGAGCGGCCACGAGAAGGTCGTCGACATCCTGGGGCCCAAGCAGAGCTTCGGCGAAGCGGTGATGTTCATGGATCGCCCCTACCCGGTATTCGCCGAGGCGCTCGCCGACTCGTTGTTGCTGCATGTCGCCAAGGATGCCGTTTACGAGCAGCTCGCCATCGACCCTTCCTTCGCCCGCCGCATGCTCGCCGGCCTCTCGATGCGCCTGCACTCGCTCTTGCAGGACGTCGAATCCTATTCGTTGCGCTCGAGCGCCCAGCGCGTCATCGGCTATCTGTTGCAGCATTGCCCCAACGAGCGCCATGGCCAGTGCGAGGGCGCGGTCACGATCACCCTGCCCACTTCGAAGCAGATCATCGCGTCACGCCTCAATCTCACGCCCGAGACGCTCTCGCGCATCTTTCACGATCTGGCCGAAGCCAAACTGATCGCCGTGCATGGCAAAGAGATCGAGATTCCCGATCTCAAGCGGCTGCGCGAATACGATTTCTGAATGCCCGGAAGGCGCGCACGGCAGCAATGAGGTTCGCGCCGAGCCAGGCGCAATCGGCCGCCAGCAAGAGGCCGGCCGGTCGCGCCAAGAGCGGCAGCCAGACGGCGGCCAGCAGGCACACTAGCGTCGCCAGGTGCAGATGAAACTGCCGCCGCATCGCCTGCTCGGCGAGGATCTCGTGCATCGTCGGCGGCAGCACCGCCAGACCGCACAGGCGCTGCAGATGCAGCCAGCAGAGGAAGGGCACGATCTTGTAGAGCATGCCCATGATCGCCGAGACGAAGACGCCCGGGATCGCCAGCATGCCGAGCCAGACGGCCGCGCGTGGCGTCTCGGCGAGGCCGGGGACGCTGGCAAAGGCGAGCGCCGAGAGAAACAGCGCGATCAGGCTCAGCATGGCGGTGCGGAAAAACAGGAACGTCGTGTCCGTCAGCTTGCGGCGCCGGCGGCTTTGCAGCCAGAGCGTGGCGAGGGCGTAGGCCGCGCCGAGCGCGAGGCCGGCGAGGCCGAGCGCCTGCCGCCCCGCTGCCGGCACGCCGAGAAGCTGCGCCGACCAAGGCAACAGGAAGGCGAGGAGCGCGAAAGGGAGGCTGCGCGCGAACCACGTCGGGTAAGGCGGGGTGAGCTGAAACATCGGCACGACGAAATAAGAAACGCCGGCGAGAAGCATCAAGGCCCAGCCGGCCAGCCCCCAGGCGAGATGGATATCGACGAGGGTAAGGACAGGAGCGCTGCCCTGGGCGAGCGCGCTGGTGAGCATCACGCCGAGGATGAGCGTCGCCGCGAGGCCGAAGACTGCGATGCGCAGCGCGACGATGGTCGCCCCTTTGGCCGGCGTGCGCCACAAGGCGAGGCCGGCGACCAGGACGAAAAAGCCGAGCGCCAGCGCGAACCCCAGGCCAGCGGCGAAAAAAAGCGGCGGACGCTGCGTCAGGAAGGCGGCGACGAGAAAGAGGAGCGCCAGGATGGAAAGCGGATGGACGAAGCCGGCGACCCAGCGCGGGCGCCAGATGTTGCCGCCCGCCGCGACCGGGATGAACTGCATGAGCGCCCCCGTCATCGCCTGCAGCATGAAGCCGGCGACGATGAAATGCGTCGCTGCGAGCAGCGCCGGCATCCAGCGCGAGGCGAGCATGTCGCCGCCCTCGACGGCGAGCAGCACGCCGGCGGCGATGCCAAAGAGCGGCGCGGTCAAAAAGAAGCGGAAAGGCACCGAGATCGGCGGCGCCTGCTCGAAGGAGAGATTCGGGTGCATGACCTCCCCTGGCCGTCAAGCGCGGCGGATGCGAATCTCGTGCGTGCCGTCCTCCGCCACCGTCTCCTGCCAGACGAAGCCGTTGTTCCTGAGGATGTTGAACAAAGGGTTCGGATGGCAATACAGCAGCATGACGAGCTCGCCCTCCGCCGGCAGGGTATCGAGTGCGGCGAGCGCCCGTTCGAGCGGCTCCGGCGGCTGCATCGCGCGGCCGTCGATGACCAAGGGCGCGGGCTTCAGTCGCTCGTCAGACACTTCGCCTTCAGCCTCTCTTGGAGTGCTGTGCCAAGCGCCTCGGCCTGGGAAGCCAGGCCGCGATCGCACATCGGGTAAAGGATGTTCTCTTCTTTGAGGTTGTGCTGCTGCATGAGGATCAGCAAGGTCTCCGCCGCGCCGGCGAAGCCACTCCCTTCGCGCCGCTCGAGCGCCCGCTCCATCTGCTCGACGAGCTCGCGCATCTGGGCATGTTCGAGGCGCATCACCTGCGTCGGCCCGCCGATCATGCCGGTCGCCGCTTCGAAAGAGGGGAAGAGCAGCGTCTCCTCGGTGTGGAAATGGTTCTCGAGTTCTTCACGAAACTGCGCCAAACGTGCGTCGGCCGCTGGCCAGTCTCCGGCAGCAGCGGCCGCCTCGGCGCCGGCAAACAGGTCGTCGCAGTATTTGTGGTGCTCGTGGAGGGGTTCGGTCAACGCCATCGTGCTCTCTTAAAAAATGTTGGGGGCGAGGCATTGTCGCCGCAGGTCAGGGCAAAAGACATTGATGCGAGTCAAAGCCAGCGTCAGAGCTTGAGCAGACCGATTTCGAGATGGGCAAACCAGTCAATGAAACGGCGCACGTCCTGGCCGCGGTAAATCGCGCCGTGCTGCGGGCAGAGCAGCTCGATGTCGAGCTGGCCGACGCGGTAGCACCAGTCGCGCTTGGCGCGCTCGGAACCCATCCAGCGGCGATGGAAGGCTTCGGCATGGCGGATGTGGCGGTCGAAATCCTCGACGAACAGGCCGTCTTCGCCGGGCGGCAAGAGGGCGGCGCCGACGTCGCCCGAATAGAGAATCTTCGCCTGTGGGTCGTAAAGATGGAAGTTGCCCGAGGAGTGCAAATAGTGGGCAGGAATCGCGACGAGGCGCCGGCCGCCGACGACGATCTCGGCCCCGCCGTCGGGCAGCGCGAGGTAATTGTCGGGCGTGCCGCCGAAATGGGGCACGAAGTTCGCCCACAGCCAGCTCACATGGCACTTGATAGCGGGGTTGAACTCGAGCCACAGCGACAATGAAGAAATGATGTCCGGATCCTGGTGGCTCGCGAAGATCTGGCCCACCTTGCGCGGATCGAACTGGGTCGAGAGTGCCGAGAAGACGGCGGGGAAAATCTCGCTGCCGCCTGGATCGAGCAGGATCGCCTCATCCCCGGAGATGACGAGATATTCGTTGGTATCGATGAGATAAGCCGGCCGCTCGGGATCGCGGACGATCGCGATCCATTTGTGGTTGCCGTTTTCATAGATCACACGCGCGTTCTTCATGAGCCATCGTCCTGCTGTTTGATGAGCGCCTCGAGGGAGTGCCGGATCTCGCCGATGGTGCGCTCGAAATCGCTCGACACCTGCATCAGCGCGGCGGCATGCGCCCCACCATAGGCCGCCTCGATCTTCGCCGATCGCGCCAAGACACTGCCCATTTCGACGAGCTGAGCCGTGTCGGCGATCATCTGGGTCAAGCGGCGCTCGAGTGCCGCAAGCTGCTCGCGCTCGCGCCCGAGCCCCTTTTCCTGCCGCTCGAGTAGAAAGGCCTCGACATGGGCGCGTGCCGGAGTGCTCGCTTGCCGGATGATGCGCCCGAAGATGCGATTTTGCCGCGTCCGCTTGAGAAAAACCGTCACGGTGGCGACGCTGCCATGCGTCGCCTCGCGCAGGCGCACCATCTGCCCTTGCAGATCGAGCGCGAAACGGCGCAATTCGTTCGACAACACGCCGAAGCCCAAGGCGCTGTGGCCGGCGCGCTTGGCGAGGAAGATCGCGTTCATCGCCATCAGGTTGATCTTGGCGGCGGTGGCGACGACGTGCTTGATTTCCTCGTTGATACGCACGATGCGGCGCAGCTCCCGTCCGCTGTCCCGACCTTGCTGCGCGCTCATGCGGGTGATTCCTTGCCGGCTCAGCGCCGCCTACTCTGCCGCCGGCGCCGGCAGGGCGATCGAATCGCCCTTGCTGTAGCGGTAATCGTTGAAAACGTGTTCCGCGGTCAGGAGCTGGTAGCTGCCATCGGGGTTGCGGCGCGTCGTATCCTTCAGGCGATAGGCATAGTGGCCGCAGGTCCACACGTCGAAGTTGCGCATGTGGGTGCAAAGACAAGTCTTGTCCCACACCTGGATTTTCTTCGCGCCCGGATGCAGCGCCACCTCGCGGTTCCAGGCCTCGATGTAGGCGCAATTGCCACGGGCATCGAGCAGATAGCCATAGGCCTCGCAGTTGGGACGGATGCCGGAGCCGATCGCCGGGCTTTTCTTGAGCATGCGCATCGGATAGCCGGTCGGCGAGATGCCATTGACTTCGATATCCTCCTCATTGGCCTTGAAGTATTCCTGCTTGACCTCGTCCGGCAGTCCGCACTCTTTCGAAACCGTGAAGCGCGTGGCCACCTGCACGGCCGCCGCACCGTTTTCGAGGAAGACGGTGGCATCCCCGCCGGTGAAGATGCCGCCGGCCGGAATCAGCGGGATGTCGAGCTTTTCCTGCTGCAACCAGGCGCGAATCTCGGCGACGATGGTGGCGAGATCGTATTTTGCCCAGTCCATGCCAAAGCCCAGGTGCCCCCCCGCGAGCGGCCCTTCGACGACGACAAAGTCGGGCAGCCGGCCGGTTCTCGCACTCTTCTTGAGAAAAAGCTGCAAGGCGCGCAAGGAGGAGACGATGATGCCGAGAAAGGCATCGCGAAAGCGCGGATGATCCTCGATCAAGGCGAATGAGCCCAAATGCAGGCCGGCGGCGAGCGTGATGCCATCGATCCCGCCATCGAGGGCCGAATTGAGGCGCACGCGCAAGGTCTCCTTCGGCGCATTCATCGTCAGCTTTTCCATACAGTTGATGAAAACGAGACCGCTGCCGCGCTTTCGCTCCATCGTGCGGCGCACGTGGTCTTTGGTCGCCTCGGCAAGCAAGCCAAGATCGAAGTGCACCGCCGACTTGTCGCTGTTGGCGACGTTGTATTTGTATTGCTTGAGCTTGTCCTTGACGTATTTGGTGTGGTAATGCCGATCGGACACCGTCGGCAGCATCGCATCCGAGATGTGGCCGATGCCGCCCAATCGCGCCGCCTCGAGGGCGAGTTCGGCCGTCGAAATATCCACCCCCATGCCGCCGATGACGATGGGCACGAGCTCGTGCCGGCCCAAGCGCAGGCGAAAATCATCTACACATTTCATCGTTGCATCCACGCCGCTTGCCGGAACGCGCCAGCCAGTGGCCGAAAAGTCAGGACGCAATGATAGCCGATGGCCGTCCCGCCGGCGCCGACTTTTCGTGCTCAGTCAGCACTCGGCAGGATGCAATGCCCACACTCTTCTTCAGGGTTCGAGCACGTAAGTGCCCGGTGCATCGACAAGCGCCGGATAGGTGGCACTGTCGATCGCAGGCGGCGCACCGAGCGGGCCGGAGCGGGGCTTGAGCCAGGAGAGCCAGTCTTCCCACCAGCTGCCGGCATGGTGTTCGGCGCGCTCTTGCCATTCCTCGCTGCTGTCGTGGCGCTCGGCCTCGCCCACCCAGTATTCGCGCTTGGGCGGATGGACGATGGGATTGATGATGCCGAGGATATGGCCCGAGCTCGTCAGCACGAAGCGTTTCGGCCCGGCGACGAAATTGTTGATGCGAAACGTCTGGCGCCAGGGCGCGATGTGGTCATCGGCCGCCGCCACGGCATAGATGGGCTGGACGATGCGCGCCAGATCAATGGGCTCGCCGGCGAGCACGAGCGCATCTTTCTTGATGAGCTTGTTGTCGAGATAGAGGTTGCGCAAATACCAGGTGTGCATCTTCGCTGGCATGCGCGTCGTGTCCATGTTCCAATAAAGGACATCGAACGGCGGCGGCGTCTCGCCGTAGAGATAGCCATGCACGACGTAATGCCAGATGAGGCTGTTCGAGCGCAGCAGCCGGAAGGCAGCGGCCATCTCCTTGCCATCGAGATAGCCCTTCTGCGCCATGTGCTGGGAAAGATACCTGAAGCTTCCCTCGTCGAGGAATACCTCGATATCGCCCGGCTTGTGGTAATCGACGAGGGTGGTAAAGAAGGTCGCGCTCTCGATCGGCACCGCATCGGGCGCAAAGCGCCGGTTGGCCCACGCGAGATAGATCGCCAGCGCCGCGCCGCCGATGCAATAGCCGGCCGTGTGAATCTTTTCGGCCTGGGAAATCTCGCGCACCGCCGCGACGCACGCCCCAATGCCTTCGGTCAGGTAGTCCTCGAAGCCGACCTCGGCCATCGAGGCATCGGGATTTTTCCAGCTCGTGATATAGACATCGAAGCCCTGGTCGAGCAGGAATTTGACCATGCTCTTTTTTGGAGTGAGGTCGAGCACGTAGAACTTGTTGATCCAGGGCGTGATGATCAAAATCGGCGTGCGGTAAGTCTGCGGCGCGGTGGGCTGATAATGGATCAATTCCACGAGGCGGTTTCTCATCACGACCTTGCCGGGCGTGGTGGCGAGATTGACGCCGACCTTGAAATCGTCCGGCCGCGTCATGCGGATGTTGCCAGCGAGCGCATCGTCGATGAAATTGCGCCAGCCGCGCAACAGGCTCTCGCCGTGCGTCTCCACTGCTTTTCGCATCGCCACGGGATTGGTGAGCAGGAAATTGGTCGGCGCGATCGCGTTGAGCCATTTGCGCCACCAGAAGGCGGCGCGCCGCCGGTCGCGGCTCGACAGTCCCGGCGTTTCATAGAGCATGTCCTGGATGTGGTGGGTGGTGAGCAGATACCACTCCTTGGCGATGTCCCAGGTCGCCGACTCGGTCCAGACCGGGTCGGCAAAGCGCGTATCGTCCGGATGCGGCTTCTCGACATCCTCGCTCGGCAGCCCCAGCATGCGCAGCCAGGAATGCCATTGCAGCGCCAAGACGCGCGATGACAATTCCGACATCGCCTCGGCAAGCTCCTGCGGATGCGCCGCCCAGGCAAGCTGTGCATGCACGAGCGGCACCAACACACCCAGCGGATCGAGCTGGGTCGTCACTGCCTCGTTCAAAGCCCGAAACGTCTTGTGCGGCGCCACTGGCGCCATCCGTTTGCCATTTGTCATGATCCACTCTCTCTTGCGATGTTTCGGCAACAATACCACTCGCTGGATACGATATGATTGTGACGAGCATTCGCTCCTGCTTATTGATCTGGGTCAATCGCAGCCTGGCCCGCCTCTCGAGGAGAGCCCCATGTTCAAGCACATCCTGGTCCCGACGGATGGTTCGCCCCTCTCCACCACCGCCGTTGCGCGCGCCGTCGAATTCGCGCGCGAAATCGGCGCCCGGCTCACCTTTTTCTACGCCAAGCCCGAGTATCCGGTCGCCTTCTATGGCGAGGGTGCGCTGATCGATCCAACCACTCCTGAAAAGTTCGCCGAAATGACCGAAGAACAGGCGCGTCAAATCCTCGCCGAGTGCGAGCGCTTGGCACAAGAGGCCGGCGTGCCGTCTGCATCCCTTTCCGTCACGAGCGACATTCCCTACGAGGCGATCATCGAAGCCGCCCACCAGGCGGGCTGCGATCTGATCTTCATGGCCTCGCATGGCCGGCGCGGCTTGAGCGGCCTCCTGCTCGGCTCCGAAACGCAGAAGGTGCTCACCCATACGAAGATTCCCGTCCTCGTCTATCGCTAGCTCGGTGCGGCCGGAACCTGAACGAAAAAAGGGCTGCCAGGCAGCCCTTTTTTCATAGAGGAACCCAAGCGGCCTACTGCTTGCCCGCGCGCTTGGCATCCTCGTCCATGCGCTTCTTCACGAAGTTATAGATGAAGATGATCATGCCGATCGCGAAAGCGACGGTAAAGGTGCTCAATAGCCCGATATCGGTACTGAACAGCAGTTTCAGTGCTTCCATGATGCTCTCCCCTGGTTGTTGAACGAAACGACGTCTACCACTTCATTGCTCGGCAGGCGAATTTGCCGCACCGCCAATGATCGCCTCGCCGGCGGCCGGCCAGATCGCGCTGCCGACCAGCCGCCAGTTTTTCGCCTCGTCCTCGATGACGATCAGCCAATGCCCCGAGGACGGCAACCGGAAATCCCCTGTGTAACGCTCCCCGTCGTAATGCAGGCGGAGCGTCTGATCCAGGCCGGCGCGCGTCGGATGGGAAATCGTCACGACGATCGCTGCGGGCGGCACGAAGCCCGCCTCCAGCGCACTCAGACGGACGAACAAATTCCGCTCCGTGACCTTGAGTGCAGCGGAAAGGCCAAGCGCCTCGGCCTGGCGCGAACGGGCGAGCGTCTCGCCAGCCGCCTGGCCCTGCTTGTAATAGTCTTCCGTGACCAAGCCGTCATTGCTGCTCACCGCCAGCCACACCGTGACGAGGCCTGCCACGATGACGGCGAGCGGCCCGGCCATCAAAAGCCAAGGCCAAGGCTCGCGATACCAGGGTTTCGCATTCGTGGCGGTCGTCATGACATCCTTTCTCATCAGGGCATCAGGAAGGTGGCCTTTTCATGCACGGCGAGATCGGCTCGCTCCACGGCCTTCACATCGAAATAAATCGTGTGCGAGCCCTTCGGCGCCGCATCCAGCGGCGCGCGCACGGCCACCGAGAAACTCCTCGTCGTCGCTGGCGGCACCTCGAGCTGCGTTTCGCCCGAAAGCTCGATGCCATTGAGTCCGCTGACACTCACCGTATAGCGATGCGGCGCTTCGGTGACATTCATGACCTGCAGCCGATAGACGTTCTCGATCAGGCCGCCTTCGACTTCGCGCGCCAGCACCGCGCGATCGCGAATGACATTGACGCGCAAATCGGCCTTGTGAGCAAGCCCCCAGATCAACCCCCCCGTGATGCCGAGCAGGATCACGGTATAGACGATGATGCGCGGACGCACCACGTGGCGCAGGATCTCGCGCCAGCCCCAGTGCTGGGCCAGGGCATTCTCGGTCGTGTAACGGATCAGGCCTTTCGGGTAGCCCATCTTCGCCATGACCTCGTCACAGACGTCGATGCAGGCGGCACAGCCGATGCACTCATATTGCAGACCATTGCGAATGTCGATGCCGGTCGGGCAGACCTGCACGCAGAGGCTGCAATCGACGCAATCGCCTTTGCCGATGCTCTTCGGATCGACGCCTTTCTTGCGCTGCCCACGCGGCTCGCCGCGCTCGGCGTCATAGGTGATGACGAGCGTATCCGGGTCGAACATGACGCCCTGGAAGCGCGCATAGGGGCACATGTACAGGCAGACCTGCTCGCGCAGGTGGCCGGCGAACACATAGGTGAAGGCCGAATAGAAGAAAACCCAGAAGGTCTCCCACGGGCCGAGCGTCCAGCTCCAAATCTCTTCCCAGAGCACCTTGATCGGGGTGAAGTAACCGACGAAGGTAAAGCCCGTCCAGAGGGCGAGCAAGGCCCACAGGCCATATTTCGTTGCCCGCAGGCGGAACTTGCGCGCATCGAGCGGGGCCTTGTCGAGCTTGATGCGTGCGCTGCGATCCCCCTCGATCTTTTGCTCGATCCAGAGAAAGATTTCCGTGTAGACGGTCTGCGGACAGGCATAGCCGCACCACAGCCGGCCGGCAACAGCCGTGAACAAAAAGAGAGAATAGGCCGAGATGATCAGCAGGACCGCGAGGTAGAAGACGTCCTGCGGCCACAGCACGAGGCCGAAAAGATAAAACTTGCGATTGACGAGATCGAAGAGCACCGCCTGGCGATCGTTCCATTGCAGCCAGGGCAGGCCGTAGTAAAGGAGCTGCGTGAGCCAGACGAAAATCCAGCGCCAGGTGGCGAAGACGCCGGTCACGGCGCGGGGATGGATCTTCTTGCGGGCCTTGTAGAGGGTGACTTCCTGTACTTGCTCGGTGTTGGGGGTCGTCGAATTCATGGTGTGCGGGTAGTCAAGGGTCTTCGTTGCCGTAACGCAGATATCAAAGACGCGGGCAATCCCCTGAAATGCCCGAAGAGTCTGCCGCCCATTCTATCGCGCGCTGCGATACCCCCAGGTCGGGCGGCATTCCCGGCCAGAGAGCTGGCCGGGAATGGCTCAAGGTGTTTTACTGCTTGGCCTCTTCGGCAGGCTTTTCCGCCTCGGCGGGCGCCGCGACGGGCGCCGGCTCGGGCTTCTCACCGCCCCCTAAGCCCCAAACATAGGCCGCGAGCAGATGCACCTTGGCCGGGCCGAGGAACTCGCCAAAGGCCGGCATCTGGTTTTGCATGCCCTTGGTGACGATCTCGATCTGCTTGGCTTCTGAAGAGCCGTGCAGCCAGACCTTGTCGGTCAGGTTCGGATAACCCGCAGCAGGATTGCCCTTCGCATCCGGGCCGTGGCAAGCGGCGCAGGCTTGCGGATAGAGCTCGGCCCCGCGCTGGGCGCGCGCGGAATCATGCGTGAGCCCCGACAGGGAGCGCACGTAGTGCACGACATCCTTGACCTGCTCGGCGTCCATATCGGGCTTGGTGCCCTTCGGCGTCATGATGCCCATGCGGCCATTGGTGATCGTCTCGACGATCTTCTCCGGCGTGCCGCCCCACAGCCAGTCCTTGTCCTTCAGGTTGGGGAAGCCCGGCGCGCCGCCGGCATCCCCACCGTGGCACTGGGCGCAGTAGGTCTGGAACAGGCGCGCGCCCATTTCCTTCGCCTCCTGATTGGCCGCCACGGTCATGATGTCCTGCTTGAGGAACTGGTTGAACTTCGGGCCATAGGTCTCCTCGGCCTTCTTCATTTCCTGCTCGTACTGGCCGCGCATCGTCCAGCCGAAGCTGCCGGCCAGATTGCCGAGGCCCGGGTAGAGCATGAGATAGACGATGGCGAAGCCGACCGTGAGGTAGAACATCCAGCGCCACCAGTTGGGCAGCGGGTTGTTGTACTCCTCGAGGGTCTCGTCCCAGACGTGGCCCGTCACCTCGCCCGGCTTGAATTTCGCCGTCCCCTGAAACCAGAGGAAAACCGCGCAGCCGATGACGCTGACGGCGACGATGACGATCACGTAGAGACTCCAGAAACTGCTCACGAAATCGCTCGTGTTCTTGAAATCCATGACGAATTCCTTTCAGATGTCCTTAAGAGCCTGCGCGCCCAGTCGGCGGCAGAGGCGCGTCATCTTCGAGAGGCAGGCTCGCCGCCTCATCGAAGGCGCGCTTCCTTTTGCCGGACCAGGCCCAGATCACGATGCCAACGAAGGCAACGAAGGCCAGCACGGTCGATAGGGTGCGCAGGTCGTTGATGTCCATGTCTTTTTAGCGTGCCTGCTTGAGCGCCAGCCCCAATCCCTGGAGATAGGCGATCAGCGCATCGAGCTCGGTCTTGCCCTCGAGCGCCTTGGGCGCCTCCGCGATTTCCTGGTCGGTGTAGGGCACGCCGACCTTGCGCAGGGCCGCCATCTTCGCGCTGATGTGCGGATCCTTGAGCGGACGGTCGAGCCAGTAGTAGGCCGGCATGTTCGACTCGGGCACCACGTCGCGGGGATTGAGGAGATGGATGCGGTGCCACTGGTCGGAGTAGCGGCCGCCGACGCGCGCGAGATCCGGGCCGGTGCGCTTCGAGCCCCACTGGAACGGGTGGTCATAGACGAACTCGCCCGCGACCGAATAATGGCCATAGCGCTCGGTCTCGGCGCGGAAGGGACGGATCATCTGCGAATGGCAGTTGTAGCAGCCTTCGCGGATGTAGATGTCCCGGCCGGCAAGGCGCAGTGCGTCGTAGGGCTTGACCAGCTCATTGACCGGGGTCGTGGTCGACTTTTGGAAAAAGAGCGGCACGATCTCGACCAAGCCCCCCCAGATGACCGCCAAGAGCGTGAAGACGATCAGCAACGTATTGCTGGTCTCGATTTTCTCATGCGTGAATGCCATGATGTTTGATCTCCCTTGCAATCAGTGGGCGTGGGCCGGTTCGAGCACCTTCGCGTCGTCGACGGCGCGGCCGGCGGCGATGGTCTTGAACATGTTGTAGGCCATGATGAACATGCCGGCGAGGAACAACAAACCGCCAATCACACGGATCGTCCAGAACGGATAGGAGGCTTTCACCGACTCGACGAAGGCGTAGGTCAGCGTGCCATCGGGGTTGGTTGCGCGCCACATCAGGCCCTGCATGACGCCGGAGATCCACAGCGCGGCGATGTAGAGCACGGTGCCCAGGGTCGCCAGCCAGAAATGCACGTTGATGAGCCGCACCGAGTACATCTCGGTCTTGCCGAAGAGGCGCGGGATCAGATAGTAGAGCGAGCCGATCGACACCATCGCCACCCAGCCCAGGGCGCCCGAATGCACGTGGCCGACCGTCCAGTCGGTGTAGTGCGACAGGGCATTGATGGTCTTCACCGACATCATCGGGCCTTCGAAGGTCGACATGCCGTAGAAGGACAGCGAGGTGATGAGGAACTTGAGGATCGGGTCATCGCGCAGCTTGTGCCAGGCGCCCGAGAGGGTCATGATGCCGTTGATCATGCCACCCCAGGAGGGGGCCAGCAGGATCAGCGAGAAGAGCATGCCGAGCGACTGGGTCCAGTCGGGCAGCGCGGTGTAATGGAGGTGATGCGGGCCGGCCCACATGTAGGTGAAGATGAGCGCCCAAAAGTGCACCACCGAGAGGCGATAGGAATACACCGGGCGGCCGGCCTGCTTCGGCACGAAGTAATACATCATGCCGAGGAAGCCGGCGGTGAGGAAGAAGCCGACGGCGTTGTGGCCATACCACCACTGCACCATCGCGTCTTGCACGCCGGCGTAAGCCGAATAGGAGCGCGGCGTCAGGATGCCGGCCTCGAAGACGGGGATCGCCGCGCTATTGACGAGATGCAGGAGGGCGACGGCGATGATCATCGAGCCGAAGAACCAGTTCGACACATAGATGTGCTTGGTCTTACGGGTGCCGATGGTGCCGAAGAACACGATCGCATAGGCGACCCAGACGATCGTGATGAGGATGTCGATCGGCCACTCGAGCTCGGCATATTCCTTACCGGAGGTAAAGCCGAGCGGCAAGGAGAGGGCAGCGAGCACGATGATGAGTTGCCAGCCCCAGAACGTGAAGGCGGCGAGCCCCGGCGCAAACAGCGTGGTGTGGCAGGTACGCTGCACCGAATAGTAGGACGTGGCGAACAGCGCGCAACCACCGAAAGCGAAAATCACCGCGTTCGTATGTAGCGGACGCAGACGGCCATAGGACAGCCATTCGACGAAGTTCAGCTCGGGCCAGACCAGCTGGGCGGCGATGATGACGCCGACCAGCATGCCGACGATGCCCCAGATCACGGTCATCACGGCGAACTGGCGCACGACTTTGTAGTTGTAAGTCGCTTGCGATTGCATGATGGTTCTCACCTCTCCTGTTGAAAAGACAAATCTGCTCCCCTTCTCCTCCGCATCCTGCCTGCGGAGGCTGGTCGCGGAGGATACCCATTCACGAGTGCGGCATTTTGACCCAGATCAATCTTGGTGCATCGCAGAATTATTTATCTGCACCATAAAATTTTTTTGACCTTGGGTGAAAAAAAGGGTGCGCCCGAAGACGCACCCCCAACCCCAACAGAGAGACTAACCGATGGCGCAGCCAGATAACCCTTCCCCAGCCGCGCAATAACAGCACAGATTATGGGGTTTAAATGACATGAAACATTGATCTGGGTCAAAAGTTTGCCGCTTACTCTTGCTTTTCCGTCGTCTCCGGGCGAGGCCGGTCGTCATCCATGAGGATGCGCCAGGCTGGCCCTTCGAGATCCTCAAACTGGCCGCTCTTCAACGTCCACCAGAACACGGCGCCGATCAGGAAGACCAGCACGACAGAGACGGGGATCAAAAGATAGAGGCTTTCCATGCCTGCCTGCCTTTCTGCAGCCGCAAGGCGTTCATGACCACCAGCAGGGAACTGGCCGACATGCCGATGCCGGCCATCCACGGCGTCACCCAGCCGGCCATCGCCAGCGGAATCGCCGTGACATTGTAGATGAAGGCCCAGGTGAGGTTCTGTTTCACGATCGCCAGCGTGCGCCGCGCGATCGCGACGCCCTCGGCGAGTTGCCTGAGGTCGTCGGCCAGCAGCACGACGTCGGCCTGGCTGCGCGCGAGATCCGTCCCCCCGCCCATCGCCACGGAGACATGCGCCTGGGCGAGCACCGGCGCGTCATTGACCCCATCGCCGACCATCGCTACCGTCTCGCCCGCCGCCTGGGCCGCGCGCACGTAGGCATGCTTGTCCTCCGGCGTCATGCCGCCATGATGATCCTTGAGCCCCAACTCGGCCGCCACGGCGGCCACGGCCTCGGGCGCATCGCCCGAGAGGATCGTAACCCGCACCCCCTGGGCGGCGAGCGCCGCGAGTGCCGCCTCGGTGCCGGGCCGCAGGGGATCGGCGAAGCAAAACGCCGCCAGCCAGCCGCGGCTATGCCCGAGCGCCACCACCGTATCGCCGCCGGCAAGCCAGCTTTGCATCTCCTTGGGCAAAGGCTGCCCATGCAGTTCGGCGACGAAGGCGGGCACGCCGATGCGCAGCCTCTCCCCATCCGCCTCGCGCGCTTCGATCCCCTGCCCCGTGATGGCCCGCAGCTGAGCAAGGGGGGCCGTCTTGCCAGCGCCGACTTTCGCGAGGAGTGCCCGCGCCAGGGGATGCTCGGAAGCCGCCTCGAGCGCTCGCACCCGCGCGAACACCTCCCCTTCGTCGATCCAGCAGCGCAGCTCCGTCACCACCGGCCGGCCCAGCGTCAGCGTGCCGGTCTTGTCGAAGATCCAATGGTTGGCGCGTGCGAGCGTCTCGATCGCATGGCCGCGCGTCACGAGCACGCCTGCCTTGGCGAGCGCGCCGGTCGCCACCGTCAGCGCCGCCGGCGTGGCGAGCGAAAGCGCGCAGGGGCAGCTCACCACGAGTACCGCGACGCAGATCCACAAGGCCTGGGCCGGATCGGTCTGGAACCAATAAGCGCCCGTGAGCGCCGCGAGGACGAGCAGCACCCAGACGAAACGCTGCGCAATGCGGTCGGCGAGCTGCACGAGTGCAGGCTTTTCGGCCGCTGCCTGCTCCATGAGCCGCCGGATCGAGGCGAGCCGTGTCGACTCGCCGACGCGCTCGAGGCGGATCGTCAAGGGGCTCGCGACATTGACGCTGCCGCCCGTCACCGCATCGCCCGGGCGCTTCTCCACCGGCCGGCTCTCGCCGGTGAGGAGCGATTCATCGCAGCTCGATTCCCCCTCGATGACCACGCCATCGCCGGGCAAGGTCTCGCCGGGCTTGACGCGCACCACGTCGCCTGCCACGAGGTCGGCCACCGCCACGCGCTCGGCCACCCCGCCGCGCAGCCGCTCGGCAAAGGCGGGCAGAGCCTTGGCCATCGCCTCCACGCCGCGCGCGGCCTTCTGCCGCGCCATCATCTCCAGATAGCGGCCAGAGAGCAGGAAGAACACGAACATCGTCACCGAATCGAAATAGACCTCCCCGCCCGCGACGAGCGTCGCCCAGACGCTCGCCAAAAAGGCGCTGCCCAAGCCCAGCGCCACCGGCACGTCCATGCCGACGCGGCGTAACTTCAAATCGCGCCAGGCGCTCGCAAAAAACGGCGCGGCCGAATAAACCATCACCGGCAAGGTCAATAACAGGCTTGCCCAGCGCATCAGCTGCTCGATGTCCGCCGTCATGTCGCCCTCGGCGAGATACACCGGCACGGCATACATCATCACCTGCATCATGCCGAAGCCCGCCACGAAGAGGCGCCACAGCGCCGCACGGCGCTCTTTTTGAGCGAGCTGCTCGGACTTCGTCGCGTCATAGGGATGTGCCCGGTAGCCGATCGCCTGGATCGCTTCCAAAAGCGCCGAGAGCTTCGTGACGCGCTCGTCCCAGCGCACCCGGGCGCGGCGCGTCGCGTAGTTGATATCGACCGCCGTCACCCCGGGCTGCTTGGCCAGATGTGTTTCATTGAGCCAGACACAGGCCGCGCAGGTGATGCCCTCGAGGATCAGCGCCGCCTCGCGCTCGTGCTCGCCGATCGGCCGCACGAAATTCTTCTGCACCTCGGGATGATCGAAGAGGCCCAGTTCGGCAAGCGATGCCGGCAGCGCCTCGCGCGGGCTCTCCGGCAGCGCGTCGCGATGTTTGTAGTAATCGGTCAGACCATTGGCGACGATCGCCTGCGCCACGGCCTCGCAGCCCGCGCAGCACATCGCGCGCGGCTCGCCATCGATTTCGACGCTAAAACGCGCATCTGGCGGAATCGGCAGGCCGCAGTGGTAGCAAGCGTCGTCGGGAGTGTTCAAGGCAAGACGGAGCAACAAAGAAACGTACCATTCTACTGGCTCGCCGCCGCGCGCCATCATCCCGGCCGGGAAGTGCTATATTAAAAAATGGGCAGTCTGCCGAAAGAAATCGGAAATCAAGCTCGTACGCAAGGAGAGGAGCCTCTTCCATGGCCGAAGTGGTGGAACAACGCGTCGATCGGCTCGAAGAAGCCCTGATGAAACTCGCCTATGCCCAGTTCAACAACGAAATGGGCCTCAAGGAACTGCGCGAGGAAAACCTCAAGTTCCAGCGCGAAATGGCCGCGTTCAAGAACGAGATGCTCGATTTCAAGAACGAAATGGCCGCGTTCAAGAACGAGATGTCCGACTTCAAGAACGAGATGCTCGACTTCAAGAACGAAATGGCCGCGTTCAAGAACGAGATGCTCGACTTCAAGAACGAAATGGCCGCGTTCAAGAACGAGATGCTCGATTTCAAGAACGAGATGGCCGAGTTCAAGAACGAGATGCTCGACTTCAAGGACGAAATGGCCGAATTCAAGGACGAAATGGCCGCGTTCAAGGACGAAATGGCCGAATTCAAGCGCAAGGTCGATGAAGACATCGCCGAGATGAAGCGCGAGCGGCGCGAGATGAACCTGCAATGGGGCGCCATTGCCAACAAGCTCGGCACCATCGTCGAGGACATCATCTACCCTTCCTGCCGCCGCATCGCCCGCGAGCATTTCGGCGCGCCCGACGAGCTCGAATTCGAAGGCCAGCGCATTCGCCGTCCCTACCAGCGCGGCGACCGCCGCGAGTTCGACGGCATCCTCGTCTGGCCCGGCCACGTCATGCTGCTCGAAGCCAAGGCCACCGTGCGGCCCGAATACCTCGAAGCCTTCGACCGCTTCGTCGCCGAAGGCCGCTTCTTCCGCTACTTCCCCGAATACGTAGGCCGCCGCCTCATCCCCATCTTCTCCTCGCTCTCGCTCACCGAAGACGAAGTCGCCTGGCTCACCGCCCATCGCCTCTATGCCGTCGCCATGGGCGAGGAAGCCATGGCGCTCTTGAATGGCGACGAGCTTCAGGAAAGGCCCGCCACGTCCTCGTAAAAATCGTCGCGGCAGAACGACACCGTCACAGGCGGGCAGGCCACGGTGAGCACCTCGTCCTCCTCCAGCGTGCCCGGCCGCCACTCACCCGCCTCATCCCGCAGCCAGTAATCGACCGCGCGCGCTTCCGCATCGACGATCAGGTAAGCGCGCAGGCTTTCGAGCGTGCGGTAGGCAAGCCACTTCTCGCGCCGATCGATCGCCGCCGTCGAGGGCGAAGCCACCTCGACCACGATGCAAGGCCGGGTTTTGTAAAGCGGATGATCATCCTCGGCGCACACCAGCATCGCATCGGGGTAGTAAAACGCATTCGCCGCCTCGACGCGCAGCTTCATATCGCTCACGAACGCCCCGCAGCCCGTGCCGCGCGTGGCCTGCCGCAAGCGGAAGAAGGCATTCCCCGCAATGCGGTTGTGCCGCTCGCTCGCGCCGGCCATCGCCACGATTTGGCCGTCGAGATACTCGTGTTTGACCGCGCTTTCCGCCTCGAGGCGCAGGTAGTCCTCCGGCGCAGTCGGTAAAGGTTTCACTGCAAGCGCCATCTTCCTTCTCCCTATCCCAATACGCGACCCCGATCTTCGCCCCTTCCCGCACCGCCCACGGCGCGCTACCAGCGCCGCGGCTTGAAACCCTTCGGCGTCGTCAATTCGAACATCTCGTCGCGAATCCGCGCCGTATAAAGCCCCGCTTCCTGGGCCTCTTCCTCGACGCCAACATCCCAGTCGATGCCGGCCAGTATCCCCAGCCGCGCCTTCCCCTTCAGCTCGGGCAGAAAATCGAACAAGCTCTCGAGCTGCTCGATGAGCTGCCCCACCGCCTCGCGCTTCACCCGGCTTTTCACCTCCACGACGATCGCCGTGTTCGTCTTGCCATTCGCCCAGGCCAGCACGTCGTATTCGCGCTCTTCTCCGCCACGGCGCACGCGGCAGCGCGGATTGACCGTTTCCATGCGGAACTTCCGCCGCAACAGCCGCTCCATCGTCGGCAAGGCCATGCCTTCGGCAAAGTAGCCGAACTTGTCGCCAATGCCACCGATCTGCTTGCCTTGCTCGGCGATCTGCCTGCCTTGCTCGGCGATCTGTTTCCATTGCTCGGCGATCTGCCGATCGAGTTCGCGCACCAGCCGATCCGTCTCGCGCAGCTGCTCGCTGTGCGCCTGGATCATCGCCTTCAACTCTTGCCACGAAATATCGTCGCGCCCGCCCATGCCGCTTTCTCCTTCCTCGACCGATAGGCCATCTAGTCACGCCCCTCCTCGATCGCCGCCCTGAGCTCATCGGCGCCCCAATCCGCCACCGGATGCTCCTCACGGAAGGCGAGCAAGCGTTGCATCGCCCGACGACGGCGCGCGAGCTCCTCGTCCCCCAGCGCCGCGCCCTCGCCGGCAGGCACGATGCGCGCCACGGGCGCCCCATGGCGCGTCACCAAAAACGCTTCCCCTTTCTCGACCGCGGCAAGCAGGGCGGAAAACTTGTTCTTGGCTTCATAAACAGGAATGGATTTCATGGCAACCGCACCGAATAAAAATTCTGGATAGCCAAAATCCTAGACCGATGCCCGCACTCTCGCAAGGGAGGGGCAGGCGTGCAGAAGAGGCCCCTTGCCGACGGGGACTGTGCTACTTTATGCCGCAAAGGAGCGCGCATCATGGGATTGCCAAAACGGAAGGATGCCCATTACACCTACGCCGACTACGCCCGCTGGGACGACGACCAGCGCTGGGAGCTGATCGATGGTGTCGCCTATCTCATGGCCCCGGCGCCGACGTCGATCCACCAGATCATTGCCTTCGAAGTGGGCTATCAGGTAAGAAATGCCCTCGAGGATGGATCATGCAGGGTGTTGCTCGCACCGATCGACGTGCGCCTGCCCCGCCCTGGGCAGGCCGACGATGAGGCCGATACCGTCGTCCAGCCCGATGTGCTGGTCGTCTGCGACCCCGCCAAAATCGACCAGCGCGGCGTGAAAGGCGCGCCGGACTGGGTGGTGGAAGTCCTATCCCCCGCTACGGCGAGTCACGACCAGATCATCAAGCGGCAGGTGTATGAGCGTGCCGGCGTGCCCGAATACTGGCTGGTTCATCCGGTCGACCGGCTATTGACCATCTACCGGCTGGAAAATGGCCGCTACGGCATCCCCGATATCCGTGAATTGACCGGCGAAACGCCCGTCGGCCCGCTCGCGGGGGTGACCGTCGCGTGGGAAGCCATACTCGAGCGCCTGCCGCCGCAAACGGTCTGAAACCTCAGCGCGGGGAGCTGATGCAGGGCTGGGCGGCTTGATGATCCTAGCAACCTCAGTTCTCACCACCAAGACACCAAGAACACCAAGAGACACCAAGGAAAAACGAGTGGGAAGACGCTTCACCGCGCGGGTGACTCCCCTTGTTTTTCCAACTCGTTGATCTTGGCGAAACTTTGTTCCCTTGTTGGTGGTGAGGCTTTTTAGAAAGCCGCCCGCAGGCAGCTGCTTGGCTGGGTCAAGCCCAGGTCAACCAAACGCCTTGAAAACCAGCGAGACAATGCCGGCAAGCACAAAACCAAGCATCCATTTGAGAACTGTGATCTCTGCCTTGATCAGCGCCAAATCATGATCCAGTCGATTGAAGCGACTATCGTAATCCGCCAAGGCACGCGCAGCGGCCTTGGCCTTATCTTCAGGCGCCCCAGCGGCAATGAAGGCATCATAGACTTCGGTGATCATCGTGCTCATTGCTGTTTCGCACCTCCTGCCGATGGACTATACCAATAAACAGCCGCCCGAAGGCGGCTACGCTTGGGTCATCTGCGCTTCAAGCCGCAAGTAGTTCGCACTAACGAGTGGCTGTTTGCCGAAAAACACCCAGAAGACCGCCGTCCCGCCGGCGCCGACTTTGCCGCCCGCTGTTGCAAAACCGCCACACCCGCCGCCTTGCTTTCCGGTAGAAGTGCAGTTCGCCTGTCTCGCCGGCGCGACATCGGCGATAATGCCGCCAGCTTCCGCTTCGGAAGCCTTTCCCGGTTTCAGTGGCCGACCACGTGGAGTCATTGAAGCCGCTCTTCTTCAACGTAAAGGAGATTCATATGCAGAAGAAAATCATCGCTCTGGCCGTCGCGGGCCTCGTCTCGGGCGCCGCGTTTGCGCAGTCGAATGTGACGATCTACGGCGCTGCCGACGTGACTTTTGACAACGTCAAGGCGGGCGGGGCAAGCACACTTGTAGTCGATTTAGATGGTGCTGGCGGCGATGCTGCGAATACTTTTACCAACTTGAACCAACCTGCACGCAATCGTGTCTCTGCCAACTCATCCTTCCTCGGCTTCAAGGGTGCTGAAGATCTGGGTGGCGGCCTGAAGGCTGTATTTCAGTTCGAGGGCGGCGTCGCCAATGACGCAGCCGGTGCATTCAACTTCAACCGTGACTCTTATGTGGGAGTTGCGGGTGGCTTCGGCACCGTCGCCGCCGGTATCCTGACCGGCCCGACCCGCGCCCTGGGTGTCGCGATGGCCCCCTTTGCTGGTGCCACCGGCATTACCGCCAATAGCGCCATCATCGGCAAGCTGGGCGGGGCTACATTGGCTGGCGTAAACCCCTATTACGCGAATCCAAATACCGGTGGAAATGACAATACCATTGCCAACTATCAGGGGCTGCTTGGTGCCTTGGGCTACTGCGCCAGCTCGGGTACCTGCACTTCGCTCTTCGACACGCGCTGGAACAACGCCCTTGCCTACATCTCCCCGAACATGTCCGGCTTCACCGTGACTGTCGCCTATGTCGCAAACGAGAACAAAACGCGGGACGACGTTGCCAATAAGCTCAACACGTGGGGCTACGATGTCGGCGTGAAGTACGAAAACGGCCCGATCATGGCCGCCCTAACGCAAAACGAAGCCAGGCTAGGGGATAATTTCGGAACTAAGGCAACGGATACCCGCCTCGGCGCCAAGTATGACTTTGGCATGGGCACGGTTGGTTTGCTGTGGGATCGCGTCAAGGTTTCCGATAACGGCGGTACCGACAAGCGCACTGCTTGGTTCCTGCCGGTTACCTTCAATGTCGGCGGCAACGGCAAGATCATTGCGCAGTACGGTAGGGCTGGCGATATCACCAATACCAGTGACACCGGCGCCAAGATGTTCGCGCTCGGCTACGAGCATAGCCTATCCAAGCGCACCATCGTCAAGGCAGTGTACTCACAGATCACGAACGAAGCTGCTGCCTACTACGACTTTGGTGTCAACGCCGTTGGCGGTATCCTCCCCGGCGCGGACCCGAAGGGCTTCCAGATTGGCGTGCGTCACTCCTTCTAATTCACCCGCAGCCTTCGGGCTGCTGTGATGCAGAAACAAAACAGCCGCCTTCGGGTGGCTGTTTTTCGTCTACGGTTGCGGAAACAGCGGACGAAGCTACAATGGGCGACGTTGCGATTGAAAGGTAATCGGGATGCCAACTATCAGCATGTTCTATGGGATACTCGTCCTGATGTATTTCCGCGATGACAGGCAGCACAATACGCCGCACATTCATGCGCGTTATCAGGGTGACGAAGCCGCGATTGCGATTGAAGATGGTGCGTTGCTTGATGGAAAGCTGCCACCCAAGCAACTCAAGATGGTACAGGCGTGGATCGAGATACACAAGGAAGAACTGCAAGTCGATTGGCAACTTGCGGTCAATGGCGAGGATCCTTTCCGCATCGCTCCGTTACAGTGAGGTCGCTTATGTCCCTTGATGTCGTTGCAGTCTCCCCACGCGCTGACTTCGTGCTCGACCTGGAATATGCGAACGGCGAGCGTCGCCGCTTCGACATGAAGCCACTGTTAGCAATGAAGCCGTGGAATCGCATTGCATCGCCAGCCATTTTCAATCGCGTGCGGGTTGATTACGGCACCGTGGTATGGCCAGGCGAAATCGACATTGCGCCAGAAACGCTTTACCTCGACTCCGTGCCCATCGAAGAGACGAGCGGGCTTGCTGCTGCATGAAGTCGTGTAAAACGACACTCACCGCAGCCCTTCCACCCGCATCACCTCCCCCCGCATTTCTGACATCACCGCAACGCTTCGACCTTTGCAATTGGAGTCAGGCCCCGATTTCCTTCCTCGCACAGCCGCCTGCGGGCGGCTGTATTTTTGCTACACTCGCCTCATGAGCACGATCACTTTCGATACGCTGAAGTTTGTCAAGACCCTCGAAAAAGCGGGCGTTCCCTCTGCACAAGCCGAGGCGATGGCCGAGGCGTTTCGTGATGCCACAGGCGAGGAGCTCGTCACCAAAACTTATCTTGATGCACGCCTCGAGGCCTCGAAGAACGATGTGATCAAATGGGTTGCAGGCATGCTCTTGGCACAAGCCGCTCTAATCGCTGCTCTGGTCAAGCTACTCTGATCGCCGCAACGATTCGATCGATGCGGATAATTGGGGGCAGCCCCCCAATTTCCTTCCTCGAACAGCCGCCTGTGGGCGGCTGTTTTTTGGCTACACTCGCCGCATGGCCACGGTGACGCTTGGCGATCGCCAACTTTGCCAACCAGTTTTTCTGAGGATTGGATAATTGGATCCCTCGAACAGCCGCCGGCAGACGGCTGCTTTTTGCTACACTCGCCGCTAAGGAAACGCTGAAGAAATCGTCGCGAGCGGTCGGAGGGCAAGGCGCACGGAGCGCAGCGACTTAAGACTATCAAGTAGTTAGGCGAGGGAGCGAGCACCGGAGAACGCAGCCATCCGACCGCGCAGCAGATTTATTCAGCGTTTCCCTAAGGAGAATTCACGATGAGCACAATGATTTTTGAAGTCTATGATGCTCTGAAGGAAGCAGGTGCAACTGAAGACAAGGCAAGGAAGGCCGCCGAAGCACTTGCTGCCTACGAAAATCGCTTCAACAAAGTTGAAAGCGACCTTAATCTCCTTAAGTGGATGGTGGGGTTTAATCTCGCCATCTCAGTCGGGGTGCTGCTCAAGCTTTTCAGTTGAACCCAGATTGTCCATTGGAACGCGAGCGGCGCTCGCCGGCGAGGGCGAGGAGATGCGCGCACGGGCGACGAGTCCATAGCGGTGCCTCTGGACGAGGAGCACGGGCGCGCGGATGCCGCCCGCAGCCCGAGCGCCGCCGC
>JAOAHQ010000035.1 GCA_026415155.1 Rhodocyclaceae bacterium
TTGAACCCAGATTGTCCATTAGATCGGGCAGACGATCTATGAAGAAACTCAACGACATTCCCAATGCCCTACGCGGCGGCGCTCGGGCTGCGGGCGGCATCTTAAGCGCTCGTGCTCCTCGTCCAGAGGCACCGCTATGGACTCGTCGCCCGTGCGCGCATCTCCTCGCCCTCGCCGACGAGCGCCGCTCGCGTTCCAATGGACAATCTGGGTTGAACGCCTCCGCCGATGATCGCTGAGCCTTGGCTTATCCTCAAGCTCGCGCGCGAGTTCTACGGCAAGGCGCCGCATGCCCTCGCCGCGGAGGAGCATCGGCGCATCGCCGCGATCGCGCGCCGGCAAGCCGAGCTCGAGCGGCGCATTCTGGCAAGCCCCGAGGCGGCCGGCGTCGTGCTGCCCGCTACCGCCCTCGAGCGCGCGCTTGCTGAAATCCGCGCGCGTTACGAGAGCGAAGAAGACTTCCAGGCCGACCTTTCGCGCGCCGATCTTTCCATCGCAAGCCTCAAGGCCGCCCTCGAGCGCGATCTCACCATCGAAGCGGTGCTCGAAACCATCGCCCATCGCGCGCCGGCCGTCACGGACACCGAGGTCGAGATCTTCTATCTCGAGCACCGCACCAAGTTCGAAAAGCCCGAGACGCGCACGCTGCGCCACATCCTCATCACGATCAACGAGACGCTTGCCGGCAGCGAACGCTCTGCGGCCCAGGCGAAGGCCGAGGCCATCCTCGCGAGGCTATCCAAAGACCCATCGCGCTTTGCCGAACAGGCGCTCAAGCACTCCGAATGCCCGACGGCGATGCAAGGCGGCCTGCTCGGGACACTGCCGCGCGGCCAGCTTTATGAGGAACTGGATGCCGTCGCCTTTGCGCTGCCTGCGGGCGGGCTTTCCGGCCTCGTCGAATCGCCGCTTGGCTTTCACATCCTGCTGTGCGAAAAGATCGATCCGCCGCGCCGGGTGCCGCTTGCCGAGGCGAAAGAGAAAGTGCGCGCGCATCTGATGGACAAGCGCCGGCAGGCGGCGCAGCGCGCCTGGATCGAGCGCCTGCCGGCCTGATTCAGTCCTCGCTGCCCACGCCATCCTTGCGCGGCACGGTCTGCGGATCGCAGATGATGGCACGGTAGATTTCGACACGGTCCCCCGCGCGCAAGGGGGTGTCGAGTTTGACGAGGCGGCCGAAGATGCCGACCTTCTGCGTCGAAAGATCGATGTGCGGAAACTGGCGCAAAAGCCCCGAGCGCTCGATGGCCTCCTGGACGGTCGTGCCCTCGGGCACCTCGATGTTGAGCCAGATCTGGCCGCCGGGTTCGGCATAGGCAACGCCGACTTGCATCTTAAGCTCCTTGCGTGGCGAGCTTTGCGCCGGCGGGGCTTCCCGCGGCAAGCCGCGCATCGAGGACGCGCTTGGCGGCAAGCAGCAGCCCCAAGGCAAGGAAGCCGCCCGGCGGCAGGATCATCAGGAGCGCGCCGTTGAATTCGGGCACGACGGTCGTTTCGAGAAAGGCAAAGTGCGGCCCCAGAAGGAGGCTTGCCTGCGCAAAGAGCGTGCCGTTGCCGAACAGTTCGCGCACGAGGCCGATGACGGTGAGGGCCAGCGTAAGTCCTAAGCCCATGAAGAGACCATCGAGCGCGGAGGCCGAAACGGGCGACTTGGAGGCGAAGGCTTCGGCGCGGCCGAGGATCGCGCAATTGACGACGATCAGCGCGATGAAAAGTCCGAGCACCTTGTGCAATTCATGCAGCCAGGCGTTGAGCGACAGATCGACGAGGGTGACCAGGGTGGCGATGACGACGATGAAGATCGGGATGCGCACCTCGCGGCTGACGAAATTGCGGATCAGCGCGACGATGACGTTCGAGAGCGTGAGCACCACCGTGCTGGCAAGCCCCATGCCAAGCCCATTGGTGCCCGAGGTCGTCACCGCGAGCACAGGGCACAGCGCGAGCAGCTGGCTGAAGACGACGTTGTTCTCCCACAGGCCGTCCTTGAAGAGTTTCATCGTGTTCATCGCAGGATCTCCTCACGGTGCGCGGCGAAGAATTCGAGGCCATCCTTGACGGCCTTGACGACGGCGCGCGGCGTGATCGTCGCGCCGGCGAATTGGTCGAAGACGCCGCCATCCTTCTTGACCGCCCATTGCTCGGCAGGCGGATCGGCGAGCGACTTGCCCGTGAAGGCGAGAATCCATTTCGACTTGGCGACTTCGATCTTGTCGCCGAGCCCCGGCGTTTCGGCATGCTTGACGACGCGCACGCCCAAGAGCCGCCCATCGGGCGCCACGCCCATCAGGACGACGATGTCTCCGGCATAGCCGCGCGAGGCCATCTTGAACACCGCGCCGGTGAGCGCTCCCGCCTTGCGCGCGCGATAGACCGTGACGGCCGTCCCGCCAGCGCCGATTTTCAATGGATCGGCGAGCAGATCGTTGTCGGCGCTCCCCTCGGGCAGCACCTGGGCGAGCGTGGCGGCAAGATCGTCAGCCTCGGCCTTGCGGATTGCCTCGCGCGTGAGCGCATTGCCGATGACGAGCGCGGCGCTGCAGAGCATCGCGACGAGCCCGAGCGAGAGCCCCTGATAGACGAGCCGGCCGCGCAAGAGGGCGATGTCCATTCAGGCCTCCGGTATCTCCAAAGGCCGCCCCTTGAGATCGCGGCCATAGATGCGAGGGCGGATCAAGCGGTCGATGGCAGGCGTGGCGGCATTCATCAAGAGCACCGCGAAGGCCACCCCTTCCGGATAGCCGCCATAGCTGCGGATGAGCCAGGTGAGGAGCCCGCAGCCTAAGCCGAAGATAAGCTGCCCCAGCCGCGTGTTGGGCGAGGTGACGTAGTCGGTGGCGATGAAGAAGGCGCCCAGCATCGCCGCGCCGGAGAGAAGATGCGTGGCGGCCGAAAGATGGCGCGCCGGATCGAGGGCATGGGCGATGAGCGCGGGCAGCGCCAGGCCGACAAGCATCGCGGCGGGAATGTGCCAGGTGATGATGCGCATCAAGATGAGCGCGATGCCGCCCAAGAGAAGGAGGAGCGCCGAGGTCTCGCCGAGGCTGCCGGCGCGTTCCCCGACGAAGGAGAGCGCCGGCAGGTTCGCCTGCAAGAGATCGACGCCGCGCGAGAGCTCCGTCTTGGCATGGCCCAAGAGACTGGCGCTCGCGATCGCATCGAGGGAGGGCGCGCCGGCGAGCGTGATCCTGAGCCCTTCGGCGAAGTCGGGGGCGCCTGCCGAGCCGAGCGGCACGGGCGCGATCCACTGCGTCATCGCGACGGGGAAGGAGACGAGCAGCGCCACGCGCGCGACCATCGCCGGATTGAAGAGGTTTTGCCCCAGGCCGCCGAAGAGCTGCTTGGCGACGATGGTGGCGAAGAGCCCGCCCAAGACGCCCAGCCAGGCCGGCGCCCAGGGGGGGAGCGAGAGTGCAAGCAGCCAGCCGGTGAGCGCCGCCGAGCCATCGAAAAGCGCGGGGCGCAGCGGGCGGCGCATCAGCCGCAGGCAGAAGGCCTCGCCCAAGAGCGCGGCCGCGATCGTGATCCACCACAGATGCACGGCCGGCCAGCCATAGAGCCAGAAGCCATAGAGCGTCGCGGGGGTGAGCGCGAGCATGACCTTGGCCATGACCCATGAAACGCTGCTGCCCGCATGGGCATGGGGGGATGCAAGCGGCACCGTCGTGGCAAGCCCCGCGCTCATGCGACTTCCTCCGCTTGCTTCGCTGCCGCGGCGGCGGCCTCGGCGGCCTTTTGCGCCATGCGCTCGGCCTTGCGGCGCGCCGCGGCCTCGGCCTTTTCCTTCGCCTCGCGCTCGAGGCGTTCGGCGCGCGCCGCCGCGAGCCGCTTGGCGGCTTCGTTGCGGAGCTGCGCGCGCGCCTGGGCGGCGAGCTCGCCCTTGGCGTGGTTGAAATACTGCACGAGCGGAATGCGCGAGGGGCACACGTAGGCGCAGCAGCCGCAGGCGATGCAATCCTTAAGGCCATAATCGACGGCGGCGGAAAGCGCCCCGGCGGCGATGCGCGCCGCCATCTCGAGCGGCAGCAGGCCGATGGGACAGGCGCGCACGCAGGAGGAACAGCGGATGCACGGGCCGGCCGGAGCAATGCCTGCTTCCTGTGCCGTCAGGGCAAGAATGCCGCTCGAGCCCTTAATGATGGGCACACGCGCGTGGGGCAAGAGGCTGCCCATCATCGGCCCGCCCATGACGAGGCGCGCCGGCGTCTCCTTGAGGCCGGCGAAGGCGAGCACGTCTTCGACTAACGCTCCGATGGGCACGAGTAGATTGCCCGGAAAGGCCACCGCGCCGCCATTGACGGTGACGAGCCGCTCGACGAGCGGGCGGCCCTTGCCGAGCGCCTGATAGACCGCATGGGCCGTGCCGACGTTATGCACGAGCGCGCCGAGATCCGTCGTGCGGCCATCGGCCGGCACTTCCTGGCCCATCAGCGTCGAGAAGAGGTGTTTTTCCGAGCCCATCGGGTAGCGCGCCGGCACCGGCTTCACCTCGATCTCGCGGCGAGGGCGCACCGCCTCGCGCATGGCCGCGATCGCCTCGGGCTTGTTGTCCTCGATGCCGACGAGCGCCCGCTGCGCGCCGGTGGCGATCAGCATCAGGCGGATGCCCGCGACGATCTCGGGCGATGCATCGCGCATCAACCGGTCGTCACAGGAAAGATAGGGCTCGCACTCGCCGCCATTGATGATCAGCGTGTGGATCTTGGCCTTCTTCGCGAGTCCCAGCTTCAGGGCCGAAGGAAAGGTCGCGCCCCCTAAGCCGACGATGCCCGCTGCGGCGACTTGCTTGGCGATCTCCTCGGGTGAGAGCGAAAAGGGGTCTTGGGCGGGGGCCGCATCGATCCAGGCCTCCTCGCCATCGGCCTCGATCGTGATCGCCGCCACGGGAAGCCCCGAAGGATGCGGCGCGGTCACATCGCCGACGGCCACGACCTTGCCCGAGGTCGGCGCGTGGATCGCGGCCGAGGTCGCGCCTTGCGCCTCGGCGATGAGCTCGCCTTTCTTGACCTTCTGTCCCGTGAGGACGATCGGCCGCGCCGCCGCGCCGATGTGCTGCTGCAAGGGCACGTAGAGGCGTTCGGGCAGGGGCAGCCTCCTCACCGGCGCATCAGCCGCCGGACGCTTCTTGTCGTCCGGATGCACGCCCCAATGCGCCGGCTCGAGCAGGGCGAAGATTTTCTCCATCAGGCCCATGCCGGCGCTCCCCGTTCAGGCTTGGGCCAAACCCAATGCTGCAGCGTGACCGGCACCGGCTCCATCCTGAGCGCCTCGGTCGGGCAGCGCGCGACGCACTTGGCGCAGCCGGTGCAGGCCTCGCGCAGCACGCTGTGGATCTGCTTGGCGGCGCCGATGATCGCATCGGTCGGACATTCCTTGAGGCAGCGGCAGCAGCCGATGCAGATTTCCTCCTGCACGACGGCGATCTTCGGCCCCTCGTCGGCAAGCGCAGAGGTATCGACGCTGAGCCCCAAGAGCTTCGCGATCGCCTCGACGAGCGCCTTGCCGCCCGGCGGGCAGATCGTCGGCGGGGCCGAGCCGTCGGCGATCGCCGCCGCCGCGCCGGCGCAGCCCGGAAAGCCGCACTGGCCGCAGTTCGAGCCCGGCATCAAGGCCTCGATCTCCGCGACCTTGGCATCGGTCTCGACGTGGAATTTGCGCGCCGCGAAGCCCAGGCCAAAGCCCAGGACGAGGCCCAAGAGGGTCAAGGAGAGGATCGCTGCGATCATTTGAAGGAGAGCCCCGAAAAACCCATGAAGGCAAGCGAAAGGAGACTTGCGAGCACGAAGCCGATCGGCGCGCCTGAGAAGGCCGCCGGCACCTGGGCGAGCGCAAGCCGCTCGCGCAAACCGGCGAAGATCAGCAAGACGAGCGTGAAGCCCAAGGCCGAGCCGAAGCCCGCGACGAGGCTCGTGGCGAAACTGCTCTTTTCCATCACGTTCATCAAGGCAACCCCCAGCACTGCGCAGTTCGTCGTGATGAGCGGCAGATAAATGCCGAGCGCCTGATAAAGCCCGGGGCTCGTCTTCTTGACGACCATTTCGACGAACTGCACCGTCGCGGCGATGACGAGGATGAAGGTGAGGATGCGCAGGTAACCGAGCGCGAAAGGTGCGAGCAGCCAGTGCTCGAGCATCCAGGTCGCCGCCGAGGCGAGCGTGATCACGAAGGTCGTCGCAAGCCCCATGCCGAAGGCGCTCTCGACGCTCTTCGAGACGCCCATGAAGGGACACAGGCCGAGAAACTTGGCCAGCACCACGTTATTGACGAGGGCCGTCGTAACGAGAAGGATCAGGTATTCGCTCATCGGCTCTGCACGCTCCACGGCACTAGACGCAGCTTTCGTGCCAAAGAGCGGCTGGCGCGCAAGATACCTGAAAGTCGAAGGTTTTACGGGCGGGGCGATGGAAGGTTGTCAGGTTTGCGACATTGCGTCGCAAACGAGACAAGCCGTGCAAATCATGAGCGCAGCAGGCTCGGCTAAACTTTCCGTTCTCTGCTGACCTCCTGTGACCGGCCGTGCCCCGCGACTACAACCATCTTTCCCGCGAGCAGCTCGTGGAGATTCTCCAGCGCCGCGACCTCGAAGCGAACTATGGGCTCGTCTGGGAGCGCGACGAAATCGAGCCTGAAGCGGCCATCAACCACGACTACGTGGGTCTTAGGCTCGATCCGGCGCTCTCGTGCGGGCCGGCGCCGTGGCAGCACCTCGTCATCGAAGGCGACAACTGGGATGCGCTGCGGGCGCTTGCCGCCACGCACCAGGGGCAGGTGAAGCTGATCTACATCGACCCGCCTTACAACACCGGCCGGCGCGATTTTCTCTATAACGACCGCTGGTTCGAGAAGACCCACCGCTACCGCCATTCGGTCTGGCTCGAATTCATGTACAAGCGCCTTTTGCTCGCGCGCGAGCTTTTGGCCCCCGATGGCGCGATTTTCGTCTCCATCGACGACAACGAGCTCTTCAACCTCGGCCTGCTCATGAACAAGGTCTTCGGCGAGGAGAACTTCATCGCCAACTGCATCTGGCAGAAGGCCTTCGCTCCCAAAAACAGCGCCCAGCATTTCTCGGACGATCATGAATACGTGCTCGTCTATGCGGCCAATCGCGAGCTGTGGCGCCCGAACCTCCTGCCCCGCACCGAGAAGCAGGATCGCGCCTTCAAGAACCCGGACAACGATCCTCGCGGGCCATGGACGTCCGGTGATTTGGCTGCGCGCAACTTCTACAGCGAAGGCCGATACCCGATCACCTGTCCTTCAGGCCGCATCATCGAAGGGCCGCCCGCCGGATCGTATTGGCGCGTCTCGAAAGCCCGCTTCGAGGAGCTGGATCGCGACGGCCGCATCTGGTGGGGTAAGGACGGAAACAACACACCTCGGATAAAGCGCTTCCTTTCTGAAGTCAAACAGGGCGTAGTGCCGCAGACGCTATGGACTTACGAGGAGGTCGGCCACACCCAAGATGCCAAGAAGCAGTTGAACGAAATGCTGCCCATGGGGCGCAACGCCGATGTGTTCTCGACCCCCAAGCCGCTACAGCTTATGGAGCGCATCCTGAGAATCGGCTCGCAACCTGGCGACCTGGTGCTTGATTTCTTCGCGGGCTCCGGCACCTTCGGCCAGGCGGTCTTGCAGCTCAATGCCGCTTCGCCCGACGCGCCGCCGCGGCGCTTCATCCTCGTTTCGAACCGCGAGGCGACGGCGGAAGAGCCCGAAAAAAACCTTTGCCGCGACATCTGCGCCGAGCGGCTGCGGCGCGCTATTGCCAAACTCGGCGCTCATCCGACGGCAGGCTTCGCCTACGCCGTCGCCGAGCGCATCCCGCGCCACCGCATGGTCGAAAAACTTCCCGACGCGCTCGTCTGGTCGTTCGCGCAACTGGCGCACGATCATCCGCTCACCCTCTTCACCCGGCCGCTGGCGCAATCGCGGCGCGGCGCGCACCTCCTGCTTTATGCGCCCCGCGCCAGCGCGAGCGCCGTGCGCGCGGTAGAGGCCGCGCTGGCCAATCACGCCGGGCCGGCGACGCTCTACACCTGGTCGCCCGACGACTACGCCCATCTCGCCGGCCGCATCGTGGTCAGGGTGCCTGAGGCGTTGCTCGCCGCCTTCCGGCAAGGCACGGCGGGTGCGGCGCGCGCCGTGGCGCAGAACAACGAAGTGCCCGTTGTCGGGCCCGCGCCTGCTTCGTTATAGTGCAGCGATGCGCGAGCCTTCCGCCTTTTTCCCCTTGCCTGGATCAAGGCGGGGCGCGCCGATGGAGGAGCCATGGAAATCCAGCTTTACAAGGCCTTAATCGAGGCAGGCGTCAAGGAAGATACGGCGGCGCGGGTCGTCGATTCGCTCGAAGCCGAGATCAGGGAGCGAATGCAGCAGGCTCGCCAGGAGCTTGCGACCCGCGCGTACATCGCGGACTTGCGCAAGGGACTGGCCGAAACGAGGGCCGACATCATCAAATGGAATCTCGGCACGATTTTCGCCATCGTGGGCGTCATGCTCGCCCTCTCGAAAGCCTTTACCTGAGCTTCCCGCAGTGGAACGGGCCATGATGAAAGTCCATTCTGACGGCAATATGGGTCTGCCCGCCCCCTCCGGTTCATGAGCCGCATCCCGCCCCTGCCGTTCCAGCGCGAGCAGATCGAGGCGCTCGTGGCGCGCTTTGCGGCGACGAAAGACGTCTACGACCGGCTGGGGCCGCGCGCCCCTGAGGCCTCGCGCCGCCGTGCGCGCGAGGCTTCAGCCTGCGTGCTGCTCAATGCCCCCACCGGCAGCGGCAAGACGCTGATCGCCATCGAGACGTTGGCGGCCTTTTCCGAACGCGACGATGTCGTTTGGTTCTGGTTCGCGCCCTTTGCCGGCCTGGTACGGCAGGCGGCGCAAGCAATCCAGTCGCAATCGCCGCGCCTTGCGGTGCGCTCGCTCGAGCACGACCGCACGGCCGACAAGCTGGCAGCCGGCGCGGTCTTCGTGCTGACCTGGCAGACGGTGGCAGCCAAGAACGCCGAATCGCGGCTGGCCAGGCAAACGGGGGATGCCGGCCTGTCGGTCGATGATTTGCTCGCCGCCGCGCGAAGATTCGGCTTTCGCATCGGCGCGGTAGTCGATGAGGCGCATCACGGTTTCGTCAAGGCTAGGGAGGCGCACCGCTTCTTTCAAGAAACGCTTGCTCCCGACTATGCGCTTCTCATGACGGCCACGCCGCGCGATGCGGACGTGGCGAGGTTTTCGGAACTGTCGGGCTATCGCGTCGGCGGGCCGGAGGAATGGGCGACGATTTCCCGCCGCGATGGCGTAGCCGCCGGCATCCTCAAAAAAGGCGTCAAGGCGGCGCGTTTCATCGCGAAAAACGGTGACGAGGCACAGCTCGTCGATTTCGAAGAGATCGCGCTGTCGGAAGCCGCAGCGATGCACCGGCGCATCGCCAGGACGCTCACGAACTGCGGTATAGGCCTAACCCCGCTATTGCTGGTGCAGGTGCCGGATGGCAAGGCAGCCATCGAGAAGGCGCGCCGCTACCTCATCGACACGCTCGGCTTTCGCGAGCAGGCGGTGCGCGTCCACACGGCCGACGAGCCGGATGCGAATCTCCTCGCGCTGGCGCACGATCCGGCCGTCGAGGTGCTGCTCTTTAAGATGGCGGTGGCGCTTGGATTCGATGCGCCGCGCGCCTTCGTGCTCGCCGCCTTGCGCGGCGCACGCGATCCGGCCTTCGGCGTGCAGGTGGTCGGGCGGCTTTTGCGCGTGCCGGCGCCCTTGCAGGGGCGCTTGGATGAGCTGCCGCCGGAACTCGGCTTCGGCTATGTCTATCTCGCCAACAGCGAGGCGCAGGAAGGCCTGACGCGGGCAGCCGATGCGATCAACCGCCTCGATACACGGCTTGCCACCGAGGCGCAGACGGCGCAAACCGTGGTGACGGTGTTCGCCGGCGAGGCGCAAGTGCAGGTGGTGCGCCCCGGCGAAAACCTCTCTTTGCTGCCCGCTACGCCTTCTGACACTACCGCGCCCGCGCTGGCCGTGGGTACGCCCGCCTTGGCCGCAGCGGAGACTTTGCCGCTCTTTGCGGAGCTTGCGCCGGACAGCCTCTTGCATGGCCCAAGCGCCGAGGATTCGCCGCTGGTGCGCAATTTCACGGCAGATGCGGCGCGGCGCCATGTCTATCCGCTGCGCGCTGGCGCGCCGGCCTCTTTCATCACCGAATGCCTGCCAGAGCGTCCAGAAGATTTCGACGAGCGCTTTGCCATGCACGTCGATTTCACGCCGGTGCTGGCCGACCGCGACCGTTCGCGCACGCGTCTTATCGAGCGCACCGTCGATCTGTTTTCCACAGCCGTGCCTGAAGATGAGGACGTCTGGGCGCATCTGTCGGTCGAGGCCATCGCGCTGAAGGCGCAGCAGATCGCCTTTGCCTTCGAGGGCATCGATCCGCGCGCCTTCTGGCGCGCCTTGCGCGAGCGCCTGGCGAAAACCCTCGAAGAGCGCGGCCACGAACTGCCCGACGACGAAGGGCTAAGCCAGCAGCTCGAACTGCTCCTCGTGCGCCATCCCGAGCTGCTCAAGAAAGCCTGGCTCGCCTGCCGCGCCCAGCACGTCACGACATTGCCTGCGCATCTTGCCCCCGCGCTCGTCTCGGACTGGCCGCTCGAAACGGCGGCGAGAAACGTCTATGGCGTTTTTCCGGATGACCTCAACGGCGATGAGCGCGCCTTGGCCGAATTGCTCGATACGGCGCCGGAAATTCTTTGGTGGCATCGCAATCCCGGCCATGCGCCGCAAACGGTGCGGCTTTACAGCTGGGCCGGCGGGCGCGGCTTCTGGCCGGACTTCGCCGTCGTCGTCTCGGGGCGCACGGCGGGCGAGGGCGTGGCGCTCATCGAAGTGAAGGGCGAGCACTTGCAGGAATTCGACCGCGCCAAGGCCGGCGCGCGCCACCCCGTCTATGGCCGCGTCTTCATGGTCGGCCGCCGCCGCGGTGTCGAGGGGTTCCGTTTCTGGCGGCTCACGGCGCAAGACGAGCTCGTCGACGACGGGCCTTTTGAAGCCGCGCGGTTGCGCTACGACTGATTTTCAGCAATGCACCCGATCAGTGCATCTGCCGGCCCGTCTGCACCGCAGCAGCCCTAGTGCGGCTCAAACGACGGAAAAGCGGCGAGGTGTCAGGCGTCGCTTCACCGCCGTTCCGACTCGTCCGGCACCTCCGGGATGGCGCTCAGGTAGCGCTCGAAATCTTCGCGCCGGCCTTTTGCCGCTTCTTGGCGCAGGTAGTCCAGCGTCAGCATCGAGGCCAGCTTTTCGGCAACGGCGCTGGCGATGAACTGATTGACCGAAATATCGTCTCGCGCCGCAAGTTCGCGGACCTTGGCATGCAGTGAATTGGGCAGGCGTACCGTGAGGGCGGTCATGATGCACTCCTTAACCAAGACAAAAAAGCCGCAGGCGTGATGGGCGTCACGCCGAGCGCCTCGATGCCGCGAAAATCGCGCACATTGTGCGTGACCACAAAGCGGCTGCCCGAGGCGACGGCGCATTCGAGCACCATGTCGTCATCCGGATCGCGCAAAAACGGGCGCCACAGGTAATGCACCTCCTGCAAGTGCGCGATCGAGGCCAGATAGCGCAGGTAGGCGATGACATCGTCTCGCGTCAGGCCGGGCGGAATGTGTTCCGGCCGCGTCAGGACGGCCTGCCATTCGGTATAGAGCGAGACCGAGAGCGCAATCTGGTAACGCACATCGGGCAATGCCGAGACGAGCTCGAAGCTCGCACCTTGGCGGGAGCGGGCGGCCGCAGCCAGGACGGAGCTATCGAGCACGATTCTCATGGTTGCATATATACAACCACGATCAGAGATTTTATACAAGCCGTCCCGCCCGCGCCGAGTTTTTTGGCACGGATCGTGCAGTGCTCGGCCAAAAGCGATAGGGAAGCCATGCCATGAGTGCCGCCAAGCCCGCCAGGAAAATGCAGGAAGAGGACATCCTCGCCCCCATCTTTCGTGAAGCCGTCGCCCAGGCCGACATCGCGATCTCGATCACCGACCCAAAGGCGAACATCCTCTATGTGAATCCCGCCTTCGAGCGCGTTACGGGCTTTCCGGCCGCCGAGGCGATCGGCCGCAATCAGTCGATGCTCTCGGCGAAGGCCACGCCGCCGGCGCTCTATGCCGAGATGTGGCGGAAGATTTCCGCGGGGCAGCCCTGGAGCGGCCGGCTCGTCAATCGCCGCAAGGATGGCGCCGAGTATCTCGCCGATCTCTTGATCACGCCGGTGCTTGATGCGCAGGGCGGCATCGCCTATTACCTCGGCATCCACCGCGACATCACCGCCGAGCACCGCCTCGAATGCCAGGTCAGCAACCAGAAGGCGCTCATCGAGTCGGTCATCGATGCGGCGCCCTTGGCGATCGCGCTCATCGACGGCGAAGACTGCGTCGTGCTCGACAACCACGAATACAAGAAGCTGATGGGCGATCTTGCGATGGCCGAGCCGGCAAGCCTGATCCTCGATGCGGTGCGCGCCGATCTCGGCCACGGCCTGGGGCCGGCCAAGGACGGCGCGCTTGCCTTCGCCGAGCGCGAGATCCGCATCGATCCGCCCGGCGGCAAGCCGCCGCGCTGGTTCGCCTGCACCGGCGCCTGGGTGAAAAGCGTCGATGAGGGGGCGGATGCCTTCTTCGGCCGCCAGGACACGCTTTATCTGCTGTTGCTCGCCCGCGAGACGACGCGTCAGCGCGCGCAGCAGGAAAAGGCGCGCATGGCGGCGCTCCAGGCGACGATGGCCGAGGAAAACCGCGTCAGCGCGCTGCGCGAAAGCCTCCTCGCCGCGATCTACCAGATGGAGGGGCCCTTGAACGTGCTCGCTTCGGTGCTCGCGACCGAGGCGCGGCGCGGCCGGCAAGACTCCACCATGACAGCGCTCGCCGAGGCGCTCGCCGCCGGCCAGGCCGCGCTCGAGACTTTGCGCCGCGCCACGCCTGAGCCGACCGCGGAGATTGAGACGAGCGTCAATCTCAACGAGCTCCTCCGCGACGTGCTGGATCTGTCGACGGCCCGGCTGCTGGCCGCCGGCATCACCGTGGGCTGGCATCCGCAGGCCGTGCTGCCGGCAGTGCCGGGCCAGCCGGTGCGGCTCATGGCGCTCTTCAAGGCGCTCGTCGATAACGCGATCGAGGCGATGAACGTCAAGGGCTGGCAAGCGCGCGAGCTTTCGCTCACGACGCGCGCGCTTCCCGACGGCGTCGAGGTGATCGTCGAGGATAGCGGGCCGGGCATTCCCGAAGCGCTGCACCTCAAGGTCTTCGAGCCCTTCTTTTCGACCAAGCCCCAGCATGCCGGCACGGGGCTCGCGATGGCGCAGCAGATCGTCAGCGACCATGGCGGCTTGATCGAGATCGACGCGGCGCATGCGCCTGGCTGCCGGCTGCGCGTCGTGCTGCCTGCCGGAACGCGGGAGGCGCAATGAGCGCTTGGCCGATCGGCGTCGAGACGATCTATCGGGTGAGCGAGGTGCTCTCGCGCTCGCTCGATTATCGCCAGACCTTGCGCGATGTATTGGGTGCGCTCGCCGAAGCGGGGCTCTCGCGCGGGCTCATCAGCGTCGCCGATCCAGAGAGCGGCGAGCTTGCCGTCACGGCGCTGCATGGCTTCGATGCCGCGGCCTTCGCGCCGGTGCGCTACCAGATCGGCGAAGGCGTGCTGGGGCTCGCGCTCGAAGTAGGCGAAACCATCGTCGTCGAGAACGTCGGGCGCGATCCGCGTTTTCTGAACCGGCTCGGCATCTATGACCCGGCGCTGCCCTTCATCGCCGCGCCGATCACGGCCGGCGGGCGGCAGCTCGGCGTGCTCGCCGTGCAGCCGGAGCGGCCCGCGAGCGGCGAGCTCAAGGAGCTCGCGCGCTTCGTGACGATGGTGGCCAACCTCATCGGCCAGAGCGTGCGCCTGGCGCTCGAAGTCGAGGCAGAAAAACAAAGCCTCGCCGAAGAGCGCGATTCCTTGCGCCGCACCGTGCGCGGCAAATATGGCTTCGACAACATCGTCGGCCGCTCGGTCAAGATGCGCAAGGTCTTCGACCAGGTGCGCATGGTGGCCAAATGGAACACGACGGTGCTCATTCGCGGCGAGACCGGCACCGGCAAGGAGCTCGTCGCCAATGCGATCCACTACAACTCGCCACGCGCGCGCGGACCTTATGTGCGCTTAAACTGCGCCACGCTGCCCGAGAACCTGCTCGAATCAGAGCTCTTCGGTCACGAGAAGGGCGCCTTCACCGGCGCGATCGGCACGCGCAAGGGCCGCTTCGAGGCGGCCGACGGCGGCACGCTCTTTCTCGACGAGATCGGCGAGATTTCGCCGGCCTTCCAGGCCAAGCTCTTGCGCGTATTGCAGGAAGGCGAATTCGAGCGCGTCGGCGGCGGCCGCACGCTCAAAGTCGATGTGCGCGTCATCGCCGCGACGCACCGCGATCTCGAAGCAGCGGTCGATGCCGGCGACTTCCGCGAAGACCTCTACTATCGGCTCAACGTCATGCCGATCACGCTGCCGCCCTTGCGGGAGCGCACCGAGGACATCCCGGAACTCGCGCGCCATCTCGTCGCGCGCATCGCCGCGCAGCAGGGGCGCGTGCTCACGCTCAAGGAGGATGCGATCCGCCGCCTGTTGCAATATTCCTGGCCCGGCAACGTGCGCGAGCTCGAAAACTGCCTCGAGCGCGCCGCCGTGATGTCGGAATCCGGCATCATCGACGCAAGTCTCATCCACCTCGACCGCCCGCGCGCTAGCAGTGCCGTGCCGCCAGCGCCGACTTTGCGCAGTGCGGAGACCGCCACGGGCTCGGCTTCAGCGCCGCCGGCCAGCCTCGATCCCGAAAAGATGAGCGAGCGCGAGCGCGTGATCGCCGCGCTCGAACAAGCGGGCTGGGTGCAGGCCAAGGCCGCGCGCCTTCTGGGCATGACGCCACGCCAGATCGCCTACCGGATTCAGACGCTCGGCATCGAGGTCAAGCAGTTCTGAGTTCTATCGCACCTCGTAGTCGAACACGACTTCGGCGCGCTCTTCGATGACGACGCGCAGCTGCCGCCGGCCAGGCGGCTCTTGCGGGCCGATCGCCCATTCGCCGTAGATGCGGCCGTCGATCGGCACGAGCTGGCGCTGGCTCACTTGATTGCGGCGCGGCAGCGGCGTGACGATGCTGCCCGGCGGCGCCTCCGTAATCGGCGCCGTCGGCCCAAGCAGGTATTCCTCGCGCACGGCAAGGCTGCGCTTCGCCGTCTTGAGCGTAATCACCCAGCCATAGCGCTGCCCGACGCGGTGGGGGATGACGTCGGCGGGTTCGAACACCAAGGCATCCCGCCCCTCGGCAGAGAAGAGCCCGAATTCGGCGCGCTCGATCACGACGGGCTCGGCCGCGATGGCGAGAAGAGGCAGGCAACACAAGAGGACACGCAGCATCGCCGCATTGTAGCCTTCGCGACAAGCCACTTTCCGCTCCTTGATGAATCAATGACTTGCATGTTGGCACAGGCGTTGCAGAGGAAGCCTGACCCCAACTCGGCGGAGATGCAACGTGGCCCATCCACCCCTTGAAATGCACGGCTGCACTGCCAGCCGCTGTGGTTCGAGCATAGCGCAGATGAACGCCTTACCCGACGACATCCGTCGCCGCGTCGAGAACCACCCCTGTTATTCTGAAGAAGCGCATCACCACTTCGCGCGCATGCACGCGGCGGTCGCGCCGGCCTGCAACATCCAGTGCCATTACTGCAACCGCAAATACGACTGTGCCAACGAATCGCGCCCCGGCGTCGTCTCGGAGCTCTTGACGCCCGAGCAGGCGGTCAAAAAAACGCTCGCCGTCGCGGCGGCGATCCCGCAGCTTTCGGTGCTTGGCATCGCCGGGCCGGGCGATCCCTTGGCCAACCCTGAGCGCACCTTCACGACCTTCCGGCTCTTGGCCGAGAAGGCGCCGGACATCAAGCTCTGCGTGTCGACGAATGGCCTCGCGCTGCCCGAGCATGTCGAAGAGCTCGCGCGCCACAACATCGACCATGTGACGATCACGATCAACTGCATCGACCCCGACGTCGGGGAGCAGATCTATCCGTGGATCTTCTGGAAGCACAAGCGCATCCGCGGCCGCGCCGCGGCCGAGATCCTCATCGAGCAGCAGCAAAAAGGGCTCGAGATGCTCGTCGCGAAGGGGATACTGGTCAAGATCAATTCGGTGATGATCCCCGGCGTCAATGACGAGCACCTCAAGGAAGTCTCGAAGCTCGTCAAGGCCAAGGGCGCCTTCTTGCACAACGTCATGCCGCTCATCGCCGAGCCCGAGCATGGCACCTTCTACGGCGTGATGGGGCAGCGAAGCCCCACGCCGGCAGAATTGAAGGCCTTGCAGGATGCCTGCGAAGGCGACATGGCCATGATGCGCCACTGCCGCCAGTGCCGCGCCGATGCCGTCGGTCTCCTGGGCGAAGATCGCGGCGCGGAATTCACGCTGGAAAAAGTCGAGGCGATGGAGCTCACCGACGAGTTTCTCGCCGAGGCGCTCGTGCGCCGCATCGCCTTGCGCGAGAAAGTCGCCGCCGAACGAGAGGCCAAGAAGGCCCGAGCGCACGCCCCCCAACCCCTAACCTCGGTCATCACCTTCCATCGCCCGTCAAAGTCGGCGCCCGCCGGACGGCCGGCGAGCGCCGGCCGCCCCGTGCTGATGGCGGTCGCCGCCAAGGGCGGCCTCATCGCCGAACACTTCGGCCACGCGCGCGAATTCCTCGTCTATGAGGTCACAGGCGAGGGCGCCAAACTCGTCGGGCTTCGCAAGACCGAGCTTTACTGCTCGGGCGGCGATACTTGCGGCGAAGCCGTCGATGTGCTCGGCAATACGATCCAGGCGCTCGCCGGCTGCGAGGTGGTGCTGTGCGCCAAGATCGGCTTCGAGCCGTGGGGACGCCTCGAAGCCGCCGGCATCCAGCCCAATGGCGAGCATCCGATGGAAGAGATCGAACCGGCCTGTGTGGCCGTCTGGCACGAGATGCTCAAGGCCGGCAAGCTCGATGCAGCCGCGCCAGAAAGGAAGTGCGCCTAAATGGCCCCCCACGCTCGCAAACCCTGCTCGCTGCCCCCCACAGGGGGGCGCATGCCCCCTTGGGGCGGCCCGGCGGAGGCATGATGGCCCTCGAAATCATCGAAACCTGCGTCAATTGCTGGGCCTGCCTGCCGCTGTGCCCGAGCCAGGCGATTTATGAAGCCAAGCCGCACTTTCTCATCGACGCCAACAAATGCACCGAGTGCGTAGGCGACTATGCCGATCCGCAATGCGCCTCGATCTGCCCGATCGAGGGCGCCATCGTCAATGAACTGAACGAGCCGCTGAATCCGCCCGGATCGCTCACCGGCATCCCGCCGGCGCGCTGGGCAAAAGTGCAACGCGAAATCTCCGCGCGCTGAAAATCATGGCCCACGTCATCTTCTACGAAAAGCCGGGCTGTTCCGGCAATGCGCGGCAGAAAGCCTTGCTCGAGGCCGCCGGCCATACCGTGATTGCGCGCGATCTGCTCACGACGCCTTGGACGCGTCTCGAACTACTCTCCTTCTTCGCCGGCCTGCCGGTCGCCGAATGGTTCAACCGCAATGCACCGGCCGTGAAAAACGGCGAGATCGTCCCGGAAGAATGCGACGAAGCGACGGCCCTTGCGCTGTTACAAAGGCATCCGCTCTTGATCCGCCGCCCGCTCCTCGAGGTCGAGGGTGAGCGCCGTGCGGGCTTCGATCCCGCCGCCATCGACGCCTGGATCGGTCTGGGCACAAGCCTCCCCGAGGAAGACATGGAAGCCTGCCGGCACGGTATTGATGGTCATGTTTGCAGCGGCCACGAGCCTTGACAGGAGCGCTCGCCCATGCCCAAAGCGAAAGTCACCTTCGAAGACGTCGGCGTCACCGTGACCGTGCCGGCCGGCACGCGGCTCATCGAGATTTCGGAAAAGGTGGGCGCTGGCATCCTCTACGGCTGCCGCGAAGGCGAATGCTGCACTTGTCTCACCAAGATCGTCTCGGGCTATGAGAATCTTGCGCCGCCCTCGGTGCTCGAAGACCAGGTGCTCAAGGACAACCTCGCACCGCGCCATCATCGCCTGGCCTGCCAGGCACAAGTCTTGGGCGGCGAAATCGTCGTCCGCCCCGCCTGAATGTTCTTTCCATCTCTCGGAGTCTCATCATGCCGCTCATCACCTTTTCCAGCCCCCTGCACAAGGACAAGACCGTCTATGCCGCCGCTGGCAGCCACAAGCAGACCATCCTGCAGATCGCCAAGGAAAATCACATCCCGATCGACTTTTCCTGCGGCGATGGCGAGTGCGGCACCTGCCTCGTCAAGGTCAAACGCATCGACCCGAAGAAGCCGCCCATGGCCAACCCGCTCACCGAGCGCGAGATCAAGGTCTTGAAGGAGCTCGGCAAGATCACCCAGGCGCAGATCGACCAGATGATGGTCGATGACATCGCCCCCAACGAGTGGCGGCTCGCCTGCCAGATGGTGATCCGCGATGAGGACATCCTCGTCGAGTACCCGAGCCGCTAGTCTTGCTTCCAAGGCCGAGGCCGCCTACCTGGGACTGGCCATCGGCGATGCGCTCGGCGCCACCGTCGAATTCATGACGCCGCGCGAGATCCGCGCGCAGTTCAAGCTCCATCGCGACCTCACTGGCGGCGGCTGGCTCAAGCTCAAGGCAGGCCAGGTCACCGACGACACGACGATGACGCTGGCCCTCGGCGAGGCCATCCTCGCGCGGGGCGGACGCGTCGAGGCGCTCGCCTGCGCCCAGGCGTTCGACGCCTGGATGCGGGCCAAACCCATCGACATCGGCAACACGGTGCGCCGCAACCTGATCGCCTTTCGGAAAAGCGGCGTACCCGAGGCGCCGCCGTCGGAACACGATGCCGGCAATGGCGCGGCGATGCGCGTGCTGCCCGTTGCGCTCGCCACCTTTGGGCAGAGTGAGGCCGCCGTGCGCATGGCCGTGCTCGCCCAGGCCCATGTCACGCATCACAATGCGGATTCCGACGCCGCCTGCCTCTTGCTCACGCGCCTGGTGCAAGACGCCCTCGCCGGCGCATCGCTTCGGGAACTCTACCGCCAGCACATCCGCCCTTTCGTCGCGGCCTATCCGCAGTTTGCCTACCGCCCGCGCCGCCGTGAGAATCCGAGCGGCTGGGTCGTCGAAACCTTGCAGGCCGTGCTGCAGGCACTGCTCGACACCGGCAGCTTCGAGGAATGCCTGATCGACGTCGTCAATCGCGGCGGGGATGCCGATACGACGGGCGCGATCGCCGGCATGCTCGCCGGCGCGCTCTATGGCCTAGAGGCGATTCCGCGCCGCTGGCTCAAGGCGCTCGATCCTACGATACGGGCAGCGTGTCGTCGGCAGGCGCACGCGTTGCTTCCCGCTTGAGGCTCGCCGCGAGCGCCGCATCCATCGTCGCCAGATGGTTGCGAAACCAGGCAGGCAGCCCTTGGCTCACATAAAGCCGCGCAAAGCGCAAGCGCCCTTCCTCGACGGCGTTCGCCATGTGGAGGAGTTCGCCGAGCACGCGACGATGCTCGCTTGCATGTTCGGCCAAGGCAGGAAAGCCGCATTCACGCATGAGCCGCTCTTCGTGATCGAAGTGCCCGCGCGTGTGCTCGATGAGCGCATGGAGCAAGTAGGGAAAGTCTTCGTCGCTGGCGCGGCTCGCGGCATCGACGAGGCGGCAAAACTCCGCATGCGCGGCATCCATGGCGGCGACGCCCAGCGCATAGAGATCAGACTGCCAGGTCAGCATGGCGCAAGCTCGCGACCCAATAGCCAGGGAATGCCGGCGGGGATGATCTCGACGCCGAGGCGCGTGAGGAAGCGGCGCTCCTTGTCGGTCGGGGATTCGATGAGCGCCCAGCCGGCGGGGCTGCCGGCGCCGTAAATCAGCTCGCTCATCACCATGCGCTCGGTATCGCGCGTAAAACGCATGCCGAGGAAGAGATAGCGCTTGCCGCGACGCCGCTCCTTGAGAAAGGCCGGCACCGCAAAGCCGCCCATCAGCTCGGTGATGTAATCGACATAGTCGGCGTCCGATGCGATGTAGGAAGCCTCCGGCCGCGGCGAACCCATCGGCTTGAAGAGCACCGGCAGCTCGGTGGGCGCCTCTTCGGGCAGGATCGCCCGGTAGCGCTCGCCATCGTGCAGGAAGAGCCTGAAGCGGTAATCGGTGCCGCCGATGCGCGCACAGCCTTGCACGAGGAGATGCGGCACGCCGGCGTAGCTCTCGATGAGCTGAGTGTCGCGGTTGATGTCGATCACGTAGGGAGGCGCGAGCGCCTTGAGCCAGTCATGGAGGGCGGCGCGCGACCAGCGGGTAGCGCCATAGGTCGCATCGAGGAATCTGGTTACCACGGCGCGGCCGCGCTTCAATTCCACGTGCATCGCCGCGCGCGAAAACTCGTACATGAGCTTGGGCGCCATCGGTTTTCCGCCATTCATGGCGAGGATCAGCTCATCGCTCGTCGCCGGCATCGGCCGCCCATCGTCGAGCGCTCGCACGTCGGCGAGCGCGCCCGGGCCCAAATAAGGCACGATGTCGCCTGCCTTGAGGCCATTCATCAGTTCTGCATGCAATTGGGGGGTCATGGAGGTCTCCACATCGATCGAGGCGACCCATGCAAAACGCGCGCCCGGCTGCCAAACCGCAGCGGAGCGTGAGGCAGGCGCGATCCTTGTCGGTTTTGCGACAAAAGGCCGTCTTGCCCGCGCCGACTTCCTGGCCAAGAAAGCGGTGCGGCACTGACTGTCCTACAATGGGCAAATGCACAGCTTCAGGTTCCAGCGGCCGATCGTCGTGACTGCCCATGCACGCAGGCGCATGGAGGAGCGATCCATTTCTGATGCTTTGCTGGTGGAACTCATCGAGACGGGTGATACCCGCCATCGCGACGCAACGCATCTCTGGGTGTTCAAAGAATTCGCAAATCGGCAAGACAACATGCTCTGCGCCGTCCTCGTGATCGAGGACGTGCTGGTGGTCAAGACCGTCATGCATCATTTTTCCCTGAGCTAGGGGGCAACATGCGCACGACTTACTACGACGAGGACGACATTCTGGTCATTCGCCTTTCAGACAAGCCGATCTGCCGCGAAGTCTCGCAGGACTGGAATACGCACATCAGCTATGCGGAAGATGGCACGGCGGTCGAGATCGTGCTGCTCGACGCAAAAGCGAATGGTGCCTTTCCCTGCCAGATCGAGCATGCACTGGAGGCATAAGCCCCGTAGCCGTGCACGCCAAGGTCATCACGGCGCATTGATTGCGCTGCTTGTAGAGGCGGATGCCGTCCCGCCCGCGCCGACTTTTTAGCGGAATAGGTCCTCGACCGCGTCGACGACGAGGCTCGTGCCGATCGCGATCAGGAGAATGTCACCAGCGACTTGCACATAGCGATGATCGGGCGGCGGAGGCGGCAGGCGGCGTAATAGCTCAGGTGGCAAGGCGACCCAGCTCACCCCCGCGGGAAGGGGCTGGCCGCGCACCCACTTCTTCGCCTGCCCCGGCGGCAGGCAGCCATTGCGTTTCTTCGCCAGGCCCGGCGGGCACTTGCCGGCGCGCGCCTCCTGGCCGTAGTAGTCGACGATGATGCGGCGCAGTTCGGCATCGAAATAGCCCGGCGCAGCCGGACGGCCGCGCGCTTCACGCCATTCGTCGCGCTGTTCCATGCGGCGCTCTTCGCGGTGCTTCTCCTTCTTCTCGTGCTTGTCGGGCTTGTCGGCCAGGGCGAGGCCCGGCGCGATCATGCTGGCAACAGAAGCGGCGATGAGGAGTAAGTGATGCTTCATGGGAAACCTCCGGGGGGTGAGATGAGGGCATCATCCAAGCTTATAACGTATCTACCGTGATTTCGTAAGCGCCGCCGATGACGAGGTGCTCGCCCTCGCCTTGCAGCACACCGGGCATCAGACCGCAATGGAAGAAGACCTTGGCGACCGGCACGCGCGCGGTGACGATGAAGTCGCCGAACTCGCCGGCGCGCTCGCGCGAGGCGGTGAACGAGACGAGGTTGTTGAAGAGCACGGTCTGCCGCCGCCCCGTGCCGGCGAGCACTTCATGCTCGGCGAGCCGGTTGATGCCGCGATAGAGCAATAGATGCGAGCGCTCTGGCGACTGGCGGCGAAACTCATACTGGCACCAGGTGTAGAGCAGATCGAGCTGGGCTTCGAGCGCATTGGTGCCATAAAGGCCCGCCGCGCGCATTTCCTCATAGCGATGCCAGGCTGGGCCATCGAAGTCTCGGAGCGGCTCGCCATGAAAGCGCGGCAAGAGGCCAAAACGCGATTCGACCCAGCCTTTCAAGACGGCTCCTTCGCGCCCGTCGGCATCGAAGCTCCAGCCGCGCAGGATGCGCCGCCAATCGGCGCGGCCGCGCTTGCCACTCATGGCGTCAAGACCCGCCTCTTCGAGCCGGTCGAGGCAAAAGTGCGCAGCGAGCCCTTCGGTGAAAAGCCGCGCGCGGCGGGGAGGATCGTCTTCCTCATCGAGCAGCGCGAAAAGGCTCGCATGGAGTTCCGCCACGCCATCGAGAAAGAGCGCGGTCGGATGCTGCTGGAAAGTGACGCTGCCCAGGATCACGGCCGGCAGGTTGCAGCGGTTGATCGGCAGGCGCGCCCAGGCAGGCAGGGTGGGCGCCGGTTTGTCGCAAGTGCAACAAACACCCGCCGCTGCATCAGAAGTGCCGCTCACGATCAAAGCCCTGATCAATCAATGGCTTATAGACTTACCGGGCGGGTGGCACGCTCCTTGCCAATCCACTGTCGGGAAGAAGGGAACCGCCTGAAGGCCCAATTGGATACAACGGAAAGGAGATTACATCATGGGAAAACTGCGTCAATGCGCCATCTACGGTAAGGGTGGCATCGGCAAGTCCACGACCACTCAAAACCTCGTCGCGGCGCTTGCCGAGGCGGGCAAGAAGGTCATGATCGTCGGCTGCGATCCGAAGGCCGACTCGACGCGTCTGATCCTTCACTCGAAGGCACAGACCACCGTCATGCATCTGGCGGCCGAGGCGGGCTCCGTCGAGGATCTCGAGCTCGAAGACGTGATGGCGATCGGTTTTGGTGGCGTCAAATGCGTCGAATCGGGCGGGCCGGAGCCGGGGGTGGGCTGCGCCGGCCGCGGCGTCATCACCGCGATCAACTTCCTCGAGGAGGAAGGCGCCTATGACGAAGATCTCGACTTCGTCTTCTACGACGTGCTCGGCGACGTCGTCTGCGGCGGCTTCGCGATGCCGATCCGTGAGAACAAGGCGCAGGAGATCTATATCGTCGTCTCCGGCGAGATGATGGCCATGTATGCGGCCAACAACATCGCCAAGGGCATCGTCAAGTATGCGAACTCCGGCGGCGTGCGTCTGGCCGGCCTCATTTGCAACAGCCGCAAGGTCGACCGCGAAGACGAACTGATTACCGCGCTCGCCGAGCGGCTCGGCACGCAGATGATCCACTTCGTGCCGCGTGACAACGTCGTGCAGCACGCCGAAATCCGCCGCATGACGGTCATCGAATACGACCCGAATTGCAAGCAGGCCGACGAATACCGTGCGCTGGCAAGAAAGATCATCGACAACAAAAAGCTCGTCATCCCGACGCCGCTCGAGATGGACGAACTCGAAGCGTTGTTGATGGAGTATGGCGTCATCGATCAGGAAGACGAATCGATCATCGGCAAGACCAAGGCGCAAGAGACCGCGCTCGCTGCCGCCTGAAGGAGAGCAACATGGCTGCACTTACCCGTGAAGAAACCCAGGCCCTCATCCAGGAGGTGCTCGAGGTCTATCCCGAAAAGGCGAAGAAGGACCGCGCCAAGCACCTCATGATCAACGACAAGACGCTCGAATCGTCGAAGAAGTGCATCACCTCGAACCGCAAGTCGCTGCCGGGCGTGATGACGATGCGCGGCTGCGCCTACGCCGGTTCCAAGGGCGTCGTCTGGGGGCCAATCAAGGACATGATCTCGATCTCGCATGGGCCGATCGGCTGCGGCCAGTATGCGCGCGCCGGCCGCCGCAACTACTACGTCGGCACCACCGGGGTCGACACCTTCTGCGAGATGAACTTCACCTCGGACTTCCAGGAGCGCGACATCGTCTTCGGCGGCGACAAGAAGCTTGCCAAGCTGATCGAAGAGATCGAGATGCTCTTCCCGCTCAACAAGGGCATCTCGGTGCAGTCGGAGTGCCCGATCGGCCTCATCGGCGACGATATCGAGGCCGTCGCCAAGAAGATGGCGGCGCAGATCGGCAAGCCCGTCGTGCCGGTGCGCTGCGAGGGCTTCCGTGGCGTATCACAGTCCTTGGGTCACCACATCGCCAACGACTCGGTGCGCGACTGGATTCTCCCCAATCGCGATGGCAAGCATTATGAAAAGACGCCCTATGACGTCGCGATCCTCGGCGACTACAACATCGGCGGTGATGCCTGGGCAAGCCGCATCCTGCTCGAAGAGATGGGCCTCAGGGTCGTTGCCCAGTGGTCGGGCGATGGCACGCTCGCCGAGATGGAGAACACGCCGAACGTCAAGCTCAATCTCCTCCACTGCTATCGCTCGATGAACTACATCGCGCGCCACATGGAGGAGAAATACGGCATTCCCTGGCTCGAGTACAACTTCTTCGGCCCGACCAAGATCGCCGAGTCGCTGCGCAAGATCGCCGAGCATTTCGATGATCGCATCAAGGAAGGCGCCGAGCGCGTCATCGAGAAATACACGCCGGTGATGAACGCGGTGATCGCCAAATACAAGCCGCGCTTGCAAGGCAAGAAGGTGATGCTCTATGTAGGCGGCCTGCGGCCTCGCCACGTGGTCGGCGCCTACGAAGACCTCGGCATGGAAGTGATCGGCACCGGTTACGAATTCGCCCACAACGACGATTACGATCGCACGATCAAGGAAATGGGCGATGCGACGCTGATCTACGACGATGCCACCGGCTATGAGCTCGAGGAATTCGTCAAGGCGATGAAGCCGGATCTGATCGGCTCGGGCATCAAGGAGAAGTACGTCTTCCACAAGATGGGCGTCCCCTTCCGCCAGATGCACAGCTGGGACTACTCCGGCCCCTATCACGGCTACGACGGCTTTGCCATCTTCGCGCGCGACATGGACATGACGCTCAACAATCCGTGCTGGAAGATGCTCAAGGCGCCGTGGCAGAAGCAGGAGGCCGAGGCGCTCAAGAAAGCCGCCTAACCACTAGGACTCTTTGATCAACCTTTGCGCCCGCGTCCGCGGATGGGCGGCCGGGCGAAGGAGACCGCAATGCAAGCAGTTGAAGACATCAAGCCGTGCTACCCGCTGTTTCGTGCCGACGACTATAAGGGCATGATCGCGAGAAAGCGCGAAAAATTCGAGGAAGGCTACGACAAGGCCAAGGTCGACGAGGTGTTCCAGTGGACGACCACCAAGGAATACCAGGACCTCAACTTCAAGCGCGAGGCGCTCACCATCAATCCGGCCAAGGCCTGCCAGCCCTTGGGCTCGGCCCTCTGTGGCTTAGGCTTTCACAAGACGATGGTCTATATCCACGGCTCGCAAGGCTGTGTGGCCTACTTCCGCACCTACTTCAACCGTCATTTCAAGGAGCCGATCGCCTTCATCGCCGATTCGATGACGGAAGATGCGGCCGTCTTTGGCGGGCAGAAGAACATCCACGAGGGCCTGGCCAACGCCTCGAAGCTCTATGGCGCCGAGATGATCGCGGTCTCCACCACCTGCATCGCCGAGGTGATCGGCGATGACCTGAACGCCTTCATCAACAACGCCAAGAACGAGGGCTACATCGCCAAGGATTTTCCGGTGCCCTTCGCCCACACGCCCTCCTTCGTCGGCAGCCACGTCACCGGCTGGGACAACATGGAAGAAGGCATCTTGCGCTATTTCACCCTGAATGAAATGGAGGGCAAGAAGGTCGGCTCGAACGGCAAGATCAACATCGTGCCCGGCTTCGAGACCTACCTCGGCAACTACCGCGTCATCAAGCGGATGCTGAAGGAAATGGACGTGGATTACACCTTCCTGTGCGACCCCGAGGAAGTGCTCGACACCCCCTGCGACGGCGAATTCCGCATGTACGCCGGCGGCACGACGATTCCCGAGATCAAGGATGCCCCGAACGCCATCACCACTTTCTTGCTCCAGCCCCAGACCCTGGACAAGACCAAGAAGTTCGTCGAGAGCACTTGGAATCACGAAGTGCCCAAGATCACCATCCCCATGGGGGTGCAGGGCACCGACGAATTCCTGATGGCAGTCTCGCAAGTCACCGGCAAGCCCATTCCCGAATCGCTCACCAAGGAACGCGGCCGCCTGGTAGACATGATGACCGACTCGCACGCCTGGCTGCACGGCAAGAAGATGGCCATCTTCGGCGACCCGGACTTCGTCTATGGCATGGTCGGCTTCATGCTCGAACTGGGCATCGAGCCCACTCACATCGTCTGTCACAACGGCTCGAAGCGCTGGGCCAAGGCGGTGGAGAAGCTGCTCGCCGAATCGCCCTACGGCGTGCATGGCAAGGTGTATGTCGGCTGCGACCTGTGGCACTTGCGTAGCCTGTGCTTCACCGACAAGCCGGACTTCCTCATCGGCAACAGCTACGGCAAGTTCATTCAGCGCGACACCTTGCACAAGGGCAAGGCGTTCGAGGTGCCGCTCATCCGCCTGGGCTTTCCGATCTTCGACCGGCATCACCTGCACCGCATGACGACCTTGGGCTATGAGGGTGCCATGTACATCCTCACCACGCTCACCAATGCCGTGCTCGAACGCCTCGACGAAGAAACCCGGCAGATGGGCGTCACCGACTACAACTACGATCTGGTGCGCTAACCCGCGCGGGGGCGGGCGCCCGCCCGTCCCCGACGGCACGACGACGAGGAAAGCCAGCATGGCCAACATCATGATTCGCCAGAACGGCGCCGGCGGGCTGGTGTTCTACCTGCCCAAGCGCGATTTGGAAGCGGAAATCCGCTCGATCGAGTTCGACACCCCGGAAAAATGGGGCGGCGAGCTGAAACTGGAAAACGGCGGCAGCTACTACATAGACCCCATGCCCAAGCCGGCACGCCTGCCCATCTCGGTGCGCGCCCGGCGCCTAGGCGCGGCGGAAGACTGAAAGCCCGCGCCGCCACCCAAGACAAGGAGTTGCATCATGGCAATGAAGATCAATCCCGATGAATGCACGATGTGCGGCGACTGCGCCCCAGTCTGCCCGACCAAAGCCATCAGCGAAGGCAAGATGACCTTCAAGATCAATCCCGACATATGCACCGAATGCGACGGCCACGCCGACTCGCCCAAGTGCATGGATGTCTGCCCGGCCGGCTGCATCGCCTATGCCTGACGCGCGCCCGCGCCGGCCGTGGCGCGGGCGCGGGCCGCACTCATCGCCAATCCCGTGAAAGGAGCGTTCCATGTCCGAACCCCCGCTTGCCTCACGTGAAGCCGCGCTGCGCATCGCCCACGCGGCCCGCGCCCTGAATGGACTGGATGTCCGCGCCTTCGTCGGCGCCCTGGCCGAGCGCTACGACCTGCCGCTGACCGAAGCCAAGCTCGCCGCGGTCACGGTGGAGGAGCTGCGCGACATCCTAGCCGGCCGCCATGCCGAGGCGAACTGCGCCGTCGGCGTCGAGCTCGCCCAGCTCAAAGCCGCCATCGCCCTTTTTCAAGGGCAAGGCGTAAGCGGCAGCGACCTACCCGCCATCGAGCCCTATACGGAAGGCGAGCTGCCGCACTCGATCCGCGTCGGCGTGGCCTCGAACCGCGGCGAAGCGCTCGATGGCCATTTTGGCTCTTGCGAGCGTTTTCTGATCTACCAAGTCGCGCGCGAGCGCATCAAGCTCATCGATGTGCGCTCGGCCCTCGAAGCCGACCATGCCGAAGACAAGAACGCCGCCCGCGCCGCCCTGGTGCGCGACTGCCAGATCCTCTACCTGCAATCGATCGGCGGCCCGGCTGCGGCCAAGGTGGTGCGCGCCGGCGTACATCCGATCAAAGTGCCGCAAGGCGGCGCGGCGCGCGCGGTGCTCGCCCGTCTGCAAGCCCAGCTGGACGCGCCGCCGCCCTGGCTGGCACGCCGCATGGGCGTACCCGCCGCCTCGCTCAGCCGCTTCGCGGCCAGCCTCGCGCCGGAGGAAGCATGAGCCTCACCCCGGAACTCCTCGATGCCGTAGCCGCCGCCCATGCGCACGATCTCGCCAGCCTGCGGCAGCGCTTTCCCGGCGTGTACTTCACCCTCTGCGGCGAGGACGACGTGCCCGCCCGGCTCACCCCGGTGCGGCAGACTCCGACCCACCTGTTCTACCTCTACACCGATGCGCGCGGCCATTGCCTCGAATTCACGTCCGATCTCGATGCGGCCACCGGCATCGTCGTCGCCAGCCGGGCCGATGCCTGATGCGCCCCAAACCGCCGGCACGGCCCCAGACGCGCCCCCGCCGACGGGACGCTGCCAAGGCTGCCGCCACGCCGCCACCTTGCTCGTGGCCGGACGCTGCCAGCCTGACGCGGTCTGCGTCCGGGCGCACAGCGGCCGGCAGATCGAGCGCTTCTTGCGCCGCAACCGGGACGAGGCCGAGCACTACCTGCATGACCTATTCTGGGAACGGCGCGCCATCGCCGCGCGCTACGCGCCCATCGAGCGGCTCGAAGCCCTGCTCGACGATAGCGATGAAGTCGTGCGCCGGGTCGTAGCCAGCCGCCTGCCGCTCGATAAGCTGCCGGCGCTCATGCGCGACCCGGACCGGGAAGTTCGGCTCCACGTCGCCACCCGGCTACCGCCCGCCGCCCTCACGCCACTGCTTGCCGACCCGGATTATCTGATCCGCGTCACCTTGGCGCAGCGCCTGCCGCACGGCCAGCTCGCCCGCCTCGCTCGTGACCCCGAGCGCGAAGTGCGCAAAGCCGTAGCTCGGCGCCTACCAGCGTTCGCGCTCTACACCCTGGCAAACGACCCGGAAGCGGAAATCCGCGCCATCGTCGCCAGCCGCGCCCTACCCGGGCTCGCCGCCAGCCTGCTGCAAGACCCGGAATGGTGGGTGCGCCTAGCCGCAATCGCCAATGCGCCGCTCGCATCGCTGCCACCGCTACTTGCCGACCCGGAAGCCGAAGTGCGCGAGGCCGCGCGGCAACGGCTTGCGTCAACCTCCCGCTCACCCTCGCCCCAGAAGGATGGACCATGAAAGACACCTTGGCCTGGCAGGAATCTGTCTCTTAT
>JAOAHQ010000009.1 GCA_026415155.1 Rhodocyclaceae bacterium
GCCGCTGTGGCGCATGGGCATGCGCACCTCGCGCCCGCCGAAAGCGGCAATGAGCCGCGCCGTGGCCGTCGGACCGATGAGCTGCGCAATTTCGGCGATCATGGCTCAGAACACCCTCGTCCCTGCCGTGGCGTAGCCGCCGACGGCCATGCCCAGCGCCGCAAACGCATGGCTGGCGGCGTCCACCATGTCGTCGTGCTTGCCTTCTGGAAATGCGAGCAGCTCCTCGCGGAAAACCGCCGGGCAGCCAAACGGATCCAGACGCACCAAGTGCTGTTCGAAGCGCGTCAGCAGCGGCGCAAAGCGCGTGACCTTGTCGCGATCGGCGCGCACGCCGCGCACCGGAAGCAGGGTCGTGCGCGCAAGCTCCTGCACCACGGCCGCCTGGAACTGCACCTGCTCCACCGCGATCATGCGGGGCTTGTGGCGCGCGGCCGCAGCTTTGATGCGCTCCAGCACCTCATGGAACCCAGCGCGGAAGCGCTCGACCTCCTTGACGTAGACCAGGCCCGACTCTGGATCGCGCGCCATCGCGACGATGGCGGTGAAGTCTGCGCCCTCCTTCTCGCTGATGGCAAGATCCACCCCTAGCACCACCGGCAGCCCCGGCGGGCACGGGGTCGTGACGATCATCTCGGGCTTGATGAGACCAGCGCCCATCACGACGAACTCGGCGAGGTATTCCTGCCGAAAGACCAGCTCCGGAATCTCGCAGCGCTTGGTCTCGATCTCGCCGTGTGGAATGTAAGGATTGGTCGTGGAGGGCATGTGAAAGGATGCCCATTCGGGGTACGCCGGGTCTTGCCCGCGCTGGAACAGCTCGTGGAAATAGTTCAGCCCCTTGGGCGTACTGATGAACCACGCCTGCCCGCGATAGTCGGTCAGCGTCGGGCTGATGGCCTGCTCCCAGGCGTCCTTGAGGTAGCGCGCGTGCGCCGCCTCGTCGATGACGATCTTGTGGTACTTGCGCCCGCGCCCGGCGTCGGGGTCTTCCAGCGTCCAGAAGTCGATCTTGCCGCCGGTGATGAGCTCGATGCGCTGCTCGGTCTTGTTGGCCTTGCGCGTGACCGGCGCAAGCGTGCGCTCCATGTCCGCCCACACGTCGGCCAGCAGCTTGTACGTGGGGGCGAAAAACGCGACCGACCCGCCCTCGATGGCGCTCTTGCCGTCGTCATAGAGCGCCAGCCACTCCACCGCCAGCATCGTCTTGCCAAAGCGCCGCCCGGCGGCGACCACCTTGAAGCGCGCCGGGTGGGTGATGACGGCCTGCTGGCCGCCGTGGAAGTCGATGGGAGGGATCTGGATGCGGGTCATGATTGCAAAGAAAGCCCGCCACTGCTTGCACTATCTGCTATCATGCAGCGCATGAACCGCAAGCACCGCAAGACGCTCGAAGCCATCTTTGCCAGGCCGACGAGCGGGACGGTCAAGTTCTCCGACATCGAAGCGCTCGTCATCGCATTGGGCGGCACGGTCAAGGAAGGCGAAGGCTCGCGCGTGGCGCTGCGCATCGGCGCTGCGGTCAAACACGCGCACCGGCCGCACCCCGGAAAGGAAGCAAAGAAATACCAAGTCGAAGAGGTGCGAGCCTGGTTCAAGGCACAAGGAATCGAACCATGAACACCATGATCTACAAAGGCTTTACGGCCAGAGTCGATTTCGACGAACGCGACAATCTCTTCGTCGGGCGCGTGCTCGGCCTGCCGGAGACCGAGCGCATCAGCTTTCACGGCGAGACGGTGGCCGAGCTGACCCAAAATTTCCACAACGCGATCGACTTCTACCTCAAAGAATGCGCCGAATCCGGGCGCGCGCCGACCCGACCGGCGTCCGGCCGCCTGATGCTGCGCATCCCGCCGGAAGTGCATAGCGCCGCGCTGGTGGCAGCGCAGGCTGCCGGCACCAGTCTCAACCAATGGGCGGCGAAGGTGCTGGCGGAAGCGGCGCATCATTCCGGCTGATCCTGCGGAAACTCCTCGCCCTTCGTCATGATGACTCTCATTCGGCTCGCTCCTTCTTCGCATAGCTGCGCTCGATGACAATCGTCGGCTGCGCGGTGGCCTCATCCAGCCCCCAGGCCTGGCGCTCGGCCTTGTGGATGTTGATGATCGTCTCGCTGGCGATCTTGGCGGCCTTCAAGTCCTCGAACGCCAGCACCTTGTCCTCTTTCTTCAAGGCCGCCTTGTGCGCCTTGAGCCCGGCATAGAGCCGCTCGCGCACGGCGTTGGTCTCCTCCTG
>JAOAHQ010000019.1 GCA_026415155.1 Rhodocyclaceae bacterium
GGCGTCGATGCCGCGCACCGCCAGGTTCATCTTGCACAAGCGCCAGGTAGTGTAGTTGCTCTCCTGCCCGTAGATCGCAATGTCGCCAATGCGGCCGCCGTGCTCCTGTACGAACTTTTCGCTCTGCACGAACATGCCGCCGGAGCCGCAGCAGGGGTCATAGACGCGGCCTGAGTACGGCTCCAGCATTTCCACCAGCACGCGCACGACGGAGCGGGGCGTGTAGAACTCGCCACCGCGCTTACCTTCGGCGCCGGCGAATTGGCCGAGGAAGTATTCGTACACGCGGCCCAGGATGTCCCTGGATCGGTTGCCTTCTTCCCCAAGCGCAATGCCTGAGATGAGGTCGATGAGTTCGCCCAGCATTACCTTGTTGAGCGCGGGGCGGGCGTAGTCCTTCGGTAAAACGCCCTTGAGCGACTCGTTGTCCTTCTCGATGGCGCGCATCGCGTCATCGATCAAGGTGCCGATGGTGGGCAGCTTGGCGTTGGCCTGCAGATGCGACCAGCGCGCTTCCTTGGGCACCCAGAAGACGTTATCGGCGAGGTATTCGTCCTTGTCCTCGGCGGCCTGCGGGTCTTCGGCCAGCAGCGCCTTGTGCTTGGCCTCGAAGGCATCGGAGATGTACTTCAGAAAAATGAGCCCGAGCGCGACGTGTTTGTAGTCGCTGGGTTCCATGTTGCCGCGCAGCTTGTCGGCGGCCTTGAAGAGCTCGGCCTCGAAGCCGAGGTTGCCGCCATTGCCGTGTTTGGGGGCGGTGTCGCTCTGTGCCATCGTGTGTTTATCCTTTGCGTGATGTCTTGGTTGCCGGGGCCTGGTAGCCCGGCGCGAGCTTGGCGTTTTCGACGCCATACAGCGCCAGCGGATCGGCCAGCCACAGGCGGTACTGTTCTTCGGTGAGGCGATGGTCGGGCGAGCAGTCCACGCTCCAGCGCAGCAGCATGTAACCGGCTACCGCCGCGCGTACCCGCACCCGCAGCGCGCCGTCCTGCATCCCGTAGTCCCGCTCGATGATCTCGGGGCGCTGAAGGCGCGGGTGCGGCACGAGCTCCAGCTCGACGATACGCGTCCACTGGATGTCGTGGTCGGGCCGTTCGTGGGCCTGGGGCGCTTCATCCAGCAAGGCCGGCGCTTCGATGCGGGTGAGCACGAAGTCCCGGAAGTCGCCATGCTTCCTGTCAAAGGCCCGCACGTGCCAGCGCAGGCCGGTATCCACCAGCGCGAAAGGCACGATGACCCGCTCGGTCTCGCCGCTCTTCATCGAGTGGTAGCGGATGGCGAGGGGCCGCCTGGCGTGGATGGCCCGACAGACCGGGGCCAGCACCTCCATCCTGGGGGTGGAGAGGGCGGCGGGCGACTCGCACGGTAACAGCGGCTGCAAGGGCTTGACCGGGGCATTCACCCCATCGCCAAACCCAAGCGCCAGTGCCGATAGCACGCGCTGCGGGGCATGCTCGAACAGTGGGGAGAACGCCTGCCCGATACGGTAGACCTTGTGGCTACCATCAAAGAGGATGTTTTGTGGCGCGATTTCCCTATACAGCGCCAAGTCGCGCGTCGCCCCGGCCGGCGCCACGCCGAAGCGCTCGATGAGATCGGGACGGCCGATCTCACCGAAGAAGTAAAGCCGAAAGTCGATGTAGGCCAGCCGCTCGCGCTGGGCGTGGCTCAAGGTTTCGACGCGCTGGGGCTGAGTCACCGAAGTCTCCTCATCCTAGGCGAATGACCGAAAG
>JAOAHQ010000018.1 GCA_026415155.1 Rhodocyclaceae bacterium
GATGCCATCGCCTGGAAGCTCAATACCCGACCCCGCAAGAGCCTCAACTGGCTTTGCCCTGCCGAACTCTTCATGCCCGAGGCCTTCAACTTCGAACAACACTTTCGTCAATTCGTTGCACTTCGACCTTGAAACCGCCCACTTTATATTTGAGACCGCCCACTTTATATTTGAGACCGCCGCTCGAAATCCTCGCGCAAGGAGATGGGAATGGGGGGCGAAGCGGTCATGGGGCGAGAAAACGACGAACTTTCTTTGCGCAAGGGAGCAGGCACGCCAATGATAGCCTGAGACCTATCAGGCATGGCTCCGGGAAATCTGGTGCGGCTTACGCTTTTCCGACTAGAATGGCAAATATTTCGATAATTATGGAATGGTCGAAATGAAGATCGAAGCGGCGGTAGACAGGCTGGCGGCGCTCGCGCAGGAAACCCGTTTGCGCATTTATCGCCTGCTCGTCGAAGCGGGCCCGGAAGGCTTGAATGCGGGCGCCATTGCTGCGGCGCTCGATATTGCGCCGGCCACGCTGTCGTTTCACCTCGCCCACTTGTCGCGCAGCGGTTTGGTCACATCCCGGCAAGAAAGCCGGTTTATTTTTTACGCGGCGAATTTCGCGGCGATGGACGAGCTCATTGCCTATCTGACCGAAAACTGCTGCCAAGGGCAGGCCGTCTGCTGGCCGAGGGCGACGGCGGCCGTGGCTGCGGCTGCGGCGCCCGATGCGGCGGGCTTAATCCAATCACGAAAGGAAACCCCATGAACGAGCGACCTCTCAATGTCCTCTTTCTTTGCACTGGCAATTCTGCGCGCAGCATCCTCGCCGAAGCCTTGCTCAACGCGCACGGGCAGGGGCGCTTTCGCGCCTTTTCGGCCGGCAGCCACCCGACCGGCCAGGTCAATCCCTTTGCCCTTGAGCTTTTAAAGAAGAACCGTCTGCCCGTCGAGGGCTTGCGCAGCAAGAGCTGGGACGAGTTCGCGCGGCCGGGCGCGCCCGAGCTCGACTTCGTCTTCACCGTCTGTGACAATGCCGCCGGCGAGGTTTGCCCCATCTGGCCAGGCCAGCCGATGACGGCGCATTGGGGCGTGCCCGACCCGGCTGCCGTCCAAGGGGATGACGAAGCGAAGCGCAAGGCCTTCTTCCTCGCTTTCACTCAGCTCCAAAACCGCATCTTGCTGTTCGTCAATCTGCCGCTTGCCAAGCTCGACAAGCTGGCGCTCAAGGCGCGTCTCGACGAGATTGGCCGATCATGAGCACGCAGTGTGAAGTGACCGGCAAGGCGCTTGCCGGCGCGCCGATGAGCTTTTTCGAGCGCTGGTTGTCGCTGTGGGTATTCCTCTGCATCGTCATCGGCATCGTCCTGGGCCAGTGGCTGCCTGAGCCGTTTCACTGGCTCGGCCGGCTGGAGGTGGCACAGGTCAATATCCCCGTCGGCCTGTTGATCTGGGTGATGATCGTGCCGATGCTCATCAAGGTCGATTTCGGCGCGCTTCACGAGGTGCGCCGCCATGTCAGAGGCATTGCCGTCACGCTTTTCGTCAATTGGCTCGTCAAGCCGTTTTCGATGGCCTTCCTCGCCTGGCTGTTCGTGCGCCAACTCTTTGCGCCCTTCATGCCTGCCGAGCAACTCGAAAGTTACGTTGCCGGCCTGATCCTGCTCGCCGCGGCGCCTTGCACGGCGATGGTGTTCGTCTGGAGCCGGCTTTCCAATGGCGATCCGCTCTTCACGCTCTCGCAGGTGGCCCTGAACGACACGATCATGGTGTTCGCCTTCGCGCCGATCGTCGGCCTCTTGCTCGGCATCGCGTCAATCCGCGTGCCGTGGGAGACGCTCCTCGCTTCTGTCGTGCTCTACATTGTCATTCCGCTCATCCTTGCGCAAACTTGGCGCAGGCGGCTGCTTGCCAAAGGGCAGGCGCAGTTCGAGGCGACGTTGGCCAAGTTGGGCCCGTGGTCGATCGCCGCGCTGCTCGCTACCTTGGTTCTTCTTTTTGCCTTCCAAGGGCGAGCTATCCTCGACCAGCCGCTCATCATCGCGCTCTTGGCCGTGCCGATCCTGCTTCAGGTATTCTTCAATGCAGGGCTTGCCTATTGGCTCAATCGCCTCGCCGGCGAGGTGCACAGCGTGGCCTGCCCGTCGGCCTTGATCGGCGCTTCGAACTTCTTTGAGCTCGCCGTGGCGACGGCGATTTCGCTGTTCGGTTTCGAATCGGGCGCAGCGCTCGCCACCGTTGTCGGCGTGCTGATCGAGGTGCCAGTGATGCTCCTCGTCGTCAAGCTCGTCAATGGCAGCAAGGATTGGTACGAAAGGAAAACGACATGAGATACCTGACGCTGGGCGGCCTGCTCATCCTGCTGTGTTCAGGCGCTGTTTGGGCGCAGGGGACTGATGCCGTCGAGAAGCGCGAATTGATCTATTGCGCCGACCTCATGACTCACGAGGAGCGCGAGGCTTACCGGGCGAAAATGCGCGCGGCGCGTGGCCCAGACGAGAAGGCGCGCCTGCGGGCCGAGCATCGTGCCGAGATGGAAAAGCGCGCCCAAGCGCACGGCACTTCCTGCGAGCATCGGCGCGGCGAGGGGCAAGGGCCGGGCCACCAAGCGGGGCGGCCATGAGGCTCGCGGTGATCTGCGTGGCCGCGGCCTGGATGCTTGCGGCATGTAGCGAGACGCCCAAGGGCGATCCGCAGCGCGGCGCCGAGATCCACAAAGTCTGCCTCGACTGCCACGGCACCGGGCTTTATGAGCGTCCCGATCGCAAGGTGACTTCGCTCGAAGCGCTGCGCCTGGAGACCCAACGCTGGGGCGACTATTACCACCCGGCGCTGACCGCGCAAGAGGTCGAGGATGTCGTCGCCTACCTCAACCGCGACTTCTACCGCTTCAAGTGAGCACGTAACGCGCCGCGAGCGCCAGCAGCACGAGCGCGAGCAGCCCTTTGAGCAGCCGTTGTGGCACATGCCGCTGGCAGCGGGCGCCGAGATGCCCGCCGATGAGACCGCCGATGCCGAAGAGGAGCCCAAGCGCCCAGTCGGGGCCTGCCACGATGCCCGCCGGCGTGGGCAGCACGAGATAGCCGAGCACGGCGGCGATCGAGGTGAGGAAAGTCGCCATGAGAGTGGCGCCGGCGATTGCATGCAGCGGCAGGCGAAAATACGAGACGAGGATCGGCACCATGAACGAGCCGCCGCCGATGCCGTAGATCGTGCCGATGACGCCGACGACGAAGGAGGCGGCGAGCAGCGGCCCTCGGGCAGGCAGCACCGGCACCTCGCAAGGAGACGGGGAGGCGGCCGGGGGACGCAGGATGTCCGAGAGCATGCGTGCCCCGAGGTAGAGAAGGACGAGGGCGACGAAGCGCTCGAAATCCTCCCGCGCGGCCAAATGGTGGGATCGCAACCAGGCGCCCAGCCAGGTGCCGGGGATGCCCCCGGCGGTGATGATGAGGGCGAGCCGCCACCACAGACGGTTCTCACGCCAGTAGCGCCAGAGTGCGCCGGGGATCGAGACGAGGTTGTAGAGGAGATTCGTCGCGCTTGCCGCGGGGCCGGCAAAGCCGAGCACCGACAGCTGGAAAGGCAGGAGCAAAAAAGCGCCCGAGATGCCGACCATCGAGCAGAAAAAGGCGAGCACGCCGCCGGCCAAGGGCGGCAGCCAGAAATAGGTATCGATGCCGGCGGCGGCGAAATGAACGGAACCCATCGCCGCGACTATAACGCCGTCCCGCCAGCGCCGACTTTTCCGAGAATCCGCGCATGACTTGGAGGCGCTTGGTTTGGATCGTCATCGGGCTGGTGGGGGCCGCCTGGGCGTGGGCGACGCAGCCAGCCGCCGCAGCAGACGGCGGGCGCGTGACGCTGTGGTTCTTCTGGGCCGAAGGCTGTCCGCATTGCGAGGCGGCCCATCCCTTCATCGCCGCGATTCCGCGCGAGCGCCCCTGGGTAGACCTCGAGATGCGCGAGGTTTCTCGCCATCGCGCCAACGCCGAGCTTTTTGCGGCGCTCGCCGCATCTCTCGGCCAACGCGCCGAGGCGGTGCCGACGCTGATCTTTTGCGGCCAGATGGAAGTCGGCTGGGAGAGCGAAGAAACCACCGGCAAGCGGCTCTTGCAACGGCTCGACGATTGCCGCGCAGGCCGCAGTGCGCAGGCAGACGCTGTGCTCGAGCTGCCGCTCTTGGGCCAGATCGATCCAGCGAGCCAGTCGCTTCTCGTCACCACGCTCGTCATCGCCGCGCTCGATGCCTTCAACCCTTGTGCCTTCTTCGTGCTGCTGTTTCTGTTGAGTCTGCTGGCGCATCAGAAAGAGCGGCGCCGCATGCTGGCGGTGGGCGCGCTTTTCGTGCTCGTTTCTGGCATGATGTATTTCGCCTTCATGGCCGCCTGGCTCAACGTCTTCCACTGGCTCGGCGCGTTCACAGGAATCACCGCGGCAGCCGGTTTGCTCGCCATCGTCATTGGCCTCATCAACCTCAAGGATGGCTTGGCCTTTAAGCGCGGTTTCTCGCTTTCCATTCCAGATTCCGCCAAGCCCGCGCTCTATCGCCGGGCACGGGCCATCGTCGCGGCCGGCAATGTGCCGGCCATGCTCCTCGCGACTGCCGTGCTCGCCGTGGCGGCCAATTTTTATGAGCTGCTTTGCACCGCGGGCTTTCCGATGATCTACACGCGCTTGCTCACGCTCGCCGAGCCCTCGCCTCAAATACGCTACCTGTGGCTCCTGCTTTACAACCTCGTCTATGTCGTGCCGCTCTCCTTGATCGTGCTCGCCTTCGTCGGCACGCTGGCCGTCCATAAGCTCAGCGAACGGGAAGGGCGGCTGCTCAAATTCCTTTCCGGCATGATGATGCTGGAATTGGGCCTCGTCCTCGTCTTGGCGCCCGAGTGGCTCAATCGCCTCGCTGCGACGGCGGCGCTGTTGGCCGTTGCGCTCGGAGCGACTTTCGTCTTTGCCAAGCTGATCCTCGGATCCAAGGCCAATTCGGGCGGCTAGCCCGATGCACGAGGCTGCTCCGCCAGCAGCTTTCCTTCGCCACGACGGCCGGATTTCCTCTATAGTTTGCCTGCCCGGTAGGGGCCGGTTAAAACATAACGAGGAGGAGGAAAGTGATGCGTTTCAAGCAGACTCTCATGGCTGCCAGCATGGCCGCCGCCTTCATGCTCGGTGGTTGCGCGACGACGGCGACTGCACCGAAGAGCACGGAAGTCAAGTGGCCGAACCTGATCGTCCATCTGCATGGCGGCAAGGGCATGGCCTATCTCGTCGATCCGGCGACCGATACGGTCGTCGCCGCGCTCGAGACCGAGAAGCAAAACGCCGCGCTCGGCACGACGACGCCGGATGGGCGCAAGGTCTATGTCGGCGCCGAAGGCGAGGGGGGCACGACGGTGACCGTCATCGATCTTGAGAAGCGCGCCGTGGTCGCCAAGGTCAAGACCGGCAACCGGCCCAAGCATCCGCTCGCGAGCCCCAATGGCAAGCTCGTCATGGTCAACCACTGGGGGCTCGATAACGGCAAGCTGCGCGTGGCTTTCATCGACACCGCGACCGACCAGGTGGTGAAGAATATCGACCTCGACGTCGCAGGGCAGCCGGCGGGGCCGACCTCGATGCACAACGCCTGGAGCTACGACTCACGCTATGCCTTCACCGTCGATCGCGTCGATGACCACTTCGTGATCATCGACACCAGCGACTGGTCGGTGAAGAAGATCAAGATGCCTTCGAAGCCGCATTACCCCGTACCGAGCCCCGATGGCAAGGAGGTCTGGCTCGTCGTCGAAGGCAAGGACCGCGACCAGAACTATCCCGGTGCCTTCGTTTATAAGATCGGCAGCTTCGAGCAGGTGGCGTGGGTGAAAATGCCGGTCATCGGCCAGGGCGCAATCGAAGGGCACCACGGCAACTTCTCGCAAGACGGCAAGTACTTCTTCATGTTGAACCGCGGCCCGGGCAGCAGCCTCGTCGGCACCGAGGTGACGGTCATCGATGCCGCCACCAAGAAGTTCGTCAAGCGCACCGAAACCGTTTCCACAGGCATCGGCCACACCTACAACTCGCCGGATGGCCGCTATGCGGTGGTGACGAACTACGGCAACAACTGGGTGTCGATCATCGATCTCGCGCAAGACTTCAAGGTCGTCAAGGATCTCAACATCGGCAAGGGGCGCATGGGCCACATCGCCTTCACGAAAGATGGACGCTTTGGCTATCTCTCGAACGCCGCCGATGGCAACCTGCACAAGATCGACATGCAGACGCTCTCCTACGTCAAGGAGATCAAGACCGGCGATGCCAATGGCGGCACACAGGTATTGAACGTCTGGACGAATGTCTTCGAAGAGCTGCCGCGCTAGGCTTGGCGCGGCGTTGCGGCGAGGCTTGGGCCTCGCCGTTTTGCTGCCCGGTCTCGCCTTCGCCCAAGCAGAGTTCCGCATCGGCGAGCGGCTGGCCGGGCAGGCCAGTCCGTCACCGCCGGCTGGTGTGATCGATCTGACTTGGGAAGCGCTGCTGCCGCCAAACTGGCATCCCAGAAAGCCCCTCGAAGGCGTCGATCTCGCCGCGCTGTCCGACAACGACCCGCAGGCCAATGCGCTGCTCGAAAAACTGCGCCGCGAGCTGGACCGAGCGCCGGTCGTCAAGGCGCTCGATGGCAAGCGGGTGCGCATCGCCGGTTTCGTCGTCACGCTCGAGCGAAACGCGCAAGGCATCACCGAGTTTCTGCTCGTCCCGTATTACGGCGCCTGCATCCATACGCCGCCGCCGCCCGCGAACCAGATCGTGCATGTGCTGCCGAAGGCGCCGCTTTCTCCCGAGGTGGCAATTTTTCCCGTCTATGTGACGGGCGAGCTCAAGACCGTCGCGGCCGTCACGCCGGAGGGCACAGCCGGCTACCGGATCGCCGAGGCCGTGGTCGAGGAATACCCCTGGAGCCGCAAGCGGCGCTAGAAGGCCGGTCAGCCTCGCCTCAGCGCCGGCCAAGACGAGAAAAGCAGCGCCAGCGCCGCGCAGGCCGCGCCAGCGAGAAACGTGAATGCCGCACCGAAGCGATCCCACAGCAGGCCGGCGAGACCGCTTGCAACGAGCATCGCGAGGCCGCTGGCGAGGTTGAAGCAGCCATAGGCCGTGCCGCGCAGATCGGCGGGCGCGGCATCGGCCACCATCGTCGCCAAGAGCCCTTGGGTGAGCGCGAGCGACAGGCCCCAGCCGAGGATGCCCAACGCGATGCCGGCGGGGCCGCCCCAGGCGAGCAGCAGCTCGGCGAGGATCAGCACGCAACAGCCCCAGGCGAAGAGCGCGGCATGGCTCATGCGGTCGGCGAGCCTGCCGCAGGGATAGGCGGCGGCTGCATAGACCATGTTCATCGCGATCAGCACGAGCGGCGTCCAGGCGATGGCGAGCCCCGCCTGATTCGCGCGCAGCACGAGGAAGGCTTCGGAAAAGCGCGCCAGCGTGAGGAGCGCGCCGATGCCGACCACCCGCCAGTAGGCCGCCGGCAGGCGTGAGAGCGCCTCGCGGCGGATCGGATTGATACGCCGGCTCTCGGCAGGCCTTTCCGGTTCTTGCACGCCGAAGGCGAGCAGTGCGACGGCTAGGCAGGCAGGCAGAGTCGCTGCCCAGAAGACGGCGCGGAAATCGTTTTCCCACAGGAGCATCAGGCCGATCGCCAGCAAGGGGCCGAGGAAGGCGCCGACGGTGTCGAGCGATTGCCGCAACCCAAAGGCCGCGCCGCGGATCGCCGGCGGCGCGAGATCGGCGACCAAGGCATCGCGCGGCGCGCCGCGGATGCCCTTGCCGATGCGGTCGAGGAGCCGCGCCGCGACGACGAGCCCGGCGCCTTGCGCGAGCGCGAACAAGGGCTTGGCCGCTGCGCCGAGGCCGTAGCCTAAGAGCGCCAAGGGCTTGCGCTTACCCCACCAGTCGGACAGTGCGCCGGAGAAGACCTTGACGATCAAGGCGGTAGCTTCCGCCGCGCCCTCGAGGAGGCCGATCGCAAAGGCCGAGACGCCGAGCGAGGTGGCGAGGAACACCGGCAAGAGGCTGTGGATGAGCTCCGAGGAGACGTCCATCAAGAGGCTCACGAAGCCGAGCGCCCAGATGGCGCGGGGCATCGCTGGGCGAGGCGGGGTCATCGCAAACTCGGCGCTGGCAGGACGGCCTCAACGAGCGAAGCCGAGGATGCGCCGCGCGCCGTGGGCGACGAGGAGGGCGATCAGCGTGCCGATCACAAGGTCCGGCAGGTTCGAGCCCGTCCAGGCCACCAGCGCGCCAGCAAGCATCACGCCGAGATTGGCGAGCACGTCGTTGGTCGAGAAGATCCAGCTCGCCTTCATGTGTGCGCCGCCTTCGCGGTGCTTGGCCAGCAGCATCATGCAGGTGAGATTGGCCACGAGTGCCAAGAGGGCGATGCCCACCATTGGCGCAGGCTCAGGCTCGCTGCCGAAGAGCGCGCGCCGCAGCACCTCGCCCAGGGTGCCCAGCGCGAGCAAGAGTTGCAGCCAGCCAGAAAGGCGCGCGGCTCTGAGTTGCTGGCCGGCATGGCCCACCGCATAGAGCGCGAGGCCATAGACCGCCGCGTCGGCGAACATGTCGAGCGAATCGGCGATGAGACCGGTCGATTCGGCGAGCCAGCCTGCCAGAAGTTCGACGCAGAACATCACGGCGTTGATGGCGAGCAGCCAGCGCAGCGTCTTGGCTTCGGCATGCGCGGCTGCGGCGGCGCAACCGCAGGAAGAAGAGCAGGACTCCATGGGGCGCAATGATACGCAGGGAAAAGGCTTGCGGTTTCACAGCCCCCAGCGCTCGCCGGCGCCGGCGAGCGTCGCGATGCCGAGGAGAGCGAACAGCAGGGCGGCGAGCCCATGCACGAGGCGCACCGGCAATCGCGCGGCGATTTGCTCGCCCAAGAGCACCGCCGGCACGTTGGCGATCAACATGCCGAGCGTCGTACCCGCCACGACGGCGATGAGGGCCTGATATTGGGCGGCGAGTGCCACGGTGGCAACTTGCGTTTTATCTGCCATTTCGGCGAGGAAAAAGGCGATCACCGTGGTGCCAAAGACGCCGAGGCGCGCCAGATGCGCCTCGTCTTCCTCGAATTGGTCGGGGATCAGCGTCCAAACTGCCATGCCGAGGAAGGAGAGGCCGAGAATCCAGCGCAGCGCCTCGGGCGCGATGATGCCGGCCAGCCACGCGCCCAGTACGCCGGCAAAGGCATGATTGGCGAGCGTTGCGACGAAGATGCCGGCGACGATCGGCCAGGGCTTGCGGAACTTGGCGGCAAGGAGAAAAGCCAATAGCTGCGTCTTGTCGCCGATTTCGGCCAGGGCGACGATGCCGGTGGAGATCAGAAAGGCTTCCATGGAGTCGGTCGGCCCTGGCGGGGTGCATGATCTTCCGCTCGGGGCAGGGTACGATGTTGAAGACTGCCGGCCGGTGGGCGCCTGGCCCGCCGGAGTTTGCAGCGAATTTTCTCATGAAGATGCCTTAGCGCACGATCAGCACGCTACATGGCGCATAGCTCATCACCTTCTTCGCCACCGAGCCGATCAGCCAGCGGTCGAACAAGGTCTTGCCGCGATGGCCCATGACGATGAGGTCGACGCCGTTGTCTTCGGCGAACGTCGTGATCTTGACGGCCGGATGGCCGACGGCGACTTCGAAGCGCGCCTGGGGGGCGAGCGCCTTCAGCGGTTCGAGGATAGCGCGGCAATGCTGCAGGGAGTTCTCCATGACGGCCTCGGTTTCGACTTCGGTGCCGAATTCGGGCGGACGGGCGACCGCCAGCACGGTCAGCTGCGCGTCGTAGCGGCCGGCGAGATCGAGGGCCTGCTCGAAGGCGTGCTTGGCCGGGTCGGAGCCGTCGTAGGCGATCAGGATGTGCTTCATGGCTTGTTTCCTTGCGAGAGCAGGTGGCGCGGCAGGAAGAAGGCGTTGGCGATCAGCGTCGGCACCACCGCGCTGCCGATCACGGCGGCGACCAGCGCGGAATACTGCGCCTGATCGACGATCTGGTGGCTCAAACCGAACAGCGCCGAGATGGTGCCGAAGGTGAGCCCCGTCGACATCAAGAGCGTCGTGTACATGCCCTCCTGCCTGGGCGAGCGGTAGGCGCGCGTCACCGGATAGACGCCGGCCACCTTGGTCAGCATCTTGCCGAAGAGCAGCGCGAGGAAGGCCCCCGGCGCGGCGAAGAGCGCCGGCAGCGAGACGAGGGAGCCGGCGCGGATGAAATAGAAGGGCGTCAAGAGGCCGAAGGTCAGCGTGCGCAGCCGCCGCACCAGCGCGTGATCCTTGCCGACCGTGCCGGCGAGCACCATGCCCATCAGATACGCCGGCAGCACCGCCTCGCTGTCTGCCCAGGTGGCCAGCGCCCCGAGGCCGAAGAGCACGAACATCAGGAGCTTGGCTTCGAGTTCCGAGGGCCGGCCGCCATAGCGCTTGAAGAAGCGCGGCACGAACCAGGGCAGCACGAAGAAGGCGGCTGCGCCGACACCGAGAAAGACCAGCGTCTTCCAGGTGAAGGGAGCGAAGATGAGGCCCAAGGCGACGACGGTAGCGAGATCGGTGACGAAACAGGCGGCGAGCACGACCTTGCCGTAATTGGTCGCGTTGAGGCCGAATTCGAGCATCACCGCATAGACGACGGCGACCGAGGTCGTCGACATCGCGATGCCGGCGAGCCAGCTCGCCTCCGGCGGCCAGCCGAGCAGCGAGCGCGCGAGCAAAGCGCAGCCGAGGAAGGGCGCGGCGAAGCTCACCAGGCCGATGGCGGTGGCCTGTTTCCATTCCTTCCTGAATACCGCCGGGTCGAGTTCAACGCCGGCGAGGAAGGTCAGCAGGATCGCGCCGGCGCCGGCGAGGAACTTGATCCAGGAGGCGTCGCCCGCGAGCAGCGCGCCGCCGAGCGCGGCGCCGATCAACAGTTGCGCGATGGTGCCGACGACGATCTCGGAGAGCGCCGTGGCGACGCGCAGCCAGATTGACAGCAAGGATGCCAAAAGCGCCAGCCCCAGCCAGAGCGCGGCCTGCGTCCAGATTTCGGTCACGCATCCTCTCCGAGCGTGCCGAACTCGACGGCGGTCTTCACGTAGAACAGATGCACGCCTTCCTCTTTGAGCCGCGCGAACAGGCGTTCGCACTGATCGGCCGCGAGCGCCATCGTCACCTCGACGGGCTGGTCGGCGAGTTCGAAGAAGTGTGCCGAGTGGATCTTGCGGTGGTGGCCGAAGCCCTCGCCGCCGGTGAAGAGCGTCGCGCCGGACAGGCCCATCTCCTGCGCGAGATGCACGAGCCAGTCGCCGATCGGCTTGCCCTTGTGGCGTTTGTCCTGGCTGGTGAAGAAAGTGATCTGGTAACCGTTCATCGCGGTCTCCTCAGGTGGATTTCAAGAGTTGCCAGGTCAAGAGGCCGGCCCCGGTGGCGGCAAGCGAGCCGGCTAGATGCAGCGCGATGGCGGCGAGCGCCATGCCGGGACGGCCGCCTTGCAGTAGCGTGACGACCTCGGCGGAAAAGGTCGAGAAGGTGGTGAGTCCGCCGCAAAAACCCGTGATGATCAAGAGCCGCCATTCGGGGGCGAGATTGGGCGCCTGGGCGAAAAAGGCGATGGCGAGACCGACGATGTAGCCGCCGATGACGTTGGCGGCCAGTGTGCCGGGGGGGATCGCCGGAAAGAGGCTGTTCAACTTGGCGCCGAGCAGCCAGCGCGAAACCGCGCCGACGGCGGCACCAAGCGAAATGGCGAGTATTGAAGTGTGCATGCTCTGTCCCGATTGCGTGTCGTGCGGACAGGCGCGCAATCAACCTACGCGACCCGTCCGGGCCTGGCGTAGGCATCATCGTCCCGCGCCGCGCAGGGCGCGGTCTTGGGCGGTTTGGCGGCTGGCGGCCGCCGGGAGGAATGCCATCTCCAAAGCGCATTTTGCCACAAGATCACGGCTGGAATGCCGTCCCGCCAGCGCCGACTTTCCGAGGCAGGCGTCGAGGATGGTTTCAGGCCGGCTCGAAGTGCTCTAGGACGAGCTGCACGCTCGCCTCGCCCTGCCATTCGTTGATGTCGAGGCGAAAGGCGGCGAGGAGCCGCTCAGGGGCGCTTTCGGCATGGTTGAAGCGGATTGCGTCGAAGCGGGTGCGGCCTTTCTTGAGCGTGAGCTTGAGGTGCTTGTCCTTGAGGAGCCGCTGCGTCTCGACCTCGAATTCGTCGGCAAACAGCGGTGCGGGAAAGCCCTGGCCCCAGACCGAGTCGGCGAGCAGCCGGGCGGGTGCGAGGCCAAAGTAGCCGGCTTCGAGCGGGCCATCGGTTTCCAAGGTGCGCGTGAGCGCCGCAGGCGGCAAGAGGGCGCGCGCGACTTCCTCGAAGGCCTGTTCGAAGGCGGGCAGATGCTCTTCCTTGAGCGTGAGGCCGGCGGCCGCGGCATGGCCGCCGAAGCGTTCGAGCAAGCCGGGGTGGCGCTTGGCGACGAGATCGAGCGCGTCGCGTAAATGCAGGCCAGCAATCGAGCGGCCGGAACCCTTGAGGAGCCCCTTGCTGCCGCGCGCGAAGACGAAGGTGGGCCGATGCACCTTTTCCTTGATGCGGCCGGCGAGGATGCCGATGACGCCTTCATGCCAGGCGGGATCGAACAGGATGAGCGAGGCGCGCTCATCGGCCGCCATGCCTTCGAGCTGGATAGAGGCGGCTTCGCGCATGTCTTCCTCGATGGCGCGCCGTTCGCGGTTGATCGCGTCGAGCGCGCGGGCGAGGTTCAAGGCGCGCCCCATGTCATCGGTGATGAGGCATTCGATGCCGAGGCTCATGTCGGCGAGCCGGCCGGCGGCATTGAGGCGCGGGCCGACGGCAAAGCCGAGGTCGAAGGTGCCGGCGCGTGTCGGATCGCGGCCGGCGACGGAAAAGAGCGCCGCGATGCCGGCACTCATGCGCCGCGCGCGGATGCGCGCGAGCCCCTGGGCGACGAGGATGCGGTTGTTGCGGTCAAGCGGCACAACGTCCGCCACGGTGCCAAGCGCGACGAGATCGAGCAGGCTTGCGAAATTCGGCTCTGCTCGGACGGCGAAGTGCCCGCGGCGCCGCAGCTCGGCGCGCAGGGCGAGCATGACGTAGAACATGACGCCGACGCCGGCGATGGCCTTGCTCGGGAAGGGGCAGCCGGGCTGGTTCGGATTGACGATCGCATCGGCTTCAGGCAGCTCGCTGCCCGGCAGGTGATGATCGGTGATGACGACGCGCATGCCAAGCCGCTTGGCTTCGGCAACTCCGCAGACGCTCGCGATGCCGTTATCCACCGTGACGAGGAGATCGGGCTGCTTCGCGGCGGCAAGATGTGCGACTTCGGGCGAGAGGCCATAGCCCGTCTCGAAGCGGTTGGGCACGAGGTAATCGACTTCTCCACCGAGGCAACGAATCGCGCGCAGGCCGACGGCGCAGGCCGTGGCGCCGTCGCAATCGTAGTCGGCGAGGATGAGGATCTTCTTCTTGGTCTGGATCGCGTCGGCGAGCAGCGCGGCGGCGGCTGCGATGCCTTTGAGGCCCTGCGGCGGCAAGAGCGCTTCGAGGCCAGTGTCGAGCTCGCTCGCTTCCTTCACGCCGCGCGCGGCATAGAGGCGCGCGAGCAGCGGATGCACGCCGGCTTGTTCGAGCACGAGCCGTGCGCGCTGCGGCACGGGGCGCTCAACGAAGCGGGTCATGGCGCGGCGAAGAGCTCGGTAAGCGGCTGCGGGCGGCGCCAGAAGCGCCACAGATTGCCGCGCACGAGCGAGTAGGTTACACGCTGGCGCTCGCCGAAGAGGCCGGTCGCGACAAGGCGCAGCGCCTCGCACTCGCCGCCCCTCATTGCGGCCAGTGCCGGCGCGAGCCACTCCCCTTCGAGCGCGCGCAGGCCCTCCTGCCAGGCGAGGGCGTCGAGCGCATAGGCGGCCGGCAGGAGTTGATCGAGCTTGCAGAGCACATGGCCGCTCGCCTGTTGGTAGCGCGGCGGCGGAGGGAGGTGGGGAATACCGGCGAGCGCGCAAAGGCCGGCGAGGAGCGCATCCTCGCTCCAGCCGACCGTGAAGAGGGTCTCGGCCCGCTCGGGCAGGCTGCCAAATCCCCAGGGCCAGAGGCTGTTGATGAGCGGCGCGCCGCGCGCTTCGCGTTGGCGATTGACCGGATGGGCATGCAAGAGGGTCTGGGCTTCGGCCAAGAGCGCCCGCCATGAGCCGCCGTCGAGGCCGCTGGGCCACGCGGGATCGATGGGCCGGCCGATCGCCTCGTGAAGCGGCTGGGTTTCGAGCAGCAGCGAGCGGGTGAGGCGCAATTCCCAGTGCATAGGCGCCGAGGCCGACAGTTCTCCCCATGGGGCAAAGAGCGGCGCGAGGGCGTCGATGAGGGCGGCGGCCTCTGCTGCCGTGAGGCGCAATTGCGCCGGATCGGCGAGAAAGACCCCGTCGCGGGCGACGCGCCAATGCACGGGGTCGAGGCAGAGCCAGAAGCCCGAGGCCGTGCCGTCGGCGCCGAGTTTGCGCAAGGCGGCGGCCGGCAGGGGGGCGGAAAGACCAAAGGCCTGGGCGAGCCAGTCGCCTTCATCGACCTTGCGCTGGGCCCGCCCGAGGATCAAGGAGAGTGCGGGCGCTTCGAGGTCGAAGAGGATGTCCTCGCGGACCGTCTCGGGCAGGAGGAGACCGGGCACCAGCAGGGTCAGTTGCATCGGAACATGCTATCACGGAGTGGCGGGGCCTTCTGCCTGCTGCGGCGCAACAATCGTGACATGCTTGTGCGATACTCTCGCTAAGATTTTCTGAAAAGCAAAGGCCCGCCATGACCCCGCAAGAAGTCAAGGAATTTTTGATCCAACACGTCCGCCTCTTCGAGGGCTTCCCTGAAAAGAAGCTCGACGCCATCGTCGCCGCCAGTCAAGTGCGCAGCTTCGAAGGCAAGGAGGCCATCCGCGAGTGCGGCGATCCGGGCGAATTTTTCGGCGTCCTCCTCTCGGGGCAGGCCGAAGTGTCGGTGACCAGCCCCTTGGGCGAGCGTACCGTGATTGGTGAACTCAAGGAAGGCGACGTCTTCGGCGAGATGTCGCTCTTGACCGGCGATCGCTCGGTGACCGACATCCTCGCCGTCAGCCGCTGCTTCGTGCTGATGATCCCGCAGGCGGTGTTTACCCGCGAGATCGTCACCCATCCGCCGGCCGTGATGTATCTGTCGCGCCTATTGGCCGAGCGCGTCAAGCAAAACGCCGCCAAGGCGATCGACATCACGAGCAGCCAGATCCAGGCGCAGGCGGTGGCCAATGCCGCCGACCCTTACCTGCTATCGCTCAAGTCCGCCACGCCGGGCCGCATCCTCGCGCTCAACGTCGGGCATGCGCAGATCCGCTTCGGCGTCTATGACACCGAGGACGAGTCGCTCGCCGTGCATGGCATCTTCGACCGGGTCGAAGCGGGCGAAGTCGGCGTGCGGCTCACCGCGGGCGGCCAGACGATCGAACGCCGCCGGCCCCATTTCGAGCTCGCGGAGCTTTTCAACGTCATCTTCGACGAGGTAGGGAAACTCGACGGCCGCTACGCCTTCATGCCGCAGGAGGTCGTCGTCGTCGGCCACCGCGTCGTGCATGGCGGCAGCAAGTACTACAGCTCGACGGTCATCACGCCCGAGGTGATGCAAGACATCGAGCGGCTCGCTGTCTTCGCGCCCTATCACAACCCGGTGAACCTCGCCGGCATCAAGGCGGCGATGAAATTCTTCCCCGCCGTGCCGCACGTGGCGGTGTTCGATACCGCTTTCCACCAGACGCTGCCGACCTACGCCTACATGTACGGGCTGCCCTACGAGTATTACAAGCGGGATGGCATCCGCCGCTACGGCTTTCACGGCACCTCGCACCGCTATGTCTCGCTCAAATCCGCCGAAGTGACGAAGCGGCCGCTCTCCGAACTCGAGATCGTCTCCTGTCACTTAGGCATCGGTTCGTCGATGTGCGCGATCGATCATGGCCGCTCGGTCGATACGACGATGGGGCTCACACCCTCCGAAGGCCTCATCATGGCAAGCCGCGCCGGCAACCTCGATCCGGCCTTGATGATCCACTTCATGGAGCACTACCAGATGTCGCCCGAGGCGCTCTCAAGGCTCATCAACGCCGAGAGCGGTCTCAAAGGCATCTCGGGCATTTCGGGCGACATCCGCGAGATCGAGGCCGCCGCCGAAGAGGGGCACCATCGGGCGCTGCTTGCGCATCGCGCCTACTGCTACCAGATCAGGAAGACGATCGGCGCCTATGTCGCCGCGATGGGCGGCATCGACGTGCTCGCCTTCACGGGCCGCATCGGCGAACAAAGCGCGGCGGTGAGGAGCCTGGCCTGCCAGGGCCTCGAATTCATGGGCATCAAGCTCGACGAGGAGAAAAACCGCAACCTCGGGCCGGTCGCTTCACATGCGGTGATCTCGGCCGAGGATGCGCCGGTGAAGATCCTCGTCATCGCGAGCAATGATGAGCGGCTCGTCGCCTGGGAGGCCTTGCGCGCCACCGAGCGGGTGCTCATCGCCCGCGGCGGCCGGCAGGATGAGCCGATTCCGATCGAGATTTCGGCCCACCACGTGCATCTATCGCAAGAAGACGTCGATAAGCTCTTCGGCCCGGGCTATCAGCTCACGCCTGAGCACGAGCTTTCCCAGCCCGGCCAGTTCGCCTGCGCCGAGAAAGTGAATCTCATCGGGCCCAAAGGCCGCATCGAGAACGTGCGCGTGCTGGGCCCCACGCGCAAGGAAACCCAGGTCGAGATCGCGATGACCGAGCAGTTCAAGCTGGGCATCCAGCCGCCGATCCGCGAATCGGGCGATCTGGCCAACACGCCGGGCATCACGCTCGAAGGGCCGGCCGGCACGACGACGATCCCGCGCGGCGTGATCTGCGCGCAGCGTCATATCCACATGTCGCCCGAGGACGCGATGAAGCGCGGGCTGCGCGACAAATACGTCGTGCGCGTGCGCGTCGAGGGCGAACGCGAGCTGATCTTCGGCGACGTCGTCGTGCGCGTCCATCCCAATTTCCGCCTCGCGATGCACATCGACACCGACGAGGGCAATGCCGCCAACATCCGCACCGGCATGGTGGGCTATATCGACGAGATTCAGGCGCGCCGTTGAGGAAACGCTGAATAAATCTGCTGCGCGGCCGGATGGCTGCGTTGCGCGGTGTTGGCTTCGGCCGCTTCGCTTAACATCGGCTGTGCCGATGTTAGCCTGCGCCGAAACTTCGTTTTCGGAACCTCGCCTAACTTCGAAGTTATTGATCCGAAACGAATGAACTGGACAGGGAAGCGGCAGGGCGGGCGGCGATTTGTGAGCGGGCGTCGGCAGCCGTAGGCTGTGGGCGCGGATAAGGCGCCCACTTGTTCGAGCGACAGCGAGTTGTGGGCGCCCCGCGCCCAAGCCTTACGGCTGCCCCGCCCGCGAACCATGAGCCGCCCGCCCTGCCGCTTCCCTTGGGCACTGTTTTCAACCCAGATTGTCCATTAGATCGGGCAGATGATCCATGAAGAGACTCCACGACTTTCACGGTGCCCTACGCGGCGGCGCTCGGGCTGCGGGCGGCATCCGCGCGCCCGTGCTCCTCGTCCAGAGGCACCGCTATGGACTCGTCGCCCGGGCGCGCATCTCCTCGCCCTCGCCGGCGAGCGCCGCTCGCGTTCCAATGGACAA
>JAOAHQ010000025.1 GCA_026415155.1 Rhodocyclaceae bacterium
CGCCGCCGTGAGCGCGTCATTCGCATCTTCCCGAACGACGAGTCGGCCCTGCGGTTGATCGGTGCGCTGCTGGCCGAGCAGAACGAAGCATGGCAGGAACGAAAGTACCTCGATATGGATGAATTCAAGGAGTGGGCCGCCGCCCGCGCCGCCGCTGGCGAGGGCAACAACGTTGTCGCCCTCGCCAGCTGAAAACCATTCGTCATTGACCGGACCGGAGCGAATTTACAGCAGATTTTGGACTTGACTCGGTGGAAGAGCTGGAGGGGCAAGGCGCGCCACAATCCAGTCAGGCGCGGGGATCCCCTGAGAAGCCGCAAAATCTTCGAGCTCCCGTCCCGTTACCAATGAATTCACAACCACCCCGTGCGCCGTTGTCAGCATTGTCAAGAGACGTTGCCGATGTCTTTCCGCCTCCCCTGGACGGCTGTATTCCGGAAAGCGGATGGGAATCAGATCATGCAAAAAATACAACGCCCGCAATCCATGACGTCGAACGCGATTACCATAATCCGCACGATCGAGCCCGCTATGGACGACATTCAACAAAATGTCGCCAGCGCGCGGCGGTTGCCAGTTCAGCGCATAGTTTTTCCCCACCAGCCCATGCATGCGCACCGTCCCTCCTCCGCCTAAAGCCACGACCCAATCGAAGAGGTGTTGCGAATCGGCAGCCGAGCAGACCACCCAGCGCCCGGCGAGTCGCACCAACGCCTTTGCCCGATCACGAAAATGGTGGATGTATGCCAGCCCGACGCGATCAACCCCGGTCGGCCGTCGCCCCTGCATGGCGCGATCAAGCAAGCGCGTGATGTCGATTAGCAGCTCTCTGGCACCAGATTTGCGGCCCAATCACCGCCCCAGATTCACTAGACTGCTGACCGAGAAGAGAGACGAAGTCAAGATATTCAGGAACTTTTGCAACTCCGCGCCCGGGGCGTTCGCGACATAGACCACGTCCTTGTTCTTCACCGGGAAATTCTGCGCCACGAGGAAAGCACGCGGGTCTTTCAAATCTAGCCGATACACCACCGGCACCTTGCCCTCCGGCGTCTGTGGCAGCGGCTTGCCGTCGGCCTTGACTATGCCAGGCTCCTCGAAGCGGAAGATGAACACGCCACGCGCGTCGGCCTGGGTATCGCGCAAGCCAGCCATGCGCCCCAACGCTTGAGCGAGCGTAATGCCGGTTGCCTCGAAGGGCACTTCCTCGTTTCGGCCTGTGGCTCCCAGCGCCGTGAAACTTAGGGGCTGGAAGAGCGCCGTTACCACGTCGCCCGGCTGCAAATAGACATTCTGCTGCGGATCCTGAATCACCTTATCCAGCGGCATGCTCATCACCTTGCCGCCACGAGCCAGCTGCACCGTGATCTTGCCCACCGGCTGGCGCACGCCGCCCGCTGCAGCGATTGCATCCAGAAGCCGCTCGCCCTTGGGCGTCAATGGCATGCGGGTCGCCTGGACCACTTCGCCCACCACGGTCACGTTCTGTGTTGCATTACGGATTACACGCACGAGCACCTGTGGCTGATTAGCCTTGCCAGCCAGGCGCCGGACGATTTCCGCTTCGATTTGCTGGGTCGTCTTGCCTGCCACCGCCACCGCACCCGCAAAAGGCACGTTGATCACACCCTCGGCATTGACGATCTGCTCGGGCAATGTCGTCTGCCGCGTGCTTGTGAGCCCCGCACGAGGATCCACCACTGCCGCGCCAAAGAGCGCTGCCGGCGGCGCTTCCCAAACAGACACCTCCAGCACATCGCCCGCCCCCACCACATAACCAGGTGGCATTGCGGTTGCAAGATTTTCGGCAAACGATTCGGCACGTTGCGAAAGCATCGCCCGACGGGCTATGGCGTCGGTTATCTCCACCACTGGAATTGGCGAATCGAGATTTTCCTGCTCCGCCACCTGCGCCATACTCGGACCAGATGAGGGCAACCAGGCAGGAAAAGTAGAACAGCCCGACAAAGCCAAAGCGGAAAACAAAACAATCCTAACGGATTTCAACATAAAACCTCTGCTCAAGGAACGAACCCTGCGCGGAATCACGCGTCATGATCTCCAGATTGCTTACCCTGTCATAAAAGAACGAATTGATGGCTGTGATTCAGATATTTGCACCTAACTTTCCGTCGTTCTGTCCTATCAATATTTATGATGTTCCGAAGAAAAAATCTTCTTCGTCTCTACGCCAACTATTTTTTCTGCTCTCCGCACATCTTTGACAAAATTTGAGAATTCGTCACTAGCGAGATCAACGGCTACTGAGTCAAAGTGCGACCATTGAACACTACCGAGCTTGACATGTTTTTCAATCATTTTTGCCCCGGCGGCCACTGCCAACTGGGAGCAGAGCGACCCAATATCGTGGCTCGAGTAACCAGGGATAATCCTAGGATCGATTGTGCAACCTCTTTTCTGTAAATTTCCGGCTCGGTGGTCATGACGTCTGGGTTACAGGTTGAAGTTGAGATAGACCTTGCCGGTCATCCACTCGTCGTCGAGTTCGGCAAGCAGTGCCGAGATGAGGCGCAGGCAGGAATCGGGGTTGGGGAAGATGCTGGCGACGCGGGTGCGTCGTCGCAGCTCGCGGTTGATCCGCTCCAGGCCATTGGTGGTGCGCAGCCGGATGCGATGCGCCGCTGGGAAGTCAAAGACGGTCAGGCTCTCGGGAATGGCTGTCTCGGCCCACTCGGCAAGCTTGGGATGTTCCTTGCGCCAGACTTCCAGGGCGGCCTTCAAGAGCCGTTCGGCCTCCATCCGATCCGGCGCGTTGAAGATGGCGCGCATCTTATCAGCAACCGTCTTTCTCGCCTCCTGCCGGGTGACGAAGGCGCCGGCGTTCTGCTGCAGATGGAACTGGCAGCGTTGCCAGGGTACCGAGGGGAGCACGGCCCGACGGGCTGCTTTCAGTCCCGCATGGTCGTCGGCGATGATGAGCTTGACGCCCTTCAAGCCCCGGGCCAAGAGGCCCTCCAGGAAACGACGCCAATTGATCTCCGCTTCCGAGGTGGCGATCTCGCAACCCAAGACCCTGCGTTTGCCGGAAGCTTCGATCCCCACTGCAATGAGCACCGCACAATCGACGATCTTGCCTTCCAGGCGGACCTTCTCGTAGCGGGCGTCCAGGAAGAGGTAAGGCGCCTCGCCCAGGGGACGTTCGCGCCAGGCTTTGAGGCCTTCATCGAGCTTGGCTGCGGCGCGGCTGACTTGGGCGCTGGAGAGCGAAATCTCAGGCCCGAGCAGGCGTTGCAGGACGTCGATGACGCGGCGGGTGGCAACACCTTGCACATACCTCCCGGCCAGGGCGAGATTGACCGCCTGGTCGATGCGGGTACCCTTTTCCAGAACGGAAGGATAGAAGTCGCCGGAACACACTTGGGGCGCCTGGAAGGTCACTTCGCCATGCCGGGTGAGCATGGTCTTGGGCTTGAAGCCGAAGGCGACCTCGCGCCGCGTTTCGGTGCGCTCGTAGGGACGAGCGCCGATGAACGCGTCACGCTCAATCTTGGCGGCTTCATTGACCAGAATACGCAGGGCTTCGCCGGCCCCGTCGAGACCGTGTTGAAGCAATACCGCATAGGCGGCTTCCAGAGGATTCGTTTCGACTCGCGTCGCCATGAGAGCTACACTCCTTTCTCGAGGTCATGGCGCCAGACTCACCAGCGCGCCGCCTGCGGGACAGGACCTTCGGCACAACAAGCCTGTGCTCCCCGCACTGCAGACAACGGCAAAAACGGAATTTACAGAAAGAACGATACACAACTAAGCGCCAATCCCGACGATATAGGTCTTGCCTCGCTGTGCCGTGGCCACTGCTGCCCCTTCTTTATCGAGTCTCAAGCACTTATATTAGCGATAACGTTCAACACGCGCGTGACAGCATGGGAAAGACGATAAGCGGCGATTCTTCACCGCCCGATGAGGAGCAAAAAGCGCGCCATAAGCTCGAGGAAGAGCTCGAGGCGAGCCGGCGAGCGGCCGAAGCGGCGAATCTCGCGAAGAGCCGCTTTCTCGCCAACATGAGCCACGAGATCCGCACGCCGCTCAACGCGATCGTCGGGCTCTCCCACCTCATGCTCGAGGATGAGACCGACCCGCGCCAGCTGCAGCGCTTAAAGCGCATCGCGACTTCTGCGCAGCATCTGCTCGCGCTCCTTAACGACATCCTCGATCTTTCCAAGATCGAGGCCGGGCAGCTCAAACTCGAAAAGATCGATTTCGCGCTCAACGACGTGCTCGATCTGGTGCGCGTGCATATCGAGGAGCGCATCGCGGCGCGGCCGATCCACTTTCGGCTTTCCATTGCGCCCGACGTGCCGGCGCTTTTGCATGGCGACCCCTTGCGGCTTGGCCAGATCCTGCTCAACTATGCAAGCAACGCCGTCAAGTTCACGTCGGAAGGCAGCATCACGCTCGCCGTGACGCGCCTTTCGAGCACGGATGAGGCCGTGCGGCTGCGTTTCGAGCTCTCCGACACCGGCATCGGCTTCGATGAAGGAATGCGCGCGCGCCTATTTCGCCCCTTCGAGCAGGCGGATTTGTCTACGACGCGCCAGTATGGCGGTACGGGCCTGGGGCTCGCGATCTGCAAGGAGCTCGCCGACTTGATGGGCGGCAGGGTCGGCGCCGACAGCGTGCCCGGCGTGGGCAGCACGTTTTGGCTCGAAGTGTCCTTCGCGCCGCCTGCCTTGCCCACGGCGGCGACGACGCACTTTGCCCCCTTGCTCAAGGGGCGGCGGCTGCTCATCGTCGGCCGCAAGAATGCCGACAGCGAGCAGCTTTCCAAGTTTGCCGAGGAATTCGGCATGCGCTGCTATCGCTGCGCCAACGGCCGCGAGGCGCTTGCGCGCGTGCGTACGGCCGCCGAGGGGCGCGCGCCTTATGATTTTTTGATCTTCCATGGCGCGGCGCACGAAGCCGACCGGCTGCTGAACGCAGACGAGCTTAAGGAGCTCAAGGCGATCGAGCCTGCGCCGCGGCGCGTGTTCGCCACACGCCTCACCGAGGCAATTCCGGAAGGCGAGCCCGCCTTGCGCCATCGCTTCGACACCCTCCTGCCCTTGCCGACCACCGCCTCGCAGTTTTATGAGATGCTCGCCGAAACGCTCGAAGAGGAGACGCCGACTCAGACTCCCCCCCAGCCGGCCTCGCCTGCCGAGAGCACGCCATGCTTTGCCGGCCGGGTGCTGCTCGTCGAGGACAATCCGATCAACCGCGAAGTCGCCATCGACATCCTCGCCTCGGCGGGCCTGGTGCCCACGGTCGCCCGCGATGGCGCCGAGGCGCTCGAGCTCGCCGAGGCGAATGATTTCGATCTCATCCTGATGGACATCCAGATGCCGGTCATGGACGGGCTCGTCGCGACGCGCGCGATCCGCGCCCTGCCGCGCCATGCCAAGACCCCGATCGTCGCGATGACGGCGAATGCCTTCGAGGAAGACCGCCGCCAGTGCTTTGCCGCTGGCATGGACGACTATCTCGCCAAGCCGGTTACGCCGGCCGCGTTAAAGGCCAAGCTCAAGCGCTGGCTCATGCCCGCCGCTGCCGCGCCAGCGGCGCCCGCCGCGCCCTTACCAACCCCGCCCTTGCCAGATTTCCGCAGCATCCCCGGGCTCGATGCCGAGGCGGGGCTCGTCGCCGTCATGGGCCGGCCCGAGCGCTATGTGAAGCTGTTGGGCAAGTTCGCGCTCCACCACGCCAACGACATCACCGCGCTGCGCCAGGCGCTCGCCGCCGGCAATCAGGCACTCGCGCACCGCCTCGCCCACACGCTCAAGGGCACGGCGGCGGTGCTCGGCGCCAAGGCGCTTTCTCAGGCCGCGCGCGAAGCCGACGAGCTCATCAAGAGCGAGGGCAGCGAAGCGGCCATCGCCGCCGCGCTCGATCTCCTGGAAGAGCGGCTTGCCGCCCTCATCGGGCGGTTAGAGCCCTTCCGGCCTTTTGCGGAGGAATGACGATGGAGTCTGGGCGCGTCCTGCTCGTCGAAGACGATCCGGTCTATCTGGAGCTCCTCAAGGCCAACCTCATCGACAGCGGCTACGAGGTCATCGTCGCCGAGACCGGCGCCGAGGCGAGGAGCCTTCTGACGCAATTAGCCGAGCGGCTCGATGCGCTCTTGCTCGACCGGCGCCTGCCGGACATGGATGCCTTGCGCCTCGTCGCCGAGATCAAGCGCGATCGGCGGCTCGCTTTGCTGCCGATCGTGATGCAGACGGCGATGACCGCGCCCGAGGAGGTCGCCGAGGGGCTTGCCGCCGGCGTTCATTACTACCTGACCAAGCCTTACCGGCCCGAGGCGCTGCTTGCCATCCTCGGCGCGGCCGTCAAGGATCGCCGCGCCATGCGGCGGCTCGAGGAGGACTTGCGCGCCAGCGTCGACCTGATGCGCCACATCGACTACCTCGATGCCTGGTTCCGCACGCCGGAGGAGGCGCGAAAACTCGCTGCCTTCGCCGCGCGCGTGTTTCCCGATCCGGGCCGGCTCGTCTTGGGGCTCTCCGAGCTCATGCTCAACGCGATCGAGCACGGCAACCTCGGCATCGGCTATGCCGAAAAGACCCGCCTCATCGCCGAGGAGCGCTTCGACGACGAAGTCGCGCGCCGGCTCGCCGCGCCCGAATACAGCGTGCGGCGCGCCCACCTCTTCATCGAGCGACTGCCGGGCGCATACGAATTCACGATCAAGGACGAAGGCAGCGGTTTCGATTGGCGGGAATTCCTGGAGCTCTCCCCCGAGCGCGCCACCCATACCCACGGCCGCGGCATCGCGATCGCCCGCTCGCTTTCCTTCGACAGCCTCGAATACAAAGGCTGCGGCAATACTGTCGTCGCGCGCGTGGCGGTGTAGATGCCACTCAGGCCGAATGGCGGATCAGGTAATCGAAGGCGGAGAGTGCCGCCGTCGCGCCCGAGCCCATGCTGATGATGATCTGCTTGTAGGCTTGCGTCGTGCAATCGCCGGCGGCGAAGATGCCAGGCGCCGAGGTCTCGCCGCGGGCATTCACCTCGATCTCGCGGAATTTCGAGAGGGCGAGCGTGTCCTTGACGAAGTCGGTGTTGGGCAGCAGGCCGATCTGCACGAAGATGCCTTCGAGCTCGAGCGAATGCTCTTCGCCTGTGGCGCGATCCTGGTAGATGAGGCCCGTGACCTTCTCGCGGCCGGTAATTGCCGTCGTCTGCGCATTGAGGATCACCTTGACGTTCGAGAGGCGATAGAGCTTCTCTTGCAGCACCGCATCGGCGCGCAGCTGGGTGTCGAATTCGATCAGCGTAACCTCGCCGACGATGCCGGCCAGATCAATCGCCGCCTCGACGCCGGAATTGCCGCCGCCGATCACCGCGACGCGCTTGCCGCGGAACAAGGGCCCGTCGCAGTGCGGGCAGAAGCAGACACCCTTGCCTTTGAGTTCCTTTTCGCCGGGCACGTTAAGCTCGCGCCAGCGCGCCCCCGTGGCGATGATCACGGCGCGCGCTTTGAGACTCGCGCCATTGGCAAGCCTCACCTCGGCCAGGCCGCCCGGGGTCGCCGCCGGCACGAGCGAGGCTACGCGCTCGCCGCGCAGGATCTCGACGCCATAGTGCTTGACGTGCGCCTCCATCGCCGCGGCGAGCTTCGGCCCTTCGGTGTATTCGACCGAGATGAAGTTTTCGATGCCGAGCGTATCCATGACCTGGCCGCCGAAGCGCTCGGCGATGATGCCGACGCGGATGCCCTTTCTCGCCGCGTAGATCGCCGCCGCGGCGCCGGCTGGCCCGCCGCCAACGACGAGCACGTCGTAAGGGGCACGCGCCGAGAGCGCCGCGACGGCTTCGGCCGTCTTCCCAGCGCCGAGTTTGGCGAGGATTTCTTCGAGGCTCATACGGCCCTGGCCGAAGTGCTCGCCGTTCAGGAACACCATCGGCACGGCGAGCACGTTCTTTGCCTCGACCTCGGCCTGAAAGGCGCTGCCCTCGATCATCGTCGCCGTGATCTTGGGATTGACGATCGCCATGAGGTTCAAGGCCTGCACGACGTCGGGGCAATTGTGGCAATCGAGCGAGACATAGGTCTCGAAATGGCATTCGCGGTCGAGGGCGCGGATGCGCTCGAGCGTCTCGGCCTCGACCTTGGGCGGATAGCCGCCCGCCTGCAAGAGCGCGAGGATCAGCGAGGTGAATTCGTGGCCGAGCGGCAGGCCGGCGAAGCGGATGCGCGGTGGCTCGCCAGCCGGTGCGACCGAAAAGGAGGGCACGCGCGCATCCTTGCCATCGAAGCGCACGCTCACTTTGCCGGAGAGGCTCGCCAAATCCTCGAGCAGGCCGCGCATCTGCTGCGACCGGTCGCTTTCGTCGAGCGTGGCGATGAGCTCGATCGGTCGCTCGAGCCGTTCGAGATAGGCCCGCACTTGTTCTTTCATATTGGCGTCAAGCATCGCTCACTCCTTTTCGATTGAAATCGTCTATCAGATGATCCCGAGAAAGGGCGTCCGCTCGTGACGGACGCCCCGTTGGGGTTGGGGGGTGTGTCCCCTTTTTAGATCTTGCCGACGAGGTCGAGCGAGGGCTTCAGCGTCGCTTCGCCTTCCTTCCACTTGGCGGGGCAGACTTCGCCCGGATGCGACTCGACGTATTGCGCCGCCTTGACCTTGCGCAAGAGTTCGGAGGCATCGCGGCCGATGCCGAGATCGTGGATCTCGACGACCTTGATGACGCCCTGCGGGTTCAGCACGAAGGTGCCGCGCAGCGCCAGACCCTCTTCCTCGATCATCACGTCGAAGTTGCGCGAAATCGCGCCGGTCGGATCGCCGATCATCGGATACTTGATCTTCTTGATCGTCGGCGAGGCATCGGCCCAGGCCTTATGCACGAAGTGAGTGTCGGTCGAGACGGCATAGACCTCGACGCCGATCTTCTGGAATTCGGGATAGAGATCGGCCATGTCGCCGAGCTCGGTGGGGCAGACGAAGGTGAAGTCGGCCGGATAGAAGAAGAAGACCGACCACTTGCCCTTGACGGTGGCGTCGGTGATCTCGACGAATTTGCCATCGTGATAGGCCTGCGCCTTGAAAGGCTTGAGCGTCGTGTTGATGAGGGACATGGGTGTTTCTCCTTTGGTTGTGGTGTTGAGAAAAAACGCTGATGTGCGCAATGGTATGCGCAATGCAGCATTGAATCTAATTGTTTGTTTTCATCCGGCCGATAGTATCGAGCTATTGCTACGCCGGCATGACGTCAAGCGCATAAAGCAAGAGCTCGCCCGCCGCGTTGGCGACGAAGAAGCGCCGCCCATCGAGCGGCGCGACGAAGGGATGGAGCCCCTCTCCCAAGGGGTGGCTCGTGAGCCCGCCGCCCGTGGCGGCCTCGAGGCGATGCAGCGTGCCAGAGAGATCGAGTGCGAAGAGCCACCCTTTGCTTGTGACGAGCTCGGCATGCAAGGCGGCCCAATTGCCGGCGCGCCCGGTGTAATCGGTGGTGCGGTGCCGCCACAAGAGCCGGCCGCTTGCGGCTTCGAGCGCATAGAGCCAGCCGGTCGGCGACCAAAAATGCACGCGGCCAGCGGCGACGTGCTGCGAATTGATGAAGTTGCCGGCGGGAAAGGCCCAGCGCTGGCGGCCAGTCGCGCGCTCGAGGCCATAGAGCTTTTCCTTGTAGCTGCCGGCGATCAAGAGATCGCCGGAAAGATGAAGCTGGCGCAGGTATTGCCACTCGGCCATCCGGTCGAGTCGCCAGACGAGCCGGCCGCTTGAAGCCTCGAGCGCGTAAAGTCGTCCATCGCCCGGGCCGACATAGACGAGATCCTCCGCCACCGCCGGCGCATAGTGAATCTCGGTGTCCTTTAGCGCCGCGAAGCGCCAGCGCTCGCCTCCCGTGGCGAGCTCGAGCGCGACGAGCTCATGGCCATCGCCAAAGCAGACGAGGTCCGCTCCCAGCGCCGGCGCGCCGATCTGGGCTTTCGCCGTGTAACGCCACAGCGGCTCGCCCTCGCCGGCGTGGAAGGCGGCCAGCGCCCGCAAGCCCGCGCAGACGAGCCGATCGGACATTAAGCGCGGGCGGAACACCGCGCCGCCCGGCAGGCCATGCGGCCGCTGCCACAGCGGCGCCACGGCCTGCGGGTCGATGAGCCCGAGCGAAGTTGCGCCCGCGAAATAGGCCCGCCCCGCTTCAGCAGCGACTGGCGCAAGGCGAGCTTCCCCGGTCGGCCAGCGCGCCAGGGGAACGAGGGCCGTCGCTGCCCTGGCAGGCGCCGGCAAGGCCCAGGCAAGCAGCGCCCCGCCGGCCAGGCCAAGCCAGCGGCGGCGCGAGAACTTTACTTGCAAGGGGCGCCTTGCTCGATCCAGCGCAGCAAGATGCGCGTGTTCGGATGATCGCGATCCTCGGTCGGCGCAATACCCGGCGGCATGCGGTCTTCGAGGAGATGCTGCAGGAGGCTGCTTTCCTCCGGCTTGCCCGGGATGACGATCTTGGTCGCATTGGCCACCCCCTTGGCGACCGAGTCGGCGCCGAGCATGATGCCGGCATGGCTGGTGAGGTCGAGCTCGTGAAAGCTCGGCGGCTCCTGGTTCGACATGTGGCAAGTGGTGCAAGCCGGCAGGCCCTCGGCAAAGGCGCCATCGGTGCGAAAGAGCGGCAGCACCTTCTCGTTGAAATGGGCATCGTTCTTCGCACCGGCGGCGATCCAGTCGCGCACCAGTTTCACCGCCTCTGGATTGGCCGCGACCGTGAAATGCACGCCCAGGGGCATGCGGTTGTTGCGCAGGCGGCGGCCGAGGATGGATTTCTCGGCCGGCTTGCCCGTCGTGAAGATCGGCCGCGCCGGCGCTTCCGTCGAACCCTTTTTCATGCCCTCGCAGGTCGATAGATCCAGGCCGCGATAGCTGCGCTTCGGATCGCTCGACGCATGGCAGACGATGCAGGCCGGCCCCTGGCCGAAGGCATTGGGCGTACGCATCAGGGTCGCGATGTAGTCATAGGGGATGCGGATGCCGCGGCCCAGGATCAGCGCCTCGACGGCGGCATGATCGCCCTCGATTCTCACCTTGCCGGCGCGCAGATCGTCGAGCCATTGGCGATTGACCGTCTCGGCGGCGGCCAAAAGCGGCAGGCCGAGGAACAAAACAACGAGCAGGGATCGGGTCGGTCTGCGTGTGTTCATTGCTGCTCTTCCTCCTGGACATAGCCCAGCCGGCATTGTCTGCACAGCCGGGCGGCAATGCAAGCGCGGCAAAACGCTTGCCTGCTTCGCCGAGCGGGTATCATCTTGGCCGTCCCGCCAGCGCCGACTTTCGCCATGAATCTCACCGCCCGCCTTTTCCTCGCCTGCGCCGCGCTCTTGGCGCTCTCCTCGATCCTCCTGGGCACCCTCGCCGCCCATGCGCCGAGCGAACAGCTCATCGCCGCGAAGCCCTGGTTCGATACGGCGATGCAGTATCACCAGTTCCATGCGCTCGCCTTGCTGGGCATTGGGCTGCTGATGGCCCACTGGCCTTCGCGCTGGTTCGCCGCCGCCGGCGCGCTGATGATCGTGGGCACGCTGCTCTTTTGTGGCACGCTCTACCAGCGCAGCATGCTCGGCTTTCACGACTTTCATTGGCTGACGCCCTATGGCGGCGTCGCCTATCTTGCCGGCTGGCTGGCCTTGCTCGTCGGCGTGCTCAGGGTTTCCGGCCGGGCTTGACCGATTTCGCGCCGGCTTCGATCGCGGCGGGGTCAAAGCCCCAGTCGCCGTGCAAATACCAATCCTCGCCCAAAAGCTCGGCCGGATGCGGCGTGCGGCTCGTGCCATTGCCGCATTGCAGGTCTTCGACCGGGCAATACTTGTCGCAGCCCCAGCAGATGCGCTCGGGGTGCCTGGGATGAAGCGGGAAGGGTTTGCTCATGAGCCAATCGGGCGGAGTCTAATCTAGTCTGGTATTGTCCAATATCAGCAACGTCTCTTACATGCCTCCATGTTCAAATCATTTTTCATCGCAGGCTTGCTCATCATGACGACATACGCCAATGCCGAAACCATCGTCCTGGGCATGGGCTGCTTCTGGGGCGCGGAAAAGCGCATGGGCGAATTGCCCGGCGTCATCGAGGTCGAAGTGGGCTACGCCAATGGCGAGATCGAAGGCCGCTACGAGGCGATTCTCGCCCATGAGCGCCTCTTGCGCCTTGGCAAGACGACGAAGCGCAACCACGCCGAGGTCGTCAAGGTCAGTTTCGATCCCGCCCAGGTGAGCCTCGAGCGCGTGCTCGCCCACTTCTGGGAAAACCACGATCCGACGCAAGGCGACCGGCAGGGCAACGACATCGGCAGCAACTACCGCAGCGCGATCTACACGACGAGGGAGGCGCAGCTCGCTGTCGCGAAGCGAACGCGCGAGACCTACCAGGCCGCACTGAAAGCCGCAGGCTTCGGCCCGATCACCACCGAGATCGCGCCGCTCAAGGCCTACTTCCGCGCCGAGGAATACCACCAGAAATACCTCAAGAAGAACCCGAACGGCTATTGCGGCTTAGGCGGCACCGGCGTGAAGTATCCCGGTGTGCTCGTGCCGCCCCAGGCGATCGCGCATGCCAAGCCGCTCGACCCCAAGGCGCTCAACTTCAAACGCCAGCTGATCGTCTTCGAGGCGGCCGACTGCCCCTATTGCCAGCAGTTCAAGGCCGAAATCCTCGACCAGTGGAAGTCCGAGGTGCCGATCGCCCGCAGCTTGAGTCCCCAGCCGCCGGCCGGCTGGAGGCTCGAAAAGGCCCTCTTTGCCACGCCGACCATCGTGCTGTTCGAAAACGGCAAGGAGGTGTCGCGCTTCACCGGCTGGAATGGCGACAAGCCGCGCTTTTGGAAGTGGCTCGGCTTTCATCTCCTCAGTCCCGAGCAGCGGCGCATCGCCTTCGAGCAAGGCACCGAAGTCCCCGGCACGGGCTCGCATCTCGATGAAAAGCGCCCCGGCACCTATGTCGATCCGATCACCGGCGCGCCGCTCTTCAGAAGCGATGCGAAGTTCAATAGCGGCACTGGCTGGCCGAGCTTCTTTGCGCCCCTGCCCGGCGCGCTCACCGAGCACCTCGATCTTTCGCACGGCATGCGGCGCATCGAGGTGAGGAGCGCTTCCTCGGGCATCCATCTGGGCCACGTCTTCGACGACGGCCCGCCGCCCACTGGCAAGCGCTACTGCATCAATGGCAACGTGCTGAAGTTCGTGCCCGACCCAGTGAAATGAGCCCAGCCTCGGCAGCTGGCTCCTAGCGTGTCATGACGCACAATCGGTTGGGGCGTTTGTCGATCGAGGACGCATCTATCCGTCCCGCCGGCACTTGCGGCGAGCCGCATCGATGGCGAACCATCCAACGGATGTTATGATGGCCCATGCCCGAGATATTCCGCGCCTTTGGCTGGGTGTTCATGATCTTTCCCGATGATCACGATCCACCGCACGTCCATGTCTTTGGGCCGGGCTGGCAAATCAAGATCGCCCTGACCGATCCCCCCGACCTGATGCTGATCGCTGGGCGGGCCACGCGTCAGGAAGCGCGGAAATCGCTGCGGATGGTGCGGGAACGTCTTCCTGATTTGCTTGCTGCTTGGGAGAAGATCCATGGCTGACTGGACCGATGAGGTATTGGCGCGCAGTTTCGATGCGGCAAAGCAACGGGGGGCAGCGGTGCAGCGGGCCCCCCATGCCAAGAGTGCGCGCTACGACCGCAGGCGCGGACGCATTGTGGTCGAGCTGGACAACGGCTGCGCCTTTGCTTTCCCGGCCCGGCTGGTGCAGGGGCTGGCAGCCGCCACGGCGGACCAGCTGGCCGAGATCGAATTGCTCGGCGATGGCTATGCCTTGCATTGGCCGCGCATCAATGCGGATATCCGCATCGAGGGAGCACTGGCGGGTATTTATGGCAGCCCGGCGTGGATGGCAAAACTGGCTGCTCAAGCAGCCAGCCGCAGCCCCTCGCCCCGCAAGGCGACGGCCGCGCGAGCCAAAGGTGCCAAAGGCGGGCGCCCCAAGCGTGTCGCTTGACTGATTGGCATCCTCGCATCGCGCTCAACGCACTGAAGACTGGCCGGCGCGGGCGACGGGACGCATTCGACGACGCGCCATAATGCTAAAGTGCGCGCCTCGCTCGCTTTCAGAACCCGTGCGCCTCTTTCGCCTCGCCAAGATCATCCGCGTTGGCCTGCAATATGGCCTCGACCGGCTCATCCTCGAACACGATGCGACGGGCCGGCTCGCGCTGCCGCTCAAGCTCGTCGGCGCGCTCTTCTTCTGGCGATCGCTTGCCACGCCGCGCGCCGTGCGGCTGCGCCAGGCTCTCGAAGCCTTGGGGCCGATCTTCGTCAAGTTCGGCCAGGTGCTCTCGACGCGCCGCGATTTGCTGCCCGACGACCTCGCTGAGGAGCTTGCGAAACTGCAAGACCAGGTGCCGCCGTTTCCGCCCGAGGAGGCGATTGCCGTCATCGAGCAGAGCTTCAAGCGGCCCCTGCACGAGATTTATGCAAGCTTCGAGCGCACGCCAATCGCCTCGGCCTCGGTTGCACAGGTGCATTTCGCGACGCTCTTCGATGGCCGCGCGGTCGCCGTCAAGGTGCTGCGGCCCGGCATCGCGCCGGTGATCGCGCATGATCTGGCGCTGCTCGACACCTTCGCCTCTTTGCTCGAACGCTTCTGGTCGGATGGCAAGCGCTTGAGGCCGCGCGAGGTCGTTGCCGAATTCGCCAAGCATCTGGCCGACGAGCTCGATCTCATGCGCGAGGCGGCCAACTGCTCGCAGCTCAGACGCAACTTCGCCGACTCGAAACTCCTCTTGGTGCCCGAAGTGTATTGGGACTACTGCTCGCACGAAGTCATGACGATGGAACGCATGCAGGGCATCCCGATCGGCCAGATCGAGCGGCTCAAGGAGGCCGGCGTCGATCTCAAGGCGCTCTCGAAGGCCGGCGTCGAGATCTTCTTCACCCAGGTGTTCCGCGACGGCTTCTTCCATGCCGACATGCACCCGGGCAACATCCTCGTCTCGGTCGCGCCGACGAGCTTCAACCGCTACGTCGCGCTCGATTTCGGCATCGTCGGCACGCTCACCGAGCGCGACAAAAACTACCTCGCGATCAACTTCCTCGCCTTTTTCCGCCGCGACTACAAGCGCGTGGCCGAGGCGCACATCGAATCGGGCTGGGCGCCGCCCGAGACGCGCGTCGATGAGCTCGAAGCCGCAGTGCGCGCCGTCTGCGAGCCGATCTTCGACCGCCCGCTGAAAGAGATTTCCTTCGGCAAGGTGCTCTTGCGCCTCTTTCAGACTTCGCGCCGCTTCAACGTCGAGATCCAGCCGCAGCTCGTGCTCTTGCAAAAGACGCTGCTCAACATCGAAGGCTTGGGCCGCCAGCTCGATCCCGATCTCGATTTGTGGCAGACCGCCAAGCCCTTTCTCGAGCGCTGGATGAGCGAACAAGTGGGCTGGCGCGGCCTGCTCAATCATCTGAGAAAGGAAGCGCCGCAATGGGCAAGTCTCTTGCCTGCCCTGCCGCGGCTTGCGCACGAGGCGCTTTCGCGCACGGATCGCTTTGAGACGCAAGCCGCCGAGATCGCCCGGCTTAAGGACGAGGTCGCAGCGAGCCGCCGATGGGCGCGTCTTGCCGTGGCGATCGCCGTGGTGGCGCTGCTTGTCGCGGCTGGCTGACGGGGGGCAGCTCAATGCGCCTCATCCCAGTTCGCGCCCACGCCCACCTCGACGACGAGCGGCACGGCAAGCTGCACGACGCCGGCCATGAGCTGCGGCAGGGCCGCCTGGACGGCGGAAAGTTCCGCTTCCGGCACTTCGAGCACGAGCTCGTCATGCACCTGCAGGATGAGCTTCGTCTGCAAGCGCTCTTTGTCGAGCCAGTCTTGCACGGCGATCATGGCGAGCTTGACGATGTCGGCCGCCGTGCCTTGCATCGGCGCGTTGATCGCGGCGCGCTCGGCGGCCTGGCGGCGGCCAGTGTGGCTCGAACGGATGTCCGGCAGCCACAGCCGCCGGCCGAACACCGTCTCGACATAGCCTTGCTCGCGCGCTTTGGCGCGCGTTTCCTCCATGTAGCGCGCGACCCCCGGATAGCGCGCGAAGTAGCGCTCCATGTAGATTTGCGCCGAGTTGCGATCGACGTCGATCTGGCGCGCGAGCCCAAAGGCGCTCATGCCATAGATGAGGCCGAAGTTGATCGCCTTGGCGGCGCGGCGCTGTTCGGCCGTCACTTCGAGCGGGGTGACCCCGAACACTTCGGCGGCGGTCGCGCGGTGAATATCCTCGCCGCGCGCGAAGGCCTCGAGCAGGCCGGCATCATTCGAAAGATGCGCCATGATCCGAAGCTCGATCTGCGAATAGTCGGCGCTCACGAGACGGCAGCCTGGCGGCGCGATGAAGGCTGCGCGGATCTTGCGGCCTTCGGGCGTGCGGATCGGGATGTTCTGCAGGTTCGGGTCGGAGGAGGCGAGCCGACCCGTCACCGCCACGGCTTGCGAGAAGCTCGTATGCACGCGGCCGGTCGTGGGATGGACCATCTTCGGCAGCTTGTCGGTATAAGTGCCTTTGAGTTTGGCGAGGCTGCGGTGCTCCAAAAGTCGCTTGGGCAGCGGATAGTCCTCGGCGAGCTTGGCGAGCACCTCCTCGTCGGTCGAGGGCGTGCCCGAGGGGGTTTTTTTGAGCACCGGCAGGCCGAGCCGTTCGAAGAGGATTTCGGCGAGCTGCTTGGGCGAATTGAGGTTGAAGGGCCCACCGGCCAGGGCATGGGCCTCGGCCTCGATCTCGAGGAGCCGGCGGCCGAGCGCCTCGCTTTGGGCCGCGAGCGCCTGGGTATCGATCAGCACGCCGTGGCGCTCCATGCGAAACAGGATCTCGGCGATCGGCAGCTCGATCTCGCGGTAGAGGCGCTCGAGCCGCTCTTCCGCGGCAAGCCGCGGCGCAAGCACCCGATGGACGCGCAGGCAGACATCGGCATCTTCCGCCGCATAGGCGGTGGCGCGGGAAAGCTCCACTTCGCTGAATGAGAGGCGCTGGGCGCCGCGGCCGGTGACTTCGTCATAGCTGATCGTCTCGAGGCCGCAATGGCGTTTCGCGAGCGCGCCGAGCTCGTGCGATTCGTTCGCCTCGAGCACATAGGATTCGAGCAGCGTATCCTCGGCGATACCGGCAAGGTGTATGCCATGATTGGCGAAGACGTGGCGGTCGTATTTGAGGTGCTGGCCAAGCTTCTTGTGCCGCGCCGATTCGAGCCAGGGCTTGAGCTTCGCCAAGGTGGCGGCCAAGGGCAGCTGCTCGGGCGCGCCGGGATAGCGATGCGCGAGCGGCAGATAGGCCGCCTCGTTCGGCGCGATGCAAAAGGAAAGCCCCACAAGCCGCGCCGCCATCGGATCGAGCGAGGTCGTCTCGGTATCGAGGGCGACGAGCTCGGCCTGGGTGATTTTTTCGAGCCAGGCCACGAGCTGCGCCTCGCTCAAGAGGCATTCATAGCGCGCGCGGTCGAGGGGAAGACCCGCGGGGGCCGTCTCGCCCGCGCCGAGTTTCGAAGCTGTCCCGGCCGGCGCTGCCTTGCCTGGATCGCCTGGAGAGGCATTCGCTGCGAGTTCCTTGAGCCAGCTATTGAAATCGAGCTCGGCAAAAAGCGCCTTGAGCCGTTCCCGATCCGGCGCGCTCGGCGTGAGGGCGAGCTCCGGCAGATCGAGATCGCAGACGACGGTGACAAGCTTCTTGCCCAGCGGCAGGAAATCGAGGTGCTGGCGCAGGTTTTCGCCGGCTACCCCTTTGATCTCGCCGGCATGGGCGACGAGGCCTTCCAGCGAGCCATACTGCTGCAGCCATTTGGCGGCGGTCTTGGGGCCGACTTTGGCCACGCCCGGCACGTTATCCACTGCATCGCCGACGAGGGCGAGGTAATCGACGATGCGCTCGGGCGGCACGCCAAATTTTTCTTCGACCGCCGCGGCATCGAGCTTCTCGTTCGTCATCGTATTGACGAGCGTGATCTTGTCGCTCACGAGCTGGGCGAGGTCTTTGTCGCCCGTCGAGATGACGACCGTCTCGCCCGCGGCCGCTGCGCGCTGGGCGAGCGTGCCAATCACGTCATCCGCTTCCACCCCTTCGATGGAAAGGAGCGGCCAGCCCAGGGCACGAATCACGGCGTAGAGCGGTTCGAGCTGAACGGCGAGCTCCTCGGGCATCGGCGGGCGGTGCGCCTTGTAGGCGGGGTACCAGTCTTCGCGGAAGGTCTTGCCCTTGGCATCGAAGACGACGGCGCGCCGCTCGGCCTCTGGATAGTCGTGGGCAAGCCGGCGCAGCATGTTGATCACGCCGTAGATTGCGCCGGTCGGCATGCCGCTGCGGCTTCTCAGATCGGGCAGGGCGTGAAAAGCGCGGTATAAATACGACGAACCATCAACGAGCAGGAGCATGAGAAGAGCATGAGCGCGAAGGACAAGTTGCCGAAGATCGCCGACCCGAGGCTTGCGGCGCCGGCCACCTCGGCCCGCGAGGCCTGGCGGGTGTTCGGCATTATGTCAGAGTTCGTCGAGGCGACCGAGCGGCTTGCCAATGTGCGGCCGGCGGTGTCGATCTTCGGCTCGGCGCGCGTCAAGCCAGGTTCGCCCTATTACGAACTTACCGAACGCATCGCGCGGCTACTGTCCGATGCCGGCTTCTCCGTCATCTCGGGCGGGGGCCCCGGCGTCATGGAGGCGGCCAACAAAGGGGCCTTCTTCGGCAAGAGCCCCTCGATCGGCCTCAACATCCAGCTGCCGATGGAGCAGCAGGCCAATCCCTACCAGGACATCTCGCAGAGCTTCCGCCACTTCTTCGCGCGCAAATACATGTTCGTGCGCTTTGCCTCGGCCTATGTCGTGATGCCCGGCGGCTTCGGCACCCTCGATGAGCTCCTCGAGGCCTTGACGCTGATCCAGACCCACAAGACACCAAGGATTCCCTTGATCCTCGTCGGCAACGGCTACTGGCAGGGCCTCATCGACTGGTTCCGCGATCGGCTCGTCGCGGAAGGCATGATCAACCCGGAAGACCTGGAGCTCATCCAGCTCATCGACGAGCCCGAAGAGATCGTCGCGGCGATCTTCAAGCACTATGAGACGCGCGGCTTCGAGCGCGTGCCGGCCGAGCATGATCTCTTGCTCAATTTGTAGCCAGACGACCTGAATCGTATGGCACCGACGATCGTGCGCGACGGCCCTTTCCGGCTCTTCTTTTTTTCCCGCGAAGAGCCGAGAATGCATGTCCATGTTGCGCACCCCGATGGCGAGGCCAAGTACTGGCTCGAGCCCGTGCTCGCCTTGGCGAACCAGACAGGGCTATCACAGCAGGAACTGGCTGCCGCCGAGGAGGTCGTCCGCCGCCATTTGCAGGAGATCATCGATGCCTGGCACAAGCACTTTAGCCGCTGAAGTCACCCATATTTCGAGGCACGGCTTTTGGCTCTTGCTCGGCGACGAAGAGCTGTTCGTGCCGTTTGCCGAGTTCCCCTGGTTTCGCGATGCCACCATCGATCAACTGTGCGACTTCGAATGGCCCGCGCCGGATCATCTCTATTGGCCTCGGCTCGATATCGATTTGTCCGTCGAATCGATACGCCACCCGGAACGCTTCCCGCTGATTGCCTCGCCGCCGGTCAACCCTGGACGTGCAGAAGCCTTGTCCGCAGAGCCGGCTTCGCTCACCTAGGCTTCGACGATAGAATCCAAACGAATCCGCTTCACGGTCGACATCATGCGCTCCCTCATCCTCCCCTTGTGCTTTGCCGTCATCCTGCCCGTCTCTGCGCAGACCCCTCCTAAGCTCGAGCCGCTGCCCGAGCCGCCCCCGCCGCCGCCTGGCTTCATCGATGCGCCTGAAGAACCGCAGGTGACGATCCGCAAGCGCGGCGAGGATCGCGTCGAGGAATACCGCTTGAACGGCAAGCTCTACATGATCAAGGTCACCCCCGCCCACGGCACGCCTTACTACCTCGTCGACCCGAAGGGGGATGGCGGTTTCGTGCGCGAGGATTTGCACACCGGCGACAAGCCGCTCTCCGTGCCCTTGTGGGTCATCAAGACCTTCTGACCTCATCATGCAAGCGCGCCAATTGCCGGCCGAGCGCGGCGCGTTCTGGCTCCTCGAAGGCGTGCGGCTCTTTCGCCGCAACCCGCCCCTGATCAGCGCGCTCACCCTCGCCTACCTGCTCATCTTGCAGCTTCTTGCCGTGCTCTTGCCCGGCCTCGGGCCGATTCTGCTGCCGCTCATCCTGCCCGCGCTGACGCTCATCGTCGCCAACGGCTGCCGGCTCGTCGATCTGAACCGCCCGCCGACCAAGGCCGGCCTCTTGCATGGCCTTTCCGGCAACGGGCCAGCCATGCTGCGCTTGGGCGGCCTGCAGCTTTTGGGCGCCGTCTTGCTATTGCTCCTCAACATGGCCTTAGGCGATGGCAACGATCCCTTTGCCGCGATGGAGCAAGCCGCCAACCCGCCGAATCTCGGCGGCGGCGAGACGCCGCCAGCCGATCCGGCGGCCGAGGCGGCGATGCTCGGCGCGCTGGCGCGCCTCTTACTGCTCGCCTCGCCGCTCATCATCGCCTTCTGGTTTGCGCCCTTCCTCGTCGGCTGGGAGCGCGTCCCGCCCGTCAAGGCGCTCTTCTTCAGCACCGTGGCAAGCTTGCGCAACTGGCGCGCGATGCTTTTCTTCGGCCTCGCCACGCTGTTTTTCGCCGCCATCGTGCCTGGCTTCATCCTCATCGTGCTCGGCCAGCTCTCCGGCATGGCGCTGTCGGCCGCCTTCATCGCACTGCGCCTCATCCTCGTCTTCTTCGTCGCGCCGGTGCTCACGGCGAGCATCTACGTGAGCTACCGCGACATCTTCCAGCGCAGCGTCGATGAAAGCGCCTGACGGGGCGATCGGCATCCTCGGCGGCACCTTCGACCCCGTGCATCGCGCCCATCTCGCGCTCGCACGAGCGGCGCTCGAAAAGCTCGGACTCGCCCAGGTGCGTTGGATCCCCGCCGGCTGCCCCTGGCACCGCGGCACGCCAGCCGCCTCGAGCGCCGATCGCCTCGCGATGGTGAAGGCCGCGATCCAGGAGGAGCCGCGCTTCGTGCTCGATGAATGCGAAGCGAAAAGCGGCGCGCCGGGCTATAGCGTCGTAACCCTCGAGCGCCTGCGCGAGGAACTCGGCCCGGCGCGGCCCATCGTGCTCTTGATGGGCGCCGATGCCTTCTTGGGGCTACCTCGCTGGCATCGCTGGCGCGAGCTCTTCGAGCTTGCCCACCTTGCGGTGGCCACGCGGCCGGGCTTTCCGCTCGAGGCGCTCACCTCGCCGCTCGCCGAAGCATTCGCCCGGCGCCGTCTGGCGAGCGCCGACTTTTCGGCCCCAGCAGGCGGCATCTATCCCTTCGAGCTCGTCGCCGGCACGGTCTCGGCCACCGAGGTGCGCGAGAAGATCGCCGCCGGCGCGAGCGACGCAGAACTCCTTCGCTTGCTCACGCCGCCGGTGCTCGACTATATTCGCGCGCACCAGCTCTATCGCGCCTGATCCATGCATATCCGCACCCTCGAACGCCTCGTCGTCACCGCCCTCGAAGACATCAAAGGCAAGGACATCGTCGTCATCAACACGCGCAAGCTCTCCGACCTCTTCGCGCGGCTTGTCATCGCCACGGGCGATTCGAGCCGGCAAGTGCGGGCATTGGCCAGAAACGTCGAGGAAAAGGTGCGCGAAGCGGGCGGCACGGTGCTCGGCATCGAAGGCGAGGAGGTCGGCGAATGGGTGCTCGTCGATTGCGGCGAACTCGTCTGCCACGTCATGCAGCCGAAGGTGCGCGCCTACTACGACCTCGAATCGCTCTGGCAGGGCAACCCCAAGCGCACGGCGGCGCGTGCGCCGTGAGGCTCGTCGTGCTCGCCGTCGGCACGCGCCTGCCGCAATGGATGGATGAAGGCTTCGCCGACTACGCGCGGCGCATGCCACCCCATCTGCCGCTCGAGCTCATCGAGCTCCGCCCCGAGCCGCGCCAGGCGGGCAAGCCCGTCGCCGCACTGCTGGCGGCGGAGGCCAAGCGCATCGAAGCAGCCTTGCCCGCACGCTGCCGGCGCGTCGTGCTCGATGAGCGCGGTGAGGCGCTCGATACGCGCTCGCTCGCCGAGCGGCTCGAGCGCTGGGAAATGGCCGGCGAGGACGTCGCGCTGATCATCGGCGGGCCCGATGGCCTCGACCCCGGCCTCAAGCGATCCGCTCACGAGACGCTGCGCCTGTCGTCCCTCACCTTGCCGCATGGCCTCGCGCGCGTCGTGCTCGCCGAAGCGCTCTATCGCGCGCATTCGCTGCGGGCGGGCCATCCCTATCATCGGGAGTGAGGATGGAGCCGCGCATCTATCTCGCCTCGCAAAGCCCGCGCCGCCGCGAGCTCTTGGCCCAGATCGGCGTGCGCTTCGATCTCTTGCTTTTTCGCGGCGGGGCGCGCGCCGACCCGGAGACCGATGAAACGCCACTTGCCGGCGAGGCGCCAGCGGCCTATGCCTTGCGCGTCGCCGCGGCCAAGGCGGCGCATGGCGCGCGGCTGCTCGAATGGCGCCGGCTGCCTACGCGGCCGGTGCTCTCGGCCGACACCACGCTCGATCTCGATGGCGAGATCATCGGCAAGCCGCGGGATGATGCCGAGGCGATGGCGATCCTTGCGCGCCTCTCCGGAAGAACCCACCGCGTGCTGACCGCGATCGCCATCGCCCAGGCGGGCCGGCTGGAGACGCGGCTTTCGGTGAGCGAGGTGCGTTTTCGGCCGCTTGCCGAGGTTGAGATTCGCCGTTACGTCGCCACCGGCGAGCCGCACGACAAGGCCGGCGCCTATGGCCTGCAGGGGCGGGCGGCGATGTTCATCGAGGAAGTGCGTGGCAGCCCCTCGGGCATCGTCGGCTTGCCGCTGTGCGAAACCGTCCTGTTGCTGAGGGAATTCGGTTATCCGGCATGAACGAGGAATTCCTCATCAACTGCACGCCGCAGGAGACGCGCGTCGCGCTGATGCAGCAAGGCACCGTGCAGGAACTCCATATCGAGCGCACCGGCGGGCGCGGCATCGTCGGCAACATCTATCTCGGCCGCGTCGTGCGCGTCTTGCCCGGCATGCAGTCGGCCTTCGTCGAGGTTGGCCTCGAGCGCACCGCCTTCCTGCATGTGGCCGACATCTGGAGCGAGAAGAACGGCGAGCGCAGCGGCCGCCCGATCGAGCGCCTCATCAACGAGGGCGAGACGCTGATGGTGCAAGTCCTCAAAGACCCGATCGGCAGCAAGGGCGCGCGGCTCACGACGCAGATCTCGCTCGCCGGCCGCTTGCTCGTCTATCTTCCCCAGGAGCGGCACATCGGCATCTCGCAGAAGATCGAGGACGAAGAAGGCCGCGAGCAGCTCCGGGAGCGCATCCAGAAACTCCTGCCGCCCGAGGCGGCCGGCGGCTACATCGTGCGCACGATGGCGGAAAACGCATCCGACGCGGAACTTGCCGCCGACATCGGCTATCTCGCGCGGCTGTGGCAGGAAATCCGCCATCGCGCACAAAATCTCACTGCGCCGGCGCTCTTGCATCGCGATCTCGATCTTGCCCAGCGCGTGCTGCGCGATCTCGCTGGCCCCGAGACGACGCGCATCCTCGTCGATTCGCGCGAGAACTACCAAAAGCTCGTCGCCTTCGCGCAGGAATACATGCCGCAACTTGCACCCTTGCTCTCGCACTACACGGGAGAGCGGCCGCTCTTCGACCTCTACGCCGTCGAGGACGAAATCGAGAAGGCGCTCGCGCGGCGCGTCGATCTCAAGTCGGGCGGCTATCTGATCATCGACCAGACCGAGGCGATGACGACGATCGACGTCAATACCGGCGCCTATGTCGGCGCGCGCAACTTCGACGACACGATCTTCAAGACCAATCTCGAAGCCGCGCAGACCATCGCGCGCCAGCTGCGCCTGCGCAACTTGGGCGGCATCATCATCGTCGATTTCATCGACATGGCGTCATCCGAGCACAAGGCCGCCGTGCTCGCCGAGCTCAACAAGGCGCTCGCGCGTGATCACACGCGCATCTCGGTCAATGGCTTCACCCAGCTCGGCCTCGTGGAACTCACCCGAAAGCGCACGCGCGAATCGCTCGCGCAGATCCTTTGCGAACCCTGCCCCGCCTGCGGCGGCCGCGGTGTCGTCAAGACCGCGCAGACCGTCGCCTATGAGATCCTGCGCGAACTCCTGCGCGAGGCGCGCCAGTTCGACGCGCGCGAGATGCGCGTGCTCGCATCTCCAGCCGTCATCGATCTCTTCCTCGACGAGGAATCGCAAGCGGTGGCGATGCTCTCCGACTTTATCGGCCGCACGATCTCGCTGCAGGCCGAGCCGAGCTACCACCAGGAGCAATACGACATCGTGTTGTTGTGACGACTAGCGCAGGCCTCTTTGGCCCTCCGCCACAAATTCTCCTTGCGATTCGTAGCGTTATCCATTAAGTTGCGCACTGATCCAGCGAGCCAAAAAGGCTCTTAAAAGGGGTTGAGGCATGAAATCGCGCACTTTTGCCGTCGGCGTATGGCTCAGTTTTGCGCTCACGGCTGCACAGGTCAGCGCCCAGGGGCAGACCTTCGACATCCAGCGTTTCGACATCCAAGGCGGCCAGCTCTTGCCCGCCGCCGAGCTCGAGGCCATCGTCGCGCCCTATACCGGCAAGGGGCGCAATTACGGTGATGTCCAAAAGGCGCTCGAAGCGCTCGAGCGCGCCTATCGGGCGCGCGGCTATGGGGCCGTCAATGTGCATGTGCCGGAGCAGGAGATCACGAGCGGTGTCGTGCGCCTCGTGATCATCGAGGCGAAGCTCGGCAAGGTCTCCATCGAGGGCAATGCCCATTTCGATGCCGAGAACATCCGCGCCGCGCTGCCCCATCTCAAGGAAGGCGCCTCGCCAAACCTGCGCGAGATTTCCGAAAACGTCCAGCTTGCCAACGAAAACCCCGCCCGGCGCTTGGAGGTCGTGCTCGCGACGAGCGAGACGGAAGGCGAGATCGATGCCAAGATCCGCGTCACGGAAGAGAAGCCCCAGCGCTTCTTCGTCACGCTCGACAACACCGGCACGAAAGAAACTGGCCGGCACCGCTTGGGCGTTGCCTATCAGGATGCCAATCTCGCCGGCCGCGACGAGGTGCTCACGCTCGCCTACACGGGTTCGCCCGATGTCTGGCTCGGCCACCCCGACGACGTCAAGGTGGATATCTACAGCCTCGCCTTCCGCAAGCCCTTCTATGGCCTGGGCGACAGCCTCGATGTCATCTACGGCAACTCGAACGTCAATGTCCCCTCGGTGCAGGCCACCGGCTTTGGCCTCACCGGCAAGGGCGAGGTGCTCGCCCTGCGCTGGAACCATCACTTCCCGCGCCGCGGCGAATACAGCGGGCGGCTCGTCTTCGGCTACGACTACAAGCATCTCAACACGCGCTGCAAGAACCCGGTGACCGGCAGCGATTTTTCGATCGACCCGCCCACACCGCCCAACGCAAGCTGCGTGCCCTACACGGTGCAGCCCGTCTCGGCGACTTATTCGGGCCAGTTCGAAAGCCTCGAGTGGCAGGCAAGCTACCAGCTGGGGCTTGCCGTCAATCTCTTTCCCTCCGGCACGCGCTACACAGGGGCGGCCGGCACCGTGGTGGCCGATAAGACGGACCATTACAGCTTCATCACCGGCCGGCCCGTGTCGGATCGCTTCACCGCCTTGCGCTTGGGCGGCAGCCTCGCGCGGCGCGCCTCGGGCTGGCTCCTGCGCGCGGCCGTCACGGGCCAGCATGCCGAATCCGCCCTGCCGCCCGCCGAGCAGCTGGGGCTGGCCGGCTCTACGGCCGTGCGCGGCTTCAAGGAGCGCGCCGTGGCGACCGACACGGGCCTCATCGCCAACTTCGAGGCCTACACGCCGAACCTCGCCGAGGCCCTCGGCGCGCCGGGCAACCTGCATGGCCTCGCCTTCCTCGACGTCGCCCGCGGCCGCAACGTCGGCGCCGGCAATGCGGCCTTGACGAGCGAGAGCCTCGCCGCCGCAGGCGTGGGGCTGCGCTACAGCCTGAGAAAAGATGTGAGCTTCAGCCTCGACGTCGCCCAGATCATCGAACCCGGCCCGGCCAACCTCACCGACAGGCGCGGGGACTGGCTCGGCCATTTCAAACTGACCCTCGGCTTTTGAGGAGAGCGCCATGCGTCCTCGCCTTCGCCCACAGATCATTGCCGCCGCCATTGCCACCTGTTTTGCCGCTGGCGTCCAGGCGCTGCCCACCGCGCCCGTCGTCGCCCATGGCACGGCAAGCTTCGCGCAGAGCGGCAACGTCCTGTCCGTCACCAACTCGAATGGCGCGATCATCCACTGGCAAAGCTTTGGCATCGGCGCCGGCGAAACCGTCAATTTCATCCAGCCCTCGGCGAGTTCCGCCGTCTTGAACCAAGTGATTGGTGCCGGCGGCGCGCCCGAGATGAGCCGGATCTACGGCACGCTCACTTCGAATGGCCGCGTCTGGCTTGTGAACCCGTCAGGCATCCTCATCGGCCCGGGCGCCGTCATCGACACGGCCGGCTTCGTCGCCTCCACCCTGACGGTGCGCGCCGAGGATTTCCTCGCCGGCCGACTCAGCTTCCAGGCCACGCCGGGCGCAGGCGAGGTCATCAACCAAGGCGAGATCAAGACGCCGCTGGGCGGCTCGGTCTATCTCGTCGGCGCGAATGTGACGAACGAAGGCCTCATCCGCACGCCGGGCGGCGAGACGATCCTCGCCGCCGGCCAGACGGTGAATCTCATCGACACCGCCACCCCGGGCGTCAAGGTCGAGCTCACCGGAGGGGCCGGTAATGCCACCAACCTCGGCCAGATCATGGCTGAAGCCGGCCGCATCGGGATTGCCGGCAGCCTCGTGCGCAATTCCGGCTTGCTCGATGCTTCGAGCGTCGTCGAGGAAGGCGGCCGCATCTTCCTCAAGGCAAGCCAGGACACCTACGTCGATGGCGCGGGCCGCATCGTCGCTACCGGCACCAAGGGCGGTCGGGTCGAAGTCCTCGGCCACCGCGTCGCGGTCATGGATCAGGCCGAGATCGATGCCTCTGGCAAGAACGGCGGCGGCACGATCCTCGTCGGCGGCGATTACCAAGGCAAGAACCCGGATGTGCAAAACGCTCAAATTACCTACTTCGGCCCCGAGGCGACTTTGCGTGCGAATGCCACCGAAGTCGGCGCTGGCGGGACGGCGATCGTTTGGGCCGACGACACGACACGCGCCTATGGCCGCATCGAGGCGCGCGGCGGGCCGAACGGCGGCAATGGCGGTATCGTCGAAACATCTGGCCACCAATTCCTTGATATCGAAGGTGTGATTGTCGACACCCGCGCCCCGCTGGGCCAGGTCGGCAACTGGCTGCTCGATCCGGGATCCATCTGTGTTTATGGTGGAGCCACCAATTGTGGCAACGGTTATAGTTTCTACCAGACAGATACTTCTCTCAACACCAGCCTGACAACCACCAGCGTCACATTGCAGACTGACAGTTATGGAAGCGGCGACATCGTTTTCTCGAACGCCACGATCAGCAGCACAGCCTATGGGCTGACACTCTATGCCTACGGCGGCGGCTCATCGACAGGCAACATCGTCTTCAATAACACGACCCTGAGCCTGGGAGGGTCGCTGACGATGTATGGCGGCTGGGATGGAGGAGTAACAAGCCCTAATGTGGTTCCTGATCGTGGTGACATTCTGATGGCGAGTTCTTCGATCACGGCTGTGGGACCCATCTACATGAAAGCCGGCAAGAACATCGCGCTGGACAGGGTCACAAGCACGACGGGAAATGTGACGATCGATGCCTATCGCCAAATTCTCGACAACAACGGCGGTGCGGTGAACATCACCGCCAATGGCGGAGCCAATGCCACGATCAGTCTGACGAGCCAGAACGGCTCTCCCAACAACACCATGCTCGCCATCAGCACCGATACCGCTGGCAATTTCGCTAGCTTGACTGCGACGGTCTCGGGCGGAACGAATGGCGATATTTACATCCGCCATCAGGGCGATGCGCCTGGCTCGGTGTACATGACCAACTCCTACGCCTCTTATGGCGATATTCACTTCAGAGCCTCCGGCAATATGTCGGCTGGCAGTAATTACAGTTTCTCAACCAATGCCTCTGCCAATAGCTCGGTCTTTCTGGGCGCCGATGGCAATCTGGACTATCAGGGGCCGAGCATTAACATTAACAATGTCGACGAAATCGCCTTGTATGCCGGCAACACCTTGACGGTTTCGAGTTCCGTCTCTGCTCCGCAGGTCTGGCTGGGCGCCGGCTCGCAGGTCATTGTCAATGCCGGCGTCACGTCAACTTCGACAACCTTGGGCATCGCCGCGGGCCTCACCCCAGCGCTGGTCTGGTCGCTCGTCGGCGACTTCAATGGGCCGCCCATGTCGCTCAGCCAGTTCATCAATCTGCCGACCGGGCTTGCCGGCAACATCACCCTCAATGCGCCGGTGATTGCGAGCCAGAGCAGTGTGGGTCTGATGGCGAATGGCAATATCACGCTCAATGGGCCTGCTTATGTCGAGGCGGCCCAGGATGTCTATCTGCAATTGCGCAGCCCCTCTTCTCGCCTCGAGTTCAACAATCCCACTGCGGTGATGGCCCCGCCCTACATCTGGGCCAAGGCGCCCTCGACGATTTATCTCGACTTTCCGAACTTAAGCGGCGGCGGCGTCTATATCAATGGCGTGCCGAGCCTCACCCCCATCAATGGCAGCGGGTTATTTTTCGGCCCCAACAAGACACCCGCTTCACCTGGCTTTGGCCTCGTGCTCACCTATGGCGCGAGCAACCCGATCATCAATACCGTGACCGAGACGGTCAATCAATCCACCGCCAACGACCCGACGATCTACGACGAGCTTCCCGAGCTCGAGACCATTGCCACGCTCGGCTTCGATAGCTCTGACAACACGATCGGCGGCGGTGAGAACGAATTCGCCCAGACCCAGACGAGCGAAGAGCGAGAAGATACGCGCCTCAAGAAGCGCAAATTCGCCCAGTGCAGAGGATGAGCGCCATGAAAACGATCCTATCCTTCTTTGCGTTTCTGCTGGCCGGCCTCTCACTCGCTTGGGCGGCCCCCAGTGGCGAGGTGACGCATCTGTCGGGCACCCTCTCGGTCCTCAAGGCCGATGGCAGCTCGAAGCTCTTGTCGGTCAAATCGCAGATCGCCGAAGGCGATGTGCTCACCACCGAGGCAGATAGCTACGCGCGCATCAAGTTCGTCGACGGCGCCGAGGTGGTGCTGCGCCCCAATACGCGCTTCAAGGTCGAGCGCTATCGTTTCGAGGAAGGAAAGCCCGAGGGCGACAACGTTTTCGTGAGCCTCTTGAAGGGCGGCTTGCGCACGGTGACGGGCCTCATCGCCAAGCGCAACAAAGACAAGGTGGCCTATCAGACGCCGACGGCGACGATCGGCATCCGCGGCACCCATTTCGGCGCACTCTTCTGCCAGGGCGATTGCGGCGAGTTGCGCACGGCGGCCGGCGACATCCCGGCCAACGGCCTGCACGTCGATGTGGCCGCGGGGGCCATCAGCCTCACGAATAACGCGGGCAGCTTCGAGTTCGCGGCCGGCCAGTTCGCCTTTGTGCCGGATGCGTTACGTCCCCCCGAGCTCGTGCCGCCCGAGCGCGCCATCCGCGTGACGATGCCAAGCGCCATCGCCACCAACCGCGGCCTGGGCGATGGCATCGGCGCACGTAACTCCAGCGAATGCAGCGTCGAGTGAAGCGGGGTTAAACTCCTCGCGCCCATTGGATACGCGAGGAGGTCATCCATGAAAGAAAACAATCCCGATTTCGACAGTCTCGTCCCCGCCGTCGGCTTCACGCGCCGTGGCTTCGTCGCCACGGCCTTGGGCGCCGGTTTTGCGCTCGCCGCGCAGCCCATCATGGCGCAGACGGCGATCAAAACCGATGCGGCGGGCTTGACCGCCGGGGAGGTGAAGATTGGAGAGCTTGCCGCCTACCGCGCGATGCCGGAAGGCGGCAAGAATTTGCCCATCATCCTCGTCGTCTCGGAAATCTTCGGCGTGCATGAATACATCGCCGATGTCTGCCGGCGGCTCGCCAAGTTGGGTTACCTTGCCATCGCGCCTGAGCTCTTCGCGCGCTATGGCGACCCGAGGAAGCTTTCCAACGTGCAGGACATCCTCGCCGCGATCGTCTCCAAGGTGCCGGACAAGGAGGTATTGGCCGATCTCGATGCCTGCGCGGCCTGGGCGGCGGCCAATGGCGGCGATGCCACGCGGCTTGGCATCACGGGCTTTTGCTGGGGCGGGCGCATCACTTGGCTCTATGCCGCGCACAATCCGAACGTGAAAGCCGGCGTGGCCTGGTACGGCCGCATCGACGGCGAGGTCAACGACCGCACGCCGCGCTGGCCGCTCGATGTCGCCGGCGAGATCAAGGGTGCGGTGCTGGGGCTCTATGGCGGCAAGGATCAGGGCATTCCGCTCGAGGATGTCGAGGCGATGCAAGCGGCGCTGGCGAAGGCTGGTAGCCGCTCGACGATCCACGTCTATCCGGATGCGCCGCATGCCTTCCATGCCGACTATCGCCCGACCTACCGTAAGGAAGCGGCCGAGGACGGCTGGCGGCGGCTGATTGCCTGGTTCAAGCAGCACGGGCTGTGAAGCGCTCGCCTCGATCGGCGCGAGCGGGCAGCCGCTAGTCGAAATAGCTGCGCGCCTCGGTAAAGCGCGTCGCGAACCAGCTCTTCGAGAGGCTTTCGACGCGCACGCGGCCGTTGCTCGTCGGCGCATGGACGAAGCGATCCTCGCCGATGTAGATGCCGACGTGGGAATAGGGGTGCTGGCGCGTGTTGAAGAAGACGAGGTCGCCCGGCTTGAGCTCGTGTCGCTCGATGGGCCGGCCGCGCTGCGCGATGTCGGCCGCCGAGCCGGTGAGCTTGAGGCCCGCCGCCTGCGCGAAGACATAACTCACCATGCCGCTGCAATCGAGGCCGGCCTCGGGGTTCTTGCCGCCGAACCGGTAGCCGGTATCGACGAGCCCCAGCGCGAAGAGCGCCACATCGAGCGCGCGGGCATCGGCCGGGGCGGGCGGAGCCTGCCGCGGCGCGGTGGAAGTCGGCGCCGGCGGCACGGCGAGCTGGCCGCAGGCGGCCAAGACGAGCGCGAGGGCAAGCGGCAAGAGCGGCATCATGAGGCCCATCCTATTCCGGTAGACTCGCCGGCAATCGAACGAAAACAGGAAGACCGAACATGCAATTGCGCGATCCTGACCTCCTGCGCGAGCAGGCATATCTTGCCGGCGCCTGGGTAGGCGCCGATTCGGGCGCCACGGTGGCGATCCATGACCCGGCCTCGGGCGCGCTGCTCACGCAGGTGCCCGACATGGGGGTGGCCGAGACGCGCCGCGCGATCGCGGCGGCGGAAGAGGCCTGGCCTTCCTGGCGCGGGAAGACCGCCAAGGAGCGCAGCGCGCTGCTCAAAGCCTGGCATGGGCTGATCCTCGCCCATGCCGAGGATCTCGCGCAGCTTTTGACCGCCGAGCAGGGCAAGCCGCTAGCCGAGGCGAAGGCCGAGGTGCTCTATGCCGCCAGCTTCGTCGAGTGGTTCGCCGAGGAAGCAAAGCGCGTCTATGGCGATCTGATCCCGGCGCCTCAGCCCAACCAGCGCCTCATGGTGCTCAAGCAGCCGATCGGCGTCGTCGCGGCGATCACGCCGTGGAACTTCCCTTGCGCGATGATCACGCGCAAGGTCGCGCCGGCGCTCGCCGCGGGCTGCCCGGTCGTCATCAAGCCGGCCGAGCAGACGCCGCTCTCGGCTCTCGCCTTGGCCTACCTAGCAGAACGAGCTGGCTTGCCGCCTGGTGTTTTCAACGTCGTGACGGGCTCGGCGGCCAATGCGCCCGTGATCGGCGGGGAGCTCGCGGCGAACCCCGTGGTGCGCAAGCTCTCCTTCACGGGTTCGACCGAGGTCGGACGGCTCTTGATGGCGCAGTGCGCGCCGACCTTGAAGAAGCTTTCGCTGGAACTGGGCGGCAATGCGCCCTTCATCGTCTTCGACGATGCCGACGTCGAGGCGGCGGTGGCAGGCGCCCTGGCGAGCAAATACCGCAACGCGGGCCAGACCTGCGTCTGCGCCAATCGCCTCTTGGTGCAGGAGGGCGTCTATGAGGAATTCGCGCAGAAGCTCGCCGCGAAGGTCGCCGCGCTCAAGGTGGGGCCGGGCAGCGAGGCCGGCGTAGAGCAAGGGCCGCTCATCGATGAGGCGGCGCTCGCCAAGGTCGAGGGCATCGTGGCGGATGCGGTGGCCAAGGGCGCGCGCATTCTTACCGGCGGCAAGCGCCATGTGCGCGGAGGCACCTTTTTCGAGCCGACCGTGCTCGCCGATGTGACGCCCGAGATGCGCTGCGCGCGCGAGGAAATCTTCGGCCCGATCGCGCCGCTTTTCAAGTTCCGCGATGAGGCCGAGGCGATCGCACTTGCCAATGCGACGGAATACGGCCTCGCGGCTTACTTTTACGCGCGGGATCTCGCTCGCGTCTGGCGCGTCGCCGAAGCGCTCGAATACGGCATGGTCGGCGTCAATGTGGGCTTGATCGCCAACGAGGTCGCACCCTTTGGCGGCGTCAAGCAATCCGGCATCGGCCGCGAGGGCTCGAAATACGGCATCGAGGAATTCGTCGAGCTCAAGTACGTCTGTCTCGGGCTGTGACCTCATCGGGCGCCGGCTCGCCCTGTAAAGTCGGCGCCGGCGGGACGGCCTTCCCCTCCGTGGCGACGCGCCGATAACGGCGCCGGTCGAGCCACCAGGCAAGCAGCGGTAAAAAGAGCACCGAGCCTGGCAGCGCGAGCACGACGAGATAGGGCGACAGATGGGCAAGCGCATGGAGCCGCTCGATGAGCTGGTGGCGTTCATCGACGGTCCAGCGGCCGCCGTTGCGCCGCTTCATGAGCAGCGGCATCAGGCCCTTGACCTTCGTGAGTTCGGCGATGAGCTGCTGGCGCTCGCGCTCCTGCGCCTCGAGCAGAGTGCGAACGATCATCGCGCGTCAAGTCCGTCCCAGCGTGTGCCAGAACCTCCAGGCGAGCAGGGCGCGCTTGAGCCACCGCCACAGCATGCGCCGCACGCCGGGCCGCACCACGGCGAGGAAAGCCACGCCGCCGACAACGGCCTCGGGATGGCGCTTGAGCCACTGCAGGCCGGCAAGCGCTTGATCGCCCGCCGCGAAGAGGGGGTGCAATCCTTCGAGATGGCGAGCAAGCGCCGCGCGCTGTTCTGCTGCTTCGAGCTGCAGGCGCTGTTTGGCAAGCGCAAGCTCCAGGGTGTTCATTTTCGCGTGGCGTCGTCCTTGGAGAGCTCCGCCGCGTCGCGTTTGAGCTCGGCGAGGCTCGCGGCGAAGAGCTGCGAGCCCTGGCGCGCGAGGTGCAAGGCGATGGCGATCGCCGCACCCGCCGCGGCGAGGAAGAGCGCCGCGAAGATGCCGAGCGCCAGGAGGCGATGGCTCTCCCAGAGCAAGACGGTGAAGAAGACGGCGAGGAAGACGAGCCCCGCGCCGCCGAGCAGCACGGCGGCGATGCCCCAGAAAAGCAGCCTGAGGAGGCGGCCGATTTCCTCTTGCGCCTCGACCTTGAGAAGCTCAAGGCGCGTGCGCACGAGCGCGACCGCCGTGGCGGCGAAGCCGCGCAGCGAGGCGAGGAGTCCTGCGCGCCCGTTCAACGGCGGCCGATCAGCAAACCGACGATGAAGCCGAGGCCGGCGGCGATGCCGACCGAGCGCCAGGGATTGTCATGGACATAATCGTCGGCGGCGCGCCCGACTTGCTTGGCGCGGTCGACGAGCGCGGCCTCGGCTTCGGCCAGCCGCGCCTTGGCATCGGCGAGCCGCGCCTCGATCTTGGCGCGCAATTCACTGGCCTTGCCGCTCGCCTCGCTCGCCGTGGCGCGTAAGAGTTCCTCAGCGTCGGCGACGACGAGTTTGAAATCGGCGATCAGTTTGTCTTTGCTGGCTTCGCTCATGATGGACTCCTTGGGTGGGTGCGGTGAGTAGTGCTGCCATTGTCGCACAGCTTGTAGTCGTATTCGATGACGAGCGGCGCATGATCGGAAAAGCGTTGCGCCTTATAGACCGCGGCGCTTACCGCGCGCGCGGCGAACGATGGCGTGGCGAGCTGGTAATCGATGCGCCAGCCGACGTTCTTCGCCCAGGCCTGGCCGCGATTGGACCACCAGGTATAGCCCTCGCCCTCGGCCTCTGGGTAGAGCCGCCGATAGACATCGACCCAGCCGAGCTCCTCTTTGACGCGTGCGATCCAGGCGCGCTCCTCGGGCAAGAAGCCCGAGTTTTGCTGGTTCGACTTCCAGTTCTTGAGGTCTTTCTCGGTCGGCGCGATGTTCCAGTCGGCGCACAGGAGCATCTCGCGGCCGGTCTCGCGCGCTTCATCCATGAGGGCAGCGAGCTGCGGAAAGAACACCTCCATGAAGCGGAACTTGGCGGCCTGGCGCTCAGGCGAGGAAGAGCCCGAGGGCACATAGAGCGAGATTACGGTGAGGTTCGCCCAGTCGCAGCGCAAGAAGCGGCCTTCGGCATCGAATTCTTCGTTGCCGATGCCCTCGATGACGCGCGCCGGCGGCTGCCGCGCATAGAGGCCGACGCCGCTATAGCCCTTCTTCTCGGCGAAATGGAAGTAGCCGTGGTAGCCGTCCGGATGATGTTCGGCGGGCGAAAGATCGGCCGCCTGCGCCTTGAGCTCCTGCACGCAGACGATGTCGGCCTCTTGCCGCGAGAGCCAGTCGAGCCAGCCCTTCTTGACGGCGGCGCGGATGCCATTCAGATTGAGCGTGACGATTTTCAGCATGTAGAATCCATCGGCATGGACGCGCGCGATTCTAGTCGGGAGTTCGTCGCCTTCGCCTGCGAGAAAGGCGTGTTGCGCTTTGGCGAATTCAAGACCAAGGCGGGGCGCCTTTCCCCTTATTTTTTCAACGCCGGGCTCTTCAACGATGGTGCTTCGCTCTCGCGGCTCGCCGAGTTCTATGCCGAGACGATCCTTGCCGCCGGCATCGGCTTCGACATGCTGTTCGGCCCAGCCTACAAGGGCATTTTGCTCGTCGCGGCGGTGGCGATCAAGCTCGCCGAACGCGGCCGCAACGTGCCCTTTGCCTTCAACCGCAAGGAAGCCAAGGATCACGGCGAGGGCGGGGCGCTCATTGGCGCGCCGCTTGCTGGCCGCGTGCTGATCGTCGATGACGTGATCTCGGCCGGCACTTCGATCCGCGAATCGGTGGAGATCATCCGCGCCGCGGGCGCCGTGCCGGCCGGCGTCGCCATCGCGCTGGACCGCCAGGAGCGCGGCCAGGGCGAGTTCTCCGCGGTGCAGGAGGTGGAACGCGAGTTTGGGCTACCCGTCATCGCCATCGCGCGGCTGGCCGATCTGATTGCCTATCTCGCTCAAGAACCCGCGCTGGCAGAGCCGCTCGCCGCCGTGCGCCGCTATCGGGAGGCCTATGGTGTCGTCTGACCTTTTTCGCCTTGCCGCGACTTTTCTCTTCGCCCTGACGGCGAGCCTGCCGGCTGCCGCCAAGATCACCTGCTGCGATGTCGATGGCAAGCGCACCTGCGGCGATCCGCCGCCGCCCCAGTGCGTGACGCGCGCCAAGATCATCTACGACAAAGGTGGCACGGCGAAGGAGATCGAAGCGCCGCTTTCGCCCGAGCAGCGCGCCGCCCGCGAGGCTGAAGCCGCGCGCCAGAAGGAAGAGGCGCAGCGCGCCGCCGAGCAGGAGCGCAAGGATCGCGCGCTTCTTGGCAGCTACACGAACGCGGCGGAAATCGACAAGGCCCTCGAGCGCGCGCTTGCCGACCTCGACAAGAGCTATGAGCAGACCAAGGGGCGGCTCGAGGCGGCGCTCAAGCGGCGGGAGAAGCTCGCGGCGGAAAAGGAGTTCTATCAGAAGAAACCCCTGCCGGCCGAGCTCGACAAGCAGATCAAGGACAACGAGCGTGACATCGCGGCGCTTGAACAGGCGCTCAAGGAGCGCGAGGCGCGCGTGACGGAGCTGCGCGCGCGCTTCGCCGCCGACAAGGAGCGCTTCTTGCAGCTCACCGGCCGCAAGTAGCCGGGAATCAGTTTGCTGCGAGTTTTTTACGTAGCAGCTCCCCCACCTGCTGCGGGTTGGCCTTGCCCTGGGTCGCCTTCATGACCTGGCCGACGAGAGCATTCAAGGCCTTTTCCTTGCCGGCGCGGAATTCCTCGACCGACTTCGGCTGGGCGGCGATCACGGCGTCGATGATCGGCTCGATCGCTGCGGCATCGGAGACCTGCTTCAAGCCGCGCGCCTCGATGATGGCATCCGCATCTTGGCCTTCGCCATTCCAGAGCGCTTCGAAGACTTCCTTGGCGAGCTTGGAGGACAAGGTGCCGTCGGCGATGCGGCGGATCAGGCCGGCCAGCAAAGCCGGCGCGAGCGGCACGGCGGCGATATCGAGTTCCTCGCGGTTGAGCCGCGCGGCGAGTTCGCCCATCACCCAGTTGGCGCAGAGCTTGGCGTTTTCCTTGCCGGCGGCGGCGACGGTCTCTTCGAAATAGCGCGCCATCTCGCGCGTTGCGGTGAGGGTGGAGGCATCATAGGCGGACAGGCCATAGTCGGCCTGGAAACGCTCGCGCATCGCCTGCGGCAATTCGGGCAGCGCCGCCTTGACCTCCTCGATCCACTGCGGCGTGATCTCGAGCGGCAAGAGATCGGGGTCAGGGAAATAACGGTAGTCGTGCGCGTCTTCCTTGCTGCGCATCGCGCGCGTCTCGCCGCTGGCGGGATCGAAGAGCACCGTGGCCTGGTGGATGGCGCGGCCTTCCTCGAGTTCGTTGATCTGCCAGGCGACCTCGTAGTCGATCGCCTGCTGCAGGAAGCGGAAGGAATTGAGGTTCTTGATCTCGCGGCGCGTGCCAAAGGGTGCGCCGGGCCGGCGCACCGAGACGTTGGCATCGACCCGGAACGAGCCTTCCTGCAGGTTGCCGTCGCAGATACCGATCCAGGTGACGAGGCTGTGCAGCGCCTTTGCATAGGCCACGGCTTCGGCGGAGGAGCGCAGGTCAGGCTCGGAGACGATCTCGAGCAGCGGCGTGCCGGCGCGGTTCAAATCGATGCCGGTCTTGCCATGGAAGTCTTCGTGCAAGGATTTGCCGGCGTCTTCCTCGAGGTGGGCGCGCACGAGCCGCACGAATTTTTCCTGCTCGCCGACGCGGATCGAAAGACCGCCGCCAGCGACGACCGGCGTTTCATACTGGCTGATCTGGTAGCCCTTGGGCAGGTCGGGGTAAAAGTAGTTCTTGCGCGCGAAGACCGAGCGCGGCGCGATCTTTGCGCCGACGGCAAGCCCGAACTTGATCGCGCAGACCACCGCTGCGCGGTTCAAGACCGGCAGCACGCCGGGCAAGGCGATGTCGACCGCGCAGGCCTGGCGGTTCGGCTCGGCGCCGAAGGCAGTGGCGGCGCCCGAAAAGATCTTCGATTTCGTCAAGAGCTGGACGTGCGTCTCCAGCCCGATGACCACTTCCCATTGGCTCATGCGAATTCCTCCGGCAGCCGCCGATGCCAGTCGGTCGCCTGCTGGTAGCGGTGGGCGACATTGAGCATGCGCGCCTCGGCAAACCACGGCCCAATGATCTGCAGGCCGACCGGCAGGCCGCCGGCAAAGCCGCAGGGAATCGACAAACCCGGCAGGCCGGCGAGATTGACGGCGATCGTGTAGATGTCGGAAAGATACATGGCCACCGGGTCGGCGCTCTTCTCGCCGAAGCGGAAGGCAGCCGAGGGCGTCGTCGGCCCCATGAGAACGTCGCACTGCTTGAACGCCTCTGCAAAGTCGGCGGCGATGAGACGGCGCACCTGCTGCGCCTTCAGGTAATAGGCATCGTAATAGCCATGCGAGAGCACATAGGTGCCGATGAGGATGCGGCGCTTGACTTCCGCGCCGAAGCCCTCGGCGCGCGTCTTTTCATACATGTCGATGAGGTCGCGATATTCGGCGGCGCGGTGGCCATAGCGCACGCCGTCGTAGCGGGCGAGGTTGGAGCTCGCCTCGGCCGGTGCGAGGACGTAATAGGCCGGCACCGAGAGGCCGGAATTCGGCAGCGAGACTTCGATCGTCTCGGCGCCGAGCCGGCGGTATTCGGCAAGCGCCTCTTCCACCGCCGCGCGCACTCCATCGTCCATCCCTGCGCCGAAGAACTCCTTCGGCAGGCCGATCTTCAAGCCATCGAGCGGCCGTTCGAGCTCGCGCGTGTAGTCTTCCGGGGCGCGTTCGAGCGAGGTCGAATCGCGCGCGTCGAAGCCGGCCATCGCATTCAAAAGCAGCGCACAATCCTCGGCGGAAGCGGCCATCGGCCCGCCCTGATCGAGCGAGGAGGCGAAGGCGATCATGCCATAGCGCGAGACGACGCCGTAGGTGGGCTTGAGCCCCGTGAGCCCGCACAGCGCCGCGGGCTGGCGGATCGAGCCGCCGGTATCGGTGCCGGTCGCGGCAGGCACGAGTCGCGCGGCGATCGCCGCGGCCGAGCCGCCCGAGGAGCCGCCGGGCACGCGCGTCAAATCCCACGGGTTCTTGACCGGGCCGAAGTAAGAAGTTTCATTCGACGAGCCCATTGCGAACTCGTCCATGTTGCACTTGCCGAGCATGACCATGCCGGCTTCGCGCAGACGCTCGACGACATGGGCATCATACGGCGCGACGAAATTCGCGAGCATCTTCGAGCCGCAGGTGGTGCGTAAGCCCCGCGTGCAGAAGATGTCCTTGTGGGCAAGCGGAATGCCGAGCAAGGGGGCCGTCTCGCCAGCGCCGAGTTGCGCGTCGGCCTGCCGCGCCGCGGCGAGCGCCTTGTCGCGGTCGACCGTGATGAAAGCGTTGAGCGTCGGGTTATAGCGCTCGATGCGGTCGAGAAACAGCGTGGCAAGCTCGACGCTCGAGATTTTTTTCTGCGCAAGCTGTGCCGCGAGCGTTTTCAGGCTGGCCGTGTGGATCATTCGATCACCTTCGGCACGAGATAGAGGCCGGCCTCGGCCTCGGGCGCGATGGCGAGGAAGTCTTCGCGGCGATCGGCTTCGGTGACGCAGTCTTCGCGCAGGCGCTGCACGACATCGACGGCATGGGCCATCGGGATGACGCCGGCGGTATCGATGGCCTGCAGTTGGGCGACGAAGTCGAGGATGCCATTGAGCTCCTCGCGGATGCGCTCTGCTTCTTTGGGCGTAAGGGCGATGCGGGCCAGCCGGGCGATGCGGCCGACCTCATCCAGGCTCAAGGACATGATTTTTCAGGCAGGGATGGAAAAAGAGGCTCGTGGCGGGCTCATTGTGGCCCGGCGCGTTAGGGTATCATAGGCAGTCCCATTTTCGGCAGCGCTGGTGGGCAGTGCGGCGCTGCAGCGAGCTTTCAGGATTTTCGATGTTCTCCTTTCTGCGTTCCTATTTTTCCAACGATCTCGCCATCGACCTCGGCACCGCGAACACGCTGATCTACGTGCGCGGCAAGGGCATCGTGCTCGATGAGCCCTCGGTCGTCGCGATCCGCACCGAAGGCGGGCCCAACGCCAAGAAGACGATCCAGGCGGTCGGCGCCGCCGCCAAGCAGATGCTCGGCAAGACGCCCGGCAACATCACGGCGATCCGCCCGATGAAGGACGGCGTGATCGCCGACTTCACGGTCACCGAGCAGATGTTGAAGCAGTTCATCAAGAAGGTGCACGACTCGCGTCTGCTCTCCCCTTCCCCGCGCATCATCATCTGTGTTCCCTGCGGCTCGACCCAGGTCGAACGCCGCGCGATCCGCGAATCGGCCCTGGGCGCGGGCGCTTCGCAGGTCTATCTGATCGAAGAGCCGATGGCCGCGGCGATCGGCGCGGGGCTGCCGGTGTCGGATGCCACCGGCTCGATGGTCGTCGACATCGGCGGCGGCACGACGGAAGTCGGCGTCATTTCCTTGGGCGGCATGGTCTATGCAGGGTCAGTTCGCGTCGGCGGCGACAAGTTCGACGATGCGATCATCAACTACATCCGCAGGAATTACGGCATGCTGATCGGCGAGACCACCGCCGAGATGATCAAGAAGGAAATCGGCTCGGCCTTTCCGGGCTCCGAGGTCAAGGAGATGGAGGTCAAGGGCCGCAACCTCGCCGAGGGCATTCCGAGGAGCTTCACGATCTCCTCCAACGAGATCCTCGAGGCGCTCTCCGATCCCTTGAACCAGATCGTCGGCGCCGTGAAGATCGCGCTCGAACAGACGCCGCCCGAGCTCGGCGCCGACATCGCCGAGCGCGGCATGGTGCTCACCGGCGGCGGCGCGCTGCTCAGAGACCTCGACCGCCTCCTGATGGAAGAGACCGGCCTGCCGGTGGTCGTCGCCGACGACCCGCTCACCTGTGTCGTGCGCGGCTCGGGGATGGCGCTCGAAAAGATGGACAAACTCGGCAGTATTTTCGCCAACGAGTAAGTCTCCTGCCCGCTAGCCTGCGCTGTGGCGCATAGCCCGCGCCACCTCAGCGGGGGAGTAATGCAGCCTTGATGTCCGCCACGGGCCCGATTGGCCATACGCCGCCACCGTTTTTCAAACGGGGGCCGGCGCCGCTTGCTCAGCTCGCCTTCTACGTCGCCTTGAGTCTGCTCCTCTTGGTTGCCGACCTGCGCTTTCGGATGCTCGAGCCGCTGCGCCTTGTGATCGCGACCGCCTTGTGGCCCTTGCAGCGCGCCGTGCTCTTGCCCGTCGAGGGGATGGGCGAAGCGGGCCACTACTTCGCGAGCCTCGCCAAGCTCGAGCAGGAAAACGCCGAACTGCGCGCGCGACAGCTCGCCCAGGCGAACCAGCTTCTGCGCCAGGCGCATCTCGAGGAAGAGAACCGCCGCCTGCGCACGCTCTTGGACATGGCCGAACGCATCGACGCGCCGGCGCGCGCGGCCGAGATTCTCTATGCGGCGCGCGACCCCTTCTCGCGCCGCGTCATCATCGACCGCGGCGCGACGCACGGCATCGAATCCGGCCAGGCGGTCATCGACGATCTGGGCGTCATCGGCCAGGTGACGCGCGTCTTTCCGCTCACGAGCGAGGTGACGCTGCTTACTGACAAGCACCAAATGATTCCGGTGCAGGTGGCGCGAAACGGCCTGCGCGCCGTGCTCGCCGGCGCCGGCGGCGGCAGGATGGAGCTCAAGTATCTGCCGGCCAATGCCGACGTCGCGCCCGATGATCTGCTCGTCACCTCGGGTCTTGACGGCATCTATCTGCCCGGGCTGCCGGTGGCGAAGGTGGTGTCGATCGACCGCGACAATTCCTTCGCCTTTGCGCGCATCGAATGCGCGCCGGTGGCCGGCGTCGAGCGCCACGGCCAGGTGCTCGTGCTCCTGCGGCGCAGCACCCCGCCGCCCGAAGAACCGGCCGAAGAACCCGCCAAGCCCGCCAAAGGACGCAAGCAGCGCAAATGATCCAGCCCACCCATTCCTCGCGCCGCATCCTGCTGCCCGTGCGCCCCTGGTTCATCTGGCTGACCCTGGGGCTCGCGGCCCTCTTGAATCTGATTCCGACCGGCCGGCTGCCGGGCATCCCCGACTGGCTCGCGCTGGTGCTCGCCTTCTGGTGCATCCACCAGCCGCTCAAGGTCGGCATGGGGGCAGGGTTTGCCTTCGGCCTGGCGATGGACGTCGCCCAGGCGAGCGTCTTGGGCCAGCATGCGCTTGCCTATGTGCTGCTCGCCTTCGCTGCCAGTAGCCTTTCGCGCCGCATCCTCTGGTTTCCGCTCACCCAGCAGGCCTTGCACGTCTTGCCGCTTCTCTTGGGCACCCAGCTCGTCATGCTCGCCATTCGCATGAGCGTCGGCGACGAATTCCCGGGCCTAGCCTATTTCCTCTCGAGCGTGGTGGCGACCTTGCTGTGGCATCCGGCGAGTTATCTGCTTCTCCTGCCGCAATACCAGCCGATCGAGCGCGACGAAAACCGGCCGATCTGACGCCATGGAATTCAAGCTGCCGCAGGAGGATCTCGAGCAGTTCAACCGCCGGCTGGCCATCGCGGGCGGCTTCGTGCTCGTCTGCTTCGTGCTGCTGTTTGCGCGCTTTTTCTGGCTGCAGGTGATCCAGCACGACTACTACAAGACGCGCGCCGACGACAACCGCATCTCGCTCGTGCCGATCGTGCCGAACCGTGGCCTCATCGTCGATCGGCATGGCGTGGTGCTGGCGCGCAACTACTCGGCCTATACGCTCGAGATCACGCCCTCGCAGGTTCCAGATCTCGAGGCGACGATCGATGCGCTCGCCGAGTTCATCACCATCGAGGCCAAAGACCGCAAGCGCTTCAAAAAGCTCTTGGAGGAGAGCAAGCGCTTCGATTCGCTGCCGATCCGGACGCGCCTTTCCGACGAAGAAGTCGCGCGCTTCATCGCGCGGCGCTACCGCTTTCCCGGCGTCGAGATCAAGGCGCGCCTGTTTCGCCAGTATCCGAAGGGGGCGTTTGCCTCCCACGTGCTCGGCTACATTGGCCGCATCACCGAGCGCGATCTGGCGAAGATCGAAGAGCGCGAGCAAGAGGCCAACTACCGCGGCACCGAACACTTCGGCAAGACCGGCCTCGAGCAGCATTACGAATTCGAGCTGCATGGCACGACGGGCTTCGAGCAGGTCGAGGTCGATGCGGCCGGCCGGCCGGTGCGGACGCTCGCGCGCACCGCGCCGATTCCCGGCAATAACCTGACCTTGACGCTCGATGCCAAGCTGCAGGAGATCGCCGAACAGGCCTTCGGCAACCGGCGCGGCGCGCTCGTCGCGATCGAACCCGCCACGGGCGGCATTCTCGCCTTGGTCTCGGTGCCGAATTACGATCCCAACCTGTTCGTCGATGGCATCGCGCTCGTCGATTGGAAGGAGCTCAACGAATCGCCCGACAAGCCGATGGTCAATCGCGCCTTGAATGGCGCCTATCCGCCCGGCTCGACCTTCAAGCCCTTCATGGCGCTCGCCGCGCTCCACACCGGCAAGCGCCGGCCGGAACAGGCGATCGCCGATCCGGGCTTCTTCGTCTTTGGCAATCACACCTTCCGCGACGACAAGAAGGGCGGCCACGGCCTCGTGGACATGTATAAGTCCATCGTCGTCTCCTGCGACACCTATTACTATCAGCTTGCCAACGACATGGGGATCGAGGCGATCGCCGCCTTCATGGGCGAATTGGGCTTAGGCAGCAAGACCGGCATCGACATCGAAGGCGAGGCCGAAGGGGTGCTGCCTTCGCCGGCCTGGAAGAAGAAGCGCTTCAAGCGCCCTGAGCAGCAGAAGTGGTATGCCGGCGAGACGATCTCGATCGGCATCGGCCAGGGCTACAACGCCTATACACCGATCCAGCTCGCCCAGGCGGTGGCGACCCTCGCCAACGATGGCGTGATGTTCCGGCCGCATCTCGTCCAGTACATCACCGACACCAAGACGGGCGAGCGGCGTTACATCGAGCCGCAGCCGATCAAGAAGCTGCCCTGGAAACAGGAGCACATCGACATCATCAAGCGCGCGATGGTTGGCGTGAACAAGGAGGGCACCGGGGCGCGCGCCTTCGCCGGCGCCGAGTATGTCGCCGCCGGCAAGACCGGCACGGCGCAGGTGTTCTCCTACAAGGGCGTCGAGCACAAGACCGAGACGATGGCGGCGCACCTGCGCGATCACGCGCTCTACATCGCCTTCGCGCCGGCGGATAAGCCCAAGATCGCGCTGGCCATCCTCGTCGAGAACGGCGGCTTCGGCGCTCAGGCCGCCGCGCCGATCGCGCGCCAGGTGTTCGACTATTACCTCCTGGGCAAGCTGCCGCAAGGCGCGGCGCCGGCCGACGAAGCGGCGACGGAGAGCGGCGAATGATCCGCGCGCTGTGGCAGAAACTCATCGCGCCGATCGATTTGCCGCTGATGGGCTTCACGGGCCTCTTGCTCCTCGTCGCGCTCATCGCAATGGCGAGCGCCTCGCCCGAGCGCATGGCGGCACAATTGATGAATCTCGCCGTCGCGCTCGTCGTGATGCGCATCGTCGCGCAGATTCCGCCCCCGCGCCTGATGCGGCTCGCGCTGCCGATCTATCTTGCCGGCCTGTTGCTGCTCATCGCCGTGGCGCTCTTCGGCGACATCTCGAAGGGCGCGCGGCGCTGGCTCAACCTCGGCTTCATGCGCATCCAACCTTCCGAGCTCATGAAGATCGCCATGCCGCTGATGCTCGCCTGGTATTTCCAGAAGCGCGAAGGCATGCTGCGGCTCAAGGACTACCTCTTCGCCGCCCTGATCCTCGGCGTGCCGGTGGCGCTCATCATGAAGCAGCCGGATCTCGGCACCGCGATTCTCGTGCTCGCCGCGGGCTTCTATGTGATCTTCCTCGCCGGACTGCCCTGGAAGGTGATCCTTGGCCTCGCGGCCGCGGCGCTCGCGGCTGCGCCCTTTGCCTGGCATCTCCTTCACGACTACCAGCGCCAGCGCATCCTCATGCTGCTCGATCCGGAAAAAGATCCGCTCGGCAAGGGCTTTCACATCATCCAATCGACGATCGCGATCGGCTCGGGCGGCATCCTCGGCAAGGGCTGGGGGCAGGGCACGCAAGCGCAGCTCGAATTCATCCCCGAGCGGCACACCGACTTCATCTTCGCCGTCTGGTCGGAGGAATTTGGCCTCTTGGGCAACCTCGTGCTGCTCATCCTTTACGCGCTCTTGATCGGCCGAGGCTTGCTGATCGCCTCGCAGGCCGCGACGCTCTTTGCGCGCCTGTTGGCGGGCGCGATCACGCTGATCTTCTTCACCTATGCCTTCGTCAACATGGGCATGGTCTCTGGCATCCTGCCGGTGGTCGGCGTGCCGCTGCCTTTCATCAGCTACGGCGGCACGGCGCTGGTGACGCTTTGCCTCGGCATCGGCATCCTGATGTCGATCCACAAGAACCGCATGCTGGTGCAGAAATGAAGCGTTTCGTTCCCTTTTGCCTACCGCTTCTCCTGGCGGCCTGCGGCGCGCCGGCGCCGCGCCCCGTCGTCGAGCCGGCCGGTGCGCCGCCCAGCGTGGCCGTCCCGCCAGCGCCGACTTCGGCGGAGAAAAGGGCCGTCGTCACGAAAAAGGGCGGCGGCTTTTATCTCGACGACGGCCCGCTCGATCATGCGATCGATCTCGATGCGATTCCCGATGCCGTGCCGAAGCCTGAACCCTTGCACCGCTTCGCCAACCGGCCTTATGCCGTGCTCGGCCGCGAGTATGTGCCGATGACGGCGCCGGCCCCGTTCCGCCAAAGCGGCATCGCGAGCTGGTATGGCCGCCGCTACCACGGCCAGAAGACCGCGAGCGGCGAGCCCTACGACATGTTTGCGATGACGGCCGCCCACCCGACGCTGCCGATTCCATCTTACGCGCGAGTGACGCGGCCCGAGACGGGGCGATCGGTCATCGTGCGCATCAACGACCGCGGCCCCTTCCTGCATGGGCGCATCATCGATCTTTCCTACGCGGCGGCCTGGAAGCTCGGCCTCATCGACAACGGCAGCGGCCTCGTGCTCGTCGAGAGCGTGCTGCCCGGGCAGGCGGCGCCCCCGGCTGATGCCCTCGCGCCCATCATCGCGGCGGCCGAGGCGCGGCCCGCCGTCGTCGATGATGTCGAGGAGAAGGGCGGACATTATCTGCAGCTGGGCGCCTTTGGCAGCCGCGAGAATGCCGAGGCGCTCAAGGCGCGGCTGGCGAGCACGCTCGGGGAACTTGCCGGCAAGCTCACGGTGAGATCGAACGGGGCGCTGCACCGCGTGCAACTGGGCCCCTGGCCGGATGGCGAGGCGGCGCGCCGCGTCGCCGAAGAGCTCAAGCTCGCCTGGGGGCTTGCCAGCATCCTGGTAAAGTAAGGCCCATGATGCTTGCGGCTTCTTCCCTCCTGCGCGCCCTGCTTTGGCTATTCGCCTTCACGCCTGGCGCGCTCCTTGCCCAGACCCGCGAGCCGCCGCCGGCGCTCGCCGCGCGCGCCTGGGTGCTCATCGATCACGAAAGCGGGCAACTGCTCGCCGCGCAAAACCCCGACATGAAGGTCGAGCCGGCCTCGCTCACCAAGATCATGACCTCCTACCTGGGCTATGCGGCGCTGCGCGAGGGGCGTTTGCGCCGCAACCAGGTCGTGCCGGTCTCCGAGAAGGCGTGGAAAGCGATCGGCTCGCGCATGTTCATCGAGCCGAACAAACCGGTCACGGTCGATGAGCTCTTGCATGGCATCGTCGTCCAGTCGGGCAATGACGCCTCGATTGCGCTCGCTGAAGCCATCGCCGGCTCGGAAGAGGCCTTCGTCGCGCTCATGAATGCCGAGGCGAAGCGGCTTGGCATGAACGGCACGCACTTTGCCAATGCAACGGGCCTGCCCGATCCGCAGCACTATACGACGGCGCGCGATCTGGCTCGGCTCACGACGGCCTTGATCCGCGACTTTCCCGAGGATTACAAGACCTACGCGCTCAAGGACTACACCTACAACAAGATCAAGCAGCCCAACCGCAACCGCCTGCTCTGGCTCGATGAGCGCATCGATGGCGTCAAGACGGGGCATACCGAGACGGCGGGCTTTTGCCTGATCGCCTCGCGCTTCGACGGCACGCGGCGGCTCACCGCCGTCGTGCTCGGCACGGCGAGCGAGCAGGCGCGCGCCCAGGAAACCCTTGCCCTGCTGCACTACGGCTTTCGCGCCTTCGAGGCCGTCAAGCTCTACGACAAGGAGCAATCACTCACGCGGCTCAAGGTCTTCAAGGGCGCGCAAGGCACGCTGGCGGCGGGCTTCACGGTGCCGCTGGTGCTCTCGCTGCCCAAGGGGGTGGCCGCCCAGCCGGAACGCCTCAAGGTCGAGGTATTAAGCCGCCAGCCGCTCATCGCCCCCGTGAGGCGGGGTGAAGCCGTGGCGCGGCTGCGTTTGAGCGTGGATGGCGAGCCGTGGGGCGAGTATCCGCTCGTCGCGCTCGCCGACGTGCCGCTGGCCGGCTTCTTCGGCCGCGCCTGGGATGGCTTCAAGCTCTTCTTCCAATGAACCTCTGTTACCTGAATGGCCAGTTTCTGCCGCTTGCCGAGGCGCGCATCTCGCCGATGGATCGCGGCTTTCTGTTTGGCGACGGCGTCTATGAGGTGATTCCCGTCTATTCGCGCCGCCCTTTCCGGCTCGAGGAACATCTCGCCCGCCTGCAAAGAAGCCTCGATGCGATCCGGCTCGCCAACCCGCTCGCGCTGGAAGCATGGCGCAGCGTCGTCGGCCGGCTCGTCGAGGCGGCCGAATGGCCGGATCAATCGGTCTATCTGCAGGTGACGCGCGGGCCGATGGCGGTGAGGAACCACGCCTTTCCGGCGCAGATTGCGCCGACCGTCTTCGGCCTTACCGAGCCGCTCGTGACGCCGTCGGCCGAGCAAGTCGAACGAGGTGTGTCGGCCGTCTCCGCCGCCGATTTCCGCTGGCTGCGCTGCCATGTCAAGGCGACTTCGCTCTTGGCCAACTGCCTGTTGCGCCAGCAGGCCGTCGAGGCCGGCTGCGCCGAGACGGTGCTCTTTCGCGATGGCATCCTCACCGAAGGGGCGGCCTCGAACATCTTCGTCGTCAAGGACGGCGTGCTGCTCGCGCCGCAGAAGAACCATCGGATGCTCTCTGGCATCACCTATGACGTCGTGCTTGAACTTGCCGCGGCGCACGGCCTGCCCGCCGAGGTGCGCGACATTTTCGAAGAAGAAGTGCGCGCGGCCGACGAACTGTGGCTTTCCTCCTCGACGAAGGAAGTGCTCGCCATCGTCGAGCTCGATGGCCGCAAAGTCGGCGCTGGCCCGACGGCCGGCCGGCCCGGGCCGCTCTTCAAAAAAATGCACGGCTGGTATCAGGACTTCAAGCGGCGGGTGATGCGTGGCGAGTGAGGCGCTGCTCGAATTCCCCTGCGACTTTCCGCTCAAGGTGATGGGCGAAAGGCGCGATGGTTTCGCCCAGGCCGTCGTCGCGCTGGTGACGAAGCATGCGCCCGACTTCGATGCCGCCCGCGTCGAGATGCGGGCTTCGCGCGGCGGCCGTTATCTTTCCCTCACCTGCATCGTGCGCGCCACCTCGCAGGCGCAGCTCGATGCCCTCTACCGCGAACTCGTCGCGCACCCGTGGATCAAGATCGTCTTGTAGTCCGCACGCTCGGCCGCGTCGAATACGAACCGACCTGGCGCGCGATGCAGGCCTTCACCGCCGCGCGCAGCGCCTCGACGCCCGATGAGCTGTGGCTCTGCGAGCATCCGCCGGTCTTCACGCTCGGCCTTGCGGGCAGGCCCGAACACCTCCTCGAAGACATCGGCATTCCCGTCGTCAAGACCGACCGCGGCGGGCAGATCACTTACCACGGCCCCGGCCAGCTCGTGGGCTACCTCCTCCTCGATTTGAAGCGCCGCGGCCTCACGGTGAAGGGCCTCGTCTTCCGCCTCGAGCAGGCCGTCATCGATCTCTTGGCCGGGTTTCAGATCGCCGCCGAGAGGCGCGCCGGCGCGCCGGGCGTCTATGTCGGCGGCGCGAAGATCGCCGCCTTGGGCCTCAAGGTCAAGCACGGCTGCTGCTACCATGGCCTCTCGCTCAACGTCGACATGGACCTCGCACCGTTTGCCGCGATCAACCCTTGTGGCTATGCGGGGCTCGCCGTGACGCAGCTCGCAGCCTTCGTGCCGGCCGTCGAGATGAATGAAGTCGGCGCTAAACTGGTCGATCGACTGAAAGAAGTGCTATGAGCGAGAAACAAAAAGGCGCGGCCAAGACCTCGCGCATTCCGATCAAGGTGGTGCCTGCCGCACCCTTGCCCAAGCCCGCCTGGCTGCGCGTCAAGGCCGGCCACTCGGCATCGCGCTTCGGCGAAGTGAAGCAGATTCTGCGCCGCCACGGCCTCCACACGGTCTGCGAGGAAGCGACCTGCCCCAACATCGGCGAATGCTTCGGTCACGGCACGGCCACCTTCATGATCCTGGGCGATCTGTGCACGCGCCGCTGCCCGTTTTGCGACGTCGGCCACGGCACACCGGCCCCGCCCGATCCCGAAGAACCGGCGAAGCTCGCCGCTACCGTTGCGGCTTTGCGGCTCCGCTATGTCGTCATCACGAGCGTCGACCGCGACGATCTGCGCGATGGCGGCGCGGCGCATTTCGCCGCCGTGATCCGCGCCGTGCGTGCCGCCGCGCCTGCGACGAAGATCGAGATCCTCGTGCCTGACTTCCGCGGCCGGCTCGAAATCGCGCTCGACATCCTCGCCGCCGATCCGCCCGACGTCATGAACCACAACCTCGAGACCGTGCCGCGGCTTTACAAACAGGCGCGCCCCGGGGCCGATTACGCACACTCCTTGCGGCTCCTGCTCGAATTCAAGCGCCGCCTGCCGGCGATTCCAACCAAGTCTGGCCTCATGGTCGGCCTGGGCGAGACGGACGAGGAAATCCTCGCCGTAATGCGCGATCTGCGCGCGCATGGGGTCGAGCTGCTGACGATCGGCCAGTATCTCGCCCCCTCCGCCCATCACCTGCCCGTGGCGCGCTATGTGCCGCCGGAGCAGTTCGAACACTTCGCCGCCGCGGCGAAAAGCATGGGCTTCACGCACGCCGCCTGCGCGCCGCTCGTGAGAAGCTCTTACCACGCCGATCTGCAGGCGCATGAAGCCGGTGTGGTTTAATCGCGGCAAGACGCTTTCCTGCCTACGATGCCATGAAGATCGACCTGCGCAAAATCTACCGCTTCGACGCGCTCGAACGCCTGCCCGACGGCGGCCTGCCCAAGGGCGGCAATGTCTATTACGAATGCAATGAATGCAAGGTGATCGTCGCTTCCGTCTCGCACATCAAGGTGGCCTGTGACTGCGGCAATCTCACAGGCGGCGGCGGCATGACGGAAGTCAAGGACGCCGCCAAGGTGACGCCGCTCAAGGGCACGCTGCGTTAAGACGTGCAGCGATGCCGCTCGGCGAGCGAGCCGGTGATTCAAAGGGGCACGGCGTCGATGGGTTACTATACATTCCTCGCCTTTGTATAGTAACCGACGCATGCGCTGGCAGGCCCAACCGCTCGCGGCCCAGACCGCTTACGCCGAACTGTTCGAGCAGACGCAGGCCTTCGAATTGACAAATGCGCTTGCCGGTCTGACGGGAGCCTTCCATCAGCGCCTCCTCAAGGGGCGTCGATACTGGTATTTCGCTTACCGCGACATCGATGGCAAGCTCCATACCGTCTATGTGGGCCCGGACAACGAGCGGGTGCGGGCGCTCGTCGAGCGCTTCGCGGCCATCCGGCAAAAGCGGCCGCTCGCCCCGGCGGCGCGCATCGCGATGCTGGCGGGCTGCCAACCGGCCGCCCCGAAGCATTTCCGCATCATCAAGCGGTTGGCGGAATATGGTTTTTTCCGGGCCGGCGGCATCCTGATCGGCACCCATGCCTTCCTGGCCCTCGGCAATTTGCTCGGCGTGCGTTGGCTTGCGGGCACGGCGACGCTGGACGTGGATTTCGCGCATGCCGGCAAGAACATTTCGCTCGCCCTGCCAGCAAACATCCAAATCGACGTGCATGCCGCTTTGGAGTCCCTGGAGATGGGATTGCTGCCTTTGTCGCAGTTCAATGGCCAGGTCGGCGCCCAATACCGCAGTCCCCGCGATGCCGAGCTGCGCATCGATTTCGTCACGAGCATGACGCGCAGCCGCAAGCCGCTCGTCGTTCCCAACCTCAACCTGACGCTCGAACCGATGAAATTCATGGAGTTTTCGCTCGAGCAGACGATTCAAGGCTGCGTCTTTTCCCACCTTGGCGCCTGCGTCGTCAATTTGCCCGCCCCGGAACGCTATGCCGTCCATAAGCTGCTCGTCTATGGCGAGCGTCCCGTCAATGAGCGCGCCAAGGCGAGCAAGGACTTGTGGCAGGCGGCGAGCCTTGTCAGCTATTTCCTCGACAATGGCCAGGCGGAAGTGTTTGCGGCCGCCTGGCGCGATGCCACGAGCCGCGGCAAAGGCTGGCGCAAGCGCGCGGAGCAAGGCAGACGTGCGCTGCTTGCGTTGGCTCCGGAACTGGCGAGCGATGCGCTCTGGTCTGAGGCCGTTTGACCGGGCCGCGGCGATGCTTTCCCAGGAAACCCGCTCCCCAGCGCAGCATGGCCATGCCTGAACTCAACCCCCCGCAGCGGGAGGCGGTGCGCTATCTCGACGGCCCACTGCTCGTGCTCGCCGGCGCGGGCTCGGGCAAGACGCGCGTCATCACGCACAAGATCGCCTATCTCATTGGCGAGTGCGGCTATGCGCCGCGCGAGGTCACGGCGATCACCTTCACCAACAAGGCCGCGCGCGAGATGAAGGAACGCGCGGCCAAGCTCGTCGGCCGCGCGGAGGAACTCGCCATCGGCACCTTCCACGCCTTCGGCGCACGGCTCTTGCGCGAGGAGGCGCGCGCCGCGGGGTTGAAGTCCAGCTTCTCGATCCTCGATGCCAGCGACACCGCCCAGCTCTTCGCGGAGCTCTTGAAAGAAGGGGACAAGGCGCGCGCGCGGCTCATCCAGCAGCGCATCTCGCTATGGAAAAACGCGCTCGTCGAGCCCGAGACGATCGAGCCCGCCGATGATTTCGAGGCCGAGGCGCGGCGCGTCTATCTCGACTACGAGCGCGCCTTGCGCGCCTATCAGGCCGTCGATTTCGACGACTTGATCCGCCTGCCCGTCAAGCTCCTATCCGAGCACGAGGCGATCGCGCGCCGCTGGCAGGCGCGCTGCCGCCATCTGCTCGTCGACGAATACCAGGACACCAACCGCAGCCAGAACCGTCTCTTGCGCCTGCTCGTCGGGCCGCTCGCCGCCTTCACGGCGGTCGGCGACGACGATCAGTCGATCTATGCCTGGCGCGGGGCGGATGTCGAAAATCTGCGCGCGCTGCAGGCAGATTTTCCCGCGCTCAAGGTCATCAAGCTCGAGCAGAACTACCGCTCGACGACGCGCATCCTCAAGGCGGCCAACAACGTGATCCGCCACAATCCCAAGCTCTACGACAAGCGGCTGTGGTCGGAACGCGGCCACGGTGAGCCGATCCGCGTCATGGCCTGCCGCGATGGGGAACACGAGACCGAGTGGGTCGTCACGCGCCTATTGGCGCACAAGTTCGAGACGCGCGGCGCCTGGCGCGATTACGCGATCCTCTATCGCGGCAACTTCCAGGCGCGCGCCTTCGAAGAAGCCTTGCGCGCCCACAAGGTGCCCTATGTGCTCTCGGGCGGCCAATCCTTTTTCGAGCGCGCCGAGATCAAGGACGTGACAAGCTATCTGCGCCTCATTGCCAATCCCGACGACGATCCGGCCTTCATCCGCGCCGTCACGACGCCCAAGCGCGGCATCGGCGGCACGACGCTCGAAGCGCTCGGCGAGGCCGCCGGCCGGCGGCAGCTCGGCATGATGGCCGCCCTCTTCGCGCCGGGGATCGAACTCGAGATCAAGCCCGCGCCACTGGCCGCCTTGCGCGAGTTCGGCCGCTTTATCGAACGCTGCGCCGCGCGCGCGCGCAAGGAGCCGGCTGGCGGGGTGCTCGAGGAGCTCCTCAAGGCGATCGGCTACGAAGCCTGGCTCTTCGAATCCTGCGCGGCGAAGGAAGCCGAAACGCGCTGGGGCAATGTGCGCGACTTCGTGCGCTGGCTCGCCGCCAAGGGCGAGGAGGAGGGCAAGTCTTTGCTGGAACTGGCGCAGACCGTGGCGCTCGTCACGATGCTCGACAAGCAGGAGGACAGGGCGGATGCCGTGCAGCTTGCCACCTTGCATGCGGCCAAGGGCCTCGAATTCCGCCATGTCTTCCTCGTCGGCGTCGAGGAAGGCACGCTGCCGCACCGCGAGGCGATCGAGGCAGGCAGCATCGAGGAAGAGCGGCGTCTCTTCTACGTCGGCATCACGCGCGCGCAGCTATCCTTGCACGTGAGCTGGTGCGAGCGGCGCAAGCAGGGCCGGGAATTCCTGCCGCGCGAGCCCTCGCGCTTCATCGCCGAAATGGGCGACGATCTCAAGCACGAGGGGGCCGTCTCGCCAGCGCCGACTATCGACAAGGCCGCCGGCAATGCGCGGCTCGCCCAGTTCAAGGCCTTGCTCAAACAATCGAGCTGATCGCGGCAAGCCGCGCCGCGCGAATGCGCTGTGGAATCTGTGCCGGATCGGCGCAGGCGCGCGCGATCGCGGCGGCATCGACGGCCTGCACGGCGGCAAGTGTTGCCTGCCAGAGGCGGGCCTGCGGGTAGGCCGCCTCCTCGTGGCCAAGCCGCCCGCGCCAGTCGGCCTCGCAGGCGGATAGCATTTCCGCGAAGCGCGCCGGCCGCCTCAGCGCATCGCAATACTCGAGGATCGCGAGCCGCGTGGCGGGCCTAAGCTCGGCGGCCTTGTGCACATCGCCATGAAAGCGCGCGACGAGGCGGGCTAAGTCGCGGCATTCGGCCGGCACCTTGAGCCGAGCGCAAAGCGCCTCCACCAATTCCACGCTGCGCGCCTCGTGTCCATGATGGCGCGGCAGGAGCTCGGCAGGTGTGGTGCCCTTGCCAAGATCATGGGTGAGCGCCGCAAAGCGCGCCGGCAGGGAAAGCTTCAAGCGCGCCGCCATGTCGATGACGAGCATCACATGCAGGCCGCTATCGACTTCGGGATGGAAATCGGCGCGCTGCGGCACGCCAAAGAGCCGCTCGAGCTCGGGAAGGAGCTTCACAAGCGCGCCGCAGGCGCGCAAGGTTGCGAACATCCGCGAAGGCTTTTCTTCCATGAGCCCGCGGGAAAGTTCCTGCCAGACGCGCTCGGGCACGAGCGCATCGACTTCGCCGCAAGCCACCATCTGGCGCGCCAGCGCGAGCGTCTCCTCGGCGACGGTAAAGTCAGGATAGCGCGCGGCAAAGCGCGCCAGCCGCAAGATGCGCACCGGGTCTTCGGCAAAGGCCGGCGAGACGTGGCGCAGGCGTTTCTGTTCGAGGTCGCGGCGGCCGCCATAAGGGTCGATGAGCCGGCCTGCTTCGTCTTTCGCCATCGCGTTGATCGTCAGATCGCGGCGCGCGAGATCCTCTTCGAGCGTCACCTCGGGTGAGGCATGAAAGGTAAAGCCGTGGTAGCCGCGTCCGTGCTTGCGCTCGGTGCGCGCGAGCGCATACTCTTCGTGCGTCTCGGGATGCAGGAAGACCGGAAAATCCTTGCCGACCGGCTTGAAGCCGCGGGCGAGCATTTCTTCGGGGGTGGCGCCGACGACGACCCAGTCGCGGTCCTCGACCGGCCGGCCGAGGAGCTCGTCGCGCACGGCGCCGCCGACGCAATAGATGCGCATTTATCGCTTGCTTGGCGATGAAACGGTACACACCGACAAGCGGCGGGGCGGGCGGCTCATGGTTCGCGGGCGGGACATCCGTAAGGCTCGGGCGCGGGGCGCCCACAACTCGCTGCCGCTCGAACAAGTGGGCGCCTTAGCCGCGCCCACAGCCTTCGGCTGCCGACGCCCGCTCACAAATCGCCGCTCGCCCTGCCGCTTGCCGATCCCGTTCATTCGCGTTTTGATCAATGGCCTGCGAGATAGGAAGGGGCGATCGCCTCGAGCGGCGTAGCCTCGAGCCCGAAAGGCAGCGTGGAGCCCTGCGGGCAGACATTGGGCACTTCCATCGACCAGACGTTGTCGCGCGTCAAGGGCGGATTGGGCAGGAACTCCATGAGCCAGGCCTGCAGGATCGACAAGGCGAAGGGCAGGCCGACGATCGGACGAGGGTGGCCCGAGACCCGGGCGGCATAGGCGACGAGCTCCTTGAGCGTGTATTGGCGCGGGCCGCAGAGCGCATAGGTCGCGCCGCAGCTTTCGGGCTGGGCGAGCGCGGCGGCAAGGGCCGAGACGACGTCCTCGACCCAGACGGGCTGAAAGCGCGCTTCCGGTGAGACGAGCGGCACGATGGGCAGGAGCCTGGCGAGGCGGGCGAATAGGGAAAGGAAGGAATCGCCGCGGCCGAAGATCACCGAGGGGCGGAAGATCGTCGCCGCGGGATAGGCCTGCCGCAAGGCCGCTTCGCCGGCGGCCTTGGACTTGAGGTAAAGCGAAGGCGCATCGGCGGCTGCACCCAGCGCCGAGACGTGGATGAGGCGAGCGATGTCGGCTTTTCGCGCCGCGCGGCCGATCTTGCCGGGCAGCGCCACATGCACGCGCTCGAAGTCGCCATGCAGGATGCCGGCGAGATTGATGACGGCCTCGTGACCCGCCATGAGCCGCGCAAGCGCCGCCTCATCGTGGACGTCGGCTTGAACGAGCCGCACGGTGGGCAAGACGCTCAGATGGCGCACCCGCTCGGGGCGGCGGCTGGGCAGGGTGAGCGCAAAGCCGGCGCCCGCGAGACGGCAGGCGAGCGCGCTGCCGACAAAGCCGGTGCCGCCGATGACGAGGACGTGCTTCATGGCAGATCCTCGGCTTGGCGGTCATCGAAGCCGCGCGGGCGGATGGTGCCGAGGCGGCTTGTCAGCGAAGGGGCCCTGCCGCTTTGCAAGGCTGCATAGTGGATCGCATTGGCCATGACTTTCTTCACGTAGTCGCGCGTTTCATTGAAGGGAATCGTCTCGGCATAGATCGCGCCCTCGAGGGGGCGCTCGGCGCGCCACTTGCGCGCGCGGCCGGGGCCGGCGTTATAGGCCGCGGAGGCGAGCAGCGGATGATTATCGAGGCTGTCCATGACCATCCTCATGTAGCTCGTGCCGAGGATCAGATTGGTGTCCATCTCGGTGACCTTGCCCGGGTGATAGTCAGAGAGTCCGATCTTCCTCGCCACCCATTTCGCCGTGGCGGGCATCAGCTGCATGAGCCCCTGGGCGCCGGCGCTCGATTTGGCGTCCATGACGAAGCGGCTCTCCTGCCGCATCAGGCCATAGACCCAGGCCGTATCGAGGCCGGCGGCGAGCACGCGGGGGGCGACGCGCTCGAAGAAAGGCATCGGGTAGCGCAAGTTGAAATCGTGCTCGCTCTGGGTGCGCTCGGCCGTGTGGATGGCGCGGTCGATGACCTCGGCGCGGCGCGCGAACTCGGCCGCGGCGAGCAGCGCGCGGTCGTTCATGCCCTCGAGCGTCCAGTTCCATTCGCGCACGCCCTCGATGCGCAAGCCCAGCCGGATCAGCGCAAGCCCGCGCTGCAGGCCCGGTGTCGCCGCGGCGGCGGCGAGCTCTTCGGCAGTGGGCGGCGCAGCCTTCGCCGGCAAGAGATAGGGCCGGCCGAGCGCTTCGCTGGCGAGGATGCCGTAGAAGTGAGGCGCGCCGGCGATGCGCGCGAAGACTTCCTGCGCCCGCTCGCGCTCGCCCAAGGCCAGATGCGCGCGGGCGCGCCAGTAGCGCCATTCGGGCAGCGCGGACTGCGCCGGCGGCAGGGCGTCGATCGCACGCGCGACGAGCGGCCAATCTTCGGCGCGCAAGGCAGCGCGCACGCGCCAGGCGGCCTCTTCCTCGTCGAGCGCATGTCCCAGCTTGAGCGCCCGCTCGAACCAGGCCGGCGCGGTATCGAGATGGCCCTGCGCTGCGGCAAGCGCCAGCCGCGCCCAGACGAAGCCGCGCTCGGCCATCGGGTAGTGTTGTTCGATTTCTTGCCAGCGCGCCGCGGCGATGCGGCTGTCGGTGCGCGATAGGCGCAGCACGGCATAAAGGGCGAGCTCGCGGCCGGCGCGCGTGGCGGCGAAGCGCTCGGCAAGCTTCGCGAGGTGCCGTGCCGGATGCTCGAGGACGGCTTCGATCTCGCGCCAGGCGGGGCCATCGGCCTGCCAGAGGCTTGCCGCGCGCGCTTCCTTCGTTTTGCCTTGGGCGATCTGGCGGCGCAGATAGTGGGCCACGGCCTCGTCCGGCAACTGCCCGGCCGCCGCGAGGCGGTTCATGAGCGAGAGGCAAGCGGGCCCCAAGGGTGCGCCCTGGGCAAGCCAGCCACGCGCTTCGTCCAGCGCTCCGGCCTCATTAAGCCGCGTGCGGATGTCGAGGCCGCGGCAGTGCATCTCGCCATCCGGCTTCTTGAGGCGTGCGAACTCGGCGCGCGCCGCCGCCCAGTCTTCCTTGCGCATCCAGTAGCGGATCCAATCGCCGCGCAGCTTTTCGGCGAGATAGCTGCCCTCGTGGCGGGCGAGAAACTCGGCGACTCCCGCATCGCTGCCATCTTCGAGCTGCTGGCTCAAGCGGAAATACTCGCCCCAGGGCGTAAGCGGATGGGAAGCAAGCCCTGAGAGCGCACGGTTAAGCTTCGCGCGATCGCCGCGCTGGAAGGCTTCGCGCGCGGCGAGGAAGGCCGCGTCTTCCGGATGCGCCGGATGACCCCAGGCGGGCAGCGCCATCAAGAGCGCGAGGGCGAAGAGACGTCTCATGGCAGGAGCGGCTAACGGCATAATTCAACCCAGATTGTCCATTGGAACGCAAGCGGCGCTCGCCGGCGAGGGCGAGCAGATCTGCGTTCGTGCGACGAGTCCATAGCGGTGCCTCTGGACGAGGAGCACGGGCGTAGAGATGCCGCCCGCAGCCCGAGCGCCGCCGCGTAGGGCAGTGCGAATGTCGTTGAGCTTCCTCATGGATGGCCTGCCCGGTCTAATGGACAATCTGGGTTCAAAGCCTAGCACACGCGCTTTGCGATTTCATGCCCGAACAGTCCACGCAATCGCCGGCCAATTCAGAGGATCTACGCAGCCGCCTGCGCGCCGAGAAGATCGCCGCGCGTTTGAGCCTGCCAGAAGCGGCGCGGCAGGCGGCGAGCGAGCGCATCCTCGCCGAGCTCGATGCGCTGCTTGCGACCTTTCCGCCCGCGACGATCGGCTTTTGCTGGCCGATCCGCGCCGAGGTCGATTGCCGGCCGCTCATCACGTCTTTGCTCGCGCGCGGCTGGCAGGCCGTGATGCCGACGGTCATCGCGCCCGCGGCGCCGATGGAGTTTCGCCCCTGGTCGAGCGATGCGCCGATGACCCTTGACCCCTTCGGCATTCCCGTGCCCGCCACGCCGCCCGCTGCGCCGCCGGAGGTCTTGCTCGTGCCGCTCGTCGCCTTCGATGCGGCAGGCTTCCGGCTCGGCTATGGCGGCGGCTTCTTCGACCGCACGCTCGCAGCCTGCACGCCGCGCCCTTTTTCGATCGGTGTTGGCTTCGAACTCGCGCGCGTCGCCACGATCGCGCCGGGCCCCCACGACGTGCCGCTTGATGCCATCGTCACCGAGCGCGGCCTCATGCGATTCAAAGACGGCTGATTGCCGCCGCGAGGCGCGCGAGCGCCTCGTCGAGCAATTCCCGCCGCGTGCCGAAATTGAGCCGCACGAATTGCGCAAAGGCCTGACCCGGGCCGAAGGCGGCGCCATCGGCAAGCCCCACCCCCGCGGCTTCGAAAAACGCCGCCGGATGCTCGAGGCCCAGATCGCGGCAATCGATCCAGGCCAGAAACGAGGCCTCGACGCGCGTCGTGAAAAGACCCGGCAGCGCATTGACCGCTTCTTCGACGCGCAAGGCATGATGGCGCAAGGTCTCGATGAGTTGGGCGCGCCAGGCGCCCCCTTCGCGTAGGGCCGCTTCGCAGGCCACGAGCCCCAGCACGTTGGGCTCGGGCACCCTGCCCGCGAGCGCCGCGACGAAGGCTTGACGCAAGGCGGCCTCGGGAATGATGGCATAAGCACAGGATAGGCCCGCCAGGTTGAAGGTCTTCGAAGGCGCCATCAATGTGATCGTGCGGCGTGCGATTTCCGGGGCGAGCGTCGCGAAAGGCCGGTGGCGGCCGGTGAGCGTCAGATCGCAGTGGATTTCGTCCGAACAGACGATGAGATCGTGTTTTTCGGCCAAGGCGGCGAGCTGCCAGAGCTCGTCCTCGCGCCAGGCGCGGCCGACCGGATTGTGCGGATGGCAAAGCAAAAATAGCCGCGCGCCGCGCATCAAGGCATCGGCGGCGGCGAAATCCCAGCCCCAGCCGGCCTCATCGCGCACGAGCGGCAGGGTGCGCAAGACTCGGCGCTCGCGGCACGGCGCCTTGAGGAAGGGCGGATAAACGGGCGTGGCCGTCACGACCTCGCCTTCGATGGCGCGGCAGGCGGCGTAGAGGGCCGGCACGAGGCCGGGCAGCCAGACGAGCCAGTCGGGCTCGATCGCCCAGCCGTATTCGCGTGCGCAGTAGGTGACGAGCGCCTCGATGAGCGCATCGGTGGGCTCGCCATAGCCGAACAGGCCATTCGCGATGCGCGCCTCCAAGGCCGCGATGACCGCCGGCGGTGCGGGGAAATCCAGATCCGCGAGCCACAGCGGGATCACGTCGCGGCCCGCATAGCGGCGCCAGCGCACCGAATCGGCGGGAGGCACGAAAGACGCTTCAGCCAAGGAAGAGACGGTAGGCAGGGTTGTTGGACTCATCCCAGTGCCGGTAGCCGAGGTTCTTCAAGAAGGCGCGAAAGTCCTTCATCTCTTCGGGCGGCACCTGCATGCCGACGAGCACGCGGCCGGTATCGGCGCCGTGGTTGCGGTAGTGAAAGAGGCTGATGTTCCAGCCGGCGCTCATCTTGTTGAGGAAATGCATCAGCGCGCCGGGCCGCTCAGGGAACTCGAAGCGGTAAAGGAGCTCGTCCTTCACCTGCGGCGCATGGCCGCCGACCATGTGGCGCACGTGAAGCTTGGCCATTTCGTCGTCGGTGAGATCGAGCGTCGGATAACCGTGTTTCCTGAGGCTGTCGACGAGGCGGCTTGCTTCGGCGCGGTCATGCACCTGGATGCCGACGAAGACGTGGGCCTCGCGGGCATCGTGGTAACGGTAGTTGAATTCCGTGATGTTGCGGTTGCCGATCAGGCCGACGAACTTCTTGTAGCTGCCGGGCCGCTCGGGCAAGGTGACGGCGAGCACGGCCTCGCGCTGTTCGCCGACTTCGGCGCGCTCGGCGACGAATCTGAGGCGGTCGAAGTTCATGTTGGCGCCCGAAGCGATGGCGATGAGCGTCTTGCCGTGGAGCTTGTGGCGGTGGGCCCACGCTTTCGCGCCGGCGATCGCCAGCGCGCCGGCGGGCTCCAAGATCGAGCGCGTGTCCTCGAAGACGTCCTTGATCGCGGCGCAGATCGCGTCGGTGTCGACGAGCACCATCTCATCGACGTAGTGCTGGCAGAGGCGGAAGGTTTCCTGGCCGACCTGCTTCACCGCCGCGCCGTCGGCAAAGAGCCCCACCGAATCGAGCTTGACGCGCTTGCCGGCCTTGAGCGAGCGATCCATCGCGTCGGCATCGACGGCCTCGACGCCGATGATCCGCGTCTGCGGCCGCAGGCGCTTGATGAAGGCCGCAACACCCGCGATCAGCCCGCCGCCGCCCACACAGCAAAACACCGCATCGATCGGATCGGGATGCTGGCGCAGGATCTCCATGCCGATCGTGCCTTGGCCGGCGATGACCTCGGGATCGTCGAACGGATGCACGAAGGCGAGCTTTTCATGCCTTTCGAGCTCGAGCGCGTGGGCATAGGCCGCGTCGTACGAATCGCCGGCGAGCACGACCTCGCCGCCGCGTTTCTTGACCGCGTCGATCTTGATCTGCGGTGTGGTCGTCGGCATCACGATGACGGCGCGCAAGCCCAGCTTCTGCGCGGCGAGCGCCACGCCCTGGGCGTGGTTGCCGGCCGAAGCGCAGATGACGCCGCGCTTCTTCTGCGCCGGTGAAAGATGCACGATCTTGTTGTAGGCGCCGCGCAGCTTGAAGGAAAACACCGGCTGCATGTCCTCGCGCTTCAAAAGAATGCGGTTGCCGCTGCGGGCGGAGAGGTTAGGGGCGAATTCGAGCGGCGTCTCGATCGCGACGTCATAGACGCGCGCGTTGAGGATTTTTTCGAGGTAATCCATGGTTAGGCCTGAGGTTTTTGCAAGCGGTGAAGCGTAGCATGAGGCGGGCGCGGCGGCCCATCGGTTAGAATTTGCCGCTTTGCAGCAACGCTACCCTCCATGACGGCTCGCCTGCGGGAAATCCCCTACAACACCACCTCGTTCTCCGACCGCGAGATCGTCATCCGCCTGCTCGGGCGCGAGATGTGGGCGGTGCTCGACCGGTTGAGAAGCCAGCGCGTCACCGGCCGCTCGGCGCGCATGCTCTATGAAGTGCTCGGCGACATCTGGGTGGTGCGCAGAAATCCCTACCTCGAGGACGACCTGCTCGCCAGCCGTGAGCGGCGCAGGGCGCTCATCGGGGCGCTTAAGCATCGGCTTGCCGAGATCGAGAAGCGCCGCCAGGGCAATGCCGACGTCGCACGGCTGTTGGCCGCCGCCCATCAGGCAGTGGCGGATTTCGAGCGCTGGTTCGACGAGACGGCCGCGCTGCGCAAGCTGGTGCGGGAACGCTTATCGCGCCATACGCGGCGCGACAACATCTGCTTCGACGGCCTCTCGCGCGTCGCCCACGTGACGGATGCCACCGACTGGCGCGTTGAATACCCCTTCGTCGTGCTCACGCCCGATCGCGAGGCCGAGATCGCCCCCTTGGTGCGCGAGTGCATCGCGCTCGGGCTCACCATCATCCCGCGCGGCGGCGGCACCGGCTATACGGGAGGCGCCGTGCCGCTCGATGCCAAGTCGGCCGTCATCAATACCGAAAAGCTCATCGACCTGGGGCCAATCGAGCAGCGCGTGCTGCCGGGCTTGAGCAAGCCCGTGGCGACGATCCGCACCGGCGCTGGGGTGGTGACGCGCCGCGTCATGGAGCGCGCCGAAGAGGCTGGTCTCGTCTTCGCCTGCGACCCGACCTCGGCCGATGCTTCGACGATCGGCGGCAACATCGCGATGAACGCCGGCGGCAAGAAGGCCGTGCTGTGGGGCACGGCGCTCGACAACCTCGCCGCCTGGACGATGGTGACGCCCGCGGGCGAATGGCTCGAAGTCGAGCGCATCGGCCACAACCTCGGCAAGATCCACGAGCAGGAGACCGCGACATTCCAGCTCAAATACCGCAGCGACGACGGGCGCGTCCTACGCGAGGAATTTCTTTCCATTCCCGGCGCCACCTTCCGCAAGGCCGGGCTCGGCAAGGACGTCACCGACAAGTTCTTGGCCGGCCTGCCCGGCGTGCAAAAGGAGGGCACCGACGGCATCATCACCTCGGCGGTCTGGATCCTCCACAAGATGCCGCCCGTGACGCGCACCGTCTGCCTCGAATTCTTTGGCCAGGTGCGGGAGGCCGTGCCGGCCATCGTCGAGATCACCGATTACTTCAAGCCGGGCGGAGCGGGGCGCGCCGCCGGCGTGCAACTGGCCGGCCTCGAGCACCTCGACGAACGCTACGTCAAGGCGGTCGGCTATGCGACGAAGGCCAAGCGCCACGGCCGGCCAAAGATGGTGCTGATCGGCGACTTGGTCGGCGAAGACGAGACGGCCGTGATGCGCGCGGCTGCCGAGGTGGTCAGGATGGCCAATGCCCGCGGCGGCGAAGGCTTCATCGCCGCAAGCCTCGAAGCGCGCAAGAAGTTCTGGCTCGACCGCGCCCGCACGGCGGCGATCGCGCGCCATACCAACGCCTTCAAGCTCAACGAGGACGTCGTGATCCCGCTGCCACGCATGGGCGATTATTGCGATGGCATCGAGCGCATCAACATCGAGCTCTCCCTCCAGAACAAGCTCGAACTCTGCGATGCGCTCACTGCCTTCTTGCAAGGCGATCTGCCCTTGCACGCGGGCGACAGCGGGCTTGACAAGGTTGAGCTCATCGGCGATCGGCGCGATGCGGCGCTCGCCGTCATCGCCGAGGTGCGCGCGCGCTGGCAAAACCTCTACGACAATCTCGATGCGGCCTGGCCGCCGCCCGCGGTGCCCGTGCCGCCGCGCCACTGGCATCCGCTGCCCATGCCGCCGCGCCTGATACCCGTCCGCCGCTGGCATCCGGTGCCGGCCACGGTGTTTGACAAGCTGCAGGATCATTCCGTACGCGTGTCGTGGAAAGCGGAGTTGAAACCCCTGCTCGAAGAAATCTTCGCTGGCGCGGCCTACCGGCCGATCCTCGAGCGTATCGCGGCGATCCACCGCGAGGTCTTGAGGGGCCGCGTCTTCGTCGCGCTGCACATGCACGCCGGCGATGGCAACGTGCATACCAACATCCCGGTCAATTCCGACAATTACGCGATGCTCCAGACGGCCAACCAGACCGTCGTGCGCATCATGGCGCTCGCTAGGAGCTTAGGCGGCGTGATCTCCGGCGAGCATGGCATCGGCATCACCAAGCTCGAATTCTTAAGTGAGGCAGAGATCGCACCTTTCCGCGCCTACAAGCAGAAGATCGACCCGCAAGGCCGCTTCAACCGCGGCAAGCTGATGCCCGGCGGCGATCTCTCCAATGCCTATACGCCTTCGTTCGCGCTCTTGGGCATCGAGTCGCTGATCATGGAGCAGTCCGACATCGGCACGCTCGCCGAGATGGTCAAGAACTGCCTGCGCTGCGGCAAGTGCAAGCCGGTCTGCTCGACCCATGTGCCGCGCGCCAACCTGCTCTATTCGCCTCGCAACAAGATCCTCGGCGTGGGGCTGCTCATCGAGGCCTTCCTCTATGAAGAGCAGACGCGGCGCGGCATCTCGCTCAAGCACTTCGAGGAATTCGGCGACATTGGCGACCATTGCACGGTCTGCCACAAGTGCGTGAAGCCCTGCCCCGTCGACATCGACTTCGGCGACGTCTCGATCGCAATGCGCAATTTCCTGCGCCGGCAAGGCAAGCAGAAGATGGCGCCCGGCACTTGGCTCGCGATGAAATTCCTCACCGCCACCGATGCGGCAACGATCAAGGCGATGAAGGCCGGCATGATCGATCTCGGCTACCGCGCGCAGCGCTTGGGCCATGCGCTCGCCAAGGCGCTCGGCCTCACGCAGGAGACGGTGCGCCATCCGCCGGCCTCGCTCGGCAAGCCGCGCTTGCAGGCCCAGGTGATCCACTTCCTCAACAAGCCCTTGCCGGCCAACGTGCCGCGCCGCACGGCGCGCGCGCTGCTTGATCTCGAGGATGCGACGGTGATTCCCGTGATCCGCGATCCGCGCCGTGCCCCGGAGGAGTCCGAGGCCGTCTTCTATTTCCCCGGCTGCGGTTCGGAGCGGCTCTTCTCACAGGTGGGGCTCGCCACCCAGGCGATGCTCTGGCATGTCGGCGCCACGACGGTGCTGCCACCCGGTTATCTGTGCTGCGGCTATCCGCAGACCTCGGCCGGCGACGCAACTCGCGGCCAGGCGATTACGACGCAAAACCGCGTGCTCTTCCACCGCGTCGCCAATACGCTCAACTACCTCGACATCAAGACGGTGATCGTCTCCTGCGGCACCTGCCTCGACCAGCTCGAGCACTATGAATTCGAGCGCATCTTCCCGGGCTGCCGCCTGCTCGACATCCACGAATATTTGATGGAAAAAGGCGTCAAGCTCGCTGGCCTGCAGGGCGCGCAGTATCTTTATCACGATCCCTGCCACACGCCGATGAAGCAGCACGCGCCGCTCAAGGTAGCGAAGGCCTTGCTGGGCAAAGAGATCATGCTCTCCGAGCGCTGCTGCGGCGAATCCGGCACGCTCGCGGTGACGCGCCCCGATGTGGCGACCCAGGTGCGCTTCAGAAAGCAGCAGGAAATCGAGGCCAACCTCGCCAAACTCGGCGCTGGCCAGACGGCGACTCATCCAGCTCCCGTGCGCCTGTTGACGAGCTGCCCGTCCTGCCTGCAAGGCTTGTCGCGTTACCGCGAGGATGTGGCGGTCGAGGCCGATTACCTCGTCGTCGAGCTCGCGCGCCACCTCTTGGGCCCCGACTGGCTTGCGCGTTACCTCGCCGCCGCCCACGCAGGCGGCATCGAGCGCGTGCTGTTGTAAGCGAGAATTTGCCATGCGCCAGGCACATCAGATCTTGACCCTCGCCACCCGCGGCCGCGGCCTCGTCGAATTTACCCGTGAAGCGCGCGATTTCGTCGCCGCCACGGGGATGCGCGATGGCCTCTTGACCGTCTTCTGCCGCCATACCTCGGCCTCGCTGCTCATCCAGGAAAACGCCGACCCGGACGTGCGCCACGACCTCGAGACCTTCTTCGCCCGCCTCGTGCCCGATGGCGATCCCGCTTGGCGGCATGCCAGCGAAGGGCCGGACGACATGTCGGCGCATCTGCGCACAGCGCTCACGCACAGCTCGCTCGGCATCCCGCTCATCGCGGGGCAGCTGGCGCTCGGCACCTGGCAGGGGCTCTATCTCTGGGAGCATCGCACGCGGCCGCATCGCCGCGAGGTGGTGCTGCACCTCATCGGCGATTGATCCAAGCCAAGGCCGGCCGTCGTGTCAGCGCCGAGAATGCGGCGCATGAGACTCTTCTGGCTCATGGCGCTGTTCGCCCTGCCGGGATGGGCGGGTGAGCCGCTGCAACCCTTGATCGATGCGACGTCGCCCGGCGGCGTGCTGCAGCTGGCAGCCGGCGACTATGCCGGCCCGGCACGCGTCACCAAGCCCATCGTCATCGACGGCGGCGGGCGCGCGCGCCTTGTCGGCACGGGACGCGGCACGGTGCTCGCGCTGGAGACGAATGGCGCGACAGTGAAGGGCCTCGTCATCCTCAACGGCGGCGAGTCGCACGATGGCATGGATGCCGGCCTGCTCGTCACCGGCAATGACAATACCATTGAAGGCAACACCATCGCCGAGGTGCTGTTTGGCATCCACGTCAAGGGCGGCAACCGCAACCGCATTACCGGCAACCGCGTTGTCGGTCGCGCGCTGCCGCTCGGTCAGCGCGGCGACGCGCTGAGGGTCTGGAACGGTCGTGACAATCTCATCGCGGCCAACCACATTCTGCGCGCCCGCGATCTCACCTTCATGAACGCGCCCGACAACCGCGTGATCGGCAACTATTTCTCCGATGGCCGCTATGGCCTGCACGTCATCTTCTCGCCGCGCCTATTGATCACCGACAACACGATCGAAGCCACCGGCACTGGCATCGTTGCGATGTATTCGCCACGGCTGACAGTGCGCGGCAACCGCATCCGCCACGTGCTGGCCGGCGGCGGCGCCGGACTCGTCTTCAAGGACAGCGGCGGCGCGCTCGTCGAGCATAACGAGCTCGTCCATTGCGCCGTCGGCCTCTTGGCGGATGCGCCACTCAACGCGGAATTGGCGCTGACCATTCGCGCCAACCGCTTCGCCCACAATTTCATCGGCTTGTCCTTCTATGGCGAGCAAGGCGGCCACAAGATCCTCGCCAATCGTTTCGAGGACAACCTCACGCAGGTCTTCGTCAGCGCGCCAGGAGTGGGCGAGGCGAATGTCTGGGAAGGCAACTACTGGAGCGACTATCAGGGCTTCGACCGCGACGCCGATGGCGTCGGCGATACACCCCACGAGGTCTGGCTCTACACCGATCGTCTCTGGCTGGAGCTGCCGAAGGCGAAGTTTTTCACCAATGCGCCGGCGCTCGAGCTGCTTGATTTCCTCGAACGCCTGGCACCGTTTTCCCAGCCCTCGCGCATCCTGCGCGATCCGAAACCGCGAATGCGCTAACCTACGTAGTGGAGGTATTTCCAGCATGTGCGGCATCGCCGGCGAATTGCGCTTCGATGGGACATCGCCCGAGCGAGCGACGCTCGAGCGCATGAGCGCGCGCCTGGCGCGGCGCGGACCCGATGGGGCGGGCTTCTGGCAAGACGGACCGATCGCACTCGCTCACCGGCGGCTTGCGATCATCGATCTTACTGAGCGCTCGGCGCAGCCGATGGTGGATGCCGCAGCGGGGCTTGCGCTCGTCTTCAACGGCACGATCTACAACTACCCCGAGCTGCGCGCCGTGCTCCACGAGCGCGGCCATACCTTCTTTTCCGACGGCGATACCGAGGTGATCCTACGCGCCTATGCCGAATGGGGCGAGGCCTGCGTCGAGCGCCTTGCCGGCATGTTCGCCTTCGCGCTGTGGGACATGCGCGCGCAGAAGCTCTTCCTCGCCCGTGATCGCATCGGCATCAAGCCGCTCTATTTCGCGCGCAGCGACAACTGGTTCCGCTTTGCTTCGACGACGCAGGCGCTGCTCGCCACCGGCGAGATCGACACCACGCTCGACAAAGAAGCGCTTCACTTCCAATTCATGCTGCATGCCGCCGTGCCGCCGCCCTTTACCGTCTTGCGCGGCATCCGCAAGCTCGAACAGGGCACGACGCTCACCCTCGATGCCGTCGGCCGCGTCAGCGAGCGGCGCTACTGGTCGCTGCGCGCCACGCGGCCGGCCACGCCGATGAGCGAGCACCAATGGACGGAGGCGATCCACGCCGCCTTGCGCGAGGCAGTGAAGACGCATCTGGCGATCGCCGACGTCAAGGTCGGCGTGCTGCTCTCGGGCGGACTCGATTCTTCCCTCCTCGTCGCCTTGCTCGCCGAGGCGGGGGTGACGGATCTCATGACCTTCTCGATCGGCTTCGAGGATCATCCCGAGGAGTGCGGCCACGAGTTCGAATATTCGGATGCGGTAGCCGATTACTACGGCACGCGCCACCACAAATACCGCATCCCCAATGCCGAGGTGCTCGCGCGCTTACCCGAGGCGATCGATGCGATGGCCGAGCCGATGGTGAGCCAAGACGCCGTCTCCTTTTATCTGCTCGCCGAGCGCGTGAGCCGCACCGTCAAGGTGGTGCAAAGCGGCCAAGGGGCGGATGAAATTTTCGCTGGCTATGCCTGGCATGCCAAGATGGCCGCCGAACCGGGCCCCTATCTCGACCGCCTCAAGCGCCACTACTTCGACCGCGAGCATGCCGAGTTCGCCGAGATGCTCAGCGCGCCTTATCAGACCGAGGACGTCACCGCCGCGCGCGTGGCCGCCAAGCTCAGCGAGCCCTTTGCCGACGAATTCCTCGACCAGCTCTTGCGCGCCGAGGTGACATTGTTCATCGCCGACGATCCGGTCAAGCGCGTCGATAACATGACGATGGCCTGGGGGCTCGAGGCGCGCGTGCCCTTCCTCGATCACCACCTCGTCGAACTCGCTGCCCAAATGCCGCCCGAACTGAAGCTTGGCTCGGGCGGCAAGCATGTGTTAAAGCGCCTCGCGCGCGGCCTCTTGCCCGATGCCGTCATCGACCGGCCCAAGGGCTACTTCCCCATGCCGGCGCTCAAGTTCGTGCGCGGCGAGTTTCTCGAATTCATGCGCGCCATTCTCGATTCGCAAGCCTGCCGCGCGCGGGGCCTTTACCAGCGCGCCTATGTCGATAAGCTGCTCGCCGCGCCAGAAAAGCACCTGACGCGCATCCAGGGCAGCAAGCTCTGGCATCTCGCGCTGCTGGAATACTGGCTGCAAAAGCATGTCGATGCACGGCGGTAAAGCGCCATCCATCCCTTTCAGGCGGGCGCCTGGCCTGTTCATGGGGCCGCCAGGGGCCGGCCTATAATGCCTTCTTCGGAAAGGCAGCGAGCAGGAGCGAAGGAGGAAGCATGGGCGGCCGCGACGACATTTCCTGGGATGATCTCAAACGCATGCTGGCGGAGCTCGTCGAGCAGAGCAAGGAGACCGACCGGCTCATGAAAGAGAGCATACGGGAGGCCGATCGGCGCTGGCAAGAGAGCATACGAGAGACCGACCGGCGCATGCGAGAGAGCATGGAGGAGTCCGACCGGCACTTCAATGCGCGTATGCGCCAACTGGAGCTGCAGTTGGGGCGCCTCGGCAACCGGCTCGGACAGTTCGTGCAGGACATGGTCGAGCCGGCCGTGGTGCGACTGTTTCAGGAACAAGGCATTCCGGTGCATCACGTCTTTCCGAACGCGACGGCGCGGGATGACGAAGGGCAGGCGATCATGGAAATCGATTTGCTCGTCGTCGATGGCGAGCATGCCGTGGCGGTCGAATGTAAAAGCCGTCTGACCACAGCCGACGTCGACGAGCATCTCGAACGGCTTGGCCGCTTCAAGGAGGCCTTTCCCCAGTTCGCCGACAAAATCTTGCACGGCGCGGTGGCGGCGATGGGTGCGCCGCAGGAGGTCGTGCGCTATGCCGACCGCGCCGGGCTCTATGTCCTCGTCCAGGCCGATGACGACGTCGTGCTCAAGAATCGCCCCGGTTTCGTGCCCAAGAGCTGGTAATCCCCCCGTCCTGTTGCTTTGCGATTTGCTTTGCCATGCCGCACAAGGTCTTCATCCGCACCTTCGGTTGCCAGATGAACGAATACGACTCCGACAAGATGCTCGATCTGTTGGGGAAGGAAGGCTTCGAACGCACCGAGGAGGTTGAATCGGCCGATCTGATCCTCTTCAACACCTGCTCGGTGCGCGAAAAGCCGCAGGAGAAGGTGTTCCATGATCTGGGGCGTGTTAGGAAGCTCAAGGAAGGCCGGCCCGACCTCCTCATTGGCGTCGGCGGCTGTGTCGCAAGCCAAGAGGGCGAGGCGATCATCAAGCGCGCGCCCTACGTCGATCTCGTCTTCGGCCCGCAGACCTTGCATCGCCTGCCCGAGTTGATCCGGGCGCGGCGCACGACGGGCAAGCCGCAGGTCGATGTCTCGTTTCCCGAGATCGAAAAATTCGACCGGCTCCCGCAAGCGAGGAGCGAAGCAGGCGCCGCTGCCTTCGTCTCGGTCATGGAGGGCTGCTCGAAGTTTTGCACCTATTGCATCGTGCCCTACACGCGCGGCGACGAGGTCTCACGGCCGTTCGAGGATGTCATGAACGAGGTGCGCACGCTCATCCAGCAGGGCGTGCGCGAGATCACGCTACTGGGCCAAAACGTCAATGCCTATCGCGGGGTGACGGCAGAGGGCGACGAGGTCGATCTTGCCTTCTTGCTCGAGGCCGTCGCCGCGCTGCCCGAGATCGAGCGCATCCGCTTCACGACCTCACACCCCTGCGAGATGAACGAGCGGCTCATCGATTGCTTCCGCACCATCCCGAAGCTTGCGCCACACCTGCATCTGCCGGTGCAATCGGGCTCCGACCGCGTGCTCGCCGCGATGAAGCGCGGCTATACGGTGCTCGAATACAAGTCGGTGGTGAGAAAGCTGAAAGCCGCGCGGCCGGAGCTGTCGCTATCGACCGACTTCATCGTCGGCTTTCCCGGCGAGACGGACGAGGACTTCGAGAAGACGATGCGGCTCATCGACGAGATCGGCTTCGATGCGAGCTTCTCCTTCATCTTCAGCCCGCGCCCCGGCACGCCGGCTGCCGAGATGAGCGATCCGACGCCAGCCGAGGTGAAGACGGCGCGCCTGCAGCGCCTGCAAAAGCGCATCGACGAGCTCGCCTTCGCCGTCTCGCAGGCGATGGTCGGCCGCATCGAGCGCGTGCTCGTCGAAGGCCGTGCGAAGAAGGATGCCGAGGAGCTCGCCGGCCGCACCGCCAATAACCGCGTCGTCAACTTCAAAGGCAGCGCGCGGCTCATCGGCCGCTTCATCGACGTGAGGATCACGGCTGCGCTGCCGCACTCGCTGCGCGGCGAGGTCGTCACCCGCGAAGCCTGATCCTCGGCGCTGGCAAGACGGCCTCGCGCTCAGCCCGGATATTTGACGAGCCGGCCGTTCTTGATCTGCACGCGCTCGCCATTGGCGAAGGGGGCCTGCTCGCCTTCGAAATGGAATTCCTGCTGCGCGCCGTTGTCGAGCCGGACGGTGACCTTGACCATCTTCTTTGCCTTGACCTTCTTCTCGATCTCGTGGCCGAGATAGGCGCCGCCGGCTGCGCCGCCGACGGTAGCGATGGTGTTGCCCGTACCCTTGCCGACCTGGCTGCCCAACAGGCCGCCGGCGACGCCACCCGCCACGGCGCCCAGGCCAGTGCCTTCGCCCTTTTGCTCGTAACGGTCGATCGCGATGACGGTGCCGCAGTCGGGGCAGGCAGGCGCCGCGCTCTTGGCGGCGGGCAGGGGGCCGCCCGAGGACCAGGCCTGATATTCGGCCAGCGTCACCTGGCCGTCCTGGTCGGCATCGATGGCGGCAAAGTGCTTCTTGAGCGCGGCGAAGTCCTTGTCCTTGACCTTGTCGAGCTCTTTTTGCGACAGGCCACCGCTGTCATTCAAATCGGCTTTCCGGAACTTGGCGGCGAAGGCATCGCCGCTCGTGGCGCGATAGCGCTCGTATTCCTCGATCGTCACCTGGCCGTCGCGGTCGGCGTCGATCGCCGCGAAATGTTCCTTGATCGGCTTGAGCGACGCAGCGCGCGACTTTTCGAGCTCCTTTTGCGACAAGCCGCCGCTGTCGTTCAAATCGGCCTTATAGAAATCGGCGCGCCAGGCGGGCTCGCCAGCCACGGCAGGCAGAGCGAAGGCGGCGGCGAGCAGCACGGGCAGGGTCTTTTTCATCTCGGTCTCCTGGTTGGTAAGGGGATTCTGCTCATAACGCATGATGCGCCGATTGCGTTGGCAAGCCAAGCGATTTCCTCGGCAATGGGAATTTTGCTATCTTCGTTGCATGACGGCCTGTGCGCTCTGTGTTGATCAAGGCGGCGAGCTCCTCTGGCAGGACGAACGCTGCCGCGTCGTGCGCGTCGAGGGCGCCGAGGGCGCGGCGTTTCCAGGCTACTGCCGCGTCGTGTGGGGCGCCCATGTGCGCGAGCTCTCTGACCTTTCGCGCGCCGATCGGCATCACTTGCTCGAGGTCGTGCATGCCGTCGAGCGCGCGGTGCGCGAAGTCGTGCGTCCCGACAAGATCAATCTTGCGAGCCTGGGCAACCTCGTGCCGCATCTGCATTGGCACGTGATTCCGCGCTGGCGGGACGATAGCCATTTTCCGGCGCCGATTTGGGCAGAAGCCGCGCGCGCCGTGCCCGCCCGTCCCCTGCCGGCCTCGGCCGATCTCGCCGCCTCGCTCCTCGCTGCCTTGAGAAGATGACCCGATCATGACGTTCGATTTGCCGCCTACTGGCGACGAAGAACCGCCGGCCTTCCTCGATCTCGAAGCCTGCCGGCGCTGGAAGGAGGCTTTGCCGCTCGGCAATCCGGTACAGGCGCAAGCGCTGCTTTTGCGCCAGCTCGGCCTCATGAACCGCTATACGCTCGCCGCCGACCTGCGCCTCATGATGCTCGAGCTCCTCCGCGAGCCGGTCTATTTCGTGCAGGCCGAGAGCGCGAAGAAATTCACCGGCAAGCCGCTGCCGCTCGCACCGCCCGAGCAAGCGGCCGCCGAGAGCGCCCAGCACCTGTGGCAAGCGCTCGCCACCGGTTATCTGCGCTCAATCGAGGCCTGCCTTGCCGGCGGCAGCGGCTTTAAGCCGCAGGCGGCGCTCGTCTGCCAGCGCGCCCTGCGCGCACTTGCCGATGCCCTCATCGATCAGGTGCGCGCCGGCCGGCAGGTGGAGGCGGCGCTCTGGCGGCGCCTGCATCGGGTCTATGCGGCGGCCGAAGCGCTCGAGGCGACGATGACGGCGATCGAAGATGCGCTCTTGGGCAGCCGCCCCGTGACGCCAAGCGAGGTCTATGTCGAGGCGATGCTGCTCTCGGCCGCGAGCCTCCATGAACTTTCGCCGCGCCAGCAAGCCTGGGTGGTACGCTGGGCGCGCCGCTGGGCCGGCAAGGTCGTCATCGGCTCTAACCCGCCGCCCGAATCTCCCGCCCTCCCCTTGTGCGTCGATTTGGCTGGCGAGGCGCCGGCGCGCTTCAAGCCTTACAGCGGTGCCGGCGCGCGCTGGCTCGAGACGAGCGAGTTGAGAAAGAGCCTCAAGAAGCGCCTGAAGCTGCTCGCCGCAGGGGGCGAAGAGAATACGCCCGCGCGGCTTGGCCTCGGCGAAGACTGCACGCAGCCGGCCTGCGGCGAGGTGTTGCGGCGCATCTATCCGCGCTGGGTCAAGGGCGGCGTGCTGCGCCGCCACGAGCGCCATCCGATGAGCGGCGCCTGCCGCTTCGTCGTCGGCGTCGATGCGATCCACTACTACTTGAGCGGTCATCAGCCCTTCAAGCCGCCGGGCAGCCTCACCACCGAGGAGCTGCGCCGCCAGCGCGAAGAGCTCGCCACCTTTGGCCGCATCGCGCAGCGTTTCGAGGAAGATTACAGCCGCAACCACGGCTATCAGCTCGAAAACTGGGAAGTGAGCGAGGACTGGGGGCTCATCGACCAATCCTTGGGGGGCCTCAAGCTCGCGCGGCCGCTCAAGCAGGCGGGCGGCCGGCTGGCGATCGGCCAGCTCGTTGCCGTGCAGCCATCAGGTGCAAGCGGCTTTCTCTTGGGCGCGGTGCGTTGGGCGCAGATCGCCGACGAGACGCTCAATGCCGGCATCCAGTTCTTTCCGGGCAAGCCTTTGCCGGTCGCGCTGCGCGGCACTGGCGTCATGGCGGCGAAGGAGCCCTGGCGGCCAGGCTTTCTCTTGCCGCCCATCGAGGCGATGCAGCTGCCGCCCACGGCCGTGCTGCCGCCGGGCAGCTTCAAGCCCGGCCGGATTCTGGAAGCCTGGACGGAAGAGGGAAGCCACTCCATCCGCGTGCTGGAGCTTCTCGATCGTGGCGCGGATTACGAGCGCGCAAGCTGCGAGGAAGTTGCCCGCTAAAGATCCGCGCTGGCAAGACGGCCTTCCCCGCCCCGACCGGCGGCCTGCTGTTCGATGAGCGCCGTGAATTCGGCGGCGGCGGCCGGCCGGCCGAACAGATAGCCTTGGGCGAACTCGCAGGCGCTGCTGGAGAGCAGCCCCGCCTGCTCCTCGGTCTCGACGCCTTCGGCGACGACCGAGAGCCCCAGGCTGTGCGTCATGGCGAGGATCGCCTCGATGAGCGCGCGGTCGGCCGGATCGCTTGCCATGTCGCGCACGAATTCCTTGTCGATCTTGACGTGATGCACAGGGAAGCGCTTGAGATAGGCAAGCGACGAGTAGCCGGTGCCGAAATCGTCGATAGCGAGCTGAAAGCCGGCGGCGCTCGCGGCGAGGAACCATTCGCGCACCGTCGGTGAGTCGGAGAGCAACACGCCCTCGGTGATCTCAAGGATGATGCGCTGCGGGGCAAGACCATATTGATGGAGTCGCTCGAGCATGAAAGCGACCGAGAGCGGCTCGGGAATCTGCCGCACCGAGAGGTTGACGGCCAGCATCAGATCATGGCCGGCCGCGCGCCAGGCGGCGAGCTGCCGGCAGGCTTCGTTGAACACCCAGGTGCCGAGCTCGCGGATGAGGCCGGTCTCCTCGGCAAGCGGCACGAACTGGTCGGGGCGCACTTGGCCGCGCTGCGGGTGTTCCCAGCGCAACAGCGCTTCGGCGCCGACGATGCGGCCGCTTCTCAATTCCACGACGGGCTGGTAGTGGAGCTGGAAACCGCCGCGCGCCAATGTGGCGCGCAGGTCGGCCTCGAGCGCGCGGCGCTCGATCGCCGCGGTGGTCATCGCCATCTCGAAGAACTGCGCATTGTTGCGGCCGGCGGCCTTGGCGCGATACATCGCGAGATCGGCGTTCCTGAAGAGCGTCTCGACATCCTGACCATCGTCGGGATAAAGCGTGATGCCGATCGAGGCGCCGATGTGGATCTCGTTGTCGTCGAGCACGAAGACGGTGGACATCTGGGCGATGATCTTCTCGGCAACGAGGCCGGCGCCCGCTGCGTTTTCGACGCCCGGCAAGAGCACGACGAATTCATCGCCCCCTAAGCGCGCGATGGTATCGGTCTCGCGCACGCAGCCGCGCATGCGCTCGGCCACCGCCTGCAAGAGCCGGTCGCCCATCGCGTGGCCGAGCGTGTCATTGACCTGCTTGAAGAGATCCAGGTCGATGAACATCACGGCAATGCGCGAGCCTTCGCGGCGCGCCTGACGGATTGCCTGGCCCAGCCGCTCGGTGAGCAGCACGCGATTGGGCAGCCCGGTGAGCAGGTCGTAGTTGGCGCGGTAGGCGATCTCGGCCTCGGTGCGCTTTCTTTCGGTGATGTCGATGAGCAGCGAGACGTATTCGAGCGTCGTGCCGTCGGCGTCCTTGACCGCCGAGATGATCTGCCAGACCGGAAAGATCTCGCCATTCTTGCGCCGATCCCAGATCTCGCTCTCCCAGCGGCCGACGGTCTTGAGCTGCTCCCACATCTCGGCATAGAAGCGCGCATCGTGGCGGCCGGACTTGAGAATGCGCGGCGTCTTCCCGATCGCCTCTTCGGCCGTATAGCCGGTCATCGCCGTGAAGGCCGGATTGACGCGCTTGATGACGCCGGCGGCATCGGTGATGACGATGGCTTCCGAGGTGACGGCGAACACCGTGGCCGCCTCGCGCATCGCGCGTTCGGCCTCGACGCGCTCGGTGACGTCGTGGAGGATCGAGTAGAGGATCAGCCGGCCGCGGTCGTGATAGGGGCCGGAATAGACCTCGACGATGCGCACCGCGCCATCCTTGCGGCGCTGCGGCACGAGGAAATGCTCGCGCCCGTCGCGGATCGAGCGCGCCATCTCGGCCTCCAGCTCGGCGCGCGTCATCACGTTGAGATCATTGATCGATAGCTTGAGCAGTTCCTCGCGGCTGTAGCCATAGAACTGGCTCGCGGCGGGGTTGGCGTCGATGATGCGGCCATCGGCCGGGTCGATGAGCAGCATCGCCGCCTTGGCCTCGGCGAAGAAGCTGCGGTAGTGGGCCTCGCTTTCCTGGAGCGCGGCCATCAGTTCCTCGAGCTTCTCTTGTGTGCGCCGCTGCTCGGTGATGTCGGTGTGGGTGCCGATCATGCGCACGGGCTGGCCCTTTTCATCGCGCTGCACGATGCGGCCCTGGGAGAGGATCCAGCGCCAGCTGCCATCCTTGGCGCGCAGCCGATGCACCGAGCGATAGACTTCGCTCTCGCCGGCCAGATGCCTTTCGATCTCGCGCTGCACGGCTGGCATATCCTCGGGATGCACGCGGCTTGCCCACTCCTCGAAGCGGTCGGCAATCTCGTCCTCGGCAAAGCCCAGCATCGCCTTCCAGCGCCGCGAGAAGAACACCGCGCCGGTTTTCAGATTGCGATCCCAGACGCCGTGGCCGGCGCCCTCCAAGGCAAACTGCCAGCGCTCCTCGGCCTCCTTGATGGCGATCTCGCGCACCCGGAGCGCCACGGCGAGCAGGTTGAAGTCCTCGGCGAGCGCCTCGAACTCATCGCCGGTGCGCAATTCGATCGATTCATCGAGCTTCCCGCCGGCATAGGCATGCACGCCGGCGCGCAAGGTCTCGAGCGGCAGATCGATCCAGCGGCGAGACAGCCAGCCGGCGAGCGGAATGGCGATCAGCAGCGAGACGGCCAGCACCTTGAGCACGAGGCTTTGAGCGCTGGCAAGGTCCGTGAGCGCGCCGCTTTGGGAGAACCAGGCAAGCAGGCCCACCACCGACAGCAAGGCCGTGAGCAGCGCGGCGGCGAAGAGGAGCAGCAGCTTTTGGCGGACCGATAGACGCATGGGAAGACTATAGCCCCGTTTCACACTCATTCAGGGACGGAAAAGACGGCTTCCTCAGGGCCGAGCGGCTCGATCCACTCAAGCTGGCGCGCAAGAATCGCGGCATCGGCTTCCGAGGCATCCTGCCGGCGCGCCGCAAGCCGCCGTTCGAGTTCCGCGCGCGGCGCCGTCGGCGCGAGGATCGCGAAAGGCACGGCAAGCCGCTTGGCAAGCGCCAGAAAGGCCTCGCGCTCGGCGCGCTTCAAAAATGCCGCATCGACGATGATTGACCAGCCGGCTTGCAGGGCGAGTTCAGCCACTTCCGCAAGCCGCGCATAGGTGGCGGCATTCGCCGCGGGGGTGTAGATCGTGCCGCCGCTAGCCTCTTCCGGCTTAAGTCCAAAGAGGCGCTTTCTTTCGACGTCCGAGCGCACGCGCACCGTGGTCAAAAAGTCGGCGCTCGCGAGACGGCGCATCGCGCAGGTAGTCTTGCCGCTACCCGAGAGCCCATGCGTGATCGTCAAGCTGGGTGCCTGCGGCGCAATGAGCCGCTCGGCGAGCGCGAGATACGTCTCGCACTCGTCATGCCGCTGCTGCAAGGCGGCGACCTTGGCGCGCACCAGGGCGCGATAGACGAGATAAAAGCGCAGCACGAGGAGTGAATCGAAGTCGCCGCTTCTTTCAAGCCAGGCATCGAGAAGGAGCGCGGCGAGCCCCGCCGCGCCGTGGTCGAGCAGGTCAAGCAGCGTAAAGGCGATTTCGTTGGCCACATCGATCCAGCGAAACGCGGCGTTGAATTCGATGCCATCGAAGGGCACGATGCGGCCTTCGAGCAGCACGAGGTTGCCAAGATGCAGATCGCCATGCCCTTCGCGCACGCGGCCTGCCGCCTGGCGGCGGGCGAAGACGGGCACGAGCCGCTTGCCTTCTTCCCGCGTCCAGGCTTCGAGCGCGGCGAGGGCGGCCTGCTGCTGCGGCCGCAGCGCGTTGAGCTCGACGAAGTTCTCGAGCGCGGCCTCGAGCACGGCTTCCGGCGCGCCGTAAGAGGAAGCTGCCGGCGCGACGGCGGCTTTTTCCTGAAAGGCGACGAGCTCACGGGCGAAGGCGACGAGCGGCGCGGCGGTAAGCTCGCCGCGCCGCAAGACGGCATCGAGGCGCGCCGAGGCTTCGAAGCGCCGCATCTTCACGGCGGGCTCATTGCCGAGCTCAACGACTTCGAGATAGAGCTCGGGCGCATAGCGGCGGTTTAAGCGCAGCTCTTCCTCACAGCAGGCGCGGCGCGCCTCGAGGCTTGCATAGTCGAGGAAGGGCAGGCGCACCGGCTTTTTGACCTTGAAGGCATAGGAGCCGCAAAGCAGCACCCAGGAGATGTGCGTCTCGATGACTTCCTCGCAGGGTGCGGGCAAGGCGGCGAGGATGGCGGCGGGGATGTTCATGCTCTGAGGGCATTGATCGCGTCGCCCGCGGACCATGAGCCGCTCGCCCTGCCGCTTCCCGGTGGCATCCTCGCCCCGCTCGTTGCCAAGCAAAAAACCTACTTCCGCGCGCCGCCTTGCCATTCCTTGGCGATCTGATCGGCCGGCTTGAGGCCCTGGCAGTCTGGGCCGAGATATTTCATCTGCGATTCCGTCTGCATCGTGTGGCGGCCGCGCTCGTCGGTCATCACGGCATCCATGCGCGTCGTGATGGCATCACCGCTTGCGATGCTCTCGCCCTTGCCGCTCATGTTGGGGCACTTCATCTCGAAGCTCAGCTTGTTGCCGCTACGCGTGACCTTGGTCGTTTCGCAGCGCGCCTCGGGCGGCAGCGCGGGTTTGTCTTGGCTTGCCATCGCGGGGCTGACACAGATGCGCTGGGTCGTCGCGGCGCCTGCTGGCGCCCGGCCGCCCATCATCTGCTCCATCTGCTTGCGCTGGGCAGGCGGCAGGCTGGCCAGCATCTGCTGCATCTCGGCCTGGGCGGCCGCCATCTGGGCGGCCATGTCCTGGCCATCGATGATTTGTTTGACGACGCGCACCTCCCAGAGGCCGGGCTTCATCATGCCCTCGGCCAACAGCGGCGGGGCGGCGAGGGCGATGGCGAGGGCAAGGGCAGTTTTCTTCATGGCGGCCTCCGGAACAGGGAAGATGACAGGGCAATCATACTCCGAGGCTTGCGCATCAAGCCTGCATTTGCTCGTCATGAAGTTGGCCGCCCAAACGGCGCTGCGTAGAATGCGCCCATGACCTTGACGGAACTGCGTTACATCGTCGCGCTCTCGCGCGAGCGCCACTTCGGCCGCGCGGCGGAAAAATGCCACGTCGCGCAGCCGACGCTCTCAGTGGCGGTCAAGAAACTCGAAGAGGAGCTCGGCGTGATCCTTTTCGAGCGCGGCCAGAGCGAAGTCACCGTCACGCCGGCCGGAGTGCCGATCATCAAGCAGGCCGAACGCGTGCTCGCCGAGGCCGCGCGCATCAAGGAGCTCGCCGAGACCGCCGGCGATCCGCTCGCCGGCCCCTTGCGCTTGGGCGTCATCTACACGATCGGCCCCTATCTCCTGCCGCGCCTCGTGCCGCTTCTGCGCAGCCGTGCGCCGAAGATGCCGCTCCTGCTGCAAGAAAACTTCACCGCCAAGCTCATCGAGAGCCTGAAAAGCAGCGAGCTCGACGTCGCCGTGCTCGCGCTGCCGCTTGCCGAGCCGGGGCTCGTGGCCCAGCCCGTCTATGACGAGTTCTTCCGCGTGCTCGTGCCGGCCGCGCACCCGTGGGCGAAGCTTGAGAGCATCGCACCGGCGCAGCTCACGGAAGAGCCGCTCTTGATGCTCGGGCGCGGCAACTGCTTCCGCGATCAGGTGCTCGATCTTTGCAGCCAGGCCGGCGCGGGCGGGCCGCAGGTGCTCGAGGGCTCCTCGCTCGAAACGATCCGCCTGATGGTCGCCTCGGGCGTCGGCATCACAGTGATGCCGGCCTCGGCCGTCGATCCCTTGCCGAAGGACGATCCGCTCCTGCGCGTCGTGCCCTTTGCCGAGCCGACGCCGTCGCGGCGCGTCGGCCTCGTCTGGCGAGCCAGCTTCCCGCGCCATCAGGCGATCGACGTGCTGCGCCGCGCCTTGCTCGACTGCCAGCTGCCTGGCACGCAGCCGATCAAATAGTTCGCGGCTATCCGGCCGATTGAAACGATTCGCTGGCAGGAATGCCCGCGGCGCGGCACAATGCCCTCACTGCAAACATGTCTCAACGCACAGGAGGACATCATGGCCAAGACCGCCACCGCACCGCGCATCGACATCGGCATTGCCGACAAGGATCGCAAGGCGATCGCCGCAGGGCTGTCGCGCTTTCTCGCCGACAGCTTCACGCTTTATCTCATGACGCATAACTTTCACTGGAACGTCACGGGGCCGATGTTCAACACCCTGCACACGATGTTCATGGAGCAATACACCGAGCAGTGGAACGCGCTCGACATGATCGCCGAGCGCATCCGCGCGCTCGGCCATCCCGCGCCGGGCAGCTTCGCCGAGTATGGCAAGCTTGCCTCGATCAAGGAACCCACAGGCGTGCCGAAGGCGACCGAGATGATCCGGCTGCTCGTCGCGGCCCAGGAAGCGACCGCGAGGACAGCAAGAAGCCTCTTTCCGACGGTCGAGAAGGCCAACGACCAGCCAACACTCGATCTTTTGACGCAACGGCTCGAGGTGCATGAGAAAAATGCCTGGATGCTGAGAAGCCTCCTCGAAGAGTGACTTCCTTCCGCACCTATCAGCTGCTGATCGAGATCGAACGCCCGGTGCGGGTGAGCATCGGCCGGCTCGGCGAGTTTGACTTTCCAGCCGGCCGCTACCTTTACACCGGTTCGGCGCGCCGCCACCTGGAGGCGCGCATCGCGCGTCATCACCGGCGGGAGAAGACCTTGCGCTGGCACATCGATTTTCTGCTCGCCGCGCCGGGGGTCAGCATCGTCGGCGTGCGCCGCTTCGTCGAGGAGGAGTGCGAAATCAATCGCGCCACGCCGGGCGAGATCGTCGTCGCGGGCTTCGGCGCCTCGGACTGCCGCGCCGGTTGCGGCAGCCATCTCAAAAGAGTCGCTTGAGCCAATCGACGAGCGCCTGGGCGGGCGCCTGCCAGCCCGCTTCGAGCATCAGGCCGTGGCCAAGCCCTGGGAAGATCGTCGCCTTCACGCTGAAGCTTCTCGCCGTCATCTCGACCAGGGAGGGCGGGATGATCAGGTCGTGCTGGGCGCCGGCGATGAAGAGATGATCGCGATCGGGCAGGTGGGCGAGCACCTGCTGGGGATGAGGCAGATTGAAGAGCATCATGTCCCAGATCGCGCGGTGCGATTCTGGCTGGGCGAGCTTGACATAGCGCGCGAGGTCCTCGGCCGCCACCGGCTGGGCGAAGAGCGCCTCGCGCAGGCGCTCGAGCGCGACTTGGTTGCCCATCATGAGGCGGTTGAGTTCGATGAGCAGGTTCGGCTTGCCGAAGAAGAGGCTGATCGCCGAAGCGGCAAGCCCCTGGGGCGGCACCGAACACAAGAGCGCGGCGGCGGGCGCGGCATGGCGTTCGAGATATTTCTGCACGACGAAGCCGCCCATCGAATGGCCGATCAGCACCGGCGGCGCGGGCAGGCGCGCCACGGCCTCGGCGACGTCGGCGACATAGTCATCGATCGAGCAGGCATCGAGCGCCTTGCGGCGCCGGCTGCCGCCATGCCCCGAGAAGCTCAGCGCATGGGCTGCAAAGCCGGCAGCCGCGAAGAAGGGCAGAAAATGCTCCTCCCAACACCAAGCAGCAGTGTAAGCGCCGTGCAGGAAAAGGAGCGGCGGCCAGCCGGCGTTCGGCGCAGCAGGCAGGCGGGAGAGGAGCTCCAGCCCCTCGGGGCGTGAAGAGCTCATGGGCGGCGCTGGTGCCAGACCGCGTTCCAGTAGCCGGGGCGGATCTCGATCTGCGGCAGGAGGCTGTAGCCGCGCACGGCGGTGGCAGGCTTATCGGTCTCGCGCAGCACCGGTTCGCGCAGCAGGTGGTTTTGCGGCGAGAGGATCGCGATGACACGCGGCGGCGGATGCTCGGCGGGGCTCATCGTCGTGACGATCGCCACCTCGCGATTGGCAAGCCGCACCAGCGTGCCGGGCGGATAGGCGCCCATGAGCTCCACGAGCGCATCGAAGACCTCGGCATCGATCGCCGGCCGTGAGCGCGCGCGCATGCAGTGGAGCGCCTCGCGCGGCGATAAGCCGCTGCGATGCGGCCGCGTATCGGTAAGCGCGCACCAGATGTCGGCCACCTTGAGGATGCGCGCTTCTTGCGTGATCTCGTCCCCTTTAAGCCCCAAGGGATAGCCGCTGCCGCCGAGCGATTCGTGGTGCTGCTCGATGGCCTCGATCCAGCGCAGATCGGCGCCGGGCGAGGCGGCGACGAGCTCGGCGGCGAGAAGCGGATGGTTGCGCAAGGTGATGCTCTGGCCGCGCGTCGGTTTGGCGAGCGGTGCGGCCAGATCGTCCTGCAGCTCAAAGATCGGCAGGTTCATGAGGAGCGCGGCCTTGGCCGTGGCAAAGAGGGCCGGCACGCCGAGCTTGAGCCGGCGGCCGAGCAGGATGCTGACGATCGCGACGTGAAAGGCATGCTGCATGGCCGGGCTCGCGAAGCCCAGCCGGCCACCCATGCCGAGCGCGACCTCGGGCGCGGCATCGGCAAGGCCCACGAGCGAAGCCGTCAGCGTCGACAGACGCATCACGTCCTCGTGTTTGCACGACCAATGCTCGATGATCTCGACGTAACGGTCGCCGAGAAGGCGCAGCCGCTCGAAGGGCGTCTTGAGTTCCGGGCGGCCGGCGGCCGGCGCGGGGGAAAAGGCGGCAGCCGGCGGCCGGGCATGGGCGGACGAAGGTGGCATCCCGACCGCACCGCAAGATGCTTGCCAGGCCGAAAAAGCCTTCTCAAGCGGCAAAAAATGCCGTCTGGCGAGCGCCGACTTTCAGGCCCTGCTTGATCCAAAACGATTGAACTGGACGCAGCCAGCCCAATCGCCTCCCGGGTGCCCCCTCTTCGAGACTCTTTGTTTCCAGCCAGTGGCCGCTCAAGCCTTCTTGGGCTCGTCGATGCGCACCTTCACATATGAGCCCGGCGCATCCTCGATGACGCCGAGCCGCCCTTGCGCGGGATCGCGCGCGGGCACCTGGGCGTGATTCTGCGCCGTCACCCAGGCCTGCCAGTCGAGCCACCACGAGCCTTCGTGCGGCTGGGCGCTTGCAAACCACTCGTCGGCCGAGGCCGGCAGGGTTTTGGCCGGGTTCGTCCAATAGCCATACTTGTTCGCCGCGGGCGGATTGACGATGCCGGCGATGTGGCCGGAGCCGCCCAGCACGAACTTCACCGGCCCGCCCAGCAGCCTGGCGCCGGCATAGGTGCTCTTCCACGGCGCGATGTGATCTTCGACGGTCGAGATGAAGTAGGCCGGAATCTTGATCTTGCGCAGATCGATCTCGACGTCGCCGATCATGATGCCGCCCGGCTCTTTCAAGAGGTTCTTCATGTACATGTTGCGCAAGTAGAAGCTGTGCATCGCCGCCGGCATGCGCGTCGAATCGGAATTCCAGTAGAGCAGATCGAAGGGGAAGGGATCCTTGCCCAAGAGATAGTTATTGACGACGAAGGACCAGATGAGGTCGTTGGCGCGCAAGAGGCTAAAAGTGCTGGCCATCTCGCTGCCTTCGAGATAGCCGCGCTCATTCATCTTCTGTTCGAGGTTCTGCACCGCCTGCTCGTCGATGAAGACGCCCAATTCGCCCGGCTCAGAAAAATCGAGCATGGTCGTGAAGAAGGTCGCCGAAGCAAGCCGCTTGTCTCTCTTTGCCGCGAGATAGGCCGCCGTGGTGGCAAGCAGCGTGCCGCCTAAGCAATAGCCGGCGGCGTTGACCTCTTTCTCGCCCGTCTGCTCGCAGACCTTGTCGAGCGCCGTGAGCGCGCCCTCGAAGACATAGTCCTCGAAGCTCTTTTGCGCGAGACGCTCGTCCGGATTTACCCACGAGATGCAAAACACCGTGTGGCCCTGGTCGAGCGCCCACTTGATGAAGGAGTTCTTCTCGCGCAGATCGAGAATGTAATACTTGTTGATCCAGGGCGGCACGATCAAGAGCGGCCGCTGCCATTGCTTGTCGGTGGTGGGGGTGTAGTGCAGGAGCTGGATCAGATCGTTCTGGAACACCACCTTGCCAGGCGTCGTGGCGACGTTCTTGCCGAGCTCGAATGCGCTCGTATCGGTCATCCTGACGCGCAGCTGGCCATCGCCCTCCTCGATGTCGCGCAAGAGGTTGTTGAGGCCCTTGAGGAGGTTCTGGCCGTGGGTCCTGACCGTCTCGCGGAACACTTCCGGATTGGTGTGCACGAAGTTCGACGGCGACATCGCGTCGATGAACTGGCGCGTGAAGAAATTGACCTTTTCCTGCGTGTGCTCGTCGAGGCCCTGGACGCAGCAGACCGTGTCGTGGATGTGGCGCGCGGTGATGAGGTAGCTTTGCTTGATGAAGTCGAACAGGAAGTGCTCTTCCCATTCTTCGTCCTTGAAGCGCTTATCGCCCTTAGGCGGCGTGGCCACGGGCGGCGTCTTGATCCCCATGAAGCGCAGCAGCGAGTGCTGCCAGAGCGAGAAATAATCCCAGACGAGGTTCATCTGCGCCTGGGCGAGCTGATACGGGTTGGCGAGCAGCTTGGCCATCATGTCCATGAAGGCCTGGGCGATGCCGAGCTCGTCCTGCGGCGGCGCAATGCCCTTCTTGACCTGCCGCTCGATGTGCTCGGCAATCAGCCGCGAGGCGCGCTGCGCGACTTCGGCATAGGTCCTGGCGATTTCCTGCGGATCGGGCAGGGCGGTTTTTTCGGCATCGACGGTCTGGCTCATATTCCTCACTCCTGTTTGTCCATGTGGTTCTTCTATCGCTGAGCCGCTGGGCGGCCCAGTGACTCCTCCAGCGGCGAAGTTTAAACCGTTTTCATGCTGCGCCGCACAATCCCTGAGAGCAGCGATGATGCGCCAGGCCGAATGAAGCAAAGAGGAGAGCGGCAGGGTGAGCGGCTCATGGTTCGCGAGCGGCGCGCCGGTCATTCTCAGTGTGATGCGCGCCCAAGGCCGGTTACAATGAGGCCATGACGCTACCCAAGAAAGTCCGCCTCGTCGAAGTCGGGCCGCGCGATGGCCTGCAAAACGAAAAACACCCTGTCTCCACCGCGACGAAGCTTGCGCTCATCGGCCGCCTCATCGACTGTGGCTTGACGACGATCGAGGCTACGGCCTTCGTCTCGCCGAAGTGGGTGCCGCAGATGGCTGATGCGGCCCAGGTGATGGCCGGTCTCGCACCCCGTGAAGGCGCAAGCTTCCCGGTGCTGGTGCCCAACGAAAAGGGGCTGGAGGCCGCGCTCGCCGCCGGTGCGAGCGAAGTCGCGGTGTTCGCCGCCGCCTCGGAAACCTTTTCGCAGAAGAACATCAACTGTTCGATCAAGGAATCGCTCGAACGCTTCAAGCCCGTCATCAACAAGGCCAAGGAAGCCAACGTCAAGGTGCGCGGCTACGTCTCTTGCGTGCTCGGCTGCCCCTATGAGGGCGAGATCGCGCCGCTCGCGGTCGCCGAGGTCGCCTGGGCGCTCTTCGAAATGGGCTGTCATGAGATTTCGCTCGGCGACACGGTCGGCTTCGGCACACCGGAAAAGACCAAGGAGCTCATCGAGACCGTGGCGCGCCGCGTGCCGATCCGCAAGCTCGCCGGCCATTTCCACGACACCTATGGCATGGCGGTGGCCAATGTCTATGCGGCCTTGCAGATGGGCGTCAATGTGTTCGATACCTCCGTTGGCGGCCTGGGCGGCTGCCCGGATGCCAAGGGTGCACCGGGCAACGTCGCCACCGAGGACGTGGTGTGGCTCCTCAAAGGCTTAGGCATCGACTGCGGTGTCGATCTCGACCGGCTCGTCGATACCGCCGCCTGGATCTGCGGCGAGCTCGGGCGAGCGCCTGCCTCGAAGGTGGCGCAGGCGCTCCTTGCCCGGCGTGGCTGAACACGAATACCCCTGCGTTGGCATCTGCCTGCCCGATGCCGACGAGGCCTACTGCATCGGCTGCGGCCGGCCGTGGGGCGAACCTCGTGCGAGGCCTGCCGTCTTCCCAGCGCCGACTTCCGGCGATCGATCACAAGCCGGCGATGCCGGGCAAGAAGACCTCGGTGACCAATAGGGGCCGGCCTTGCCGCAGAAAGCGTGAGCGGCGCGCCCAGAGCGTGGGCAAACGGTCTCCCACCGCTTCGCAGGCACGGCGATGCAGGGGATGGGTGGGAGAAAGCCGCGCGATGGCGAGCGGCCCGCGCCGAATGGTCGGGTCGGAAAAGAGCGCCGCGCCCAGGGGCCGGCTGCCGATCGCGCGCGCCATGTGCCAAGCCCCCGTGAGATCGTGCGGCGCGAGCGCGCTGTGCGCGAAGACGACGGGCTGCTCATCGGCGATGAGCAGCACTTCGCGTATCCAGGCCGATTGACCGGCAGCGAGATCGATGAGCGCGCGCTCGTCGGGGCATGGGCGGGCACGGGTTTCGCGGCAGACCTGCACGCGGAATTGCCGGCAGCGCGCGAGCAGGCGCGCCGTCAGCGAGCCGGGGTCGGACAGCCAAGGGTGAAGAAAAACAGGGGCGCCGGCCAGGGAGGGCGTCGTCTTCCAGCGAAAATCCTGGCGGGGCATGAGGGCGCGTCGTTCCAAAGGCGGCCGATGCTACCATAACGCGCTCCCGCCCTTTTCCTCATCGGCATGCAACTCGTCCTCATCAGCGGGCTCTCAGGCTCCGGCAAGTCGATCGCCTTGAACGTCCTCGAGGATGCAGGCTTTTATTGCGTCGACAACCTGCCGGCAAGCCTGCTCGCGGGCCTCGTCGGTCACCTCCTCCGCGAGGGAACCGAGCGCGTGGCCGTGACGATCGACATGCGCAGCGGCGCTGCGATTGCCGCCTTGCCGGCCCAGCTAAGGCAGCTCGAGGCAGGTGGTGTTGCCGTGCGCTTCATCTTCCTCGATGCGCGGGATGAAGTGCTGATCCAGCGCTTCTCCGAAACCCGCCGCCGCCATCCGCTCGCCGGCGCAAACACGACGCTCGCCGAAGCGATCGCGCTCGAGCGCGAGGCGCTCGAGACGATCCGAAGCCTCGGCCATCGCCTTGACACGAGCCATCTGCGCCCCAATGCGCTGCGCGCGATGATCAAGGAGTTCGTCGCCCTCGAGCCGGGGGGGAGCCTCACGCTGCTGTTCGAATCCTTCGGCTTCAAGCACGGCCTGCCGCTCGATGCCGACCTCGTCTTCGATGTGCGCTGCCTGCCCAATCCCTATTACGATCCGGCCCTGCGGCCGCTCACGGGCCTCGATGCGCCAGTGGCCGACTTTCTGGCCGCCCAGCCCGAGGTCATGCGCATGCTCGAGGACATCCGCCGCTTCCTCGCCGCCTGGCTGCCGGCCTATGTGCGCGACAACCGTTCCTATCTGACCGTCGCCTTGGGCTGCACGGGCGGCCAGCACCGCTCGGTGTGGTTTGCCGAAGCGCTCGCGAAGTGCTTTGCCGAGCAGGCGCGCGTCTTGGTGCGCCACCGGGCGCTCTTGCAGTAAGGCCGGTGGTGAAGCGCTGGCTGAGCCTCCTCAAAACCGGAGATTGGTTGATCGTGCTGCTTTCCGCGGCAGCGGTCGGCTTCTCCTTTCCGCTCCTATGGACGCGGGGCCAGGCCGAACGCGCCGTGATCCGCCTCGATGGCCGCATCGTGGCCGAATACCCGCTCACCGAGGCGAGGAAATTCGCCGTCCAAGGGCCGCTGGGCGAGACGGTGATCGAGATTCAGCCTGGCCGCGCGCGGGTGCTCGCCGATCCCGGCCGGCATCAGTATTGCGTCAAGCAAGGGTGGCTTACCCGCCCCAACGCGATCGCCCTGTGCGCGCCGAACCATGTCAGCCTCACCCTGACGGGCGGCGAGCCAAGCCATGACAGCCTCAACTATTGAGCTCGCCGTGACGGCCAGCGACCGCCGCATCGCGCGCTATGCGGCGGCGGCGATTGCGCTCTCCGTCGCCGAAGCCGCGCTGCCTTCGCCCTTGCCAGGGGTCAAGCCCGGGCTTGCCAACATCGTCGTGCTCATCGTGCTTGAGCGCCACGGCGTGCGCGAGGCGGTCTGGGTGTCGCTATTGCGCGTGTTTGCGACGAGCCTCCTCATCGGCCAGTTTCTCGCGCCAGGTTTTTTTCTGTCCCTCGCCGGCGCCCTGGCCAGCCTCCTGGCGCTCGCCGTCGCCTCGCGCTTGCCGCGCCGCTGGTTCGGCGCGGTCACGATGAGCGTGCTGGCAGCCTTCGCGCACCTCGCCGGCCAGCTCCTCTTGGCGCGCCTGTGGCTCGTGCCGCACGACGGCCTTTTCTATCTCGTGCCGGTGCTCGGGCTTTCGGCGCTGGTTTTCGGTATCGTGAACGGTTTGATCGCCGCGCGTCTTATGGAACTCTCGTCATGAACAAAACCATCGCCGTGGCCTGGACGGGGGCCTCAGGTCTTGCCTACGGCCTGCGCCTCGTCGACTGCCTGATCGCGGCCGACTGCCGCGTCTGGCTCATGTACTCGCAGGCGGCGCAGATCGTCGCCAAGCAGGAGCTCGAGCTCGTGCTGCCGACCCAGCCGCGCGAGGCCGAACGCCTCCTCACCGAGCGCTTTTCCGCCGCGGCGGGCCAGTTGCGCGTCTTCGGCCGCGAGGAGTGGACGGCACCGCCCGCTTCGGGCTCGCATCCTCCCGAGGCCTATGTCATCTGCCCCTGCACGATGGGCACGCTCGCCGAAGTGGCCGCCGGCACGGCGAAGGATTTGATCACGCGGGCGGCGGACGTGGTGCTCAAGGAAGGCCGACCATTGATCCTCGTGCCGCGCGAAACACCCCTTTCGGTGATTCATCTCGAAAACATGCTGCGGCTTGCCCGCGCCGGTGCGGTGATCCTGCCGCCCTCGCCCGGCTTTTATCACCGGCCGCGCGACATTCAAGGGCTCGTCGATTTCGTCATCGCGCGCATTCTCGACCGCCTCGGCATCGCGCACGAGCTCATGCCGCGCTGGGGCGAGTGATGGAAATCCCGCTGTTTCTTCTCAACACCGTGCTCCATTCGGGCGGGCGGCTCGAGCTGCGCGTCTTTGAGACGCGTTACCTCGACATGGTCAAGGAGCGCATGCGCGCCAATGCCCCTTTTGGCGTCTGCATGCTGGCGCGCGGCGAGGAGGTGGCAAGCCCCGCCGGTCTAGCGGCCGAGCCGCATCGCGTCGGCACCTTGGCGACGATCGCCGACTGGGAAATGCCACAGCTCGGCATCCTGCATCTCGTCACCCACGGCGGCCAGCGCTTTCGCGTCCTCGAAACGCGCCTGCAAGCGGATGGCTTGATGCGCGCGAGCGTCGAACTCCTGCCCGACCCGCCGGTCACACCGATCCCGGCCGACTTTGCGCGCCTCGTGCCGATGCTGCGCGCGCTCATCGAGGCGCTCGAAGCGGCGCCGCCCAAGCCGCACCGCTTCTATGATGCCGCCTGGGTGGCCGACCGCTGGGCCGAGCTCTTGCCGCTGCCGCTTGCCACGCGTCAGCAGCTCCTCGAGCTCGACGACGGCGTGGCGCGGCTTCAGGCGATTTATCGCTTCCTCGAGGAAAGCTGACTGCCGAGTGCCGGAGCAGGCTTGTTGCATCGCGGCATAATAGGCCCTCTTCCCCCCGCCTCGACCGCCATGCTGCTGCGCATCCTGATTGCCACCTCTTGCACCTTGCTGCTCGCCTGCAGCCGGGAAGCCCCCCCTGCGGCCGCTTCTGCAGCGCCGGTGTATCAGTTCGCGCGCGTCGCGGAGGTGGCCTTTCATCCCGAGCGCAGTGCGCCGGCCGCCGTCGTCGGCAAGCACGAGGCGCGGCTCTCCGCCGAGGTCGCGGCGGTGATTCAAGCCCTGCCGGTCGATGTCGGCCAGACGGTGAAGCAGGGCCAAGTCCTCGTCCGGCTCGATGCGCGCGATGCGAGGCTCGCCCTTGAGCGCGCCGAAGCGGCCGTGGCGCAGGCCGAGGCGCGCCTGGCGCTTGCCGAGGCGCAAGCCGCCCGCGCGCGCGCCTTGCGCGAACAGAATTTCATCTCGGCCGAGGCGCTGTCGCTGCGCGAGACGGAAGTGGCCGCCGCCGCGGCCGACCTGCGCGCGGCAGTGGCGCAGCGCGCCACAGCCCAGCGCACGCTCGAAAAACACACGCTCGTCGCGCCCTTCGACGCCGTGGTGCGCGAGCGGCGCGGCCAGGTCGGCGAACTTGCCGCGCCGGGCAGCGCACTCCTGACGCTCGTCTCGGCGCGCGAGCTTGAACTTTCCGCCCAACTGCAGCCGCAGGACGTCCCGTCCTTGGAGGATGCCGTCTTCCCAGCGCCGACTTTCGTCACGGCCGGCGCGCGCCACGAGGTGAGGCTCGTGCGCATCTCGCCGGCGGTCAACCGCGAATCGCGCAGCGTCGAGGCGCGGCTTGCCTTCGTCGGCGCGCCGCCGGCGGCCGGCAGCGAAGGGCGCCTCGTCTGGCGGGATCCGAGGCCGCATCTGCCGGCCGATCTCCTCGTGCGCCGCGAAGGCCGCCTCGGCGTCTTCGTCGCGGAGGGAGGCAAGGCGCGTTTCCATGCGCTTGCCGAGGCCCAGGAAGGGCGGCCGGCGGCAATCGACCTTGCGCCCGAGACGCGCCTCGTGACGCAGGGCCGCCATGCCCTGCAAGACGGCCAGCCGCTCGAATGAAGTTCTACCGGCGTCTGCTCGAAAACCATCCGCTCGCCAACATCGCCTTCGGGGTGGTGTTGCTCTTGGGCCTTTATGCCTATGCGACGATGCCGCGCGAGCAGGACCCGGAGATCAATTTCAACTGGGTAATGATCACGACGGTGCTGCCCGGCGCCTCGGCCGAGGATGTCGAAAAGCGCGTCACCAAGCCGCTCGAGGACGCGATCAAGGGCGTGGCCGACGTGCGCTTTTCGAGCTCGAGCTCGCGCGAGCAGGTCTCCAGCATCCTGGTGCGCTTCCGCGAAATCCCCGAGCGCGTCTTCGACAAGCGCGTCAATGACCTGCGCCGCGACATCCAGAACAAGGCGAAAAGCGAACTGCCGCCGGAGGCGAAAGAGCCGCGCGTGCTCGAAGTAACGACCTCGAACGGCTTTCCGACCGCGCTCGTCCTCGTGACGGGGCAAGCCGCCGACGAGGTGCTGAGAAGCCGCGCACGGCTATTGCGCGACGAGTTCGAGCGCATGCCCGGCATCGACCAGGTCTTCGCCACCGGCCTGCGCGACCCTGAGCTCCTCGTCGCTTACGATGCCGCGGCGCTCGCCAACCGCGGCTTGAATGGCTCGGACCTCGCCGACGCCCTCTTCCTCTGGTTTCGCGACACCTTCGCTGGCAAGGCGGAGACCAGCGCTGCCGGCGGCGAGCAGGAGGCCTGGCTCGTGCGCGTCGTCGGCCAGGAGGTCGATCCGGAGCGCATCGCGGCGATCCCCGTCGGCCGGCATGGCACGCCGACGGGCAGCATTGCCGAGGTCTCGCGCACGCGCGCCAAGGCGGGCAGCCTCGCGAGTTACGCCGGCCGCCCGGCCGTGATGCTGGCGATCACCAAGAAAAGCCGCACCAACACGCTCGATCTCATCGCCCGCATCAACGCCTTCATCGCCGAAAAGAATCCGCTGCTCGCCGCCGAGGGCATCGAGCTGCAGCTGCTCGACGATCAGACGCCGAAGACGCGCGAATCGATCCGCATCATGGAAGCGAACGCCCTCGTCGGGCTCGCCGTCGTGCTGGCGATGTGCTGGGTCTTCCTCGGCACGCGCATCGCCGTGCTCGTCGCGCTTGGCATTCCGTTTGCACTCGCCGGCACCTTCGCCGTGCTCGGCGGCTTGGGTTACACGCTCAACATCTCGGTGCTGCTTGGCGTCGTCATTGCGCTCGGCATGCTCGTCGACGATGCGGTGGTCGTCGTCGAGGCGATCTATTACCGCATGCAGCGCGGCATGGCGGCGCTCTCGGCGAGTCTTGCCGCCCTGCGCGAGGTATTCGCGCCGGTCACTTCCTCGGTGCTGACGACGATGGCAGCCTTCCTGCCGCTCATGCTCCTGCCGGGCATCGTCGGCAAGTTCATGTTCATCATCCCCTTCATCGTCACGCTCTCGCTCGCCATCAGCCTCATCGAGGCTTACTGGATCCTGCCGGTGCATGTGGTGACCGTCAGCCGCCGCGTGCTCCCTCCCCGGGATGATTGGCGCGCGCGCTTCAACCACCGGCTGCGCGTCAAGTATTCGCGCTGGCTCATCGCAGTGCTGCGCCGGCCGCGGCTGTCGCTTGCCCTCATGCTGCTCTTGCTGGCCGCGGCAGGCGCCGCAGTGGCCACAGGCCTCGTGCGCGTGCAGTTTTTCGCCTTCGATCCGCTGCGGCTTTTCTATGTCAGCGTCGACATGCCGGCCGGCGCGCCGATCGAAGCGAGCCTGCGCGAGGCGCAGAAGATCGAAGCGCGCGTCAAGGAGCACCTCTTGCCGGGAGAAGCGCGCAATACCGCCGCTTATGCCGGTGTCAAATTCACCGATACCGAGCCGCTCTATGGCGAGGCCTATGGCCAGGTGGTGGTTTCGCTCCTGCCGCAGGAGGGCGGCCGCAGCGTGCCGGAGATCGTCGCGGCGATGCGCGCGGACATCGAGGCCATGGACAGCCCCGGCAAGATCAGCTTCACGATGCTTTCGGGCGGTCCGCCGCTCACCCGGCCGGTGCGCGTGCGCGTGCGCTGCGACGATGCCTTGGAGCTGCGCGCAGCGGCCGATGCGCTCGCCGCCATCGTGCGCGCGGTGCCGGGCGCGCGCGATGTCGTCGATGACGACATTCCGGGCCGGCCGCAACTCGTGCTGGAACTGGACCGCGAGGCCTTGCGCGCGGCGGGCCTCGATGCCGGCAAGGTGGCGCGGCTCGTGCGCCTCGCCGTCGATGGCGAGATCGTCGCCATCGCGCGCGACCGCGGCGAGAAGGTCGAGCTGCGCGTGCGCGCCAAGCACCGCGCCGACGGCACGGTCGGCGCAGACATCTTCGATCTGCTCGCCACGCCCGTCGCACTCCCCAACGGGCAGATCGCGACGCTCGGCGCATTGGTGCAGGCCAGGACGCAGATCGGCAAGGGCGTCATCAAGCATTACAACCTCATGCGCGCGATCACGGTAGAAGCCGATCTCGACAAGGCGATCACCGACACGCTGACGGCCAACCGCCTCATCGCGGCCGGCTGGCAAAAGATCGCCGCGCAGTTTCCCAACACCAGCCTCGATTTTTCCGGCGAACTGGAAGACATCCGCGAAAGCCTCGACGCGATGCCCGGCCTCTTCCTGCTCGGCGTCGGGCTGATCTACCTCATCCTTGCCGCCCAGTTCAAAAGCTATTTCCAGCCCCTGCTGATCCTCGTCACCGTGCCGCTTGCCTTCACCGGCGTCGCCCTGGGCCTCTTGATCTCGCGCAACCCGTTGTCGCTCTACACGATGTATGGCGTCATCGCGCTCACCGGCATCGCGGTCAATTCCGCCATCGTGCTCATCGACGCCGCCAACGAGCGCGTCAAGAGCGGCATGAGCGTGCTGCACGCTGCCGTCTATGCCGCGCGCCGGCGCGTCGTGCCGATTCTGATCACCTCGGTGACGACGATCGGCGGCCTCTTTTCGCTCGCCTTCGGGCTTGCCGGACGATCGCTGCTGTGGGGACCGGTGGCGCAATCGATCGTCTGGGGGCTTGCCGTGTCGACCTTGCTCACCTTGTTCGTGATCCCCTTGCTTTACTGGATGGTCATGCGCCGCCGCCTCGCAGCGGCGGCGTAGAATTCAAAAACCCTTGTCAAAAACGCCTTCATCCCCATTTCATTGCCATGAATTACGAACTCGCCCGCCGCCACATGATCGAGCAGCAGCTGCGCCCTTGGGAAGTGCTCGATCCCGCCGTCGTCGAAACGCTCTACGCCGATCGGCGCGAGGAATTCGTGCCGCCCGCCCAGCGCGCCTTCGCCTTCGCCGACATCGCGCTGCCCCTGGGCGCCGAAGGCGCCGTGATGCTGCCGCCCAAGCTCGAAGCGCACTGCCTGCAAGCCCTGGCATTGACGCCGGCCGACCGCGTGCTCGAGGTCGGCACGGGGTCGGGCCACATGGCGGCGCTCATCGCCGCCCGCGCGCGCGAGGTCTATAGCGTCGAGATCGATCCTCGCCTCGCCGAGCAGGCGCGCGCCAATCTGCGCCGTGCCGCCATCGCCAATGCGCAGGTCGAAATCGGCGATGGCCTCGCCGGCCTGCCCGATCATGCGCCCTTCGATGCGATTCTCGTCTCGGGCGGCGTGGCCGAGATTCCTGCTGCGCTCATCGAGCAACTGGCCATCGGCGGACGGCTGCTCGCCTTCGTCGCCCTGCCCGAGAAGGCGCCGGTGATGGTGCTGCGGCGCGTTCAGCGCACGAGCGCCGAGGTCCTCGTCCATGAGGATCTGATGGAAACGGCCGTGCCGATGCTCAAAGCGCCTTCCCGCCGCCGCTTCGTCTTCTGACGCATGAAACAGATCACCGCCAAAGAGCTCAAAGCCTGGCTCGACGACCCGCAGCGGGACAAGCCCGTGTTGCTCGACGTGCGCGAACCATGGGAATTCGGCGTCGCGCATATTCCGGGCGCGAAGCTCATGCCGATGCGCAGCATCCCGGCGCGTCTCTTCGAGCTCGACCGCGAGGCCGAGACGGTGGTGATCTGCCACCACGGCGCGCGCAGCTACCAGGTGGCGCTGTTCCTCGAGCAGCAAGGCTTCGAGAACGTCATCAATCTCTACGGCGGCATGGCCGCCTGGTCGCGCGATGCCGATCCTTCGACGCCGACCTACTGATCCGGAGTCCGCATGAAACGCCCCACCCTCCTTTTCCTCGCGCTTGCCTGGGCGGGCAGCGCTTGCGCCGCCGATCTCCTCCAGGTCTATCGCGATGCGCTCGGCTACGATGCCCAATACGCGGCCGCGCGCGCCGCGCGCGCGGCTGGCCTCGAGAAGCTGCCCCAGGGCAAGGCTGCCCTCTTGCCGACGATCGGCCTAGCCGCCAATACGACCTGGAACGACGTTTCCGCCACTACGCGCACATCGCCTGCCGTGACGCGCAGCGCCGAATACAACAGCCACGGCTGGAGCGTGAGCCTCAGTCAGCCCGTGTTTCGCTGGCAGAACTGGCTCGGCTACCAGCAGGCGGAACTTTCCGCGGCGCTCGCGGAGCTGCAGTTCGCCCAGGCCGGCCAGGACTTGATCCTGCGCGTCGCCCAGGCGTATTTCGACGTGCTCTTGGCACAGGAGACGCTCGCCACGGCGCAGGCGCAGAAAAAGGCCATCGCCGAGCAGCTCGAGCTCGCCAAGAAGAGCTTCGAGGTCGGCACGGCGACGATTACCGACACTCACGAGGCGCAGGCGCGCTACGATCTCGCGGTCGCTACCGAGCTCGCCGCCGAAAACGACTTGGCCGTCAAGCGTCAGGCGCTGCGCACGCTCACTGGCAAGGAACCGGAAACCTTGAAGGGGCTCAAGCCCAGCGTCCAGATCGGCCGCCCGCAGCCCGAGGACATGACGCGCTGGATCGAATCCGCCGAAAGCGGCAACCTCGCCGTGCAGCAGGCCCGCACCGGCCTCGAGCTCGCGCAGCGCGAGGCCGAGAAGCAGCGCGCCGGGCATTATCCGACGCTCGATCTCGTCGCCACGCATGGCAGGAGCTATTCAGGCGGCAACCTCACGACCGGTGTCGGCAGCGATGGCAAGTCGACGACGCTCGGCCTGCAATTCTCGCTGCCGCTCTACGCGGGCGGCGCCATCAGCGCGAAGGAGCGCGAGGCCGTCGCCCTGCAAGAGAAAGCGCGCGCCGAGCTGGATCATGCGCGCCGCCAGGCGCAACTGGCCGCCCGTCAGGCCTGGCTCGGCGTGCATGCCGGTCTTGCCCAGGTCAAGGCGCTCGAAGCGGGCGTGGCTTCCTCCGAGCTTGCCGTTCAATCGAACAAGCTCGGCTATGAAGTCGGCGTGCGCATCAACATCGACGTCCTCAACGCGCAAAGCCAGCTCTTCGACACGAAGCAGAAGCTCGCCAAGGCGCGCCTCGAGACGCTGCTCGCACAATTGCGCCTCAAGCAAGCCGCTGGCAGCCTCTCCGAGGACGACCTCGCGGCGATCAACGCGCTGCTGGAATAGCGCAATGCTGAAGAGATCGGTCGAACCTTTGACGCCGGAAGAGTATTTCCGGCTCGAAGCGGATAGCCCCGTGCGCCTCGAATACGTCGCCGGCCAGGTCTATGCGATGACGGGCGCCAGCATCCGCCACAACCTGATCGCCGGCAGCCTCTATGCCGCCTTGCGCCGACACCTCCGCGCCTCGCCGTGCCGGGTCTTCATGGAAGGTGTCAAGCTCCATCTCGCGCGCGACAACGCCTACTACTACCCCGATGTAATGGTGAGCTGCGATCCGCGTCTCGAGAAACTCTCCGCCGACGACAAGATCGTCGATCAGCCTTGCGTGCTCATCGAAGTGCTCTCGGAATCCACGGCCGGGATCGACCGCCGCGAAAAAATGCTTGCCTATCGCCGGCTTGCCAGCCTCAAGGAATACGTGCTCGTCGAGCAAGACGTTCGCCATGTCGAGGTCTTTCGCCGCGTCGGCGATGTCGGCTGGGAACAAGTGATCCTCGAAGCAGGCGACACGCTCGTGTTGCCGAGCCTCGAATTTTCGCTTTCCCTCGACGAGATTTATGAAGGGACCGGCATATGACGCGCGATGAGGGCGAGGGTCTTCTCCGTCGCGCCGCGGTGCTGCGCGGCGAAGCGCTGCCCTGCCTCGCCCATCGCGCGGCGCGCGGGCTCGTCGAAGAGTAACGCGCGCGCTGCGGCGACGAGTTCGCTCGCATTTTTAACCTGCCGCGCTGCTCCGGTCCGCAGGGCTTCCCGCGCCGCCGCGGCGAAGTTGAAGGTCGACGGGCCGATCAAGACCGGCACGCCGAGCGCGCAGGGCTCGATGAGGTTCTGGCAGCCATAGTCGAGCAGGCTGCCGCCGACGAAGGCCACGTCTGCCACCGCGTAATAGGCGAACAGTTCGCCCAGGCTGTCGCCGAGCCAGACCTGGGTGTCCGGCGCGACGGGCGCCTCTTCGGAGCGGCGCTGCAGCTTCAGACCGCGCGATTCGACGAGCCGCGCCACCTCGTCGAAACGTTCCGGATGGCGCGGCACGATCAACAACAATGCCGTCCCGCCAGCGCCGACTTTCAGCCATGCGTCGAGAATCAGCGCTTCCTCGCCTGCGCGCGTGCTGGCGCACAAGAAAACCGGCCGCTCGCCAATCAGCGTGCGGAAATCCGGCAGGCCCGCCGGCGGCGCGACGTCGAACTTGAGATTGCCCAAGACCTCGACTTGACTGGCGCCCAGCCCACGCAGCCGCCACGCATCCGCTTCGCTTTGAGCCGCGATCGCGGCCAGTCCTACGAGCGTCTGGCGCGTCAGGCGCGGCCAGCGCGCGTAGCGGCGCGCCGATTTCTCCGAGAGCCGCGCATTGACGAGCAAGAGCGGGATGCCGCTCTCTTGGCATGCCGCGACGAGATTCGGCCACAGCTCGGTTTCCATCACGATGCCGAGCGCCGGGCGGAAATGGGCGAGAAAGCGCCGCACTGCCCAAGGCAGGTCGTAGGGGAGATAGACGCGCTCCACGGTATCGCCGAACAGCGCTTCCGATGTCGCGCGGCCGGTCGGCGTCATGTGAGTGAGGAGGATGCGGTAGCCCGGATAACGCTGCCGCAGCGCCGCCACGAGCGGCTGCGCGGCGCGCGTCTCGCCCACCGAGACGGCATGGAGCCAGATCGTCGGCAAAGTCGGCGCCGGCGGGACGGCACGAAAGAGGCCGAAACGCTCGCCCCAGTGCCGTAGGTATTCCGGCTGCCGGCGCGCGCGCCAGACGAGGTGAAGCACTGCCCAGGGCAGTAGCAGATGGATGGCGAGGGTGTAGAGCCAGCGGGTCATGCAGACGGAGCGATCGGCAGGCGGTCGAGGTGTGCGAAAGGCACGGCGTCGATGCCTTGCGCCAGCGGAAAGGCGTGTTCGCCGGCATGGATGACGAACAGGCCATCGAGCCGCAGGCTCTCGAAGGCCGAACGCATCGAGGCCGTGAGCTTGGGCGCCGTGGTTCGTATGACCTCGACCCCCCAGCGTCGACCGCCGCGCAGGATCAGGAGATCGAGTTCGGCGCCCGCATAGGTGGCCCAGAAATAGGCCTCCTCGGGCTCGATGGCGAAGCGATCCAGCACCTCGCGGATGACGAAGCCTTCCCAGGAAGCGCCCACCTTGGGATGCGCCTCGAGATCGTCCTGGCTCGCCAGCCCCAGCAGGCTGTGCAAGAGCCCGCTGTCAGCGAGATACACCTTGGGCGCCTTGACCTGGCGTTTGCTCAAGTTTTCGTGCCAGGGCGGCAGCTGCCGCACCACCAGCGTGCCGCTGAGGATGTCGAGATAGCGTCGCACGGTGGTATGCGCCACGCCGAAAGCGCGCGCCAGTTCCGCGCCATTCCAGGTCTGGCCGTGGTAGTGCGCGAGCATGCGCCAGAAGCGGTGCAGGGTGGTCGCGGGAATGTCGATGCCCAACTGGGGCAGGTCGCGCTCCAGAAACGTGCGGATGAAGTCGCGCCGCCAGGCGACGCTTTCCGCTTCCTCCGCCGCCAGGAACGATCGCGGGAACCCGCCGCGCCGCCACAGCGTCTGCAGGTGCTCGCACCCCACCTCGGTGAGCGAAAAGCCTTCGACGAGATGAAAAGCGATGCGTCCGGCGAGGGATTCGGCGCTGTCTTTCAGCAGGCGCGGTTGTGCGCTGCCGAGGATCAAAAATCGCGCCGGCATGCCTGGGCGGTCCGCCAATACGCGCAGCAGCGGAAAAAGGTCGGGCCGGCGCTGAATCTCGTCGATGACGACCAGCCCGCTCAGTCCGCCCAGTGCCAGCTTGGGCTCGGCCAGCCGCGCCAGATCATCCGGATCTTCGAGGTCGAAATAATGGCTTGGGCCCGGCCAGTCCCCAAGCACCTGCCGTGCCAGAGTCGTCTTGCCGACCTGCCGGGCGCCGAGCAAAGCCACCACGGGAGCGCGGCGCAAAGCGGCATGAATTTGGGCGATGTGGCGAGCGCGTTTTAACACGATTGAATTATGAGCGCATTACGCTCAAAATTCAACCAAACTTCTAGCGGGAAAGCAATCCAAGCGCCGCATCGACCACTTCCCTGGCTGCGGGGGGCTGCCCGGTTGCGCCAAGGTTGACGTGCGGCGCTCTGCCAAGCACACCGGTGAGCGCCGGGTCCGACGCGCAATAGATCGCGACCGTTGGGCGACCTAGCGCGGCGGCCAGATGCACGAGGCCGGTATCGACGCCGATGACGAGTTTTGCCCCGGCCAACAGGCCAACCAGCTCGGTCAAATTCATCGCTGGCGCGGCGATGCCCCGCTCCAATTGACGCGCGATCCGGCCCGCCCGTGTGCGCTCGGCCTCGCTGCCCCCCGGCAGCACGCAGGCCAGCCCGCGGGCATTGAGGGCGGCGCCAAGCGTGCGCCAGTCGGACTCCGGCCATTCCTTGTCGGCGCGACTCGTCGCGGTGAGCAGCACCGCGTAGGCGCCAACCTTCAGCCAGCCGGCCTTGAGCGGGGGGGCGCTGATGCCATAGTCGAGCGGCAGGTCTGCGAGGGAATAGCCCAAGGCGCCGGCGGCAAGCAGCCGGTTGCGCGTCACCGCATGCAAGCCCCGCGGCACATCCACGGCGACATCGTAGGCGAGCGCCGCCAATCCCTCACGCGGCGCGGCGAAGCCGAATTTCTTGCCGCTTGCCAGCGCCGTAAGCAGCGCGCTCTTGACGAGCCCCTGCGCATCGATCACCGCATCGTAAGCCGTCAGCTCGGCGCTGGCAGGACGGCACACCGCGCGCCGATACGCCATGATCTCGCGCCAGGTCGCCGCGGAAAGCGGCGCCTTGCGCCAGCGCCGCACGGCGACCGGGATCACACCGCCGACGGCCGGATGCAGGCGCGGAATTTCGGCGAAGCCTTCTTCCACCACCCAGTCGATCTGCGCGCCGGGAAAACGCCGCCGGATGTCGCTCGCGACCGGCAGATTGTGGATCACGTCGCCGAGCGAGGAAGTCTTGACGAGGAGGAGGCGCATGGCCGCGCGATTATAGGCGCGCCCGCAAACGCTCCAGGGCAGCGAGCGCCTCCTCGACGGAGATGTCCTTCACGTCGCGGCTCTCTTTTTGCAGGAGCTCATAGGGCACGCCCCAGGGATGCCAGCGCGCGGCATCGGAATTGCCGAAGAAACAGACGATCGGCTTGCCCAGGCCCGCGGCAATGTGCATCGCGCCGCCGTCGGAGCAGAGGACGAGATCGCAAGCGGCGAGCCCGCCCATCAGCTCGCTCAGGCGTCGGGTCGAAAATGGCACGAGTGGCAAATCGCGTGTCCGTTCGACGATCCATGCGGCCTTTTCGTCATCGCCCGGATGCAGCGGATTCGTTTCACTGCCCGGTGACCAGAACAGCAGCATGCGCGCGCCGTGGCGGCGGCGGAGCTCGTGCGCCAGCTCGACGAAATGCTCTTTCGGCCAGCGCTGCAATACCTTGCGTGCGCTGATGTGGAGCCCTATCACCGGCCCTTCGCCGAAACTGGCTAGCAAAGCCCGTGCGCGTTCTCTCTCGCTATTCGATGCCACCACTGTAAGCGGGCCAGGCGGCTCCTCGATGCCGAACGGCCTCAGCAGACGAAAGAGGTCCTCGACCTCGTGCATGGGCCGCTCCAGCGTGTAGGGAATGCCGTTATCGATATGCTCAATGCCGGGCCGTGCCGTTTCCGTGAAGCCGATGATGTGGCGCGGCGCGACCGCGCGCGCCAGCCGCAGCGCGCGCGGCAGGAAATGCGCTCCAGCGATGATTGCGTAATCAAAGCGCATGCGGCGCAGTTGCCAGAAAAGCCGCAAACGATCCCAATAGACACCCGCCACGGTTTTGCCCGGTGGGCGATGCTTGGCCTTGGTGTAGCTATATACGGCGTCCAGATGCGGGTTGCCATCGAGCACATCAGCGTTGTAGCTATTCACGAAAGCAGCCAAGAAGGCATCTGGAAATTGCTTGCGCAGGGCGGCAAACAGCGGCGTAGTACAGACGAGATCGCCAATGTTGTCACGGCGAATGAGGAGAACTTTCAGACTCATATGCTTGAGGCAATGCAGACTGCCGCACTATTTCCAGAAGGGGCAATACCCACAAGGTCGCACCATTACCCCACCATAACCCATTGGTTAGATTGGTCGTTGCATATGCGGCGGTTGCCGCGATCAATGCGAGAACGAGAGTTTCGCTGGTGCGCCGCCAGATATCCCAAGCCGTCACAAGTATCAGGAGAAACAGAACCATATACACAGAGAGGCCCAGCAAACCCACCTCGTACATCAATTGCAGAAACAGATTATGAGGATTGATCTTGTCATCGGGGAGCGAGAAATACTCTGCCGCCGCCTGTTTGGCCGGATCTTCGTCGGTTCGCCATCGATCAACAAATCCATCGCGTTTGGCCGTCATTCCAAGCGTCTTCCATCCGAATCCATGTCCCAACCAAGGACGCTCCATGGCAATTTCCGCTGTTGCCTGCCATATCGCACCACGCCCAGAGATCGCATTGGGGCCGCGGTAGGAAGCGCTATCTGTGATGACTGAGAATTTTTTCCATAATTCCGGTTGGGCGACATTCAAAATCATCGCTATCGCAGCAAGACCGATGAGCGAAAACAGCAATTGCTTTCGTTGGCCGACCAGGAGAAGTAGTGTCGTTCCTCCGACTATAGCGGCGACGACCCCCGTCCTGTTTCCACTGAGCATCAGTGCCAATAGCGTAGCCATTGTCGCGAAGATACCTAAATATCTGCGCCAATCCTTGAAAGCGAAAGCAAGAGATAGCATCAATGGAATGTATGCTGGGGCATCCAGCGGAAACCCCTTCCAGAATATGCCAGTCTCTCTTGAATCTATTTGAATTTCGAACAAGGTGCCAAGAGCGCGGATTCCGACAGAAATCAGGAGGGTAGTGATCAGGATATGAAGCTGCGCTCTGGTCTTGCAAAAAACTACCAGGCTGCCAAAAAAAACCAATACAGGGATGAAATGCTTGCGTACCGCATTGAGTGAATAAGAGGAATCGACCGCCCAGGTCGCTGACAATAAGGCAAGCAAAGCAAACCCTGCCATAATCCAGAAAAATCGCGATCTGATGGCATGTCTCAGTCTGGCGTCATGAACGCTAACGGCAAGGGCGAGAATCATTGCGACGAGTGAAAGATTTTTGATCGCGGCATTGTGGGTCAAGGGCCAGACAGCAGCAAAGATCAGCAAGGCGCCAAAACCAAACTGCTCAGCTAGACTGCGGAGCGTCATCCAATCTGATATTTTTCGAGCGGACGTGCCACTTTCATTGCAGGCATTCGTCATAGAACTTCTCCAATTGAGCCACTATGTTTTCAGGTGCAAAGCGCTCGACTTTCTTGCGTGCCGAGACGAGCATGACGGAGCGACGAACATCGTCTTTAAGCATTGCGAGCGCACTCAACATGCCAAGGTATAGAGATTCCACATTGCCCGGCTCGACAATGATTGCGCATTCATCGTCAACGAATTCGCCAAGCCCGCCAATTTTGGTGGCGATCAGAGGACGCCCAAGAAACATGGCCTCTTGGGCGATCAATCCAAACGACTCATCGCGGGAGGGCATGACAACGATGTCGGAATCTTTCATGAGTCCCAGAAACCGACTGACAGGCAAGATGCCCATTATCTCGATACCGGAAGCAAGGCTGCCTGATTCGGTACCAAAATTTCCTGCGAGTGCCAGTCGCGCAGTTCCAAGCGGAAGTCGTTGAAATGCCTCGATCAACTCACGACCACCTTTGTGGTGTCCGCCCCCCCCGCCAAACAAGAAGAGAGGTGAGGTGTTATGTGGCTCGGGTAGCGGGGCTGCACCCGCGATTTCCAATAACTCTTGGCTAAGCGGATTGTACAGAACGCAGCACTTCGTCGCCGTTCCGGTTTTTGACAGAATATGGGATTCTGTGGCGCGGCTGACGGTTAAGAGGATATCGGCAGATCGAGGAACGATGGGCTGAGCGAAATGGCGGTGATAGTGGACTGCGACTCCTGGACGATAGCTCAAACGTTCTATCACGGCATCGACCAGCTCCTGGCGATTATGGAAATGAAGGATGTCCGGGCGTAGCTCCTCTATCGTGGCGATGAGGCTGGGATAGGTAAACGCATCCAAGCGAAACATCTTGTTGAGGATTCTGTTGCGCAGGTGATTTTCATGGAATGCATAAACATCCACATTGCGATGGCGATAAAAATCCCGTGAAATGGCTTGAGGGGGACAGCAGGCGACTGCATGACTATAAGCTCTGCCATGCGTGGCGAGCGAAAGGATGACTTTTTCTACAGAGCCTGCAGTATTACGAATGTCCGCCCAAAAATGGATATGCAGGGCAGTAGGCATGGTTTAATATGGCTCTCGAAAGGCAATCATATCGCTACCAGCATTTTTTAGACGATAGCCATTTTTTTGCAAAAGATTTATGGCTGCTGAAAACTTTTCTTCTCCTAAGTGCCTGTGTTCGAATTTGATCAATGCCGGATGGAATCTTGAAAAATCGATCATTGCCAGAATATCAGCATCAAATCCCTCTGTATCGATTTGCAGGATGTTGGCATCAATGGCGCTATACCGATCAAGAAGCGGCATCAGCGGCATAGCAGGTACCATCTCGGCTATGATGTCTTCCGGTTCGATCTTGGAACGCCGATAATGCTCTGGATCCAATGATGCAATTCCAGCAGCCCAGTCCGGATATTTTCCTAAACGGTCTGGTGCGACGCGAAAGATAGGCACCGACTCTGCAGAAGGGTGTATGGCATAACGGACAGGCACTACCTCTGGATAGGGGCGATAATTCCGCACCAACTCTTCGAAAACATCGGCCAAGGGCTCGATCACAATACCGGGCAAGCGCTGGGCGGTGACGATATTGTAAAGATTGTCAAATCTTCGTCCGTCGTTTGCGCCTATTTGTACGAATTTCGGGCACTCTGCATCGGCGGCTAGCTTGCGCACATAAGCCGCAAAATAATCGACTTTGGCAATTTCATAGCCAAAATGGAATAGTGCCATGTTTAACAACTTTCGCATATTCATGCGAACCTCGCTTGGACAGTGAATGAATCCGCTCCAGCGGACAAACTTGTGTCAAATATAGCCAGCTCCATTGGCGGATCGCCTTCTCAAAATCGAAGCTGCAGCTGCTACAGCCGGCTGCATATCCGCCTCCACCACGCACGCACGTGTTCCGAACATACAGTCATAGGGGGCGAGAAATGCATGAGAGCATGGGGAACAGGGAAGATCAGGCTTAAGAACAATAGCTTTCGGTCCGACGGGCCGCTGATCTTCGGCGTCTGCCGGCCCCATGATATCGACCACCGGTACGCCGCAGGCATCGGCAAGATAGGTGATGCCTGAATCGACCCCTACATAGGCCTCCAAGCGGCCCACCAGAACAGACAGGTCGGCTAGGCTTATACGTCCGGTAACGTCGAGCACTCGGGATTGGTTCAAGGTCTCGGCCAGCGCTGCCGCTTTCCGTTGGTCGGCCACACTCCCTACCAAGACCACTGTCAGATCGTCCGCAAGATTCAGCAGGCCCGTAATCAAGGCGACGAGCTGTTTTTCGCCAAGCTCTTTCAGCTTGTTCCCACTGCTCACCCCCACCCCGACCAGATAGCGGTTTTCCAGACCTGCCAAGAGAGGCGCCACCCGCTCTTCGGCCCCTGGTGCTGCCGCAATTTCCTTTGCCGGGATAGGGCCGTTGCAACCCAGTTGGTTCAGCAGAGCCATCCCAGTCTCGACCGTCATACGTCCTTGGCGGTGGGACTCTGCATGGCTCAGGAATGGCCGCGCCAGTCGGTAACTGCGCCCTCCGAAATTGGGGAAGATGGCGGCTCGTCTAGGAATACCGGCGAGGAAGGGCATCAGCAGGAAGGCTTGATTAGGACTAATGCAGATGGTGGTATCGAAACGTCCCTGACGCAATAAGCGGTAAAAAGCCAGTCGGCCGAGCAGGCCTTTGACCGTCCCATCAGGCAGGGTCAGCACCCGGTCGACGCCCGGCTGGTGGCGGGCCAGGGGCTCGACCACAGGATGAACCAAAAGGGTCAAGGAAGCATCGGGGTAACAGTTCTTCAGTGTTCGGATCAAAGGAGTAGTGCAGATGTAGTCACCTATCTTGGCTGTCTGAATGAGAAGTATTCGCTCCAGTTTGCCCGGGCGACGCCCAAGGATGAGTCGCAACCAAGCAAGGGGGGCAAGAAGCCAGGCCAGAAGCAGATACATCATTAGCTAGCTTTCCAAAGCTCGGCTTCTACGCCGGCAACATAGCTTTCGATCGAAAAATCCCGCAACACGCGCTGCCGTCCGGCTTCTCCGAACCTGGAGCGCAAACCAGCATCATTCAACAAGCGCTCCAGGCAATCCGCCAGAGCCGCCTCGTCGCCATAGGGATAGAGGAAACCGGTTTCGCCATGCTTGACGAGTTCCCGGGAGCCTACGATGTCGCTGGCGACCACAGGTTTACCCATAAGCATGGCCTCGAGGATGACTCTTGGCAATCCTTCTTTGGCAGAAGCCAAGACCATCACGTCCATGGCTGCAAGCCAAGGAAGGGGTGCGGTCTGGAAGCCGGCGAAGGTGATGCGATCCGCCAGGCCGAGCTTCTTAGCAAGTTCTTGCAAGGCCATTCGCTGGGGGCCGTCTCCCACCAAGAGAAGATGGAAATCAGGAGCCCGCTCTCGTAGCTTTGCAGCTGCCCTCAGTAGCTGATCGTTGGACTTGCGGGCAATCAAGGAGCCGACACTTCCAATCACGAGGGTGCCCGGCCTGGCGCCAAGTATGGAGGCGGCTTCGGGCAGCGGCTGATGGCCATCGATCGCGTTATGGACGACTCGGCAAAGATCGGGCCGCACGCCTTGGGCAACGAGGGAGTCTTTCACCCCTACCGAAACACAGATGATTCGCTTCGCCACCTCATTTACCACATCTACTTCGGCCGGCTGCAAGCCAGCCTCGATGCGGCAATGCTGGACGACCGGCAACCCCGCCATTCTTGCGGCCAGGTAGCCCTCCAAGTTGGAAGATGGCTGGTTGTTCAGGTAAAGGAGATCGAACCGTCCCTCCTTCAGTCGTGCGGCCAAACGGCGGGCCAATGGATTGATGCGCCAGAGGCGTTCGATGCGATGCAGGAAGCGGCGGCGCAGCTCCGGCAGCGGTCGCAGCAGGCCCCGGGTGAGCTCCTTGGCCAGCTTGGCCCACACTGGCTGGCGCGGCGGTGTCATGATTTCCAAAGGTATGCCGATTGCGGCGAGTTCCCGCTTCAGGTCAGACGTATCCCCCTTGGGGTAGTTGTAATAGAAGAGCGCGGTGACGGCGAAGCGGGAACGGTCCAGACGCTTGAGGAGTTCGATCATGCTGTTGGTGCCGCCGCCCCATTCCTTGCCAGTGTCGAGGAGCAGGATGCGCTTCGTCATGCCGGCATGCTCCGGTCATCCGACACATAGCCACACTCGCCGGCGAGGCACTTGCACACCGCCTTCTCGACTTCATCGACGGAGATATTGGCCATGCAGGGGGGCCTCACATAGGAGCAGCGCTTGGAGAGACAGGGGTCGCAGGTGCGTGCTTTTTGAATGACGAAATGACGCTCCAGATCATAGGCTGGACCGGAGCGGTGCCAGTCGGAGACGGCGAAGAGTGCAACCACCGACGTGCCGACGGCCACCGCTAGGTGCATCGGGCCGGTATCGCCTGTCACGAGAACGGCGAGGCGGCGGAAAAAAGCGGGCATCAATTCCAGTGGCATCCGTCCTGCCGCCACCCACGTTCGAGGCGAAGCAATTCCGGATGCCACTTCTTCGGCGAGCTTGCGTTCCGCTGGCGAACCGGTGAGAACAACCCGAGCCTCAGGAAACGCAGCGAGGAGCCGTCTGCCCAGCTCGGCGAAATTTTCCGGAGACCAGCGCCGGCTGGCAGTCGAAGCGCCCGGCTGGAGCCCGATGAGGAGAGTTCCTCGCTCGATGCCGGCCCGGGCCAACAGGGTATCGAGGGATGCTTCCTGTTCTGGCAGCACCGGCATGACCATGCGTCGATCGGTGGGGACTCCTCCGGCCAGGGCAGCCACCTCGAGGCGTTGGTCGATGCCGTGACCGAGGTCTTCCCAGCGCTTTACCGGATCTCGGTTGGTGAGCAAAAAGCGGAAACGATTGGCATTGGGCAATTTGAAAATGAAGGATGCTCCGGAGAAATAAGCCAAAGGCGTGGCCTGTGGCTCGTTGCCATGGAAGATCACTGCCAAATCGAAGCGGCGTTTGCGCAATTCTCGGGCAAGGCGAAAAAAGCGACGGTAGCCTCCAGCGTAGGGAATGATCTCATCTATATCCGGATTGGTAGCAAAGAGGCCGATATAGGCGGCGTTCGATAGCAGGCTGATGCGGGCTTGGGGATAAGCAAGGCGCAAGCTGCGCAAGCCCGGCGTGGAGAGCAAGGTATCGCCGAGCGCTGTTGAGGAAATGGCCAGGATGCGCTCAATGGCCGGTGTGCCAAGCCGGGATGGGTCAGGGCGACGCCTATCCAAGGCCTTGAGGCAGCGTAACGAGACATAAAGCAGGGATTCGCGCACGCGGAGGCCCATCGATCAGCGACCCTTGAACCAACCGTAGAAACGGGTTCGGAATGCCGAGCGGTAAAGCCACAGCCGGCTCGCGAGCCAATCGTTCCCACGATCCTTGATGACGATGCGCGGCAATGCATCGGCAGCCGCTCCAGGACATACGGTTCCTGGTTGGGTGGTGTAGCAATGCGTGAAACCCGAGGCGAGCGCCAGCCGTTGGTAGTCGGCATCGTAATACCCCTGCGGCCAGCATAGATGAGGTGTGGAGGCACCCAGCCTTGCGCGCAGTGTTTCGCGCGAGGTTTCCAAGTCCTCGGTGAGCCGGTTCAGGCGTATCGACTGGTCGGTCTCGATCTGATCCCAGCGCGTATGCGTATGGGTGTGCGAGTGAAACTCGAAGGTGCCGGCAGCTCGCATGGCTTCGATCTCGCTCCAGCGCAGCATGACTTCATCGGCGCGGCCTGCCGCAATCAGGCGCTTGCAAGTGCCGTGATCGGGTGTGGCGGGCAGGTGTGCGGTCCCGCCAGCGCCGACTTTTGAGCATGCGGCATGAGGCCGCGGCGGCCCGTCGCCGATCCAGCCGGTGACGAGGAAGATCGCGCCGTGCAGACCATATTCGGCCATCACCGGGTGGGCATAGACCCAGTTGTCGAGATAGCCGTCGTCGAAGGTGATGACGACGCTCTTTTTTGGCAAGGACTCGCCGGCGAGAAAACGCGCAAGTTCGTCGAGGCTCGCGGTATGCCAGTCGTGTTCGGCGAGATAGCGCATCTGGGCGCGGAAGTTCTCCGGCGAGATCGTCACGAGGCCCGGGTTGGGGCTGACATGGTGGTACATCAGCACGGGGACGGCTCGGGCGGTCTTCATCGGCTGCGCATGAATCCTTCATAGACTTCGAGCATGCCTGCGACCATCGCCTGGCGCGAGAAGTTTTGCCGAACCTTTTCACGCGCCGCTTCGCCCAGGGCGCGGCGCCGCTCTGGGTCGGCAAGGAGAGCGATGATCGCTTGGGCCAAGGCCAGCGGATCCTTGACGGGCACCAAGAGGCCGGTCTTGCCGTCGTCGATCACCTCCGGGACGCCATCGACGCGGCTGCCAATGGCGGCAAGCCCCATGGCGCCGGCTTCGACGAAGGCCGTGCCGAGCGCTTCCTGGTGGGTGGGCAGGACGAAGAGGTCGAAACTGGCGAGCAGATTCACGACATCGCGCCGCAGGCCGAGGAGATGGACATACGCGGTGAGCTGCAATTCGGCGATGCGCCGCTCGAGGTTGGCGCGCTGCGGCCCATCGCCAGCAAAGACGAAATGGGTTTCGGGAAAACGCGCCAGTACCGCGGGGATCGCTTCGAGCAGGTCGGCATGCCCCTTCTTTCTGCGCAGGATCGCGACGGTGCCGACGATGGGGGCGTTTTCCGGCAATCCGAGCTCGGCGCGCAGCGTGCCCCCCGTCTCGGGCGCGACATAGCGCGTAAGGTCGATGCCGGTATGCACTGTCGCGATGCGCTCGGTGGGAACGCCGGCACATGCGAGATAGCGGGCGACATGGTTACTTACCGCGACCACCCGATCGGGCAGTACGCGGTAAGTGAAGCGCGAGGTGATTGGCAGCGCAAGGTGACGGGTGCGCACGATGCGCGGACGATGCAGGAGAGAACGCGCCGCCAACCCGGCGAGCTGGGTGTCGCGGCTGCTATGCGTGTTGATGATGTCAGGGCGCTTTTCTGCGATGAAGCGGCGCAGGCGGAGGATCGCTGGCAGATCGAAGGCCGAGCGCATCGGCGTCTCGAAGACCGTGAAGCCCGCCTCGCGCGCCCGCGTGCCCAACCGGGCACCCGGCTGGCAGGCAAGCAGCGCCGTGTGGCCGAGCTCGCGCAAGCCCAGCATTTCGTTGAGCGTGCGGTTTTCCTGCCCTCCCCAGCCTTTCGAGGATTCGGTATGCAAGACGATCATTGGGCGGCTTCCGCGAACTGCAGACGGTAGAGCTTGGCATAGACGCCGCCGTGTGTGAGCAGCTCGGTGTGTGTGCCAGTCTCGACGATGCGTCCCTTGTCGAGCACGACGATGCGGTCGGCTTTTTCGATCGTCGAGAGGCGATGCGCGATCACGAGCGTGGTGCGGTTTTTCATCAGCTCGTCGAGCGCGGCTTGGACGTGGCGCTCGGACTCGGCATCGAGCGCCGAGGTGGCCTCATCAAGAATTAGGATCGGCGCGTTCTTGAGGAGTGCCCGGGCGATGGCGATACGCTGGCGCTGGCCGCCGGAGAGCTTGACGCCGCGCTCGCCGACGAGGGTTTGGTAGCCTTGCGGCATGGCCATGATGAACTCATGGGCATGGGCGGCGCGCGCGGCGGCCTCGATCGCTTCCTGCGGCGTGTCGGCGAGCGCGCCATAGGCGATGTTGGCCGCCACGGTATCGTTGAAGAGCACGACTTCCTGGCTCACCAGCGCGATGTTGGCACGTAGCGAGGCGAGCGTCAGCGTCTCGACCGGCTGGCCGTCGATGAGGATGCGCCCCTGTTCGAGCGGATAGAAGCGCGGCAAGAGATTGGCGAGCGTGGTCTTGCCGCTGCCCGAGGCGCCGACCAAGGCGACGGTCTCGCCCGGCGCGATGGCAAGATCGATGTCGATGAGGGCGGGCCGCCGCGCGCCGGGATAGCGGAAGCTGACGTTTTCATAGCGGACGGCGCCCTGGGCGCGTTCGATCGTTTTCTTGCCGGTATCGGCTTCGGGCGTCTCGTCGAGCAGCTGGAAGACGCTCTCGGCAGCGGCGAGTCCCCGCTGGATCGGCGCATTGACGTCGGCGAGCGATTTGATCGGCGCGAGCAGCATCAGCATCGCCGTGATGAAAGAAACGAAGCTGCCGACGGTGGTCTCGGCGCCGGCCGATTGCAAGAGGGCGACATAGATGACGATGGCGAGCGCGATGGCGGTGAAGATCTGCACGATCGGCACGACGGCCGCCGCTGCGACGGCTTGGCGCATGTTTTGGCCGCGCAAGAACTGCTGCGCGGCGAAGAAGCGGCGCGCTTCGTAGTCCTGGCCGCCAAAGATCTTGACGATCTTCTGTCCGCCGATGGCCTCTTCGAGGATGCGCGAGAGCTGGCCCATCGCCTGCTGCGAGCCGCGGCTCGCGCGTCTCAAGCGCCCGCTGAAGGCGCGCACGACGACGGCGACAAAGGGACCGATGGTAAGCGCTACCAGGGTCAGCTTCCAGTTGAGGTAGAAGAGCCAGGCCAAGAGCCCCACGACGGCGAGCGAATCGCGCACCAGCACGGTGAGCGCCGAAGTGGCGGCGCCGGTGACATTGGTCACGTCGTGGAGGATCTTCGACATCAGCGCGCCGGTGCTCTGATCATCGTAATAGCGCATCGGCAGGGCCAGCGCGCGTTCGAACATCGCGACGCGCATGTCCATGACGACGCGGTTGCCAACCCAAGCCATCAGATAGCCGCCGGCGAAGGAGACGATGCCGCGCAGGAGGAAGATACCGATGATGGCAAGCGGCGCCACCCAGAGGTCATGGCGCGGCCCGCCGGCAAAGCCCTTGTCGAGCAAGGGCTTCATGAGCGCCGGAAAGAGCGGCTCGGTGGCGGCCATGAGCACCATCGCCAGCACGGCGAGCGCGAAAGCCCGCCAGTAGGGCCGCACGAAAACGAGCAGGCGCGCGTAGATATGGAGACTGCCCGCGAGGTTTTTTCTGGCGCGGCGAGGAGTGGTTCGGGACATGCAAAGAAGGCCGACAGGCCCAAGTAAAGCGCGGATTATAAGCGCCGGCCAGGAGCCGCCTCGCCGCCAGCCAGAAGCGTCCGGTAGAGCGCCAAGAGCCTTTCCGCCATCGCCGTAGGCGTGAGCGCGGCGACGCTCGCGCAGGCCGCGTCGCGCATGGCTAGGAGATCGCGCGCGAGGAGCGCATCGAGGGCGGCGGCGAGCGCCGCGGGATCTTTGGCCGCGCAAAGCGCGCCGTTTTCACCCGGCCGGATCAATTCGGCTGCGCCGCAGGTCGTCGTCGTGACGACCGGCAGGCCGCAGGCCAAGGCTTCGAGCGCGGCATTGGGCAAGGGGTCGTAGAGCGTCGGCAGGCAAAAAACGTCGGCTGCCCCGTAAAAAGGGCGCACCTCGGCTTGGGCGCCAAAGAAGCGCAAGCGGCGGGCGACGCCAAGGTTTTCCGCGAGCCGCCGGTAGCGCGCTTCATCCTTGTCGCGGCCGACGATCCAGGCCTCCGCTTCACGCGTCGTCATGCGGGAAAGCGCCTCAATGAGCGTGGCGACCCCCTTGCGTTCATAGCCCGAGCCGACATAGAGGATCACCGGTGCCGTCTTCCCAGCGCCGACTTTTTGGCGCAGCGCGGCGCGGTGCTCTGCGCGCAGGCCAGGATGGAAATGCGCCGTATCGACGGCGTTGGGGATGACGTGGAGCTTATCGGTCAGCCCCGGCCAGCGCCGCGCGATGTCCTCCGCCACCATGCGCGAGTTGCAGATCACCGCGCGCAAGGCGGGGTGCCGGAACATCGCATCTTCCGCCGCCAGCGTGTAACGATGCCAGGGGGAGAGGCGCCAGGGCTTCTCCGAGCGTTCGAGCCAGGTCGCATGCACGCCATCGCCGGCGCGGAAGATATGGCAGCCGGGAATGCGCTCGTGGCTTTGCACGAGGTCGTAGCGGCCGGACGCGATGAGCCTTTGCACGCAGCGCGCAAAGCTCCAATCGCGCCAGGTGCGGCCGAGGTAAAAGGGGTCGCATTTGATGCCTTCAGCCTCGTTCTGCCAGTTGCGCGCGATGATGTCGACCGCGACGCCCTGTGCACGCAGCGCATCGAGGGCGAGCGAGACAAAGCGCTCGGCGCCGCCGTAGGGGGTGTAGCGCTGGCGGACGATGGCGAGCCTCATGCCGCTTCAGCCAGCAAAGACTCACAGGCTATCCAGACCGCCTCGACCGGCAGTTCGGTGAGGCAAGCACTTACCTTGCTGCCCTCGCAGCCGTCTTTTCCGCAGGGCCGGCAGGGGTGCCTGTCCGATGCGACGACGCGATGGGCGACCTGCCAGGGGTGCCATTCCTTGTTCCCCGAGGGGCCGAAGATCGCCACCGTCGGCGTGCCCTGTGCTGCCGCGATGTGCATCGGTGCCGAATCGACGCCGACGAAAAGGCGCGCGCGGGCGGTGAGCGCGGCGAGCTCTTTCAGCGTGAGCTGGCCGGCAAGATCGAAAGTCGGCGCTCGCGAGACGGCACGCCGGGCGAGGATCTCGGCCACCAGCGCCTTTTCCTTCGCTTCCGGCGCGGCGGTGACGACGAGCGGCCAACCCTGGGCGGAAAGCCGGTCCATGAGGGCGGCGAAGTGCTCCGCCGGCCAGCATTTGAACAGCCAGCGCGAGGCGGGATGCAGATGAATGAAACTGCCGGCAACGAGGCCATGCTGGGCGAGCAGCGCGTCGATGCGCGCCTCGGCCTCGGGCCCAGGGACGAGCGTCACGCGCTTGTCCTCTTCGGCCGGTTCGAGCCCCAGCGCGCGCAGCGCATCGAGGTTCGACTCGACGGTGTGGCGCTCGGGATGCGATTGCGCGGGATAGAAATGCGTGAAGCTCTTTGCCCAGAAGCGACCCGTGTAACGCGGCGCGACCGACCAGCGCGGGCGCAGCAGACGCGTCAGCCATGCACCCCGGCGATGCACCGAGAGGTGGATGACCAGATCGTGGCGTCTTGCGCGCAGAGCGGACAGGAGCCGCGCTTCGGCGGTAAGTTGCGCGAGCGGCCCTTGGTGTTTCCAATGGCGGTCGATGGTGAAAAGCTGCGCGAGCGCCGGATGGCCGGAGAGCATCGGCGCGGTGTCGGCATAGACGAGCGCATCGATTTCGCACTGCGGCGCGGCGGTCTTGAGCGCCGTGAGCACGGGGGAGGCGAGCAGCACGTCGCCATGGTGGCGCAGCTTGATGACGAGCGCCCGGCGCAAGGCAGCCGGCTCGAAAGGGGTGGGCATGCGCGCATTCTATAGAATGCCCGCCATGCGCCTGCTTTCCGCCGTCCTCATCACCTGCGATGCCGCAACGCAGCTAGCCGCCTGTCTCGATTCGCTTGCCTTTTGCGACGAGATCCTCGTCGTCGATTCGGGCAGCGCCGATGGAACGGTGGAGCTTGCCCGGCGCTACGGCGCCCGCGTGATCGAAACCCACTGGCGCGGCTTTGGGCCGCAGAAGCAGTTCGCGGTGGAGCAAGCGATGCACGACTGGGTGCTCTGCATCGATGCCGACGAGCGCGTCACACCGGAACTCGCGGCCGCGATCCGCGCCGTCCTGTCAGCGCCGACTTTCACAGCCTTTCGCTTCGCCCGCCGCAACCGCTTCATGGGGCGTTACTTACGCCATGGCGAAGGCTATCCGGACTGGAGCCTGCGCCTCTTCGACCGGCGTCAAGCGCGCTGGTCGAGTGATGCCGTGCATGAGCGCGTGATCGCGGAAGGGCCCGTCGGCACGCTTGCCGGCGACCTCTTGCACGATTCGGCCGAATCGCTCGAGAAGTATCTCGAAAAACAGAACCGCTACTCGACGCTGACGGCTGAAGCGGCGCTGGCGCGCGGCGAGCAGGGTTCTGTGGCAAGGCTCCTGCTCTCGCCGCTGGCGCGCTTCGTCAAGTTTTACTTCCTGCGTTTGGGTTTTCTCGATGGCGTGCCGGGCCTCGTGCATATCCTGATCGGCTGTTACGCAAGCTTTGCCAAGCATGCGAAAATGCTCGCCGCACGTTTTTCCTCGCTTCCCTCCTCCCCCGCACCATGAAGATCGCCATTGCCGGCTTAGGCTACGTCGGCCTGTCCAATGCCATCTTGCTCGCCCAGCACAACGAGGTCGTCGCCCTCGACATCGTGCCGGAAAAGGTGGCGATGCTCAATCGCAAAGAATCCCCGATCGAGGATGCCGAGATCGAAGACTTCCTCGAGCACAAGACCTTGAACTTTCGCGCCACCCTCGATGCGCGCGAGGCCTATGCGGGCGCCGACTTCGTCATCATCGCCACGCCAACCGATTACGACCCCGAGACCAATTATTTCGATACCTCCTCGGTCGAGGCGGTGATCCGCGCGGTGATGGCCATCAATCCACAGGCGGTGATGGTCATCAAATCCACCGTGCCGGTGGGTTACACCATGAGGACACGCGCCGCGCTGGGCACCGAGAATCTGATCTTCTCGCCGGAATTCTTGCGCGAGGGCAAGGCGCTTTACGACAACCTCTACCCTTCGCGCATCGTCGTCGGCGAAGTCTCGCCGCGCGCCGAAACCTTCGCCCGGCTCCTTAAGCAAGGAGCGCTCAAACAAGACATCCCGACGCTCTTCACCGGCCCCACCGAGGCCGAGGCGATCAAGCTCTTCGCCAACACCTATCTCGCGATGCGGGTGGCCTACTTCAACGAGCTCGATACCTACGCCGCCACGCACGGGCTCGACACGCGCCAGATCATCGAAGGCGTCTGCCTCGATCCGAGGATCGGCCAGCATTACAACAACCCGAGCTTCGGCTACGGCGGCTATTGCCTGCCCAAGGACACCAAGCAGCTCCTTGCCAACTATCGCGACGTGCCGCAGAACCTGATCCGCGCCATCGTCGAGGCGAACGCGACGCGCAAGGACTTCATCGCCGACGAGATCATCCGTAAAAAGCCCAATGTCGTCGGCATCTACCGTCTCATCATGAAGGCCGGCTCCGACAACTTCCGCGCCTCTTCCATCCAGGGCATCATGAAGCGCATCAAGGCCAAGGGCATTCCCGTCATCGTCTATGAGCCGGTGCTCAAGGAGGAAGAATTCTTCCACTCGCGCGTCGTCCGCGATCTCGCCGAATTCAAGCGGCTTGCCGATGTGATCGTCGCCAACCGCATGACGGACGATCTGCGCGACGTCGCGGAGAAGGTCTATTCCCGCGATCTTTTCGGGAGCGATTGATGAAGCAACTGAACCCCACCATCGCCGTCGTCGGCTTAGGCTACGTCGGCCTGCCGCTTGCCGTCGAATTCGGCAAGCGGTTCAAGACCATCGGCTATGACCTCTCGGAAGCCAAGGTCGCGGCCTACCGCGAATGCCGGGATCCCACCGGCGAAGTTTCCAGCGAAGACCTCAAGGCCGCCGCGGGGCTCGAATGCACGACCGACCCCACCCGTCTGGCGAGCGCCGACTTCATCGTCGTCGCCGTGCCCACGCCCGTCGATGCGGCGCATCAGCCTGATTTCGGCCCGCTCGTCTCGGCTTCCGAAACCGTTGGCCGGCACATGAAGCGAGGCGCGATCGTCATCTATGAATCGACGGTCTATCCCGGCGCGACCGAAGAAATCTGCATCCCGGTGCTGGAGCGGCATTCCGGCCTCAAATGGAAGAAGGACTTTTTCGTCGGCTACAGCCCCGAGCGCATCAATCCCGGCGATAAGGAGCACACGCTCGCCAAGATCGTCAAGGTCGTCTCGGGCGATACGGCGGAAACGCTCGACAAGGTCGCGGCGCTCTATGAGTCGGTCGTAACGGCGGGGGTGCATCGCGCTTCGAGCATCGCGGTGGCCGAAGCCGCCAAGGTCATCGAGAATACCCAGCGCGACTTGAACATCGCGCTCATGAACGAACTCGCGATCATCTTCGACAAGCTCGGCCTCGATACCAGCGAAGTGCTCGCCGCCGCCGGCACGAAGTGGAACTTCCTCAAGTTCAAGCCGGGCTTGGTCGGCGGCCATTGCATCGGCGTCGATCCTTACTACCTCACCCACAAGGCCGAGATGCTCGGTTACCACCCGCAGGTGATCCTCGCCGGCCGCCGCATCAACGACGGCATGGGCGCCTTCGTCGCGCAAAAGACCGTCAAGCTCATGATCCAGGCCGGCCTCGACATCCGCGGCGCCCAAGTCAATGTGCTGGGTCTCACCTTCAAGGAAAACTGCCCGGATCTCAGAAACTCCAAGGTGCCGGACATCGTGCGCGAACTCGCCAGCTACGGCATCGAGGTCTTCATCCACGATCCGCTCGCCGATGCCGCTGAAGCCCGGCACGAATACGGCCTCACCCTTTCGAGCTGGGAGGCGCTGCCCCAGGCGGATGCGCTCGTGCTCGCCGTCGCCCACCAGGACTATGCCGGCATCGCCGCGGAAGCGATCACCGATAAGCTCAAGGCCGGCGGCGTGATCGTCGATGTCAAGGCGCTCTGGGATGCGGCGGCCTTGCGAAGCCGCGGCTATCGGCTCTGGCGGCTGTAAGGCGCGATGAGCCGCTCGGCGAGCGTGCGGTAAAGCGGCGGGCAGACGCCGCGCGAAAAGGCCGAGGCGAGCAGCGCGACGAGCATCAGGTCGATGACGAGGCCGTAGCCGCTCACCATCTCCATGACGATGATGAAGGCGGTGATCGGCGCTTGGGTCACGGCGGCGAGAAAACCCGCCGTGCAGAGCACGAGCAGCGTGCCGGCGCTGATCTCGTCGGCCAAGAGCGGCGCGAGGTTGCTGCCGAGCCCCGCGCCGATCGCCAGGGAAGGCGCGAAGATGCCGCCGGGCACGCCCGAGGCGTAAGAAATCAAGGTCGCGAAGAGCTTGGCGAGCGCGAAGTGGGCCGGCAGCTCGGCATCGTGCTCGAACAAATCGCGCGTCTCGACGTAACCGGTGCCAAAGCTTGTGTAGTCGGAGAGTAGCCCGATCAGCGCGACGAGCAGCCCGCAGAGCGCGGCATAGATGATTGGCCGGCGGGCGCGGAAGGAGGAGAAGAACGGCCCGTTGGGCGCCGTCGCGAGCAGCATGAGCCGTGCGAAGAGGCCGCCTGCCAATCCGCAGACGAGGGCGATCGGCAGCACCCAGAGAAGTTGCAGCTGGCTTTTGAGCCCCGTGTAGCTCACCCAGCCGAAATAGGTCGTATTGCCGAGAAGCCCCTGCGAGACGAGGCCGGCGAGGATGATCGCGACGATCAGAAGGCCGCTCATGCGCGCTTCGAGGCCGCGGTTGAGCTCCTCGATCGCAAAGACGATGCCGGCCAGGGGCGTGTTGAAGGCGGCGGCGATGCCGGCAGCGCCGCCGGCTGCGATCAGATGGCGGCGCTGGATCGCAAGACGCCGCGCCAGATGCGGATGCAGGCTGTTCATGACGGCCGCGCCCACCTGCACCGTCGGTCCTTCGCGGCCGCAGGAAAAGCCGGCGAAGAGGGCCGCTGCGCCAAGCACGATCTTGCCGAGCGCGATTTTCAGAGTCAGGAGCGGCCGCCAGCCGGCGGGCGGCTGGCGATCGACGCGAATCTCGGCGATCGCTTGCGGGATGCCGCTGCCTTCGGCGCCGGCACACCAGCGGCGCGTGGCCCAGACGACTGCCGCGCCGCCCGCTGGACAGATGAAGAGCGGCCACCACCAGGCGCGCGCCGAGAGGTCGCGAAAGGCCTGCACGGCGAGTTCCGCGAGTTCGGCAAAGAGCACGGCCAAGAGCCCCACGCCGATCGCGCCGGCCCAGATCAGGAGGCGCCCTTGCCAGAAAGCGAGCCGCGCGGCGCGCCGGCGCCGGGCGCGCGCCGCTTTTAGCGCCGCATCAAGCCCGCTGATAGACCTCGCCTCCTTGCCGGACGAATTCGACAGACTTCTCCCGCATGCCCTGCTCGGCGTATTCGCGCACGTCCTGCGTGATCTTCATCGAGCAGAAGTGCGGCCCGCACATCGAGCAAAAGTGCGCGAGCTTCGCCCCGGCCTGCGGCAGCGTCTCGTCGTGGAACTCGCGCGCCTTGTCCGGGTCGAGCCCGAGGTTGAACTGATCCTCCCAGCGAAACTCGAAGCGCGCCTTCGAGAGCGCATTGTCGCGCACCTGCGCGCCGGGATGGCCCTTGGCTAAGTCGGCCGCGTGCGCGGCGATCTTGTAGGCGATGATGCCGTCCTTGACGTCGTTCTTGTCGGGCAGGCCCAAGTGCTCCTTCGGCGTCACATAGCAGAGCATCGCCGTGCCATACCAGCCGATCAAGGCCGCGCCGATCGCGCTCGTGATGTGGTCATAACCGGGCGCGATGTCGGTCGTCAAAGGCCCGAGCGTGTAGAAGGGTGCCTCCTTGCACCACTTAAGCTGCAGCTCCATGTTTTCCTTGATCATGTGCAGCGGCACATGGCCCGGCCCCTCGATCATCACCTGCACATCGTGCTGCCAGGCGATGTCAGTGAGTTCCCCGAGGGTTTTCAGTTCCGCAAGCTGCGCCTCGTCGTTGGCATCATAGATCGAACCGGGCCTGAGGCCATCGCCCAAGGAGAAGGCGACGTCGTAGGCCTTCATGATCTCGCAGATCTCCTCGAAGTGCGTGTAGAGGAAGTTCTCCTGGTGATGGGCGAGGCACCACTTGGCGAGGATCGAGCCGCCGCGGCTGACGATGCCGGTGAGGCGCTTGGCTGTCATCGGAATGTAGCGCAGCAGGACGCCGGCATGAATCGTGAAGTAATCGACGCCCTGCTCGGCCTGCTCGATCAAGGTGTCGCGAAAGAGCTCCCAGCTGAGCTCCTCCGCCTTGCCCTCGACCTTCTCGAGCGCCTGGTAGATCGGCACGGTGCCGATCGGCACCGGCGAGTTGCGGATGATCCACTCACGCGTCTCGTGGATGTGCTTGCCGGTCGACAAGTCCATCACCGTGTCGCCGCCCCAGCGGATCGCCCAGGTCATCTTGTCGACCTCCTCCTGGATCGAGGAGACGATCGGGCTGTTGCCGATGTTGCAGTTGATCTTGGTGAGGAAGTTCCTGCCGATGATCATCGGCTCGGATTCCGGGTGGTTGATGTTGGCCGGAATGATCGCGCGGCCGCGCGCGACTTCGTCGCGCACGAATTCTGGCGTGATGACTTTGGGAATGTTCGCGCCGAAGCTTTCGCCCGGATGCTGGGTCTTGAGGAGTTCGGAGAGCCCTTCGAGGCGCTGGTTCTCGCGGATGGCGACGAATTCCATTTCGGGCGTGATGATGCCCTTGCGGGCATAGTGCATCTGGGTGACATTGCAGCCTGCTTTGGCGCGGCGCGGCAGCCGCGGCTTGGCCATGCGCAGGGGGGCAAGCGCCGGATCGGCAAGCCGCGCACGGCCATAGGCCGAAGAGTAGGCCGGCAAGCGCTCGGTATCGCCGCGCTCCTCGATCCAGGCTTCGCGCAAGGGCGGCAGTCCCTCGCGGATGTCGATCCTGGCGTCCGGATCGGTATAGGGGCCGGAACAGTCATAGACGTAGATCGGCGGATTCTTCTCGCCGCCGTGGCTCGTCGGCGTGTCGGACTGACGGATCTCGCGCATCGGCACGCGGATATCGGGCCGCGAACCGGTCACATAGACCTTTCTCGAGTTGGGGAGGGGCTGAATCGCCGCACCATCGACATGGGCCTGGGCGGCGACGAATTTGTCGTTTGCGTTCATGGGTCGAAGCTCCGGGGTGAAGCGCATGAAGCTACTGGAATCGGCGCAGGAAAGCAACTGCAAGCGCCAGCTCCGCGCCAGCTCGCTCTTTCCTGATCCTCGCTCGTGTCCCCACCACCGCATGCAGGCAGAGAGCCGGACGGTGGGCGAGGCAGGCAGCGCCCGTCCCCAGTCTATGCGCCGCCGCCAGGGAAGGACAAGGGTCATCGTGCCTTCGAGCGACAGCCCTGCGCATGGATAATCCGCGTTTTCGACTTTCGCCAGCACCTCAGAGTCAAGACGTTGCAGCCCTCTCTCCCACGCCCCCCCCACGACGCCCAAGCGACAAGCCGCGCCTTGTCGGAAGCCATTGCCGCACGCATCGAGGCCGCCGGCGGCTGGATTTCCTTCGCCGAGTTCATGGAGATGGCGCTCTTTCTGCCTGGCCTTGGCTATTACGCGGGCGGGTCTCAGAAGTTCGGCGAGGCGGGCGATTTCGTTACGGCGCCAGAGCTCACGCCGCTCTTCGGTCAAGCCTTGGCGCGCCAGTTAGCGCAAGTGCTTGCCGTCCTGCCAGCGCCGACTGTGCTCGAGGCGGGGGCCGGCAGCGGCCGGCTCGCGGCCGATCTCTTGAGCGAGCTCGAACGGCTCGGCGCCTTACCAGAGCGTTATGCGATCCTCGAGCTTTCCGGCGAGCTCGCCGCCCGCCAACGCGAGACGATCGTGGCGGCCGTGCCCCATCTCCTCGACCGCGTCGTCTGGCTCGATCGTCTGCCTGAGGGTTTCACGGGCTGCATCGTGGCCAACGAACTGCTCGATGCCTTGCCGACCCATGCGGTGGCCTGGCGTGAGGAAGGGTTCATGGAACGCGGCGTGGGGCTGGCGGGTGAGGAATTCGTCTGGGCCGAACGGCCGGCAAGTGGCGCCTTGGCGGCGGCGATGGCGGCGCTGCCTATCGAGGCGCCTTATGAGAGCGAGATTTCGCTCGCCGCGCGCGCCTGGGTGGCCGAGTGGGGCCGGCGGCTCGAAAAGGGCGCGCTCCTCCTCATCGACTATGGCTTACCGCGCCACGAGCTCTATCACCCGCAACGCTGCCGCGGTACGCTACGCTGCCACTACCGCCAGCGCGTCCATGAAGACCCGTTTTGGTGGCCGGGGCTGTCGGACATCACGAGCCACGTCGATTTCACCGCGGTGGCCGAGGCCGGTTTCGCGGCGGGGCTCGATGTGCTGGGCTTTACGAATCAGGCAAGCTTTCTTGTGAATTGCGGCATTGGCGAGCTGCTCCTTGCACGCCAGGCAGCAGGAGGCGAACAGGCTTGGCGTGCGAGCGCCGTCGTGCAGCGGCTTCTCTCGCCCAACGAGATGGGCGAGCTCTTCAAGGTCATTGCGCTGGGCCGGGGAATCGAGGGGCCGCTCGTCGGTTTTGTGCGCGGCGACCGGCGCCACGCCTTATGAGCCTTCATGCCGTACGGCGGAACATCTGCAAGAAGCGGCTCTTCTCGCCGAGGAAGAGATGCGCTAGCTCATCAAGGGTGGCGTGGTTGAGCTCCTCGGCCTGAAGGCGGAATTCCATCATGCCAAAGCGGTCGATGTTGCGCGTGCGCAGCACGAAATCGCCGCGCTCGTAGTCGGCCTTGATGAGAAAACCAGCCTTGATCTCGCAGGGGAAGATGAAGCGCGCCGCTTCGGGCTGATGGCGCGCATTGAGCTTTTCCTCGACCTTGAAGACGATGTTGTAATCGTGCAAGGTCTTTCTGAAGGGCTCAATGCCGAGCGCGTCGCGCTCGATGACGATATTCTTGGGGGCGGCGAGGCGGAAACGCGCCGACATGCTCTCGTAGCGGCGATCTTCGGTGGCCGAAGGCACCATGCGAAAGTCCGCCGCGCCTTCCACCCAGCTCAGGCCCGAGAAGACGATGTTGCCGGGAAAGATGAATTCCTTGGGGATCGCCGGCTTGAGGATGTTGAGCTGCTTGATGAGGTCGTCGATGTAATGAAAGGCTGCGCCCAGCGTGGCCGAAAGAATCTGCGCCTTGAGTTCCATTTGCGCGCCGCGCTGGCTCTCGTCCTGCTGGAGGGCCTGCGCCTGAGCCTTGAGCCGCGCAAGCAGGCTATTGGCCTCAACCTGACCGAGGCTCGAGGGCGCCTCCAGTGTGGGTGTAGCGCCCACGCTCGGCGCTGGCGGGACGGCCTCTCGCCTTTCGGCCGCCGGCTGGGAAAGATCGGGAAAGGCGAGCGTCTCGCGGTGTAGCTCCGGTTTCGCCGGCTCGGCGCCCACGACGGGGCCGTGCCGCGAAAACTCCTCGATATCGGCCAGAAGCTGCGCCGTCTTGTCTTTTGCTCCTCCGCTCACCTCTTTCCCCCTGCCGGATACAGCAGGGAAATTCTAACAGTGCGGCGGTTCGCTGGAAGACGCTATTCTTCGACGCCCTCTCCCACGCCTTCTACTGCTGCGTTCAACCCAGATTGTCCATTGGAACGCGAGCGGCGCTCGACGGCGAGGGCGAGGAGATGCGCGCTCGGGCGACGAGTCCATAGCGTGGCCTCTGGACGAGGAGCACGGGCGCGCAGATACCGCCCGCAGCCCGAGCGCCGCCGCGTAGGGCACGGCGAGGCCGGAAAATCTCTTCATGGATC
>JAOAHQ010000033.1 GCA_026415155.1 Rhodocyclaceae bacterium
AGGTGAGAAAGCTTGCCGAGCGCACCACCGCTTCGACGGCCGACATCACGGCCACCGTCGGCGAGATCCGGCAGGTGGCCGATGCGGCGGTGGCTTCGATGAATCATGCCGTGACCGAGGTCGAGCAGGGCATCGGCATGAGAAACGAGAGCGTGGCGGGGCTTTCGCGCATCACCGACACGAGCCGCGAGGTGACGGCGCGCTCGCGCCACATCGCCGATGCGGCGAAGGAGCAGGCGATCGCCTCCGAGCAGGTGGCGACCAACATGGAGAAGATTGCCCAGCTCATCGACGGCAATCTCGAAGCGGCGCGTCAGGCAAACGCCGCCGCCGATGCGATGAAGGGCACGGCGGGCGAATTGCGCCGCGTCGTCGCCCAGTTCAGAGTGATCGAGTGACAGGACAGGAGAGGAAGACGTGTTTTGCAGTCAATACAAGCAAAGGATTGCCCAGCTCGAAGCCGAGCTGCGCGAAGAGCGCCTGCGGCGCGAGAGCGCCGAAGCGAAGCTGGCGGAGGCCGAAGCCGGGCGGCGCGCCCTGGAAGAACGGCTTACCGGCACGGGCGGCGAGCTCGACCGCTGCCGGCGCATCTACCATACGATGCAGTCCTTCGGCGATTCGCTGCTCGAAATCCAACGCTCGCAGGCGGCGATCGCCAATACGATGCGGGAAGAGAAGCGCCATGCCGCCGAGGCCTCGACCGTCTCGGGCGGCTGCCGGGCCTCGATCGAGAAGATCGCGGCGAGTCTTGCCGCACTGGCCAATGACAGCGCCTCGATGGCCGGCAATGTCGAGACGCTCTCGGAGCGCGCCAACCAGATCGGCGGCATCGTCCAGCTCATTCGCGAAATCGCCGATCAGACGAATTTGCTGGCCTTGAATGCCGCCATCGAGGCGGCGCGCGCCGGCGAGATGGGGCGCGGCTTTGCCGTCGTGGCCGACGAAGTGAGAAAACTTGCCGAGCGTACTGCCGCCGCCACCAACGAGATTTCCGCCCTGGTGACTTCGATCCAGGCCGAGACGCGCGCGACGCGCGAGCAGATGAGCGAATGGGCCGCGCGCACTTCTTCCTTCGGCAGCTCTGGGGAGATGGCGACGAATGACATGCGCGCGCTCTTCGAGCTGTCGCGCCGCATGGAAGGCACCATCGGCGCCTCGGCCCTGCGTAGCTTCGTCGAGGTCGCGAAGATCGATCACCTCGTCTACAAGTTCGAGGTCTATCGCGTGCTGATGGGTGTGTCCGAGAAAAGCATTGGCGACTTTGCACCGCACACCGCCTGCCGGCTCGGCAAGTGGTATTACGAAGGCGAGGGGCGCGAGTGCTTTTCGAAGCTGCCGGGCTATGCCGAGATGGAATCACCCCATCGCGCCTTCCACGAGGCAGGGCTTGCCGCCTTGCGCGCCAACGAAGCGGGCGATATGGAGGCCTGCTTCGCGCGCGTGGCCGAGATGGAGGCGGCGAGCGAACGGGTCATCGCCGCGCTTGAGAAGATCGCCGCGAGCGCGGAGAGCGATACCGCACTCATCTGCCATGCCTGAGCCGGAGGCGTTCGATTTTGCCGCCTGGGCGCGGCTGGCGCGCGAAGATGCGGCGGCCTTCGAGCAGGCGCGGCGGCAGGCGATCGAAAAAGTCATCGCGGGCGGCGAAGACCCCGACAAGCTCGCGCGCCTGCAATGGCGGCTCGATGCCGAACGGCAGCGCGCGAAAACTCCGCTCAAAGCCTGCCTGCGCTTTTCGGGCCTGATGTGGGAGACCTTCGATTCCCTGCGCCATGCGCTTTGCCGGGTCGCGTATGGCGAATCTCCGCCGCAAGCCGGGCGCTCGCGCCGCCCGGCCGCAGCGGTGCTGCCGCTGCGCCGCAATACGGCGCAGTGAGTCTCACGCGGGCAGCACGAAGCGCGCAGCCAGCCCGCCGCCCGCGCGCGGCTGAAGTTCCAGGCGGCCGCCATGCGCGCGCGCGATGCGTTCGACGATCGCGAGCCCCAATCCCGCGCCGCCTGTGTTGCTGCGCGCCGCCTCGCCGCGCGTGAAGGGCTGCTTGAGCCGCTCGATTTCTTCTGGCGCGATGCCGGGGCCGCGGTCGAACACGCTGATGACGATCGAGCCGTTTTCCTGGGAAAGCGCGAGCTCCACCGGGGCGCCGCCGTGGCGCAGGGCGTTTTCGATGAGATTGACGAGGGCGCGGCGCAAGGCCTCGGGCTGCGCCCGCACGGGGGTGGGCGCAAACTCGGCGCTCGCCAGACGGCCTCGATAGCTCTGCGCGAGGTCGGCAAGCAGCTCGGCGAGGTCGAGCTCGCGCAGGGGGGCCGATTCGAAGGGGCGCGCGAAGTCGAGGAACTGGCCGAGGCTGCGATCCATCTCGGCGATGTCGGCCGCCATGGCCTCGCGCGCCACGGGGTCAGCCACACTCATCTCGACCTCGAGGGCGAGCCGCGTGAGCGGCGTGCGCAAATCGTGCGAGATGCCGGCCAGGAGCAGCGCGCGGTCTGCTTCGAGGCGCTTTAAGTTCTCGCTCATCTGGTTGAAGGCGCGGATGACGGCAATCAGTTCCGCCGGGCCGCGTTCGGGCAGCATGGGGGGCGTTTGGCCGGCCCCGACATCGCGCGCTGCGCGTTCGAGCGCCTCGAGCGGCTGTGTAACGCGAAAGACGATCAGCCAGGCGCCGGCGAGCGAGAGCAGCAGCACGGCCGCGCCCCAGCCAAGCCAAAGCCAGGGAAAGTGTCGCGCGAGCCGTTCGCGCGGCAGCGCGAGCCAATACTCCTCCGGTTCGTCTTCGAAGAGGCGGAAGCGCACGAAAAGCCCCGGTTCGCCGTTGAGCTCGAAGGCGAGCCGCACCGGTGCACCGAGGCGCTGCTTGAGATGTGCCTCGAGCCGGCGGGTGAAGGGCCGGGCTGGCAGCGCGAAGCGATCGCCCTCGTCGGCCGGATAGATGCGCACGCCTTCGAGTTCGGAGAGCTCGGCGAGCAGATCGCGGCGGTGTTCGGGACGGGCGGCCAAGAGCGCCACGCGCGTGATGTTCGTGACGCTTGCGATGAGTTCGGCGAGCTGCCGCGCGCGGCGCTCGAGCTCGGCCTCGCGAAAGATGAAGAGCCAAGCCGCCACCGAGGCGAGCATCAGCGTGGCAAGAAGCAGGAACGTCCGCCACAGCAGGCTCTTCGGCATGCGTCAGGACGCCTCTTGGCCGTCGGGGACGAAGACGTAGCCGAAGCCCCAGACGGTCTGGATGTAACGCGGCCGGGCCGGATTTTCTTCGACGAGCTTGCGCAAGCGCGAGATCTGCACATCGATGGCGCGGTCGAAGACGCCGTATTCGCGGCCGCGGGAGAGCTCCATGAGCTTGTCGCGCGAGAGCGGCTGGCGCGGGTGGGTGAGGAGCACCTTGAGCAGGCTGAATTCGCCAGTCGTGAGCAGCGTCGTCGTGTCATGGCGCTTGAGTTCCCGCGTGGCGAGATTGACGCTGACTTCGCCGAAGCGGATGACTTCCGCCGTCAGCGCTGGCGCGCCGGGCGGGGGCGGCGCGGCGCGGCGGCGCAAGATGGCATGGATGCGCGCGACGAGCTCGCGCGGGTTGAAGGGCTTGGGCAGATAGTCGTCCGCGCCGAGCTCAAGACCGATGATGCGATCGATGTCATCCCCCTTGGCGGTGAGCATGAGGATCGCGATGTCGTTCTTGGCGCCGCGCAGCCGGCGGCAGATCGACAGGCCATCCTCGCCCGGCAGCATCAGGTCGAGCACGAGGAGGTCATAAAGCTCGCGCTCGAGCGCGCGATCCATCTGGGCCGCATCGCCGACAGCCTTGACGGCGAAGCCTTGCTCGGAGAGGTAGCGCTCGAGCTGGCTTCTCAGCCGCAGGTCGTCATCGACGACGAGGAGCTTTGCCTTGCGGGAGCCCGTGTTCATGACGGCAAGGATACTGCCGAATCCGCCGCGGCATCATTGCCGGATGTTGCAGGGCGCCTCTTTGGCAACGGCTTGTTACAAAGGCAGGCGTGCCCGCCTTCGGCCTCGCCCTACAATGACGGCCATGAACATCGTGCGGCACTTGCTCTTCCTGCTGGTCTGCCTCGAGGGCCTGAAAAGCGCGCTCGCCCAAGGCCTGCCGCCGGGGCCGCCGGCTGCCTGGCCGCCTGTCCATGAGGCGCCGCGCGAGCTTGCGCCACAAGAGCGCGAGCGCTCGAGAGAGTGGCGGGAAGAGCAACGCGAAGAGCGGCGCGCGCGCCGCGAGGCCTGGCGGCAGATGACGCCTGAGGAGCGCCACCAGCTTCGCCGCGACATCCGCGAGGCCGGGCATGCGCTCTATCCGCGCGGTCCGCGGCATTGAGCGTTTCCTCAGCTGCTGCCCCAGTCGTGAACATGCAGATGCGTATGCAGCGCGCCGCCATGCCGGTGGCGGTGGCGATGCGCAAGATGCGCGGCTTCGAGGAGCGCGAGGTCGGCGAGTGCCGCTTCGACGGGGCCGTCGTAAAGGAGGCGTCCGCCTTCCCCCAGCACGAGACAGCGGCTGCCCAGTTCCGCCGCGAGCGAGAGATTGTGCGTCGCGGCGACGACGGTCATTTCTGCATCGAGCAGCGTGTCGATGAGCCAGCCGACGCTCGCCGGATCGAGGCTCGCCGAAGGCTCGTCGAGCAACAGGAGCTTGGGCTCGAGGGCGAGGAGGGCGGCGAGCGCCACTTTTTGCTTTTCTCCGCCGGAGAGCAGGAAAGGCGGCGAATCGAGCTGGGGCCATAGCCCCAAGGGGCGCGCCCAGCGCTCGAGGCGCGCTTCGAGATCGGCGAGTCCCAGTTGGCGCGGCCCATAGACGATTTCCTCGCGCACCGTCGGATTGAACAGCATCGCTTCCGGGTGCTGGAAGAGCAGGGCGCATTCGCTGCGAAAGCGCCGCGCGAAATGCCGTTCGCTGAGCGCCGCTTTCGTGAGCGCCGCGCCTTGATAGCGGATCGCGCCGGCCTGGGGAAAGATGAGGCCGTTCATGAGTTTCAACAGCGTCGACTTGCCGCAGCCGTTGGCGCCGAGGATCACGACCTTCTCGCCGGCCTGGATGTGCAGCGATAGATGCTTGAAGACCGGCGGCTTGTCCTCCCAAGCGAAGACGACGCGCTCGAGCTCAAGCATCGAAGGCTCCGCGCGAGCGCATCGCCAAAGTGAGCTCGGTTGCCTGCCTCTCCCCCTTGTCGATGAGCGCGATCGCTTGCGCGCCGGCGTGATGGAAGCGGTCGGCAAGGCGCGGCTTGACGATGCTGCGGCTTCTCAAGGCGAGCCGGAAGTCGCGGATTAAGCGCTCGAAAGCGCGCATCTGGCCGAGCGTGAGTGTGGCGAGGAAGGTGGCCGTCGGAAAGCCGCGCACTGCCGCCAAGAGATCGACGCGGGCGATGCACCAGAAGCCCAGGAACACCATCAACAGCACGCGCAGGTTGGCGGTGAAAAACCAGGCCGGCTGGAACGTATCGCGCCAGAGCGCGATGAGCGCATAGCCTAGGCTCACCGTCAGGTTGAAGGCGAGGATGGCGAGCAGGCTCTTCTTCAAGATCCGCCAGCGCTCGGCCCCCGCCAGCGCGAGGGCGAGGAAGAGGCCGGCGGCGAGCAGCCTCGGGTCATGGATGAAAGTCGGCGCAGGCAGGACGGCCAGGTAGAGCGCGAGTCGCTGGCGCGGCGTCATGGAGCGATCAAGGGGCTGCTCCGCCCACCCAGCGCTGTGCGCAGTCGCGCAGCGCTGCGACGAGCTGTGCGGCTTCGTCATTTTCGACCCACACGACCTCCGTGCCTTCATAGCGGATGGCGACGGCGTAAGGATTGAGCGCCGCGAGTCGCTCGATGGCGACAGGCAGCGCCACGCCGCCAGCGAGCACGCTTCTCGCCAGATGGTCGAGATCGTGGGTGCGGCCGAAGGAGGCGCCTTGACTGGCGAGGATGGCCTTCAGATATTTCTCACAGGCTTGCTGGGCGAGGAAACCGAGGGTTTCGTTCGGTGCGCGACCGGTTTCGATCAAGAGCAGAAACGACAGGCGATCGCGCTCGGCGGCGGCAAAGAGCCGCTTTGCTTCGTCAGGGCGTGGGCCGCTCATAGAGCACCTTGCCATGACGCGCGGCCTCATGGACGGGGGAGGAAGGCCACTGGCGGCGACGCTCGAATTCTTCCCGCGAGTAGATGAGCAGATCGACGCCCGCGCCGATTTCGCCGATCGCCGTGCGCAATCGACGGTATTCCTCCCGCATGTCGGGCACGCTGTCCTCGATGACCATCAGATCGATGTCGGATTCCGCAGTGGCTTCTCCGGTGGCCTGCGAACCGAACAGGATCACCTTCCAGGGCGCATGTGCGGCGGCGACGATTCTCTGGGCGGCGGCTTCGATGGTCTGTGGGCTGATCATGGCGCGGGTGGAGAAGGATCGGCTGTCTGTTGCCATTTTCGCACTTTTGCATAGCGCCAGACCAGGAGCGTCAAGGCCGCTTCGCCGATGCCGATGAGCGCATGCGGCACGAGGATCGCCGGCAGCGTGATCTCGAGGCCGAAGGGAAAGAAAAGCGGCGTGCCATCGTCTTTCGCGGCGATGCTGGGCTGCAGGCCGAGAATGAGCGCCAGCAGCGCACCCGGCACGATCACCGAGGCCCAGCCGGCCAGCAACACGGCGGCCGCTTCGTTGAGGGGCCGCAACAGGCGAAATACGGCGCGGGCCGTTATGCTGCCCACGAGCCCCATCGCGAGGGCATTGACGGGCAAGGCGGTGAGCCCGCCGGCGCCGAAGAGCAGCGCTTGCAAGAGCAGCACGCCGGAATGGGCGAGGAAGGCGAGCCGCCAGCCAAAGAGCAGGGCGAGCATCGCGACACCGACGAGATGTGCGGAGCTGCCGCCGGGCAGCGGCAGCATGATGAGTCCCAGCCCATAGGCCAAGGCCGTGCCGACCGCCAGCCGCGGGATCAGCGTCTCGTCGAGACGGGCCTTGAGCCCGCGCGCCGCCCAGCTCCAGGCGCCAAGGGCGAGCGCCGTAGCGGGCAAAGTGGTCTGCGGCGAGAGGAAGCCGTCGGGAATGTGCATCAGAAGAGGAAGGACGCCGAGAAGATCAGCCGGTACCTTTCCTTGCCTTCGGCGCCTTGCTGCTGATCGGCTTCATTCAGACGCGTCCAGACGGGCTTTTTCAAGCCGAAGGCGAAGCTCGCGTTGTCCCAATAGACGCGCAGGCCGGGCATGAGATAGAGGATCCTGCCGCCGGTGGCGGCGGCCGGCGCGCCGTTTTCGATGTCGCGGCCGAGGCGCAGAAACTGGGCTTCCAAGACGCCATCGAAGCGCAGGCGGCGCTCAGGCTGAGTGGAGAGGCGCTGGGCGAGCCCAAAATTCAGGCGGCGCTCGCTGCCGAATTTCATCGTCTGGCCGTCTGCGTAACGATATTCGCGAAAACAAAGCTGCGAGGCCTCCATGTTGAAGGTGAGATCGCGAGATAGCGGCTTGGTCGCGGTGAGCCCCAGGGTCGTGGCGGGTTTGCCGAAGCCGTGCGCCTTGCCCGGGTCGATCGTGCCGTCGGCGAGCCGGTGATTGGCATTGCCGGTCGGCAGCGTGCTGCCGAAGAAGACGGTGAAGTGCCAATCTTCGAGATCGTCGAGGCTCTCATGGGCCGGCACGAGCTTGAACCCCTCTCCGGGCTCGTGCTTGAAGCCGACCTGGCCCATCACGGAGACATCGGCCCAGCCTTTCGAGTCAAGGCCGCCGGGCTCGTCGATCTTGGCGTGATAGGGCGCGAAGAGATAGGCCGAGAACCACGAGGTGAGGCCGTGGCCGAGGCCGAGCATCCAGTAGTTTGCATAGGCGCTTTCTGGATTGGCGGGGTCGGGGTCATAGGTCTTGAATCGCGCGTGATCGAGCTTGGCATAGAGCAGGGTGCGGCCTTGCGGCAGCACGGCGGAGCTCGCCGACTCGACGGGCGCGCCCGGCCCTTCGAGGGCGGCGGCGCCGACGCCGGCCACGCCATGATGGGCAAGCGCCGCGCCCGGGGCGAAGAGGAGGGCGAGGAGCAGGCGTTTCATCGTTTTCCTTTCACGAAAAGTTGCCACAGACCGAAGAGGCCGAAGATGAGAGAGAGGCCCGCGAGCGCCATGAGCCAGCGCGGCAGGGCCGCGGCGGTTGCGCCGGAGTTGCCCAGGGCGGGCACGCGGATTTCCTCGCTCACGCCATGGCCATCGGCGGAAGTCGCGACGAGATGCCATGTTTCGACGTCGCCAGGCACGAAGCTGATGCGGCCGGCGGCATCGGTGTTGCCGACCTGGCGCGGCGTCGCCTCGCCTGATGCGGTGAGCGTGTATTTCTCGTAGGCGAACGGCGCGCCGTTGGCATAGGAAAGCGTGATCACCACGGCGGGGGTGACGGTGATCTCGCGATGCACCTCGTGCGCGTGGGCGAGCGTAAAGACGCAAGACAAGAGGGCGAGCAGCGCCTTCATTGCGGCAGCTCGAATTGCAGCGTCGCGCTCAGCATCTCGACATCGGCCTGGCCATCGGAAAGCGGCCGCTCGAGACTGACCGAAATGAGCTGCACGCCCGCCTGGCGCAGCCTGAGCGCGATCTTGCCCTGGGCGTCGGTCACGCCGCGCGTCTCGCCGTGGTAGGCCACCGGCACGCCCGCCTGCGGCTTGCCGGCCAAGAAAACCTGCACGACGAGCTTCTCGCCTGGTTTGACGGCGAACGGCTCTTGCGCCGGCACGAGCTCGAGGCCTTCCGTGAGCGGCCGGGCGAAGGCGGCGCTCCAGCGCTCAAGCCGCGTGATGCCTTCCTTGGCGAGCCAGCTCTTGATCGCCCCGGGCGCTGCACTCTTCGGCACGTTCTTCGTCTCCCAGGGCGTCTTGCTCCAGTAGCCAGAGGAAGCTTCGAGCCTGAGCGCGGCGCAATCCCCACTCGCTCGCCAGGGCGAGGCGCTGTGCATCTTGAGCGGCCGCTTTTCACCGCGCGCATCGAAGCAGGCGGCTGCAGTGACGAAGTGCGGGCCGTAGTCGAGCGTTTCGGCGCCGGCGTGCTGGCTGTAACGGTGGCCCTGATAGAGCGTGTAGTGCGCGCCGGCCTTCTCGAGCCACAGATCGTGGGCGAGGGCGGCCGGGGCCGCCAGACAGGCGACGATCGGCAGCGCGGCCGGGAAGGAAAAACGCTTCATGACGATGCGTATGAAGAATCGACAGATTCATCATACGCGCAGCACTGAGAGGAGGCAATAGCCGCCCGGGGATCGGCTATGATCGGCAGACCATGAGCACTGCCTGGGGGAATCGGCCGACCGTCTGGTCGCCACTCGCGCGCGGCTTCGAGCGCGAGTGGCGTTACCTGCGCTTCTTCGCGCTGCTCCTCGCCGCGGCCGTCACGCCGGCAAGCTACCGCCCCAGCGTGCGCGCGGCGCTCGCGCAGGCGGTCTGCTTCGCCGCTGGCCAGGCGCTGCCCGGTTATGCGCTGTTTTCGGTACTGGCGGCCATGGTGACGGCGCACCTCGTCGTCGTCAGTGCCGCGAGCTATGGGCTTTCGCATCTGGCGCTCGAAGCTCTGGTGCGCGTCTATGTCGTCGAGCTCTTGCCCTTGCTGGCGGCCTTGTTCGTGGCGATGCGCTCCGGCATCGCCGTGCTCGATCACCTTGCCGGGCTGCGCGCGCAGGGCGAGCGGCTCTCAAGCGGCGCGGCCTTCCTCAATAGCGTGCTGCCGGCCTTCCTCGCCAACCTGTTCGCCACGCTGCTCCTGACGCTCACGAGCTGCCTGATCGCGCTCTTTGTCACCTATCTCGTCGTCCATGGCCTCACCCCTTGGGGCCTGGCCGGCTTTTCCTGGCGCATCGGCCAGGTGTTCGATCCGGTGACCTTGCCGGGCTTTTTGCTCAAGACGGCCTTGTTCGGCCTGGCGGTCGGCGCCGCGCCGGCGACGGTGGCGCTCGAGGCGCCGAGGCGCGCCGCGGCGGGCAGCGAAATGCGCGCGATGGCGCGGCTCTTTCTCGCCCTCGCGCTGATCGAAGCCGCGAGCCTCATCGTGCTGCGGGGTTAAAGGTCGATCATGGCGGCGCCCGAGCACGATCCCGTCACGACGCCATTCGCACATGCCACCGCCAAGGCCTATCTCCTTTTGGCGCTTTTCGTGGCCATGCTGTTGGGCTTTGTGCTCTATGTGATGCAGGCGCGCGGTGTGTTCGAAGAGAAGCGCCATTTCGTGCTGCTTGCCGAGAATGCCGAAGGCGTGGCGGTCGGCATGGAGATGAGCTTCGCCGGCTTTGCGATCGGCCGCGTGGCGAAGATCGAGCTCGGGGAGGATGGCAAGGCCCACCTCCATGTCGAGGTGCCGGTGAAAGACGCCCATTGGCTGCGCACCTCCTCGGTATTCACGCTCGAGCGCGGGCTCGTCGGCGGCGCCAAGCTGCGCGCCTACACGGGCATCCTCGACGATCCGCCGCTGCCCGAGGGCGCGCGCCGCGAGCTGCTGATCGGCGACGCAACGGCCGGCATTCCGCAGCTCGTCGCGACGATGCGCGAGCTCGTGGAAAACCTGAAGCGCATCACCGGCGAGGAAGCGCCGCTGTCGGCCAGTCTCGCCAACGTCGAGCGCCTGACCAAGGCCATGACAGGGCGGCAGGGCGCCTTGCCGGGGCTCCTCGGCGAAGCAGGCGCACGGCAGGTGCAAGCAGCGCTCGAACGCGCCAATCAGTTGCTCGAGTCGGCAAACCGGCGGCTCTTCGCCGCCGGCGGGCTCGCCGACGATGCCCACGCCGCCATGCGCGAGCTAGGGGCGCTGCTCTCCGACGCGCGCGCGAGCCTCACGAAGGCCAGCGCGACGCTCGACGAGGCGCACAGAATCGCCGTCAATGCGCGCGTGGCGACGGAGGATCTCGACGCGCTGCGCGCCGAGGTCGAGGCGACGCTGCGCCGTGTGGCGGGGCTGGTCGAGGAAATCGACCGCAAATGGCCGTTTGCGCGCGAGCGGGAACTCAAGCTGCCATGAGAAGAGGCTTGGCCTTGTTTGCCTGTCTGGCCGGCTGCGCCGGCGGCCCGCCAGTGCCGGACTGGCAGGCCAACGCCCATGCGGCGCTCGCCGCGCATACCGCCGCCTATCTTGCCGGGCGCGACCGCGCCGCGGTACAGGAACTGGCGCGCGCCCGCGCCGAGGTGGCGCGCACGGGTGATGCCGCGCAATTGGCGCGCGTGGAGCTTGCCGCCTGCGCGGCGCGCTTTGCGAGCCTCTCAAGCCGCGATTGCCCTGCCTTCACGCCGCTCGCGCAGGATGCCGATCCAGCCGCGCGCGCCTATGCGGATTACCTCGCCGGCCGCTGGGAGGGGCTGAAAGTCGAACATCTGCCGCCCGCGCAACAAGCCGTCATGAAGGCGCACGAGGCGCTCGCTGCCTTGCGCGCGATCGAAGAGCCGCTCTCGCGCCTCGTCGCGGCCGCCATGCTGTTTTACGCCGGCCGCTTGCCGCCCGCAGGGATCGAGCTCGCGATCGAGACCGCGGCGCAGCAGGGCTGGCGGCGGCCATTGCTCGCCTGGCTGGGGGTGGCGCGCGACCGCCTCGCCGCGGCCGGCAGGCACGAGGAAGCCGCGGCCTACGCGCGGCGCATGGCGATCGTCTCAGGCGAGGGGAGCGCGGCGGGCCGGTAAAATCGGCGCTGTGAAGCTCCTCGCCTTCGAAGCCTCGACCCGCCGCCTTTCCGTCGCCCTCTGGGTCGAGGGCGAGCTTCTCGAACGATCCTCCGACTTGCCCAATGGCGGCTCTGAGCTGCTGCTGCCCTGGGCGCGCGAATTGCTCGCCGCGGCGGGGCGCTCGCTCGCCGAACTCGATGGGCTCGCCTTCGGCGCAGGGCCGGGGAGCTTCACGGGCCTGCGGCTTGCCTGCGGCGTTGCCCAGGGGCTCGCCTTCGGTCTCGATCTGCCCGTCGTGGCGGTCCCTACCCTCGCCGCGCTCGCGCTGACGGCGGGAGAGGGCAAGGTGCTCGCCTGCCTCGATGCGCGCATGAATGAGGTCTATCTCGGCGCCTATGCGGTCTCGGGCGATAAAGCCGTCGAGCTCATGCCGCCCAAAGTCGGCGCGGGACAGACGGCCCCGCTGCCCGAAGGCGAAGGCTTTCGCGGCGCAGGGGACGGCTTCGCGACGCCAGAGGGCGAGGCGATCCGCGCACGAATGGGCGGCCGGCTTTCGAGCGTCGCGGCGCAGGTCTATCCGACGGCCGCGGCGGTCTGCCGGCTCGCCGCGCCGATCCTCGCGCAAGGTGGCGGTGTGCCGGCAGGCTTGGCGCAGCCCCTCTACGTGCGCGAGAAGGTGGCGCTCACCACGGCCGAGCGGCGCCAAGCCGGCGGTGCGCGCTAAATGGAAATCCGTCCGATGCGGCTGGAAGACGTCGAGGCCGTGCTGGCGATTGAAGAGGCCGTGCAAGCCTATCCCTGGACGCGCGGCAATTTCCTCGATGCGCTCGCTGCTGGCTATGACGCCTTCGTCGCGCTGGAAGACGAAGCGGTGGTCGGCTTCATCGTCCTGATGCGCGCCGTCGATGAGGCGCATCTCCTCGTGATCGGCATCGCGCCGGGCTATCAGCGCGCCGGCTACGGCCGGGCGCTGCTCGATCACGCGCTGCGCCTCATGCAGGGCGCAGGAATCCGCCGCCTCTTGCTCGAAGTGCGGCCCTCGAATACGGCGGCGCTTGCGTTTTACCGCCAGGCGGGCTTTGCCGAGATCGGCCGGCGGCGCGGCTACTATCCGGCCGCGGAAGGACGCGAGGATGCCCTCGTGCTGGCAAAGGAACTGTCATGAAACGCGATGAACTTCTCAAAGAGATGGGCTTAGGCCCGCTCTGGAAACTGCGCCCGCCATTTGTGAAGCCGTCTGGCCCGCCGCGCGAGGCGCCGTCCCTCTTGTCAGCCGCGGCTGATGAGCGCACACGGGCGATCGCGGCGATGGGCTGGGCGGAACTGCGCCAGGCGGTGGCCGAGTGCACGGCCTGCGCGCTTCACAAGACGCGCAAGCAGGCGGTGCTCGGCGTGGGGGACATCCATGCCGAGTGGCTCTTCATCGGCGAGGGGCCGGGGGCGGAGGAGGACGAGCGCGGCGAGCCCTTCGTCGGCCAGGCCGGCAAGCTGCTCGACGCGATGCTCGCCGCGATTGGCTTAAAGCGCGGCGAGAACGTCTATATCGCCAATGCAGTGAAGTGCCGGCCGCCCAACAACCGCACGCCGGAAGCGAGCGAGACGGCGGCCTGCTGGCCGTTCCTTGCCCGCCAGATCGAACTCATCCGCCCCAAGCTGATCGTCGCGCTCGGCAAGCCGGCCGCGCAGACGCTCCTGCAGCAGGAGGTGACGATTGCCAAGGCGCGCGGCCTCGTCCATGATTTTGCTGGCATTGCCCTCATCGTTACCTATCATCCGGCCTATCTCTTGCGCAACCTGCCAGAGAAAGCCAAGGCCTGGGAAGACCTCTGTTTCATGCGCAAGACGATGGCGGGGCTTGGGTAGAATCTTCCCATGCGCATCCTGATCTCCAACGACGACGGTTACTTCGCGCCGGGCCTCTTGGCGCTCTATGAAGCCGTGCGGGAGCTTGGCGAGGTAACCGTCGTCGCGCCGGAGCGCAACCGCAGCGGCGCCTCGAATTCGCTGACCCTCGACCGGCCCCTGCATCTCAAGGAGGTGCAAGAGGGCCCGACGAAGGGCTTTTTCTACGTCAATGGCACGCCGACCGACTGCGTGCATCTTGCCGTGACCGGCATGCTCGAGCATGAGCCGGACATGGTGCTTGCCGGCATCAACTGGGGCCCGAACATGGGGGACGATACGATCTATTCGGGCACCGTCGCCGCGGCGATGGAGGGGTATCTGCTGGGCGTGCCGGCGATCGCCTTTTCGCTGGCGAGCTTCGAAGGACGGCATTTCGACACCGCCGCGCGCGTGGCGCGCCGGCTCGTCGAGCGCTTCCGCCTGCAACCCTTCGGCGCGCCGCTTCTGCTCAACGTCAATGTGCCGGACGTGCCTTGGGACGTGCTCGCGGGCGAGCGCGTCACGCGGCTGGGCCGCCGCCACAAGGCCGAGCCGGTGGTCAAGCAAATCTCGCCGCGCGGCGAGACCGTCTATTGGGTCGGCGCGGCCGGGGCAGCCGCCGATGCGGGCGAGGGCACGGATTTTCACGCCGTCGAGCACGGCTGGGTGTCGATCACGCCTTTGCAGATCGATCTGACCCATGTCGGACAGATCGAGGCGGTGCGGCAATGGCTCGAGTGAGTGCGCCGCTATGAATGTCTTCAATGGCATCGGCATGACTTCGGAGCGCACGCGCGCGCGCATGGTCGAGCGGCTGCGCGAGGAAGGCATCAGGAACGAGGAGGTGCTGCGCGCGATGGGGCTCGTGCCGCGCCACATCTTCGTCGAGGAGGCGATGGCGCACCGCGCCTATGAGGATACGGCGCTGCCCTTGATCCTGGGTCAGACGATCTCGCAGCCTTACATCGTCGCGCGCATGATCGAGCTTCTGCTCGCTGGCCGCGCGGGGCTTGGCAAGACGCTCGAAGTCGGCGCCGGCTGCGGCTACCAGACGGCGGTGCTCGCGCAGCTCACCCGCGAGGTCTATGGCATCGAGCGGCTCGCGCCGCTGCTGGCGCGCGCGCGGGAGAATCTCAAGGCGCTCAAGCTCACCCATATTCGCCTCAAGCACGGCGACGGCATGCAGGGGCTTCCTGAGGCGGCGCCTTTCGATTCGATCATCGTCGCTGCGGCGGGCGCGGCCGTGCCACCGGCGCTCAAGAGCCAGCTGGCCGTCGGCGGCCGGCTCGTCATGCCCGTGGGCCGCGACGATCAGGTGCTCTTCGTCCTCGAGCGCACGCCGGATGGCTTCCAGGAAGGGCGCTTCGATGCCGTGCGCTTCGTGCCGCTCCTGCCGGGGGTGGCCTGATGCGGCGCGCGCTGCTATATGCCGGCCTGCTTGCGCTGTCGGCCTGCGCAAGCCGCGCGCCGGCGCCGGTCGGCGAGGCGGCGCCGCCTTCGCGCATCGAGCCGCCGCTCAAAGCCTCGACTCCCGCTGCAGCCGCCGGCGGGCACTACACCGTCAAGAAGGGCGACACGCTCTATGGCATCGCGCGCGAGCACGGGCTCAATCCGCGCGATCTTGCCGCCTGGAACAACCTGCCGCCCGATCATCGCGTCACCGTCGGCCAGCAGTTGCGCCTTTCCCCGCCCGAAAAGACCGCGAAGGAGGCCGAGACCGTCGAGGTGCGGCCCATTGCCGCGGCGGGCAGCGTGATCGCGCGGCCGCTCGAAGGCGGGCCTGCGAATGCCGTGCCGCCCGCGCCGACTTTGGCGCCGCCTGCCTCGGGCGAAACCTTGAAGCGCACGCCCAAGGGCGGCAAGCTGCCCTATTCGGAAGAGAATCTGGCGCGCTTGAAGGCGCAGGAAGGCGCACCAGCAGCCCTTGCCGCGGCGCCGGCGGCGGCCGAGAAGCCCGCCGAAAAGCCCGTCGAAAAACCGGCCGACAAGCCCAGCGATAAGCCTGCGGCGGCGAGCATCGAGTGGAGCTGGCCGGCAAGCGGCAAGCTCCTTGCGACCTTCAACGAGGGCGGCACGGGCGCGCAGGAGCTCTCGCGCGGCATCGACATTGCCGGCAAGCTCGGCGAGCCGGTGCAAGCGGCTGCCGCCGGCAAGGTGATCTATGTCGGCCGCATGAACAAGTATGGCAACCTCGTCATCCTGCTGCACGGCGAGGGCCTAAGTTCCGTCTATGCCCACAACAGCAAGATCGTCGTCAAGGAGGGCCAGCAGGTGGCGCGAGGACAGAAAATCGCCGAGCTTGGTGACTCCGATGCGAACGAGCCCAAGCTGCATTTCGAGATCCGCCAGCAGGGCAAGCCGGTCGATCCGCTCAAATTCCTGCCCCCTCGCTAAAACATGCGCGACGAGGAGATGCCCGAGGAGTTCGCCGCGGAGGCGGCGGAGGAGGCGGCCGCCCCCGTCGGCGAGGCGGGTTTTCTCGACGACATCACCCAGCTCTATCTCAACGAGATCGGCGCCAAGCCCTTGCTGACGCCGCTTGATGAGCGGCGGCTGGCGCGCGCCGTGCGGCAGGGCGACTTCGCCGCCCGCCAGCGGATGATCGAGGCGAATCTGCGGCTCGTCGTGAGCATCGCCAAGCACTACCAGAACCGCGGCGTGCCGCTTGACGATTTGATCGAGGAGGGTAATCTCGGCCTCATCCACGCGCTCGAGAAATTCGATCCCGAGCGCGGCTTCCGCTTCTCGACCTATGCGACCTGGTGGATTCGCCAATCCATCGAGCGCGCCATCATGAACCAGTCGCGCACGATCCGCCTGCCCGTGCATGTCGTCAAGGAATTGAATGCGGTCTTGCAAGCCTTGCGGCGGCTCAAGGTGGGCGCGGGGCAAGAAGAAGCGGCGCTCGAAACCGTGGCTGGGCTCCTCCACAAGCCCATCGAAGAGGTGCGCGCGCTGTTGGCCTTGAACGAGCGCACCGCCTCCCTCGATGCGCCGCTTGAGATCGACCCGGAGCTTTCCATCGCCGATGCGCTCGCCGATGAAGGGGCCGTCGATCCGCTCGCAGCGGTCGAGGCATCCGAAATCGAGCGGCAGCTCGCGGCCTGGGTCGGCGAGCTGCCGGAACGCCACCGCCGCGTCGTCGAGGCGCGCTATGGCCTGCACGGCCAAGACGTCATGACGCTCGAAGCGCTCGCCGAGGAACTCGGCGTCACGCGCGAGCGCGTGCGCCAGCTGCAGATGGAGGCCTTAGGCCGCCTGCGCGCGCGGCTCAATCGCCAGGGCGTCGGGGTGCCGGCGCTGCTTTGAGCGCCGCCTGCAAGGCCTCGGCGAACTGGCAGACCGCCATCGCATAAAAGCTCGAGCGGTTGTAACGCGTGATGACGTAGAAGTTCTGGTAACCGAGCCAGTATTCGGTGTCGGCTTCTGGCGTCGCGAGGTCGATGAGCGCTGCCGGCGCCTCGGGCGCTTCAGGAGGCACTGCAAGCCCCAGCGCGCGCATCTCGCTGGGGCGGGCATGCGGCATGATGCCGGCGGCAAGGAGCTCCGCCGGGGCCGTCCCGCCCGCGCCGACTTTAAAGGCGAGCGGCCCGCCCGCCTGCCAGCCGTGTTCCTTGAGGAAATTGGCCACGCTGCCGATCGCATCCTCGATGCTGGCCACGAGATCGACGCGCCCATCGCGGTCGAAATCGGTGGCATAGGCGCGGATGCTCGAGGGGAGAAACTGTGGCAGGCCGATCGCGCCGGCGTAGGAGCCGCGGTAAGCGGTCGGCGGCTTGCCTTCGTCGCGCGCGAGCAAAAGAAGCGCCTCGAGCTCGCGGCGGAAGAGCTCTGCGCGCGGCGGATAGTCGAAGGCGAGCGTCGCGAGCGCGGCGAAGGTCTCATAGCGGCCGAGATGCTTGCCGTAGAAGGTCTCGATGCCGATGATCGCCGCGATGATCTCGGCCGGCACGCCGCTCATCGCCTCGGCCTTGGCGAGCGCGGCGCGGTGCTCGCGCATGAAGCGCACGCCGGCGGCGAGGCGCTTGGGTTCGATGAAGCGCGTGCGATAGGCGGCCCAGGAGCGCTGACGCGGATCGGCAGGCGGCGCGATTGCCCTCAAGACCGAGGGCAGCGCCGAGGTGCGGGAAAACAGTTCGGTCAGTGCGCTGGCGTCGAGCTGATGGCGCCTTTGCATCTCTTCGATGAAGGCCTGCACCTCGGGGCGGTCGGCATAGGAGGCCCAGGCGGGGCCGGCAGCGGCGAGCACGAGCGCGAAGGCCAGGCGTTTCACGGCTTGAAGGCGGCGATGCGACGAACGAGTTCCTGTCCGAGCTTAACGTCGGCGCCGCCATAGCGCAGCGCGGAATAAAGTTGCGCGATCGCGTTTATTTCGGCCGCCTGCTCTGGCAAGCGCGCGCTCAAGCGCGCCGCATAGTCGCGCGGGCCTTCCCAAGGGTGTCGAGCGAGTCCGCGGCGGGCAAGCCGACGCGAAAAGCGCCCCCAGGCGCGCTCGAGCGGATCGCGGCGCGGCCGCTGGCTGAGTAGCCAGCCGGCGATGGCAAGCAGTGTCGCTCCCGACAAGCCGGCGAGCCAGGCGCTCATCGTGCGCCAGTCGGGGGAAGGCATGCCAAGCCGCGCAAGGAATTCGCGCTGGCGCTCGGGGTTGTAGCCGAGCACCCACTGGTTCCAGGCGTTGTTGACCGCCCACCAGCGGTAGCGCAGCGCGCGCATGAAGTCGCTATCGAGCCGGTGCAGGAGCGGCAGCGGGTCGCCCGCCGGCACGGCGGCGGCGAGGTTTTGCTCGATGCGCAAAGGCGCCGCGGCCGCGGTCGGATCGACGCGGCGCCAGCCTTCGCCTTCGAGCCAGACTTCCGTCCAGGCATGCGCATCGGATTGGCGGATCACCCAGGTGCCGTCGATGGGATTCCTCTCGCCGCCCTGGTAGCCCGTCACGACGCGCGCCGGAATGCCCGCGGCGCGCATCAGCACGGCGAAGCTTGCCGCGAAATGCTCGCAAAAGCCGCGCTTGTAGTCGAAGAGGAACTGGTCGGCGACATGCTCGCTCATGAGCGGCGGCTGCAGGGTGTAGAGGAGCTTGGCATTGCGCAAAAAGGCGAGGGCGGCAGCGACGATGCGCTCATCTTGCCGATGCTCGGCGGCGAGGCGGCGGCCTAAGGCGACGGTGCGCGGATTGAGGCCCTCGGGCAATTCGAGCGCCTCTGCGAGGATGTCGAGCTCTTCGGGGCGCTGAAGGATCATCGGCTGGGAGACTACGCGGTAGCGGATGCGCTCGCGCACAGGCTTCTTGGCATGCAGTTGAAAGTCGTGGGTATCGATCGTCTCGGGCGGCAGGCTCACCGGAAACTCGAGCGCGAAGAGCCAGGGCTTGTTGTGCGGCTCGAGCGTCACCGTATAGGCATAGCGGGGCGCCTCAAGCGGCGCCGCAGGCGGCACGCCCGGCCCGAGCCGTTTCTTGCCCGGCTTCCAGATGCGGCCCTCCAAGCGCGCCAGCACCGGCCCGCGCCAATAGAGCGCCGTCTTGGGGGGTGCGGCGTCCTCGAACTGGGCGCGAAAGGCGATCGCTTCCGACTGGATCAAATTGTTGATCGTGCCGGGCGCCATTTCGTCGGAAAGCCCGGTCATGCTGCTGTAGGCATCCTGCGGCAACCCCCACAAGGGGCCGGAGACGCGCGGAAACAGCACGAAAAGGATCAGCAAGAAAGGCAGCGCGAGAGCGAGCAGCCCCCCCGAGAGCCTGAGAAGCTCGCGCGGCGCGCCGGCAGGATCGGTGAGGCTTGCCAGCGCGGCGGTGGCAACGAGCACCGTGCCGGCCATCGTCAGAAAAACCGGAATCGACTGGTTCTCGAAAAACTGCGCGAGCGTCAGAAAGTAGGCGAGATAGACGATGGCGTAGCCATCGCGGGCCGTGCGCGCCTCGAGCTGCTTCAAGGCGAGAAAGAGCACAAGGAGCGCCGTGCCCGCCTGCTGGCCGAAGAGCGTGCGATAGTGGAGGAGCACGCCGGCGGCGCCAGCGAGCGTGATGAAGAGCAGCAGCCACGGTCGCGGCAATGGCCGGCGCCGCCAGGCAAGCGCTGCGCGCCATAGGAAGGCCGCTGCCGTGGCAAGCGAAAGCCACAGCGGCACGCCGGTGACAAGCGGCCCATAGGCGGCCAGCCCCGTGGCGAGGAGCCACCAGGTCTGGGCGGGGGTGAGGTTTTCTTTGTGTGCTGCTTTCCGTTCCGTCGGCATCATGCCGCCGATTTTGCTCACGCTGATGCGCGATTTTCAACCTTCCTCGAATCTCTTGGGGGAACGCTGAAGAAATCGCGCGAACAGACGGAGGGCAATGCGAGTGCCGAAAAGTCTCTTCATGGATCACCTGCCCGGTCTAATGGACAATCTGGACTCAGCTCACCGCGTGGCAGGGCGTAGATCGCCGTGTAGATCGTCTCGTGACTGACCTGAAGGCTGCGCTGGCGACGTCAGCGGCGCTCCCTGCACCAAGGCGGTTTTGAGCGCTACTGCCAGCTGGCCGAGCGCGCTGCGGTCAATGATGGCAATCGACAACGCCTGAGCACGCGCCTTGATGGGCGGCGAGAGCAGCTCGCTGGTGACGAAAATCCCCCGGCCGCGCAGGCCGCCTAATTGCGCGACGAGCTGGGCGAGCTTGTAAATGGCGTCGGCGGCGCCCTTGCTGCGGCCGGCCATGCCGGTCTTGCATTCGACAAGGTAGAGCGTGTTGTCACGCAGGATGGCGACGTCGATCTCGTTCGTCACGCGCGCGGCGGGGTCGTCGGCGCCGTCATCGATGACGAACTGGCGGGCGACGTCTTTCAGCCTGGGG
>JAOAHQ010000070.1 GCA_026415155.1 Rhodocyclaceae bacterium
AGAGACAGGCACATATGCGCGCCAGAGAGCGCCTCGGCGATCTTGTCGCGCTCGGCAAGCGCATGTTCCTTGGCGCGCTCGGGCTTGCCGCCGGCGCCCAGCCCCGGGCCGAGCTGCAGCTTGATGCCGGCCGAAGACTGCTTCAAGGCCTGCGCGTCGGTATTGACGCAGATGAACTCCACGCCGCCGACACCTTCGCGGATCATGTGCTCGACGGCATTGCCGCCGGCACCACCAACGCCGACCACCTTGATGACCGTCGCGTTCGGTTCCCTGTCGATGATTTCGAACATTTTTCGCCTCTCCTTGTCGTTGCTAAGCATTAAAGATTGCGGGCAAACCAGGCTTTCATGCGCGCGAACACCTGGCCGAGCGTCAGCGGCGGCTGCTTGCTGCCGCGCTGGCGCTGCGCCACGCCTTCGAGCAGGAGCCCCATCGCCGTGGCATAGCGCGGATTGCGCACGAAGTCGCGCAGATTGCCCGCATAGTGCGGCACGCCGATCTTGACGGTGTTGTGGAATACCTCCTCGCCGAGCTCGCGCATGCCCGGCATGAGCGCCGTGCCGCCGGTGAGCACGATGCCGGCGCGCAACAGGCGCGCATAGCCGCTCTTGACGAGCTCCTCTTGCACCTTCTGGAAGATCTCCTCGACGCGCGGCTGGATGAAGCCTGCCAGCGTCGCGCGCGACAGGCGTGTGGCCGGCCGGTCGCCGACGCCCGGCACTTCGAGCATCTCCTCGGGGTCGGCGAGCTGGGCGAGCGCCACGCCATAGCGCAGCTTGATCTCCTCGGCGTCTTGCGTCGAGGTGCGCAGCGCGATCGCGATGTCGTTGGTGATCTGGTCGCCGGCGATCGGGATCACGGCCGTGTGGCGGATCGCGCCCTGGCTGAAGACGGCGATGTCGGTGGTGCCGCCGCCGACATCGACGAGGCAGACGCCGACGTCTTTCTCGTCTTCGGTCAGCACTGCATTGCCCGAGGCGAGCGGTTGCAGCACGAGATCGACGACCTCGAGGCCGCAGCGGCGCACGCACTTGACGATGTTTTGCACGGCGGTCACCGCGCCGGTGACGAGATGCACCTTGACCTCGAGGCGCTTGGCATCCATGCCGAGCGGATCCTTGACGCCATCTTGGCCATCGACGATGAACTCCTGCACCAGCGTGTGGAGGATCTGGTCATCCGCCGAGATCGGTGTGGCGTTGGCGGCCTCGATGGCGCGCGCGATGTCGTATTGCGTCACCTCCTTGTCCTTGACGACCGCCATGCCGTTCGAGTCCTTGCTCTTGATGTGGCTGCCGGCGATGCCGGTATAGACCTCCTTCACTTTGCAGCCGGCCATCATCTCGACTTCGGCGATCGCCTTCGAGATGCTATTGACCGTCGCCTCGATGTTGACGACCACACCCTTCCTCAGCCCGCGCGACTCCTGCGTATCCTGCGTGCCGATGCCGAGGATCGACAGTTGCCCCTCGGCATTGAGTTCGGCGACGATGGCGACGATCTTCGAGGTGCCGATGTCGAGGCCGACGATGAGATCGCGGTTCTTTTCCTTGCTCATGACTGCGTATCCTGCGGGGCGCGCCGCGTCAGGCGGGGGGCGGCGGCCGTCAGCACGAATCCGTTCGGATAGCGCATGTCGGCCATGCGCGCCGCCGGCAGGCGTGCCCGGGCGGCGTCGGCGTGGGCAACGAAGCGCGCCAGCCGCTCCTCGAGCGGATGCTTTTCCTGGTCGCGGCCGAGCTCGACGACGAAGCCATCGTCGAGCTCCAAGCGCCAGGCGCGGCGCGGCGAGAGCGCGAGCGCCTCGATGCGCCGCCCGATGGCGGCAAGCGGCGCGGAAAATTCCTGATGGCGGCGCAAAAGCTCGGCGGCACTGCCTTCAGGGCCCGACAGGAGCGGCAAGGCCGCCGCGCCTTCAGCAAGCGGCGCGCGAAACACTTCGCCTTGGCGGTTGATGAGTTCGTCACCCGTGCGTTCGGCGGAAAGAGGCCGCCAGCGCGCCACCGCCTCGTGCTCTTCGAGCGCAAGCAGCAAGCCGTCCGGCCATTGGCGGCGCACGCTCGCCTGGCGCACCCAGGGCAGCGCTTCGAAGGCCTGCCGGGCGGCCTCGAGATCGACGGTGAAAAAATTGCCCACGACGGCGCGGCGCGCGACATGCTCGAGCTGATCGAGCGAGACGCGCGCCGGCGCCGTCGCGACGACGATCTCGCGCAGCGGGAAGAGCGGCAGCCGCGCCAATGCCTTGAGCGCGCCCCAGCCGAGCGCGGCGAGCGATGCCACGATGAGGAGATCGGCGAGGAGGTTCATGAGCGCCGGCTGATGCCACAAGCCGCCCGGCTCCTGCTCGGGCCGCCGGCCGTTGTCCTTGCGCTTAGCCACAGCGCGCCTCCGCGAGCACCTGCATGACGAGCTCGGCAAAGTCTAGCCCTGCCGCCTTGGCGGCCATCGGCACGAGCGAGTGCCCCGTCATGCCGGGATTGGTGTTCATCTCGAGCAGGAAAAAGCGGCCATCCTCGCGCAGGATCAGATCGGCGCGCCCCCAGCCGCGGCAGCCGAGCGCATCGAACGCCTCCTTCACGGCGCGGCCGATCTCGGCTTCCTTGGCCGATTCCAGGCCCGCCGGGCAGTGGTAGCGCACTGCATCGGTGAAATACTTGTTCTCGTAGTCGTAACCCGCCGCGGGCGGCTCTATCCGCACGAGCGGCAGCACGCGCTCGCCCAAGACGGCGGCCGTAAGTTCCGTGCCGGCGATGAATTCCTCGGCCATCACCTCGTGTTGCCCCGCGGGGCCGGCGGCCTGGGCAAAGGCGGCGGCGAATGCTTCGCGGCGCGTCACCTTGGAGACCCCGATCGAGGAACCCTCGCGCACCGGTTTGACGATGAGCGGCAGGCCGAGCGCGGCGATGACCGCCGGCCCCTCGTCGGCATCACACACGCGCAGCCCGCGGGGGGTAGGCAAGCCGACCGCCTGCCACAGCCACTTGCTGCGCAGCTTGTCCATCGCGAGCGCCGAGGCGAGCACGCCGCTGCCGGTATAGGGAATGCCCATCAAGTCGAGCGCGCCCTGGATCGTGCCGTTTTCACCCGCCCCGCCGTGCAGGATGTTGAAGACGCGCGCCACCCCCAGTTCGGCGAGGCGCCAGATCGGTGTGGCGGCCGGATCGAAGGCGAAGGCCTCGACGCGGCGTTCTTGGAGCGCCGCGAGCACGGCCTTGCCTGATAGGAGCGAAATCTCGCGCTCGGCAGAGGCCCCGCCCATCAATACCGCGACCTTGCCAAACTGCCCTGCTTTCAATGCCTTGCTCCCAGGATGCGCACCTCGCGCTTGAGCGCCACGCCGAACCGTTCCTTCACCTCGGCCTCTATGCGGCCGATTAAGCTTTCTATCGCGGCGGCGGTGGCCCTGCCCGCGGGATTAACGATGAAATTCGCATGCTTTTCAGACACGCGCGCGCCATCGATTTCGATCCCCTTCAAGCCGGCCGCCTCGATGAGCCGCGCGGCATAGTCACCCGGCGGATTCCTGAACACGGAACCGGCGTTGGGCAACTGCAGGGGCTGGCGGGCGATGCGCTTTTCGAGCAAGGCGCGGATCCTCGCGCGCGCTTTTTCCGCATCGCCTTGTTCAAAGCGCAGCCAGGCGGCGACGAAGAGTTCATCGCAGGCGCGTTTGAGGCCCACATGGCGGTAGCCGATCGCAAAATCGGCACTCGTGCGCTCGATCAAATCGCCGCGCCGGTTGAGCATGACGACCCGTTCGACGTGATGCCAGATCTCGTCGCCATAGCAGCCTGCGTTCATCGCCAGCGCCCCGCCCACGGTGCCCGGGATGCCGGCGAGGAATTCGGCGCCGGAAAGATTGTGGTTGGCGGCAAAGCGCGCGAGCTTCGGCGTCGCGACCCCGGCCTCGGCGTAGATCGTGCCGTCGGCTTCCATGCGCAACGCGTTTAGCGCGCCATGGGTGAAGATCGCCGTGCCATCGAAGCCGCCGTCGCGGATCAGGAGGTTCGAGCCCAGGCCGACGACGAGCAGCGGTTCGTCGTGGCGCAGGCTGGCGAGGAAGGCAGCGAGATCGTCAAGATCGCGCGGAAAGCAGGCGCGCGCCACTGGCCCGCCGGCGCGCCAGCTCACATGCTTGGCCATCGGTTCGTCGTAGCGGATCTCCATCAGGCCCCCGCCAGTTTGGCCGGCACCGTGCCGATCGAGCCGGCGCCGAGCGTGATCACGACATCGCCGTCGCGGGCGAGATCGAGGATGGCCTGCGGCAAGGCGGCGATGTCTTCGACGAAGACGGGTTCCACCTTGCCCGCGACGCGCAGCGCGCGCGCCAGCGTCCTGCCGTCGGCGGCGACGATCGGGGCTTCGCCCGCCGCATAGACCTCGGTGAGCAAGACGGCATCGGCTTTTCCGAGCACCTTGACAAAATCTTCGAAGCAGTCGCGCGTGCGCGTGTAGCGATGCGGCTGAAAGGCCACGACGATGCGCCGGCCCGGATAGGCGCCGCGCGCGGCAGCAAGGGTGGCCGCCATCTCGGCCGGATGATGGCCATAGTCGTCGATGAGCGTAAAGCGGCCGCCGCCGGGCAGCGCGATTTCGCCATAGCGCTGGAAACGCCGCGCCACGCCCGTGAATTCGGCGAGCGCCTTCTGGATCGCCGCATCGCTCGCGCCGACTTCCGTGGCTACCGCGATCGCGGCGAGCGCGTTCCTCACATTGTGCAGGCCCGGCAGGTTGAGGGTGACCGGAAAACGCGTCACGGCGCCATTGGTACGCACGCATTCGAAATGCATGCGCCCGCCCTCGGCGCGGATCTCTTCGGCGCGCACGTTGAGTCCCTCGCCCAGGCCATAGGTGACCACCTGTTTGGCGATCTGCGGCAGGATCTCGCGCACCTGCGGATCGTCGGCGCACATCACGGCGACGCCATAGAACGGCAGGCGATGCACGAAGTCCACGAAGGCCTGCTTGAGGCGGCCGAAATCGTGGCCGTAGGTATCCATGTGATCGGCATCGATGTTGGTGACGACGGCGATCACGGGCGAGAGAAAGAGGAAGGAGGCATCCGATTCATCGGCCTCGGCGACGAGGTAGTCGCCCTGGCCGAGCCGCGCATTCGCGCCGGCCGAGTTAAGCCGCCCGCCGATGACGAAGGTCGGATCGAGCCCCGCTTCGGCGAGGCAGCTCGCGACGAGGCTGGTCGTCGTCGTCTTGCCGTGCGTGCCAGCGATCGCGATGCCTTGCTTTAAGCGCATCAGCTCGGCGAGCATCTGTGCGCGCGGCACCACCGGCACGTGGCGCGCGCGCGCCGCGACGATTTCGGGATTGTCGGCCTGGACGGCGCTCGAGACGACCACCGCATCGGCGCCCGCGACGTGCTCGGCCGCATGGCCGATCATCACGCGCACGCCAAGGCTGGCAAGCCGGCGCGTCGCCGCCGATTCGGCGAGATCCGAGCCGCTCACTTCAAAGCCCTGGTTGGCGAGCACCTCGGCGATGCCCGACATGCCCGATCCGCCAATCCCGACGAAGTGAATGCGCTTGACTTTATGTTTCATCGGGCCTCCCGTCGGGATTGGCGGTGCGCGGCCAGCGGCCGCGCCGCCGCCCCTAGCAGGCGCGAACGCGACTGCGTGCGTTCGCTGCCGACGAAATGGATGCGCTTGACTTTGTGTTTCATCGTGCGATTTCCATACAGGTGCGCGCGACGGCCTCGGCCGCATCGGGCCGCGCCAGCTTTCTTGCCTGCTCGGCCATTTCGGCAAGCTGCGCGCGCGAGAGATTGCCCACGAGCGCGAGCCGCTCGGGGCTCAACTCCTCTTGCGGCAAGAGCATTGCCGCGCCGGCATGCACGAGAAAGCGCGCATTGGCCGTCTGGTGGTCATCGACCGCATGCGGATAGGGCACGAGGATGCTCGCCACACCCGCGGCAGCGAGCTCGGCGATCGTCAAGGCGCCGGCGCGGCAGAGCACGACGTCGGCCCAGGCATAGGCGCCCGCCATGTCGTCGATGAAGGCCACGCAATGCGCCTTCACGCCCGCCGCCGCGTAGGCCGCCTGCAAGGCGGAAAGATGCTTCTCGCCCGACTGATGCACGACTTCGGGCCGCGCGTTTTCCGGCAAGAGCGCAATCGCCTTGGGTACAGTCTCGTTGAGCACCGCCGCGCCGAGGCTGCCGCCGATCACCAACAGGCGCAGCCGCCCGCTGCGCTCGCCATAGCGCAGACTCGGCGCTGGCAGGACGGCGATTGCGTCGCGCACCGGATTGCCGACCCAGCGCCCCTCTTTGAGCACGTCGGGAAAGCCCGTCAGCACCCGGTCGGCGACATGGGCCAGCACGCGATTGGCAAGGCCGGCGATTGCGTTTTGCTCGTGCAGCACGAGCGGAATGCCCAACAGCGCCGCCATCATGCCGCCGGGGAAGCTGATGAAGCCGCCCAAGCCCAGCACCACGTCGGGCCGGAGGCGCCTGAAATGGGCGAGCGCCTGAGCGAAACCGCGCAGCAAGTTGAAGGGCAGCAAGAGCTTGCGCACGAGCCCCTTGCCGCGCAGCGCGGAAAAACGCACCCAGGCCATCTCATAGCCGCGCTCGGGCACGAGGCGCGCTTCCATCCCGTCGGGATTGCCCATCCAGACGACCCGCCAGCCATGCCGCGTGAGCCAATCGGCCACGGCAAGCCCCGGCATGATGTGCCCGCCGGTGCCGCCTGCCATGATGACGATGGTTTTTTTCGTCATGCCGGCAGCCCCCGCATGAGGCGCCGATTCTCGTAATCGACGCGCAACAGGATGGCGAGCGCGAGGCAATTCGCGACGAGGCCCGAGCCGCCGAAGCTCATCAAGGGCAGCGTGAGCCCCTTGGTCGGCAAGAGGCCCATATTGACGCCCATGTTGATGAAGGATTGCAGGCCGAGCCAGAGGCCGATGCCTTGCGCGACGAGGCCTGAATAGACGCGGTCGAGCAAGAGCGCCTGGCGGCCGACCTGAAAGGCGCGCCAGACTAAGAGCGCGAAGAGGCCGATCACCGCGACGACGCCGGCGAAGCCGAGTTCCTCGGCGATCACGGCGAGCAGGAAATCGGTGTGCGCCTCGGGCAGATAAAACAGTTTCTCGACCGAGGCGCCCAAGCCTACCCCGAACCATTCGCCGCGGCCGAAGGCGATCAGCGCGTGGGAGAGCTGATAGCCCTTGCCGAAGGCATCCTGCCAGGGGTCGAGGAAGAACAGGATGCGCTGACGGCGGTATTCCGAAAAATAGATGAGCGCAGCAAAGCCCACGACGGCGACAAGCCCCAGCAGCACGAAGATGCGCCCATTGACGCCGCCTAAGAACAGGATGCCGAAGGCGATCGCCGCGATGACGACGAAGGCGCCGAAATCGGGTTCCTTGAGGAGCAGCCCGCCGATGGCGAGCATCACGGCAGCAAGGGGCACGAAGCCGCGCCGGAAGCTTTCCATGTCGGCAAGCTTCCTGGCCGTGTAATCGGCGACATAGAGCACGGTAAAGAGCTTCATGAATTCCGAAGGCTGGAGATTGATGGGCCCCAAGCCGATCCAGCGCTGGGCGCCATTGACGGCGCGGCCGAGGCCCGGGATCAGCACGAGGACGAGCAGCACGCCGCCGGCGAGGAAGAGCCAGGGGGCGAATTGCTGCCAGAAGCGCAGCGGGATCTGAAAGGCGATCAGCGCGCCGGTGAGCCCGACGGCGAGGAACACCGCATGGCGGACGAGGAAATAGGTGGGCTGATGATGGGTGAAGGCGGAGCCTTCGGCGGTGGCGATCGAGGCCGAATAGACCATGACGAGGCCCAGGAGGAGCAGCGCGAGCGCGGGCCAGATGAGGAGCGGATCGACCTCGGCGGCGTGCGGCCGCTGGCCGAGTAAAGCGGTGTTCATCGTTCCGCCTCCAGCGCGGCCACCGCGGCGCGGAAGACCTCGGCGCGGTGCGCGTAATTCTTGAACATGTCGAAGCTCGCGCAAGCCGGCGAGAGCAGCACCGCATCGCCGGGCTGGGCCAGTTCGGCGGCGGTGCGCACCGCCTCGTCCATGCCGGCCGCGTTGATGACCGGCACACCGCAACCGGCGATGGCCCGCTCGATCAGCGGCGCATCGCGGCCGATCAGCACCGCGGCGCGCGCGTGACGGGCGATGGCGGCCATAAGCGGCGAGAAATCCTGCCCCTTGCCCTCGCCGCCCAAGATGACGACGCACTTGCGCCCGAGGCCCGCTAAAGCGGCGACGGTGGCGCCGACATTGGTGCCTTTCGAATCGTCGTAGTAGCGGACGCCGGCAATCTCGGCGATCGGCTCGACGCGGTGCGGCAGCCCGCGGAAGCTTTTCAGGGCCGGCACGAGGCTTGCCGGATCGAGGCCGAGCGCGGCGCACAAGGCGAGCGCCGCGAGCGCATTGGCGGCGTTGTGCAACCCCGCGAGCGGCAGTTCAAAGAGCGGCAGCAAGAAGCGCTCGCCTTCCACGAGCCAAGGCTCGCCGCGCTGCTCGCGCAGGCCGAAATCGCGCTCATCGGCCGGCGCATCGAGGCCGAAAGTGATCAACGGGCGGCCGGGAATCGCCATGCGCCGAACGCGCGCATCGTCGCGGTTCAAAACCTGGACGCCGCCGCCGCGGAAAATGCGCGCCTTGGCGGCGGCGTAATCCTCGAGATCGATGTAGCGGTCGAGATGATCGTCCGAGACATTGAGCACCGTCGCGGCAGTGGCATCGAGGCTTTCCGTCGTTTCGAGCTGGAAGCTCGAGAGCTCGAGCACCCAGGCCTGCGGCAGGGCGTTGCGGTCAAGGCACTCCATCAAGGCATCGAGCGCCGCCGGCGAGATGTTGCCGGCCACCATGACCGTGCGGCCCGTCGAGGCAATCAAATGGCCGGTGAGCGCCGTCGTCGTCGTCTTGCCATTGGTGCCGGTGATCGCAACGATCGGCGCATGCGGTTGCAGCCGGGCGAGCGCTTGGGCGAAGAGCTCGATTTCGCCGACGACGGGGATCCCCAGGGCGCGCGCGTGGAGGACGGGCAAGAGGCCGGGCGAGAGGCCGGGAGAGAGGACGAGCAGGTCGATGGCGGAGAGCAGCGTCTTGTCGAAGCGCTCATCGAGCGGCTGGCAGGCAAACTCGGCGCTGGGCAGACGGCCTGTGAGCGCGGCCAGTCCCGGCGGCTCGGCACGCGAATCGACGATACGCAACTCGGCGCCCTGGCGCGCGCACCAGCGTGCGGAAGCGAGGCCCGATTCGCCAAGCCCCATGATCAAAACGCGCTTGCCCGAGAGCTCCATCAGCGAATCTTCAACGTCGACAGGCCAAACAAAACGAGCAGGATCGTGATGATCCAGAAGCGCACGACGACCTGCGTTTCCTTCCAGCCCGATTGCTCGAAATGGTGATGCAGCGGCGCCATGAGCAGGATGCGCTGGCCGGTGCCGGTCTTCCACTTCGTGAATTTGAACCAGCCGACCTGGATCATCACCGAAAGCGTCTCGGCGACGAAGACACCGCCCATGATGAAGAGCACGATCTCCTGCCTCGCCACGACGGCGACGGTGCCGAGCGCCGCGCCCAGGGCCAGCGCGCCGACGTCGCCCATGAAGACTTCGGCGGGATAGGCGTTGAACCACAGGAAACCAAGCCCCGCGCCGGCGAGCGCTCCGCAGAAGACGGTGAGCTCGCCCGCGCCGGGCACGTAGGGCATGAGCAGGTATTTCGAAAAGCCGGCGTGCCCCGCGACATAGGTGAACACGCCGAGTGCGGCGCCCACCATCACCGTCGGCAGGATGGCGAGGCCATCGAGGCCGTCGGTGAGATTGACCGCATTGCTCGTGCCGACGATCACGAAGTAGGTGAGCACGATGAAGCCGACGATGCCGAGCGGGTAAGAAACGCTCTTGAAGAAGGGCACGATGAGATCGGTGCGCGCCGGCATCTCGAGCGCAAAGCCGCTCGTCAGCCACTGCCAGAAGAGCTCGAAGGCCTTTTCCGACGAGGGCGCCGCGATCGAGAAGGCCAGCCAGATGGCGGCCACCAAGCCGATCAGCGACTGCCAGAAATATTTGGCCTTGGCCGACAGGCCCTTCGGATTGCGATAAACGACCTTGCGCCAATCGTCGACCCAGCCGATCGCGCCGAAGCCGAGCGTGACGATCAGCACGATCCAGACGAAACGGTTGGAAAGATCCGCCCACAGGAGCGTCGAAGCACCGAGCGAGAGCAGGATCAAGGCCCCGCCCATCGTCGGCGTGCCGGCCTTGACGAGGTGGGTCTGCGGGCCATCATCGCGCACCGCCTGGCCGATCTTCTTCGCCGTGAGCCAGCGGATCACGGCCGGGCCGAAAACGAAGGAGATCGACAGCGCTGTCATCGTCGCCAAGACGGCGCGCAGCGTGATGTAGTTGAAGACGTTGAAGGCGCGGATGTCCTGCGCCAGCCATTGAAAGAGCTCAAGCAGCATCTGCGCCCTCCACGATCGCGGCGACGACGCGCTCCATCTTCATGAAACGCGAGCCTTTGACGAGCACGGTGGTCTCGCCATCGAGCTGCGGCCTGAGCGCGCGCACGAGGGCCTCGACGCTGGTGAAATGCCTGCCGCCTTCGCCGAAGTCATGCACCGCGGCCACGCTTTTTTCGCCCAGCGCGAACAAGAGATCGATGCCCTGGCTCTTGGCGTAGCCGCCGATCTCGCTGTGCAGCTGCCCGGCGGCTGCGCCGACCTCGCCCATGTCGCCCATGACGAGGAGGCGCCGGCCGGGGAGCGCCGCCAGGACGTCGATCGCGGCGCGCATCGAATCGGGATTGGCGTTGTAGCTATCGTCGATGACGTGCGCGCCATTCAAGCCCTTCCGGCTGTGCAGACGGCCGGGCGCGGGTGTAAAGGTGGAGAGCCCCCGCACGATCGGCGCGAGCGGCACGCCGGCGCCAATGGCGGCGGCTGCGGCCGCGCAAGCGTTCTTCGCGTTGTGCTCGCCCGGCACGGCAAGATGCAGCGAAACTTCCCCGAGCGGCGTGGCAAGCTCCAATTCGCCGCCAAAGCCCTCGTTGGCGTGACTCGGCCGCCAGCGGCCGCGCACCTCGGCCTGGGAGGAGAAGCCAAAGCGGAGGATGCGCCGCCTGCCGGCGAGTTCCTGCCACAAGGGCGCGTGCGGATCATCGGCGTTGATGACGGCCACGCCATCATCGGCCAGCCCCGCGAAGATCTCGCCCTTGGCGCGCGCGATGGCCTCGACGCTGCCCAAGCCCTCGAGGTGGGCGCGCTGGGCGTTATTGACGAGCGCGACGGTCGGGCGCGCAAGACGCGTCAGATAGTCGATTTCGCCGGCGTGATTCATGCCCATCTCGATCGCCGCGGCGCGATGGCTGCTGCGCAGTTTGAGCAGCATGAGCGGCACGCCGATGTCGTTGTTGAGATTGCCCACCGTGGCGAGCACGGCGTTTTGACCGAAGTCGGCGCGCAGGATCGCCGCCGTCATCTCCTTGACGGTGGTCTTGCCGTTGCTGCCCGTGATGCCGATGAGCGGCAGGCAAAAGCGGGCCCGCCAGGCGGCGGCAAGCTTCCCGAGCGCACGCCGCGTGTCGTCGACGGCGACTTGCGGCAGCTCAGGATGAGATGCGGCGAAGGCGTGCGTGACGAGGGCGGCGGCCGCGCCTTGCGCCATAGCCTCGAGCACAAAGTCATGGCCATCGAAGCGCTCTCCCACGAGGGCGACGAAGAGCATGCCCGGGATGACGGCGCGCGAATCGGTGCCGACGCTCGTGTATTCGAGCTCGCGGCCGATGTGGGTGCCGCCCACCAAGCGCGCGGTTTCGGAGAGCGTCAGCATCCGCCTGCCTCCTGCCACAGCGCCAGCGCCGCCTCGCTCTCGGCGAGATCGGAAAAGGGCAGGCGCCGCCCAGCGATTTCCTGATAAGGCTCATGTCCCTTGCCGGCGACGAGGATCACGTCGCGCGCCCCGGCCTCGCGCACGGCCGCGCGGATCGCTGCGGCGCGGTCGGGCTCGATGAGCGGAGCCGTCTTCATGCCGGTGCGGATCTGCTCGATGATCGCGGCCGGGTCTTCGCCGCGCGGATTGTCGCTTGTCAGCACGACGCGATCGGCGCGCCGTTCGGCGACTTCGCCCATCAGCGGGCGCTTGCCGGGATCACGCTCGCCGCCGCAGCCGAAGACGCAGACGAGCCGGCCGCCGCGCGCTTTGGCCGTGGCGCGCAGCGTCGTGAGCGCTTGTTCGAGCGCATCGGGCGAATGGGCGTAGTCGATCACCACGAGGGGCGTGCCCTGGCCGCCGACCGCTTGCATGCGGCCCGGCGGCGGCTTGAGCCTAGAGACGGCGGCAGCGAGATCGGTAAGCGCCTCGCCGCGCGCGAGCAAGGCGCCGATGACGGCGAGCAGGTTCGAGACGTTGAAGCGGCCGATGAGAGGCGCGGTAAACCTGACGCCCTCGAGCGTGAAGGCAAGCCCCGTTGGGCGCTCCTCGACGTCCCGCGCGGCAAGCACGGTTTCGGCGCCGCTTGCTTCGCCGAGGGTATAGCCGATCGTGCGCACGCGGCCTTTGAGCTTTTCGGCGAGCGCGCGGCCGAAGGGATCGTCGAGATTGAGCACGGCGGCGGCAAGAGCCGGCCAGTCGAAGAGCTTCGCCTTCGCCGCCGCATAGGCGGCCATCGTGCCGTGGTATTCGAGGTGGTCGCGCGTGAGGTTCGTGAGCACGGCCACAGCGAAGCGCGCGCCTTGGACGCGGCCTTGGTCGAGGCCGATCGAGGAGACCTCCATCGCGCAGGCGGCCGCCCCTTCGCGCAGGAAGCGCGCAAGCGTCGCATGGAGGGTGATCGCATCCGGCGTCGTGTTGGGGCACTCCTCCAGCGTAGGCCAAAAGCCGTTGCCGAGTGTGCCGATCACGCCGCACTGGATGCCCTGGGCATGCAATGCCTGGGCGATCCACTGCGAGACCGAGGTCTTGCCATTGGTGCCCGTCACGCCGCACAGCCACAGCCGCTCCGAGGGCCGCCCATAGACGAGGTGGGCGATTTCGCCCAGATGCGCCGCCAGATGCTCCACTTCGACGATGGGGGCCGTCTTGCCAGCGCCGACTTTCGCGCCGGCTTCGGCGATCACCGCGGCGGCGCCGCGCGCGAGCGCATCCTCGATGAAGGCGCGGCCATCGGCGTGTCTGCCTGCCAGGGCGACGAAGACATCGCCTGGTGCGATGCGGCGCGAATCGAGGCAAAGCCGCGCCGGCCGGATGCCGGCCGAGGCCAGGCGCGCGAGCACCGCTTCGGCCATGCTCACATCTCCTCCTTCGCCGCGCTCGCGGCGGCGAACTGCAAGGGCCGCGCCGTGTCGTCGGGCGGCACGCCGAGCGCGCGCAGGGCGCTTTCCATCACGCTGGAAAAGACCGGGGCGGCGACCTCGCCGCCGTAATACTTGCCGGCCGAGGGCTCGTCGATCATCACCGCGACGATCAAGCGCGGATCGGAGACCGGCGCGAAGCCGACGAAGCCCGAGACATATTTCTTCGTATAGACGCCGCCTTCGAGCTTGACGGCCGTGCCGGTCTTGCCGGCGACGCGGTAGCCCGGCACCTGGGCCTTGGGCGCCGTGCCGCCGGGCTGCACGGCCATCTCGAGCATCGTGCGCACCTCGCGCGCCGTCTGCTGCGAAAAGACGCGCGCGCCGACGGCCGGCGCGGCCTCGACCTTGACGAGCGAGAGCGGCACGAGATCGCCATCGCGCGCGAAGACCTGGTAGGCGCGCGCCAGCTGCAGGAGCGTCACCGAGATGCCATGCCCATAGGACATCGTCGCCTGCTCGATCGGCCGCCAGCGCTGCCAGGGCCGCAGCCGCCCGGCGGCTTCGCCGGGAAAGCCGATCTTGGTCGGCTGGCCGAAGCCGAGCGCGTCGAACATCGCCCACATCGCCTCGGGCGGCAGGGAGAGAGCGATCTTCGAGGTGCCGACGTTGGAGGATTTCTGGATCACCTGGGCGACGGTCAAGAGGCCATGGGGGTGGGCATCATGGATCGTGGCGGGGCCGATCGTGAGCTTGCCCGGCGCCGTCTGGATCGCCGTGTCGAAGCGCACCTGACCCTTGTCGAGCGCCAAGGCGACCGTGAAGGGCTTGAAGGTCGAACCGGGCTCGAAGGTATCGGTGATGGCGCGGTTCCTCAACTGGGCGCCGGAAAGATCGCTGCGGTTGTTCGGGTTGTAGGCAGGCAGATTGGCCAAGGCCAGGATTTCGCCGCTTTTGGCATCGAGCACGACGATGCCGCCTGCCTTGGCGCGGTGCTCCTGCACGGCCTGCTTGAGCTTCGAGAAGGCGAGATACTGCAGCTTCGCGTCGAGCGCGAGCACGACGTCGCGGCCCTCTTGCGGCGCGCGGATCGCCTCGACGTCCTCGACGATCTGGCCGCGCCGGTCCTTGATGACGCGCCGGCTGCCCGGCTTGCCAGCGAGCTGCGCCTCGAAGGCGAGTTCAATGCCCTCCTGACCGACGTCTTCCGCGCCCGTGAAGCCGAGCATGTGGGCGGTCACCTCGCCGGCAGGATAGTAGCGGCGGTATTCGTTCTGGAAATGGATGCCCGGCAGCTTCAAGGCCGCGACGCGCTCGGCGACGTCCGGCGCGATCTGGCGCTTGAGATAAACGAAATCGCGCGCCGTCGACAGCTTGCGGGAAAGGAGCCGCGGCTCGGTCTCCAAAAGCCGCGCGAGCTCGCGCAGCTGGGCGGGGGTGAGCTTGGCATCCTCGGGGATCGCCCAGACAGACTTGACCGGTGTCGACATCGCGAGCACCTCACCGTGCCGGTCGAGGATGCGGCCGCGCGTGGCGGGGATCTCGATGATGCGCTCGTAACGCGATTCGCCCTTGCCGATCAAAAACTCATTGTTGATGCCTTGCAAATAGAAAGCGCGGCCGATGAGCGCGAGCGAGCCGCCGAGCAGCAAGCCCAGCAAGAGGCGCGCCCGCCAGGCAGGCAGCGGCGCATCGAGGAGGGGGCTGCGGACGGCTTTCATGGCTGGAGGACGATGATCTGCGCGGGCTTGGGCGCATGCATGCCGAGCCTCTCGCGCGCGATCTGCTCGATGCGCGCATGGGTGGCCCAGGTGCCTTGCTCGAGCTGCAATTGCCCCCATTCGACCTCGAGCGCGCGCATGCGTTCCTGCTCGCGTTCATAGGCGATGACGAGCTTCCTCGCGCGGTGATTCGTCGTCACCACGGCGAGCGCCGAAATGAGCACGAGGATGAGCAAGAACAGGTTCGTGCGCACCATCGTCAGCATTTCTCCGCCACGCGCAGGCGGGCGCTTCTCGCGCGCGGGTTGGTGGCGATTTCGGCTTCACTCGCCTTTTGCGCCTTGCCGATCAAGCGCACTTGGGGGGGAGGCAGCTCCGAGGCCTTCACGGGCACGCCCTTGGGCGGCGCAGGCGGCGTCGCCGCAGAGCGCAGAAAGCGTTTGACGATGCGGTCTTCGAGGGAATGAAAGCTGATCACGGCAAGACGCCCTCCCGGTCGCAAGCGTGAAAGCGCCTGCGGCAAGACTAGCGACAGCTCCTCAAGCTCCCGATTGACGTGAATCCGTAGAGCCTGGAAGGTGCGCGTCGCCGGGTGTTGATTAGGCTCGCGCGTGCGGACGACCGACGCCACGAGCGCGGCAAGTTGTCCTGTGGATGAAAGACGGCCTTGCTGCCGAGCAGCAACAATCGCCTTTGCAAGCGCATGAGCAAACCGTTCTTCGCCATACTCACGAATCACCTCCTCGATTTCCGATTGATCGGCCCGCGCCAGAAACTCCGCCGCGGTTTCCCCTCCAGTCGTATCCATGCGCATGTCGAGCGGCGCATCGAAACGAAAACTCATGCCGCGCGCCGGGTCGTCGAGCTGCGGCGAGGACACCCCCAAATCCAACAGCACGCCATCCACGGCCTCGATCCCCAGCGCGTCGAGCACGGCGGAAAGCCGGCCAAACGGCGCATGGACGAGCGAAAAGCGCGCATCGCGGATTTCTTGCCCCGCCGCGATCGCCGCCGGATCGCGATCGAGCGCGATGAGCCGCCCGTGTGGCCCCAGCCGCGCGAGGATCGCCCGGCTGTGGCCGCCGCGCCCGAAAGTGGCATCGACATAGACGCCGTGCGGCTGAATGTCGAGCGCGGCGAGGGCTTCGGAAAGCAGCACCGGCTGGTGGGCTGCCCGGCCATCCGTGCGCATCGCCGCCGCTCACAGGGAAATTCCTTCGAAGCCGGGCGGCGGCTCGCTGCCCGCGAGTGCTTCGAAGGCGGCCTCGTGCTGACGCCGCCAGCCCGCATCGCTCCACAGCTCGAAATGGGTGCCCATGCCGACGAGCCAGACCTGCTTGTCGAGCTCGGCCACTTCGCGCAGCTCCGGCGCAATGAGGATGCGGCCGGCCGCATCGAGCTCGCACTCGCGCGCATGGCCGACCAGGATGCGCTTCAAGGCTGCCGAGCGCGGGTCGAAGCTCGGCGCGGCGAGGATCTGATCGCGGATCGGCAGCCAGGCGGCCTCGGGATAGAGCAAGAGGCAGCGATGCGGATGGGCGGTGAGCACGAGGCGCTCGCCAGCGGCCGCGAGCGCCTCGCGATGCCGCGCGGGGAACGCCAAACGCCCCTTGGCATCGAGACTCAACTGCGCCGCCCCCTGAAACACTGCCCGGATCCTCCCAGAAATCCCACGATCTCCCACTCACCCCCACTTTATTCCACCAAATGCGGGCCGTCAAGGGTGAAAACGCGAAAATTTCAGGCACGACAAAGGCTTAGCGGCGCAGCGCCAAGAAGATTTGCAAAGGAATAATCCTTGCAAATCAATACGTGAAAAAGGATTTTGAAAGTGAAGTGTGAAGAGTGGAAGGGGGAAGCCCGCCGATAAGCCGGGTTCTGTCGTGGGCAGCCATTCCTCTAGGCCTGCCGTTACCGGCAGGCTCAAGCAGCCTACCCGGGAGCGGCGCGAGCCACGCCATCGCTCCCCTATTTGGCCTTGCCCCGGATGGGGTTTTGCCTGCCGCCGCCATTACTGGCGGCGCGGTGAGCTCTTACCTCGCCTTTTCACCCTTACCGGTCCTTCAATGGACTTAGGCGGTGTGTTTTCTGTGCCACTTTCCGTCGCCTTGGGCCTTGCGGCTTGCTGCGCCCGGCCGTTAGCCGGCATCCTGCTCTGCGGGGCCCGGACTTTCCTCGTCAGCTTTGCGCTGCCGCGGCTGCCTGGCGGACTTCCTTCATCATTATAGGGCGGCCCTATTCGGCCTTGCTCTTGGCTTTCGCCGGCTCTTCCTCGACCGGCACGAAGACGAAGCGGGCGTTCTTGACGCGGAAGGTGCCGAGCAATTCGCCCGGCTCCGGCGGCGGCGCCTCATACATCTGCATGCGGCATTCGCGCGTCTCGGCGACATACCAGCGCTTGCCCTGGTTGAGGATGAAGACGCCCGGCTCGACGCGATAGAGATCGACGCGCACCTTCTCGCCCGCTTTCTTGAGCGCATGGCGGCGCTGGCACTCGGGATAGCGCGCGACGACGAGCTCGAGCTCCCAGCCATCGCTCCAGAAATAGGGCTTGCGGCGCTCGACGGTCAGCGAGTGATCGCCGCCGTCGATCAGATAGGCAGCGGGCTCGATTTCGCAGCCCGTGAGGAGCGGCGCGGCGCACAAGGCAAGCAGCCCGCTTCGCAGCTTCATCGCGAAACCTCCAGCTTCCAGCCCACCTGCTCGCCGGCGCGCAGCGGCACGAGCCCATCGTCGGGGAGATAGGGCAGTTCCCCCGGCACCGGCCAGGCTTCCTTGACGAGGGTGATTTTCTCGGCATTGCGCGGCAAGCCATAGAAATCGGCGCCGTGGAAACTCGCAAAGGCTTCGAGCTTATCGAGCGCGCCGGCCGCTTCGAAGGCTTCGGCATAAAGTTCGAGCGCGGCATGGGCGGTATAGCAACCGGCGCAGCCGCAGGCGGCCTCCTTGGTCTTCTTGCCATGCGGAGCCGAGTCGGTGCCGAGAAAGAACTTCGGATTGCCCGAAATCGCCGCCTGGAGGAGCGCTTGTCGGTGCGCCTCGCGCTTTAAGACCGGCAGGCAGTAGTGATGCGGCCGCAGCCCGCCAGCAAAGAGTGCGTTTCTGTTCAAAAGCAGGTGATGCGCGGTGATCGTTGCGGCTACCTGCGGGCCGGCAGCTTTCACGAACTCGACGCCCTCACGGGTCGTGACGTGCTCCAGCACGACTTTCAGCGCTGGAAAGTCCTTCGTGAGCGGCGCTAGCACCGTGTCGATGAATACGGCCTCGCGGTCGAAGATGTCGACCTCTGGATCGGTGACCTCGCCATGCACGAGGAGCGGCAGGCCAAGCGCTTCCATGCGCTCAAGCGTCGCATAGCATTTCTTCAAGTCGGTCACGCCGGCGTCCGAATTCGTCGTCGCGCCCGCCGGATAGAGCTTCACGGCATGGATGATGCCGCTCGCTTTGGCGCGGTCGATCTCCTCGGGCGGCAGGTTGTCGGTGAGGTAGAGCGTCATCAAGGGCGTGAAACTCGGCCCGGGCGGGACGGCCGCGAGGATGCGCGCGCGATAGGCGGCCGCCTGTTCGACCGTCGTCACCGGCGGCTTGAGATTCGGCATCACGATCGCGCGCGCGAAGCGCTTCGCCGTATCGGGCAAGACGGCGCGGAGCGCCTCGCCATCGCGCAGGTGCAGATGCCAGTCGTCGGGGCGAGTGAGCGTAAGGGTCTGCATGGCGTCGATTCTAACTGCCCTTGATTTCGAGCGCCCGCGCATAGAGCGCGTTCTTCGGCAGGCCGGTGATCCCGGCGGCGAGCTTCGCCGCCTGCTTGACGGGCAGCTCGGCGAGCAAAAGTTTCAGGATGCGCTCGCTCTCGGCATCGAGCCCGGCCTTCGGCGGCGGGGCGGAGACGATGAGCACGAATTCGCCCCTTGGCCGGTGTTCTTCAGCGGCGAGCCAAGCCGGCGCGGTGGAGAGCGGCAGGCGCGCGATTTCTTCGAAGCGCTTTGTGAGTTCGCGCGCGATGACGATCTCGCGCTCAGGCTCGAAGAGCGCGGCGAGATCGGCGACGGTCTCGGCGATACGGTGAGGCGCTTCAAAGAAGACGAGCGTGGCCGGCATCGTTTTCAACGCCGCGAGCGCCGTCTGGCGCGCGCCGGCCTTGGCGGGCAAAAAGCCCGCGAAGTAAAAGGGCCCCTCGAAGCCCGCGGCCGAGAGCGCGGCGATCGCGGCGTTCGGGCCAGGGATGGGAGTGATGCGCAAGCCCGCCGCCCGCACGGCGGCCACCGCGCGCGCGCCTGGATCGGAGATGGCCGGCGTGCCGGCATCGGAGATCAGCGCAACGTTTTGCCCCGCGGCGAGCGAGTCGATGAGGCGCGCGGCGGCAGCGCGCTCGTTGTGCTCGTGAAGCGCCAGGCAGGGCGTGCGAATGCCGTAGTGATCAAGGAGCCGCCGCGCATGGCGCGTATCCTCGCAGGCAATGAGATCAACGGCCTTGAGCGTCTCGAGCGCGCGCAGCGTGATGTCGGCGAGGTTGCCGATCGGGGTGGCGACGATGAATAATGTGCCAGTCATGGACGGCATTATCCCCCACCCGAGGCAAGCGATTGGCGCGGCGGCCGAAGAGCGCGCGGCGCGGCATCTCGCTGCCGAGGGACTTGTGATCCTGGCGAGGAATTTCCGTGTCAAGGGCGGTGAGCTCGATCTCGTCTGCCGGGATGGGAAAACGACCGTCTTCGTCGAAGTGCGCCGTCGTGCCCGCGCCGAGTTTGGCGGCGCCGCGGCAAGCATCACGGCGGCGAAGCAAAAGCGGCTCATCCTTGCCGCGCGCCATTGGCTCGCCCGGCATGGCGAAGGCCCGTGCCGCTTCGATTGCGTGCTGATCGAGGGCGACCGGCTCGAATGGATCAAGGATGCGTTTCGTCTGGATTAGCCTCCTCTCGCTCGCCTTGAGCCTCGCGGCGCGGGCCGAGAGCGTCAGGCTGCTCGTGCAAAGCTCGCCGCTTGCGGGTTTTCAGTATCACGCCGGCGAAGCGCTGTGGGATGAGCTCAAGGTCGGCGACCGGCTCACCCTGATCCGCGAGCCGGAAAATCCCTATGATGCCCGCGCGGTGCGCGTCGAATGGCGCGGCCACAAGCTCGGCTATCTACCGCGCGCCGAGAACGAGGCGGTGGCAGCAGCCATGGATCGCGGCGAGCGCGTCGAAGGCCGCATCGCAGCGCTCGTGCGGCACAAGAACCCCTGGCGGCGCCTGCGCATCGACGTATTTGTGATCCTTTAGCGGTTCTTTTCCCGCCCCGGGCAGGGCCAGCGCGCCGGGTAGAATCGGCCCGCCATGAATCTCTCTCAACGCATTCGGCAACAGTTCGAGGAAAGCCTCGCGACCAAACAAGCGGCGCTCGCGGCCATGGCCGGCCCGATCGAGGCCGCGGCACGCCTGATGGCGGAGAGCCTCGCCGCCGGCGGCAAGGTGATGAGCTGCGGCAACGGCGGCTCGGCGGCCGATGCCCAGCACTTCGCCGCCGAGCTCTTGAACCGCTTCGAGCGGGAACGCGCGCCACTGGCCGCCCTCGCGCTGACCACCGACACCTCGACGCTGACTTCGATTGCCAACGACTACGATTACGCCCAGGTGTTCGCCAAGCAGGTGACGGCCTTAGGCCGCGCCGGCGACGTGCTGTTGGCGATCTCGACTTCGGGCAATTCGCCCAATGTGATGGCCGCCATGGAAGCCGCCCATGCGCGCGGCGTGCGCGTCGTCGCGCTCACTGGCAAGGGCGGCGGCAAGATGGCCGCCCTGCTGGCCCCCGGCGACATCCACCTCTGCGTGCCGGCCAGCCGCACGGCGCGCATTCAGGAAGTGCATCTATTGACGATCCACTGCCTCTGCGAGGGCATCGACGCCCTCCTTCTTGGAGAATGCACATGAAGCGACGCACCCTCTTGCTCTTAGCCGCCCTCGTGCCCGTCTTATCCGGCTGCTTCGGCGCTGCCGCCGTCGGCGTCGGGGCGGGCGCCCTGATCTATGCCGACCGCCGCCAGACGGAGACGATCATGACCGACGAGGGCATCGAGATCCGCGCCGGCAACCGCATCAGCGAAAGGTTCGGCGACCGCGTCCATGTCAATGTGACGAGCTACAACCGCACCGTGCTGCTCACCGGCGAGGTGCCGGATGCGGCGACCAAGGCGGAGGTCGAGAAGATCGTCGCCGGCGTGCCCAACGTCAAGGCGATCAGCAACGAACTTCAAATCGCCGGTGTGAGCTCGCTGTCCTCGCGCAGCAATGACGTCTATCTCACCTCGAAGGTCAAGGCGCGCTTCGTCGATGCGAATCAATTCTCGGCCAACCACGTCAAGGTGGTCACCGAGGCCGGCGTCGTCTATCTGATGGGCCTCGTCACCCAGCGCGAGGCCAATGCCGCCGTCGAGATCGCGCGCACCACGGGCGGGGTCATGAAGGTCGTGCGCGTCTTCGAGATCATCTCCGAAGCCGAGGCGCAGCGCCTCTCCGGCAGCGGCCAGAGCGCGCCGGCCGAGCAATCCCAGCCCAAGCCGGCCAAGTGATCTATCCGCCGCCGGCCTTCGAAGCCAAGCTCTGCGCGCCCGCTGAGCTGGTGGCGCGAGCCGCGGCGCTGCCGCGGCCGCTCGTCTTCACCAATGGCTGCTTTGACATCCTGCACCGCGGCCATGTCACGTATCTCGCCCAGGCGCGCGCCCTCGGGGCGAGTCTCGTCGTGGCAGTCAATTCCGATGCCTCGGTCAAGCGCCTCGGCAAGGGGCCAGATCGGCCGGTCAATGCGCTCGAAGACCGCCTCGCGGTGCTCGCCGCCTTGGAAAGCGTCTCGCTCGTCACCTGGTTCGAGGAAGATACGCCCTTAGAGCGCATCCTCGAATGTAGGCCCGAGATCCTCGTCAAGGGCGGCGATTGGCCCGTGGAAAAAATCGTCGGCGCGGCGGAAGTGATCGGCTGGGGCGGCGAGGTGCATTCGATCCCCTTTCGCCATGAGCGCTCGACGAGCGCTTTGCTCGAAAAAATCCGGCGCCTGTGAGCGCCGTCAGAACGGAATGTCGTCCTCGAAATTGCTGAAGCCGTTGTCGGCGGGAGCGGGCTGCGCCTTCGCAGGCGCGGGGCGGCTCGCCGCGCCTTCGCGCGGCGCCTCGCCCGCGCCTTCGCGGCGGCCGAGCATCTGCATCTCCTGCGCCTCGATCTCGGTCGTGTAGCGATCCTGGCCGTCCTGGCCTTGCCACTTGCGCGTGCGCAGGCGCCCCTCGATATAGACCTGGGAGCCCTTCTTGAGATACTGGCCGGCGATCTCGGCGAGCTTGCGGTAAAAGACCACGCGATGCCACTCGGTGAGCTCCTTCTTCTCGCCGGTATTCTTGTCTTTCCAGGACTCCGTCGTCGCGACGCGGATGTTGGCCACCGCGTCGCCATTCGGCAAATAGCGGACTTCCGGATCCGCGCCGAGATTGCCCACCAGAATCACCTTGTTTACCGAAGCCATGTCGTTCTCCCTAGTTCGTCCGTGGGTTGGGTGCCTGCAACCGCGTCGCCAAAATCAGCCAGATGATACCAAGCGCGGCGCAGGCCAGATGGACGGCGCCCGTGCCGAGGTGCTTGACGAGCCAGCCGCCCAGGGCGCCGCCGAAGAAAAGCCCCACCGATTGCGTCGTGTTGTAAACCCCGAGCGCCGCGCCCTTGGCCGCCGGCGGCGCGAGGCGCGAGATCAAGGAAGGCTGCAAGGCTTCGAGGATGTTGAAGGCAATGAAGAACAGCGTGAGCCACAGCGCGGCGCTCCACAGCCCCGCCCCGAAAAAGGCAAGCCCCGCCTGCACGAAGACGAGGAGCGCCACAGCGCCAGCATAGATGAGCCGCATGCGGCCGCGGCGCTCGGCGATGATGATCGCCGGCACCATGACAACGAAGGAAAGCAGCACGGCGGGCAGATAAATCTTCCAGTGCTCGCTGCCCGCGAGCCCTGCCGCGACAAGCGCCGGCGGGATCACGACCCACAGCGCCGTCTGCATCAGGTGCAGCGCGAAGACGCCGAAATTGAGCTGGGCGAGCCGGCTATCGAGTAGCACGGCCGATAGCGGCGGGCGCTCGGGGTGGCCAAAACTCGGCGCTGGCGGCACGGCCGTATAGAGCAGCAAGATCGCCCCGAGCGCGAGCGCGCCGATCAATGCAAAGAGGCCAGAGAGCCCCAGCGCGGCGGCCAAGGGCGGTGCGATCACGAGGGAAGCGGCGAAGACGAGGCCGATCGAGGCGCCGATCATCGCCATCACCTTGGTGCGATGCTGCTCGCGCGTCAAGTCCGCCGCAAGCGCCGAGACGGCGGCCGAAATCGCCCCGGCGCCTTGCAGCACGCGCGCGGCGATCATCCAGTGCATGTCGGGTGCTACCGCGGCGAGGAAGCTCCCTGCGGCGAAGAGGAGCAGCCCAGCGACGATCACGGGCTTTCTGCCGAAGCGGTCGGAGGCGATGCCGAAAGGGATCTGCAGGAGGGCTTGCGTCAAGCCATAGGCGCCGAGCGCGAAGCCGACCAAGGCCGCATCCTCCCCCCCGGGCAGCTCGCGCGCGAGCACGGCGAATACCGGCAGCACGAGGAAGAGCCCGAGCATGCGCAGGCCGAAGATCGCGGCAAGCGCCATGCCGGCGCGCCGTTCGGCGGGAGTCATGGCGTCGGTGGCTGGAGAGCGCATGGAAAATCCAGCTCAATGCCGCCTGTCGCGCAGGTTTTCCCGATGGGTGAGCTGATCGTCACCAATGGGGGCGCTACGCAGAGCGTGTTTGGAATTCATCGTTTGGAACCGATTCGAGACCACGCATCTTATCCGAGGAAGCAAGTGGTTCAACTTTCCCTGCCGGCCAGACTCACAGCCCCAGCCGCGTCTTCACCTGGGGCCACTGGCGCCGGCTCACCGTCAAGCGCTCGGTTACCCCCTTCAAGGAGAGTTCCCAGTGCGCCTCGCCGTGCGCGTTTTCGACGCGCGCCGCGCCCGCGACGGCAGCGACGGCGACGAGGCAATTGCGATGGATTCGCACGAAGCGAGCGGCGAATTCGGCTTCGAGATGAGCGAGCGACTCTTCGAGCAGGTATGCGCGCTCAGGCGTGCGCGCCGTGACGTATTTCAGTTCGGCGCGCAAATAAAGCACCGCGTCGATCGGCACGAGGATGACCTGGCCGCGCTCGACGACGCGCAAGCGCGTGCGCTGAGGCGCGGCGAGGGCGGCGAAGTCGGCGCTGGCAAGACGGCGCGCCTTCCTGAGCGCCTCGAGCAGGCGCTCGGCGCGCACCGGCTTCATGAGGTAATCGGCGGCGGAAAGTTCGAAGGCCTTAAGCGCGAACTCGTCGTGGGCCGTCACGAACACCACGGCCGGCGCCTGCGGCAGGCCGGCGAGCTGCTGGGCGAGCTCGAGCCCGCCCATCTCGGGCATCGCGATGTCGGCGAGCACGATGTCGACGGGCACGGACAAGGCCGCGAGCCGCTCGAGGGCCGCGAGGCCATTGTCGGCCTCGCCGACGAGCTCATGGGGAAATTCCCCGGCGATGTCGGAAAGGAGCGCCTTGAGCCGCGCCCGCGCCGGCGGCTCGTCATCGACGATGAGGATGCGCGGGCGGGCGTTCATGTCTGGCGCCGCAGCGGCAGTTCGACGCGCACCCGGAAGCGGCCATCGGCGCTGCGTGTCTCGAGGCTTGCTTCGAGGTCGTAAAAGAGCAAGAGGCGCTCGCGCAGGTTGGCAAGCGCCAGCTGGCTGCCCGGCCGCGGGGAGGCGCCTGGCGCGAGCGGATTGTCGATCTCGATGACGAGACGCTTAGCATCGCTGCGGATACTGACGCCGATCTCGCCGGCTGTGGCGAGCGGCTCGATGCCGTGATGGACGGCGTTTTCGATGAGCGGCTGCAAAAGAAGCGGCGGCGCGAGCAGATCGGACGGGAAAGGATCGATCTGCCAGCGCACGCGCAAGCGCTCCCCCAGCCGCAGGCGCTCGATGTCGAGGTATTTCTGGGCCAGCGCGATATCGTCGGCCAGCGGCAGGAGCTCGCGGCTATCGCGCATCAAGGCGCGGTAGAGCTCGGCGAGCGCTTCGAGCGCGGCCTCGGCGCGGCGCGCATCTTCGCGCAGCACGCCGAGCACGGCATTCAGGCTGTTGTAAAGGAAATGCGGCCGGATACGCGCCGTGAGCGCCGCGAGGCGCGCTTCGGCCAAGGCAGGGGCCCGCGCGCGCGCCACGAGATCGAGCCAGTAGAGGAGGAAGAGCGCCGCTGCACCCGCGGCGAGCGGCGCGCGCCTGGCACTCTCGGCCATGCCGAAGAGATGAGCGAGAAAGGTTTGGCTGACGAGCGCCATCGTCATGGCAAGCAGGATGACGAGAAGGGCGCCAAGCCGTGGCGGCAGCCGCTGTAAAACAGGAGAAGCGGCGTAGAGCAGGATCAAAGTGCAGAGCAGCGCCGGTTCACTCCAGGCCGCCAGTTCGGCGATCTCGAACGGCAGCCGGGCCGCCTCGCGGTTCGCGATGAGCGCGGCTACGACAAGCAGGCCATTGGCCGCGAGCAAGAGGCGCAGCCAGATGCCCTGGTTGCGGAAATCCGGCAGGCGGAAGGCAGGCGGACGCAAGGGTATACTCATCGCTTTTGACGCATCCGTTCGACATTTCCCATTATGTCAGATCATTCCCAAGAGGCGGGCCAAGCCTGGTCTGGCCGTTTTTCCGAACCCGTTGCCGAGCTCGTCAAGCGCTACACCGCCTCGGTGTTTTTCGATCGGCGCCTGTGGCGGCAGGACATCCAAGGCTCGCTTGCCCATGCGAAGATGCTCGCCCGGCAGGGCATCCTCTCGAATGAAGACCTGGCCGCGATCGAGCGCGGCATGGGCGAGATCGCCGCCGAAATCGAGCGCGGCGAATTCGCTTGGCAGCTGGATGCCGAGGACGTGCATCTCAACATCGAAAAACGCCTCACGGCGCTCATCGGCGAGGCCGGCAAGCGCTTGCATACCGGCCGCTCGCGCAACGACCAGGTCGCCACCGACATCCGCCTGTGGCTGCGCGAGGCGATCGATACGATCACTGGCCTCCTGAAGAACCTCATACGCGCGCTCCTCGACTTGGCCGAAGCGCATGCCGCCACGCCGATGCCCGGCTTCACCCATTTGCAAGTCGCCCAGCCAGTCACTTTCGGTCACCATCTCTTGGCCTATGTCGAGATGTTCGCGCGCGATGGCGAACGCTTCGCCGATTGCCGCAAGCGCGTCAATCGTCTGCCGCTCGGCGCGGCGGCGCTCGCTGGCACCACCTTCCCCATCGACCGCGATTTCGTCGCGCGCGAGCTCGGCTTCGACGGCTTGTGCGAAAACTCGCTCGATGCCGTTTCCGACCGCGACTTCGCGATCGAATTCACTGCCGCGGCTTCGCTCGTGATGGTGCACCTTTCACGCTTTTCGGAAGAGCTGATCCTCTGGATGAATCCAAGGCTTGGCTTCATCGATCTAGCCGACCGCTTCTGCACCGGCTCTTCGATCATGCCGCAGAAGAAGAACCCGGATGTGCCTGAGCTTGCGCGGGGCAAAAGCGGCCGCGTCTTCGGCCACCTTGTCGGCCTCTTGACGCTCATGAAGGGGCAGCCGCTCGCCTACAACAAGGACAACCAGGAAGACAAGGAGCCCCTGTTCGACACGGCCGATACCGTGATCGACAGCTTGCGCATCTTCGCCGACCTGGTGCCCGGCATCCGCGTCAAGGCCGACGCGATGGCGGCGGCCTTGCGGCAAGGCTATGCCACGGCGACCGATCTCGCCGACTACCTCGTCAAGAAGGGACTGCCATTTCGCGATGCGCACGAGGCGGTGGCGCGCGCGGTGCGGCTGGCCGAAGCGAAGGGCTGCGATCTCGCCGAGCTTTCACTTTCCGAATTGCAGGCCTTTTCACCGCTCATCGCGGCGGACGTCTATGAAGTGCTGACCGTCGCCGGCGCGCTTGCGGCGCGCGACCACATCGGCGGCACGGCGCCGGCGCAAGTCCAAGCGGCGATCGCGCGCTGGCGCGAGAAGCTCTGATGGACAAGATCGGCGGCAAATACGAGGTCATCAAGAAGCTCGGCGAGGGCGCCACCTCGACCGTCTATCTCGCCTATGATCCCTTCGCCGAGCGAGAGGTCGCCGTCAAGCTGATCTTTCCCGACGTGCTCAAGGACAAGGAGCGCGGCCGGCAGTTTCGCCACCTGCTCATCAACGAGGCCTCGCTCGCCGGCAAGCTCATCCACCCGCACATCGTGCAGATCTACGACGCGGTGATCGGCGACGCGGAGAGCTACATCGTCATGGAATACGTGCCGGGCGGCACGCTCGAGCAGTTCTGTTCGAGCGATGCGCTCTTGCCGATCGAGCGCGTCGTCGAGATCATCTTCAAATGCACGCGCGCGCTCGAATACGCGAATCGCCTCGGCATCACGCACCGCGACATCAAGCCGGCCAACATCCTGCTTGCCGAAACGGGCGAGGCAGCCCGCTTGAGCGGCGACATCAAGATCTCCGACTTCGGCGCCTGCCTGCAGACCATCGAGGGGCAGACGCAGACCCAGGTGCTCGGCGTCGGCTCGCCGGCCTACATGTCGCCCGAGCAAGTGCGCGAAGGCGAAGTGACGCACCAGACCGACATCTATGCGCTCGGCGTCGTCATGTACCAGCTCCTCACCGGCCGCCTGCCCTTCATGGCCTCGAGCAATTACGGCATGATCTACCAGATCTGCAACATCGATCCGCCGCCGCCGTCGACCTTCCGCAACGACATCCCCGCCGCGCTCGATGCCGTCGTGGCGCGCGCGATGCAAAAGGAGCTCAAGGATCGCTACCCGACCTGGGCCGAGTTCTCGCACGATCTTGCGCAGGCCTTCAAGAGCTGCCAGCTCGCAGCGCGCCGCCATGAAGTGCCGGATAGCGAAAAGTTCGAAAACCTGCGCTCGCTTTCCTTCTTCGATGAGTTTTCCGACGTCGAGCTCTGGGAAGTCGTGCGCTTCGCGCGCTGGGAAGCCAATAGCGCCGGCACGCGGCTCATGAAAGACGGCGAGCCGGGCGATCACTTCTGCTTCATCCTCGAAGGGGAGCTGGCCGTCTCCAAGCAGGGCCACACGCTCGGCCTTCTGGGCCCCGGCGAGGTGGTCGGCGAGATGGCGGTGCTCGACCGCCGCCATCCGCAGCGCGTCGCCGACGTCACGGCCTTGACCGACGTGCGCCTCGTCGTCATCCCGGGTACGTCCCTGCGGCTTGCCTCGGCGAGCTGCCGCATGCATTTCTACCAAGGCTTTTTGCAAGTGCTTGCCGAGCGGCTTTCCCGCACCAACCTGCTGCTGGCGCAAACCTAATGGCCATTTTCCGCAAGACCGTGCCACTGGGTGAACAAGACCGGCTTGCCGCCGAGGCAGACGGCCTCGCGGCGCTTGCTGCCACGGGCGCACTGCGCGTGCCCGCCGTGTTGGGCCAAGGCCAAGATGGCCAGCACGCCTGGCTCGAGCTCGAATATTTCGAGCTTACCGCCCTCGATCGCTTAAGCGGCGCGCGCCTCGGCGAGCAGCTGGCCGCCCTGCATCGCGCGTACGGGCCGGACGACGTCTATGGCTGGCCGCGCGACAATTACATCGGCATGAACCCGCAATCGAATCGGTCGCACCCGAGCTGGGCCCGCTTCTTCGCCGCCGAACGGCTCGCGCCGCAATTGGCCTGGGCGAGCAGCAATGGGCTCGAGCGCGTCTGGCGCGACAAGGGCGAGCGGCTTTGTGAAAAGCTCGGCGCCTTCTTCCTCGACTACCGGCCAGCGCCTTCCCTCTTGCATGGCGATCTATGGGGCGGCAATGCCGGCCGGCTGCCCGACGGCACGCCGGTCGTCTTCGATCCGGCCGTCTATCGCGGCGACCGCGAGACGGATCTCGCGATGAGCGAGCTCTTCGGCGGTTTCCCGGAATCCTTCTACGCGGCCTACCGGCTCGCCTGGCCGCTCGACCCTGGCTACGAGACGCGGAAGACGCTCTACAACCTCTACCACGTCTTGAACCACCTCAACCTGTTCGGCGCGGCCTACCTCAATCAGGCCAAGCGCATGATCGACAAGCTGCTGGCCGAATTGCGCGGCTGATCTGATCGTCTGGGTTTTCCCTTCAGACAGGGCTATACTCGGGAGGCGGAGAGGGGAGAGAAGCATGGAAATCGCCGACACGCTGAAAAAGGTCTTGCAGGAATGGCTTGCGCCCGAACTCGAGAAGCTGCATCTCGAGCTGGCTAGGCAAAGCGGTCAGATCGACGGCATCGTCAAGCGCCTCGACGACATCAATCTCCATCTGGCCGATCAAAGCCGCCGCATCGATGAAGTCGGCAAGCGCATCGATGAGACAAACAAACGCATCGATGAAACGAACAAGCGCATCGATGAGACAAACAAGCGCATCGATGAAACGAACAATCGTGTCGATGAAATAAACAAACGCATCGACGAGACGAACAAGCGCATCGAGACGGTCTATCTAGAGCTCGGACGGCGCATCGACGAGACGAACAAACGTATCGAGACGGTCTATCTAGAGCTCGAACGACGCATCGATGAAGTGCGCGATCGCGCTGACGCACATCATGCCGATGCCCTGCTGCGCATCGACCGTCTAGCAAGCGACATGCAGCTCCGTTTCGACCAGCTCAATGCCCGCCTCGACCGCTTCGAGGACGTCTTCGTGCGACGCAATGAACACGAGCATCTGATCGAGCGCATTGCAGAACTCGACCGACGCTTGAGCGCCGTCGAAGAGCGCCTGGCGGCCTAGCCCCTCAGCTCGTGGGCTTCATCAGGTCGCCCAGCTTTTGCTGCAGCTCGCCAGACTGATACATCTCGAGCAGGATGTCCGACCCGCCGATGAGCTCGCCGCGGATGTAGCAGACCGGCACGGTCGGCCAGTCGGCGTATTCGCGCAACTCGGGCACCGTATTGGGCTCGGCGAGCACATTGACATCAAAGAAATCGACGCCGCAGGCCTTCAAAACCTGTGCGGCGCGGCCGGAAAAGCCGCAGGTCGGAAAGTGCTTGGTGCCCTTCATGAAGAGCACGACGGGATGTTCCGAGACGATCTGGTGGATTTTTTCCTTGTTCATGGCGATCCCCTTCAAAGTTGAACGAATCAGTCGGGAATTCTACCACCGCCGACGCGCTCGATGCCGGCCAGGTCGCGATGCCGTTCGAGCGCGCAAAACCCCGCCGCCGCCAAACACTCTTCGACGGCCGCGGCCTGATCCCAGCCGTGCTCGAGGAAGAGCCAGCCGCCGGCAGCAAGCCATGCCGGCGCCGCTTTGATGATGCGGCGGATTGACGTAAGGCCATCGGCTCCGTCGGTGAGCGCCACTTTCGGCTCGAAGCGCAAATCGCCTTGCGTCAAATGCGGGTCGCCCGCCGCGACATAGGGCGGATTGGCGACGATGAGGTCGAAGCGCTGCGGCGGCAGCGCGGCAAACCAATCACTCTCGATGAAATCGACCGCCGCGCCGAGCTGTCTGGCATTCTTGCGCGCCACTTCGAGGGCGGCGGGAGAGGCGTCGACGGCGGTGACGTGTGCCGCGGGCAATTCGAGCGCGAGCGTAATGGCTAGGCAGCCGCTGCCGGTGCCCAAATCGAGGATGCTGGCCGTCGGGTGAGCGCCGACTTTGGCAAGCGCGAGCTCCACGAGCAGCTCCGTCTCCGGCCGCGGAATCAACACGTCCGGCGTGACGAGAAACGAGCGCCCGTAAAACTCGCGCTCGCCGACGAGATAGGCGATCGGCTCCCCCGCCGCGCGCCGCTCGATGAGCGCCCCAAAGCGCGCCGCGGCAGCGGGCTCGAGTTCCTCCTCGCGGTGCGCTTCGAGCCAGGCGGTAGGCTGGCCAAGCACGTGAGAGAGCAAGAGGCGCGCCTCGGACGCCGGAATCTGCGCGCGCGCTTGGGAAAGCAGCGCGGCGATCGCCGTCATGATTCGCTTGCGAGCGCGGCGAGCCGTTCGGTCTGATGCTCGGCCTGCAAGGCGCCGATGAGCTCGTCGAGGTCGCCGTCCATGACCGCGTCGAGCTTATAGAGCGTCAGGTTGATGCGATGGTCGGTGACGCGCCCCTGCGGAAAGTTGTAGGTGCGGATGCGCTCCGAGCGGTCGCCGCTGCCGATCAGCGATTTGCGCGTCGTGGCGATCTGCTGCTGCTTTTCGCGCTCCTGCATGTCCTTCAGGCGCGCCGCGAGCACGGCGAGCGCCTGGGCCTTGTTGCGATGCTGCGAACGGTCGTCCTGGCATTCGACAACGAGGCCGGTCGGCAGGTGGGTCACGCGCACCGCCGAGTCGGTTTTGTTGATGTGCTGTCCGCCGGCGCCGGAGGCGCGGAAAGTGTCGATCTTGAGATCGGCCGGATTGAGGTCGATCTCGGCCAGCTCACCCGCCTCGGGCAGCACGGCCACCGTGCAGGCCGAGGTATGGATGCGGCCCTGCGCCTCGGTCTCCGGCACGCGCTGCACGCGGTGCCCGCCCGATTCGAACTTGAGCTTCCCGAAGACCCCCTCGCCCTCGATGCGGGCGATGATCTCGCGAAAGCCGCCGAGATCGGACTCATTCTTCGACACGACCTCGACGCGCCAGCCTTGGCGTTCGGCAAAGCGCGCATACATCCGAAACAGATCGGCCGCGAAAAGCGCCGATTCTTCTCCGCCGGTGCCGGCGCGGATTTCGAGGAAGACGTTCTTCTCGTCGTCCGGGTCTTTGGGCAGGAGGGCGCGTTGTAGTTCCAGCTCGAGCTCGGCCAGTTTCTGCTGGGCGGCCTGGGCTTCCTCGCGTGCGAATGCGGCGAGTTCCGCCTCGGCTTCCATCGCGCGGGCGGCGGCCAAATCGTTTTCGGCCTGGCAGTAGGCCGTAAAGAGCGCCACGGTCTCGCCGATCTCGGCGCGCTCTTTGCTTAAGCGGCGGAAGTTTTCGAGGTCGCGCACCGCCTCGGCGCTGCCTAGCAGGGCATCGAGTTCGGCAAGCCGGTCGACGAGCCGCGTCAAGCGCTGGCGCTGGGAGGGAAGCATCGTCATTATTTTTCGGGATGCAGATGCCAGATGCGCGCGATCAGCGCGGCCACCTCGTGGCGCTCAGGACCTTCGGCGAGGTTGAGCGCCTGGGTCGGCGGGTGCAAGAGCTTGTTGGTGAGCCCCTTCGATAGCGCTTCGAGCACCTCTTTGGGGTCGACGCCCCGCTGCAGCATCTTGAGCGCATGTTCGAGCTCGTGCCGCCGTGCGCGCTCGCCGGCATCGCGCAAGGCGCGGATCGTCGGCACCGTCTCGCGCGCTTCGAGCCAGTGCAGGAAATCGTCGACGCGGTGCGCGATGATCGCCTCGGCCTCGACGATGGCGGCCTGGCGCGATTCTTGGCCCGATTCGACGATCTGGGCGAGATCGTCGAGCGTGTAGAGGAAGACGTCGTCGAGCCGGCCCACCTCGGCCTCGATGTCGCGTGGCACGGCGAGATCCACCATCACCATCGGGCGGTGCTTGCGCGCCTTCAAGGCCCGCTCGACCATGCCGAGCCCGATGATCGGCAAGGTGCTCGCCGTGCAGGAGACGACGATGTCGTACTCGGCCAGTTTCGTGCTCACCTCATCGAGCCGCAGCACGTCGCCGCCAAAGCGCTCGGCGATCGGCCGCGCCCGCTCGGGCGTGCGGTTGGCGATCGACAGGCGCTTCGGCCGCTGGCCAGCAAAGTGCGCCGCGGCAAGCTCGATCATCTCGCCGGCGCCGATGAAGAGCACCTGCTGGTCGGCAAGCCGCTCGAAGATGCGCTCTGCAAGATGCACCGCGGCGGCGGCGAGCGAGACGATGTTGGCGCCGATCGCGGTGGTCGAGCGCACTTCCTTGGCCACTGCGAAGGTGCGCTGAAAAAGCTTGTTGAGCAGCGTGCCGAGCGTGCCGGCCTCTTGGGCGATGCGCGCCGCCTGCTTCATTTGCCCCAGAATCTGCGGTTCGCCGAGCACCATCGAATCGAGCCCCGAGGCGACGCGAAACATGTGGCGCACGGCATCCCTATGCGGGTGGCGGTAGAGATAGGGCTCGATCTTGCGCACCGGCAGCGCATGGTATTCGGCGAGCCAATCGGCGGCCGCCTGTGGCTCGTCGGTCGTGCAATAGAGCTCGGTGCGGTTGCAGGTCGAGAGAATCGCTGCTTCCTCCACCGGCTGGCGGCGCAATAGATCATGCAGCGCCGTGACGAGCCGCGCCGGATCGAAGGCCACCTGCGCGCGGATGTCGAGCGGCGCGGTGTGATGATTGATGCCGAGAGCGTAAACCTGCACGTAAGTTCGAGTTTCCGGAAAGCGGGCGCGTAATTAGAAACGATTTGACCGGCACAGGCAACCCAGCGGACGGCTATCATTGCCCACAAATCCACGCGGAGCCTTCCATGAGTCACAAGCACGCCCATCTGCTGGCCGCGATCTTCAGCGATCCGCCCAGCGGCAACATCCACTGGCGAGAAGTCGAATCCCTGCTCCACCACTTGGGCGCGGCAATCGAGACCGGCCATGGCGCGCGTTTTCGCATCGTCTTGAATGGCTTCGAGTTCTATCTCCACCACCCGCACAACAGCTCTACCTGTTCGAAGCAGGACATCAAGCAGCTCCGGGAGCACCTCGCGCGCGCCGGCGTGACGCTGTCGAGCTACGAGAAAAAATGAGCGCCTTGGGCGCCGTCCCGCCCGCGCCGACTTGCATGCCCTCACGATATTGCATTGGCGTGACAGGATCGGGTAAAACATATGCCAATCGCTATATTCAGGGAGGCCCGCAAAGCTGCGGGAGCCATGAGTCTCGAACAAGACCGGGCGGTTTCAAGGTCGAAGTGCAACGAATTGACGAAAGTGTTGTTCGAAGTTGAAGGCCTCGGGCATGAAGAGTTCGGCAGGGCAAAGCCAGTTGAGGCTCTTGCGGGGTCGGGTATTGAGCTTCCAGGCGATGGCAT
>JAOAHQ010000045.1 GCA_026415155.1 Rhodocyclaceae bacterium
CGTCAGGCCAGCGCTTTGCCTTCGGCTTCCTCCAGATTTCCAGTCGCCCAGAACACCCTTGCCGTTCGGCTAACTCTTCCCCTTGCCGGGCGAGTAGAGGACTTCCACCTCCAAGTAAGTGCGCCCTGCCGGGCGCACCAAGAAAACGGCCGGGCCAGCGCTGCCCAGCCGTCTTCGTCAGGCGCGATTCAGTCCGCTTTAGTCTTCAACACCTTTTTGCCGCGATAGACGCCGGAGGGGGAGATGTGGTGGCGCAGATGCACTTCGCCCGTCGTCGGCTCGATGGCCAAGGGCGGCGCAGAAAGAAAATCGTGCGAGCGGTGCATGCCGCGCTTCGAGGGGGATTTCTTGTTCTGCTGGACAGCCATGATGACTCCTTACTGACTCAATTCAATCAATCTCAATGCCTGTGCAACTGCGCCAACGCCGCGAACGGTGAGGTGGCCTCTTTCCATTCCCAGCCGCCGGGCAGCCGGCAATCCGCATGGCGCGGCACGATCGGCAACGCCAGCAGCACTTCGTCTTCGACGAGGGTGAGCACCGAAAGCTCACGACTCGCCGGCAGAGCGTCGTATTCGTCCGTCTCCATCTCATCCGCGGGCCACTCAATCCCTTCCGGGATCAACAAAAGCCGGCTGTCGATGCGGCAATCGAAGGCCACTTCGGAGAGGCAGCGCTGGCACAGGAGCTTTAGGCGCCCCGTCACCTTCAGATGAAGCAGCGATTTCGACTGGCCGGAGGCATCGGTGATCCGCTCGCCCGCGAGCTCGCACTCAAGCCAGCCTTCCGGCCTCACTAAGACGTCGGAAAGACGCGCCAGATTCGCGAGCGGCAAGCCGCCCGCCAGCCGGCCGCCTTCCGCCGCGAAGCCGAGGCTGTCGATGATCGTTGCGGAAAGATCGATTTCCCGGGACGACATAAAGGGCGCGGATGTTATCATGCCTTGCCTTGCGCGGTCAAAGCTCATTCGACAAAAAAGCCCATCAAAACATCCACTCATCCGCCGCTCATGCTGCAACCGCTGATCCTCGCCTCCACCTCGCCTTACCGCCGCGAGCTGCTCGCCCGCCTGAAACTCCCCTTCGAGGTCGTCTCGCCCGAGACCGACGAAACTCCCTTGCCGGACGAGCCGCCGGCTGCCACCGCCGAGCGGCTCTCGCTCACCAAGGCCCAAGCCGTGGCCGCCCGCGCGCCCACTGCCCTCATCATCGGCTCGGATCAAGTCGCTTATTGCGGCCACCGGCGCTATGGCAAGCCGGGCACGCGGGAAGCGGCGCGCTGCCAGCTGCGTGAACTTTCCGGCCAGACGGTCGTCTTCCATACCGGCGTGTGCCTGCTCAATGCCCAAAGCGGACGCCATCACTTGCGCGGCATTCCGACCGAGGTGCGCTTTCGCGAACTCTCGGATGCCGAGATCGAGCGCTATCTCGAGCGGGAAGACGCCCTAAACTGCGCCGGCAGCGCCCGCTCGGAAGGATTGGGCATCGCCTTGCTCGAATGGCAAAGGAGCGATGATCCGACCGCCCTCATCGGTCTGCCGCTCATCGCGCTTGCCGAGATGCTGCGCGCCGAGGGGATTCCTTTGCCTTGAACGGCACGCTGTATTTGCTGCCCATCCACCTGGGCGAAAGCGCTCCCTGGCCCGATGTCTTGCCCCAGGGCACGCGGGAAGCCGCCTGCCGCTTGAGCCGCTTCATCGTCGAGCAAGCGAAAAGCGCCCGCGCCGCGCTCAAATGGCTCGGGCACCCTTTGCCGCTCCAGGCGCTGGCGATCGAAGCCCTCCCCGAATCGCCCACGCCAGCCGAAATCGATCGGCTGCTCGCCCCCGTCCAAGCCGGGACCGACACGGGGCTGATGTCCGAAGCTGGCTGCCCAGGCATCGCCGATCCCGGGGCGCTCGTCGTGCGGCGCGCCCATGAGCTTGGCCTGCCCGTGCGGCCGCTCGTCGGCCCCTCTTCGCTGCTCCTGGCGCTGATGGCTTCCGGCCTCGAAGGCCAGCGTTTCGCCTTCCACGGTTACCTGCCGCAGCGCGACCCCGAGCGCAGCCGCAAAATCGCCGAACTGGAGCGGGAATCACGTCAAAAGCGCCAGACGCAGCTCTTCATCGAGACGCCTTACCGCAATGGGGCGCTCCTCACGGCCCTCCTCTCTACCTGCCGGCCAGAGACGCTTTTGTGTCTGGCCTGCGACCTGACGCTGCCTACCGAGCACGTCGTCACGCGCCGCATCGCCGAATGGCGCAGCCGTCCCGCCAGCGCCGACTTTTACGCCAAGCGGCCGACGGTGTTTCTGCTGCTCGCTCGATGAGTCAGGAAAACAAGGGTTTCAGATGCGGGATGACTGTGGCGGCCACGACGACGCCCAGCATCCACTTGATGACCAGCAGTTCCCGCTCCAAGCGCTCCAGCGAGACGCGCAGCGCTTTTTCGAGCTCTGCGAGATCGGATTTCGTCACCAAGGTCGTATCGAGCACTTGTCCCAGGATTCTTGTTGGGCACGGACGAAAGCCTCCGCCTGCTCGGGAGGCATCCCCGAAGCCTGGAGCTCTTTGACGAATTTATGGGTATCGAAGACGACCGCGGCCATAAACCAATAATAGCCTAACGGAGACTGAAACGCTCCAGCGCCGCGGTTAAAGCGCTCGCTGCGCCGGCGCCAAAGCGGCGCGCGAATTTCTCGGCGAAATTGGGCTTGATCGTGTAGTCACGAATCTCTTCGGCCTGGATGACTTCGCGGGCGACCGAATCGACAGTGCCAAAGCCATCCGCGAGGCCCAGTTCGACGCTCTTCGCGCCGGTCCACATGAGCCCGGAAAACATCTCGGGCGTTTCCTTGAGACGGCTGCCGCGCCCTTTTTTGACGACCTCGATGAACTGGCGGTGAATGTCGTCGAGCATGCTCTGGGCGTGTTCCTTGTGGCGCGCGTTCTGCGGCGAGAAGGGGTCGAGGAAGCCCTTGTGCTCGCCGGCGGTCAGAAGCCGCCGCTCGATGCCAAGTTTGTCCAAGGTGCCCGTGAAGCCGAAGCCGTCGAGCAAGACGCCGATCGAGCCGACGATGCTCGCCTTGTCGACATAGATCTTGTCGGCGACGGCCGCGACGTAATAGCCGCCCGAGGCGCAAATGTCCTCGACGACGGCGTAGATCGGCTTGTCGGGATACTTGCTGCGCAGGCGCACGATCTCGTCGGCGATGATGCCGGCCTGCACGGGGCTGCCGCCCGGACTGTTGATGCGCAGGATGACGCCGGCCGTCCCTTTGTCTTTGAAGGCGGCCTGCAGCGCGCTCACGACGTCGTCGGCATTGGCATCGCCCTTGGCCTGGATCACGCCCGTGAGCTCGACGAGCGCGGTATGCCGCGCGCTCTTTTCCGGATCGAGGCCCTCCCAGTCGATGAGCGCCGCGAGAAACACCGTCAGATAGGCAAAGCCCAACAGCTTGAAGAAGATGCCCCAGCGCCGGGCGCGGCGCTGCTCGGCGAGCGCCTCGAGCGCGAGTTTTTCGATGATCTTGCGTTCCCAGCCCGTCTCTTCCGTCACCTTGCCACCTCAAGCATGTCGCGCCAGCCATTCGGACAACGCGGGGATCGAATCGGCACAGTATAACGGCGCGACGGCCTCGAGCGCCTCACGCGGATGGGCGCCGTAACTCACGGCAACGGCATCGACGCCGGCGTTCTTCGCCATCAGGAGGTCGTGCGTCGTATCGCCGATCATCAAGGTCTGGGCGGGCCCGACGGCAAACTCTGCCATGAGCTCTTCGAGCATCTGCGGGTGGGGCTTCGACTGACACTCGTCGGCGCAGCGCGTCGCATGGAAATAGGCGTCCAGACCGCTCGCGGCCAGCGCGCGATCGAGTCCGCGCCGCGACTTGCCCGTGGCCACCCCCAGCCGGTAGCCCAGTTCGGCGAGCCGCCGGATCAAGTCTTCCGCCCCGGCAAAGAGCGTCAATTCGTGGTCGCGCGAGAGGTAATGATGGCGGTAGCGCTCGACGAGATCCTCATAGCGCTCGGCCTCGAGATCGGGCAGCGCGTAGCGCAGCGCATCGACGAGGCCAAGCCCGATGATGTGGCGCGCCCGCTCTTCGGAGGGCGGGGAAAGCCCCAGATCGCAAGCCGCCGCCCGCACGCACTCGACGATCATGCCCGCCGAATCCATCAGCGTGCCATCCCAATCGAACACGATCAATTCATAGCGCGACATCGGCCGTCCCGGTCAGCTGTTCGAGAAATTCCGCCAGTTCCTGCGGCAAGGAAGAAACGAGTTCGATCTTCTCGCCGGTGAGCGGATGCGGCAGCGTCAAGCTTGCCGCATGGAGGAACATGCGTCTCAAGCCCCGCTTTTGCAAGTCGCGGTTCAAGCCGAAATCGCCATATTTCTCGTCGCCGAGAATGGGATGCCCCAGATGGGCGAGATGAACGCGAATCTGGTGCGTGCGGCCTGTGCGCAAGGCGACTTCCAGCAGGCTTGCACTGCCCCAGGGGGTCGCCCAATGCCCTTGCAGGCGCACGATGGAATGCGCCGCCTTGCCATGGGCCGCCACCCGCACGCGGCGCTCGCCTTCCGGCGTGAGGAATTTGAGGAGCGGCAGTCTGACATTGCGCAGCGCATCGCGCCATCGCCCTTTGACGAGCGCGAGATAATGCTTGTCGATCTGGCCCAAGCGGAACTGATCTTGCAGCCTCACGAGCGCCGCGCGCTTTTTTGCAATGATCAAGAGGCCAGAGGTCTCGCGGTCGAGCCGGTGCGCTAGCTCAAGGAACCTGGCCTCGGGCCGCGCGGCCCTCAGCTGCTCGATGATGCCGAAGCTCACCCCGCTGCCGCCATGCACGGCCACGCCCGCGGGTTTGTCGACGACGAGGATCGCCTCGTCCTCGAACACGACGGGAAAGTCGCGCGGCGGCGGGGCGGGCTCATCTGGCCGCTCGGCAAGCCGCACGGGAGGGATGCGCACCCGGTCGCCGACGGCAAGCCGCCGCTCGGGGCCGACGCGGCCTTGATTGACGCGCACCTCGCCGCTTCTCAGGATGCGATAGACGTGGCTTTTCGGCACCCCTTTCAAGTGCTTGAAGAGGAAATTGTCGATGCGCTGGCCGGCGGCGGCTTCGCCCACCTCGAGGAATGTGACGCTTTCTTTACCCAACTCGTTCTTTCACAATATAATCGGCTCGCGCTTAGCCATTGGCGGAGGCTGCGCCCGGCGCACGAAGCGGCACCGGGGCGACTTGCGCCGATGTTGCCGGCAGCCACGCCCGCCTGCCATTCTACGGGTCTTGACCGCCGGCATGAGGCAGACGTTTTCGCCCCCCTGGCCACTGCACGCACCGATACGTTTGGCCAGCCCGAAATTTCGTCTCGTCTTGCCAAGCCCAGGTGATGTCGCTCACCGTAAGTTGCGACGCGTTTTTTTACTTGCGCACAGACAGGCTTCGATCCGCGCCGCCTCTCCTTAAAGTGTGGCGACGCAATCCGACAAACCCGCAACCCATTTGCCCATACCGCACCCCATTCAGATGGTGTCGATGCCGCAAATTCGTTAAAGACGCTTTGAGACGTGTGGCGTGATTTGTCGTGCCTGCCTGCGTGCCCAAGCAGGAGCACCGATGAAACGCATGCTATTCAATGCGACGCAGGCCGAGGAACTCCGCGTCGCGATCGTCGATGGTCAGAGACTCATCGACCTCGACATCGAATCGGCCGCCAAGGAGCAACGCAAGAGCAACATCTACAAGGCGGTCATTACCCGCATCGAGCCCTCGCTCGAGGCCGCCTTCGTCGATTACGGCGCCGAACGCCACGGCTTTTTGCCCTTCAAGGAAGTCTCGAAGAGTTATTTCCAGCCGGGCCTCGAGCCCGGCCGCGCGAAGATCCAGGATGCGCTCAAGGTCGGCCAGGAGCTCATCGTCCAGGTCGAAAAGGATGAGCGCGGCAACAAGGGCGCGGCGCTCACGACCTACATCTCGCTCGCCGGCCGCTACCTCGTCTTGATGCCGAACAACCCGCGCGGCGGCGGGGTATCGCGCCGCATCGAGGGCGAAGAACGGCAGGAGCTGCGCGAGCTGATGGACCAGCTCGACGTGCCGGCCGGCATGAGCCTCATTGCGCGTACCGCCGGCATCGGCCGCACGCTCGAAGAGCTGCAGTGGGACTTGAACTACCTTCTGCAACTGTGGCGCGCCATCGAAGGCGCCGCCCAGGCGCAATCCGGCGCCTTCCTGATCTACCAGGAATCGAGCCTGGTGATCCGCGCCATCCGCGACTACTTCCAGCCCGACATCGGCGAGATCCTCATCGACACCGACGACATCTATGAGCAGGCGCGGCAGTTCATGAGCCATGTGATGCCGGCCAACGTCAATCGGGTCAAACGCTATCGCGACGACGTGCCGCTTTTCTCGCGCTTTCAGATCGAGCACCAGATCGAATCGGCCTATTCGCGGCAAGTCAATCTCCCCTCGGGCGGCGCCGTCGTCATCGACCACACCGAGGCGCTCGTCGCCATCGACGTCAACTCGGGCCGCGCCACCAAGGGCGCCGACATCGAGGAGACCGCGCTCAAGACCAACCTCGAAGCGGCCGACGAGATCGCCCGTCCGCTGCGCTTGCGTGACCTGGGCGGCCTCATCGTCATCGATTTCATCGACATGGAATCGCCCAAAAGCCAGCGCGAGGTCGAGAACCGCCTGCGCGAAGCGCTTCATTTCGACCGCGCGCGCGTGCAGATGGGCAAGATTTCGCGCTTTGGCCTCTTGGAACTCTCCCGCCAGCGCCTGCGCCCTGCCTTGGCCGAGACGAGCTACATCACCTGCCCGCGCTGCACGGGCACTGGCCACATCCGTTCGACCGAGTCGGCCGCGCTCCACATCCTGCGCATCATCGAAGAAGAGGCGATGAAGGAGAACACCGGCGCGATCCACGTCCAGGTGCCCGTCGATGTCGCGACCTTCCTGCTCAACGAAAAGCGCCTCGACATCGCCCGCATCGAGACGCGCCATCGCGTCAATCTCCTCATCATCCCGAACCGCTATCTCGAAACGCCGCAGCACGAGATCGTCCGCCTGCGCCACGACCAGCTCAACCAGGAAGGCCAGACGCTCGCCAGCTACGAGATGGCCACCAAACCGGCCGAGGAAGCCGTCCAGGCCGTGCAGACAGAAGCCAAGGCGCCCCGACCCGAGGCCGCCGTCAAAGGCATCACGCCCGAGCAGCCGGCGCCCACCGTCGCGCCGAAAGAACCCGAGCCCGCGCCCACTCAGCCCGGCCTCTTCGCCCGCATCCTCGCCTGGTTTAAGGGCGCCCGCCAGGAGACCGCGCCCGTTCCGGCTGAGAAGAAAAAGGGCGAACGCAGTGATCGGCGCGAGCGCGGCGGCCGCGCTCGCCGCGACAAACGCGAAGGGCGGGAAGCCCGCGAGCCGCGCGAGCGCATGGCGATGAGCGGCGAATCCCTCGCCGGCGAACGCAAAGAGCGCACCAAGGAAGCGCGCGAGAATCGCCCGCCGCGCAAGGAGCGTCCCGAAAAAGGCACGGAGGCCATACGCGAGGTGGCCGAGGCGAATGCCCCGGCGAGCGTCGTGAGCCCGCCGAGCTCAGAACCGCCTGCCGCCGAGGCGGGCGGCGAAGGCCGACGGCGCAATCGCCGCGGCGGCCGCGGCCGGAATGAGCGGCGCAGCGAAGAGGCTGCCCCGATGTCGGCAGCCGAAGGCAATGCAGAAGCAGCACCTGCCGCCACCCTCGCGGCAGAGGCCGTCGCGCCAGCGCCGACTTTCGCAGCCGCATCAGGCAGCGCTGCGACCGTCGAGACATCCTCCGCTGCGGCCCAGGACAGCGCCCCCTCCTCCATCTCCTCGACGGCCGCCGTCACCGCGGCAGCCGAGGAGAGCTTGGCATCCAAGCCGATGCCCTGGCCGACGCCGCAGCCGCTCGAACCGAGCGAACCCGCCGCGACTTCAGCCGGCGAAGCCGCGCCCGCCGCCAGCGAACCGGCGGCGGTGCCGCGCACGCCGGTGACCTCACCGGCCAATCCGATCGACTTGTCGGCCGAACTCAAGGAAGCCGGCCTTGAACTCGTCGAAACGAAGTACCCCGCCCGCGCGCCCGCCTTCGAGCCGCCGCCGCAGCCGCTTGGCCGCAAGCCCAAGCCCGCGCCGGTGATCCCCGACGAGCCCTTGCAGCTCATCGAGACCCGCCGGCCAGAGTAAGGCTCGCCGCCCTCGGCAAACGCCCGCCGCTGCGGGCGTTTTCATTGCGGCGGTGCGTGAAGGGAGAGCAGCCCCTCGACGGCGGCCTCGACGAGATCGAGCACCGCGTCGAAACCTTCCGGGCCGCCATAGTAGGGATCGGGCACCTCTTCGACCCCCAGCCCGGGCGCGAATTCGAGGAAGAGCTTGAGCTTGCCGCGATGCTCGGCGGGGCAAGCGCGATGCAAAAGCTGCAAATTGTCGCGATCCATCGCGAGGATCAGATCGAAGCGCAGGAAATCGGCCGCCTCGACCTGCCGGGCCCGCAACGGCGACAGATCGTAGCCGCGCCGCGCGGCGGCTTCGCGCGCGCGCCGATCAGGCGGCTCGCCGATGTGATACCCGTGCGTGCCCGCCGAATCGAATTCGAAATGCTCCGCCATGCCCGCTTTCTCGGCCAGCGCCCGCGCCACGCCTTCCGCCGTCGGCGAACGGCAGATGTTGCCCATGCAGACGAAGAGAATTCTTTTCATCCCGACTCCCAACGATCGCCTCAAGTCGCCCCATAGCGCCGCACGAGCCCAGTCACGACGCCGAAGATCTCCAATTCCCCGCGCGGGCGGATCACCGGATAGGCCGGATTGCGCGGCTTCAAGACGAAGCGGCCTTCTTCGAGCGCGAGTTCCTTGAGCGTGAAGGCATCATCGACGATGGCGACGACGAAATCGCCCGCTCGCGCCGGCCGGTCGCGCTCGACGACGACGAGATCGCCTTCATAGATGCCGGCATCGGCCATCGAATCGCCCTTGACGGGGACGAGCACGGTGCGCGAAGGCTGGCGGATGAGGTAACGATCGACGAGGAAAAGATCGCCCTGAGCCCCTTCGATGCTGTCTGGCGCGCCGGCGCGCACCGGCGTGGCGGCCAGCGGCCGCTCGAAGAAGCGCTCGGTCGGCATCCAGGCATCGCCCTCGGGCGTCTTCTCGACGAATCCCGCCCGTTCGAGCCGCTCGAGCAGTTTCTTGGCGGCGGTCTTCGAGGCAAAGCCCATCAAGTCGCAGATGCGCTGTAACGACGGAATGCGGTGCGCGCTGGCGTAATAGTCGCGCAGCCGCGCAAGGTATTCGGCATCGCGGCGGCGATCGGTGGCAGGCATGGCGGCTTCTGGGCTGGCGTGGGCAGGCGTCCCAAGATAGTGTCCGAACGACCACCCGTCAAGGCGCTGCGTGGCGCTCAAAACGGCAGCTTCATCCCCGGCGGCAACGGCAGCCCCGCGGTGAGGGCCCCCATGCGCTCCTGCATCAGGCTTTCGGCGCGGCGGTTGGCATCGTTCAAGGCCGCGGCGATCAAGTCTTCGAGCATCTCCTTGTCGTCCATGACCGAGGGATCGATCGTGACGCGTTTCACATCGTGCTTGCAGGTCATGACGATCTTGACGGCGCCGGCGCCTGCCTGGCCCTCGACTTCAAGCTGGGCGAGCTCTTCTTGCGCCTTTTGCAGGTTTTCCTGCATCTTCTGCGCCTGTTTCATCAGATTGGCGATACCGGCCTTGTTGAGCATGGTCTCATCCTTCAGATCGGTTTGATGGTGGATTCGTCGATGGTGGCGCCGAAGAGATCGCAAAGCTCATTGACGAGCGGGTCGCTCTCGATCGCCGCGATGGCGCGCTCCTGCCGCTCGCGCCGCTCGGCCTCGACGCGCGACTTGGGCGTCTCCCCCTCGGGTTCGGCGAGCTCGACTTCGAGCACCACCGTGCGGCCCAAGAGCTTGCCCAGTTCCGCGCGCAGTTTTTCCTGATGCGATTGAAGATGCCGGTGCACAGGCGCCAAGCGCAGCTTGAGCCTACCTTCGGCCAAACTCGCCAATTCGCAATGCTGCGCGAGCTGGCGCGCTAGCCCCGAAGGCAGGCGGCCGACGAGCGCATGCCAGTCTTCGGGCTTGTCGAGATTCGTAGCAGCGGGGGAGCTGGCAGCGGCCAGGGGGGGCGATGGCTCGGCCGGTGAGAAAGAGGCCGTCCCGCCAGCGCCGACCTTGCGGGGCTCGGCGGCAGGTGTCATGCCTGCTCCTCTCACGCCTGTCCCGGCTTGGGCGCCTCCAGCCCGTTTCTCGCCGCCCGGCTGAAAGGCGAACAGCCGCAACAGCGTCATCGAGAACCCCGCTGCCTCCTCAGGCGCGAGCGAAAGCTCCTCGCGGCCGTGGATGACGATCTGATAACAGAGCTGGAGGAATTCGGCCTCGAAGCGCTCGGCATAGGGTAAGAGGCGCGCGCGCTCGGCCTCATCCAGGATCGCCTGGGGCGCGAACTGCAGGAGGGCGATGCGGTGGAACAGCGTCGCGAGCTCCTGCAAGGCGGCGTCGAATGAAAGGCTCCGCGCCTCCATGGCCTGGGCCACGGCGAGCATGGCATGAATGTCCTGGTTTGCCAGGCCATCGAGGATCGCGAAGAGATGATCCTCGCCCACCGTGCCAAGCATCGCGCGCACGTCTTCCTCGCTGACTCGGCCCGCGCCATGGGCGATCGCCTGATCGAGCAGCGATAACGCATCGCGCATCGACCCGGCCGCCGCCTTGGCAAGATGCCGCAAGGCGGCTGGCTCGAAGGGCACGCCTTCGGCCTCGAGCACCCGTGAGAGATGCTCGACGATGTGCCCGGGCGCCATCTGCTTGAGATTGAACTGCAGGCAGCGCGAAAGCACCGTGACGGGAATCTTCTGCGGATCGGTGGTGGCGAGGATGAATTTGACGTGCTCGGGCGGCTCTTCGAGCGTCTTCAGCATCGCATTGAAGGCATGGCCCGAGAGCTGGTGCACCTCGTCGATCATATAGACCTTGTAGCGGCCGGAATTCGGCGCATAGGCGGCCTTTTCGAGCAAGGCCGCCATGTCCTCGACGCTGCGGTTCGAGGCGGCGTCCATCTCGACGTAATCGATGAAGCGGCCGGCGTCGATCTCGCTACAGGGGCCGCAGACACCGCAGGGCGCGGGGCTCACCCCTCGCTCGCAATTCAAGGCCTTGGCGAGGATACGCGCGAGGGTCGTCTTACCGACCCCGCGCGTGCCGGTGAAGAGATAGGCATGATGCAGGCGCCCCTCGGTGAGCGCGTGCGTGAGCGCGCGCACGACGTGCTCTTGCCCGACGAGGGTCTCAAAGGATTTCGGGCGCCATTTGCGGGCCAGCACCAGATAGCTCATGCCCGCGATTCTACCCCCGCTCCCCTTACGGCGAAGCAGGCGGCAGCCGCCGTCCCGGCCCGTGCCGGCCGCCCGGAGCCGGCCGCGCGATCAGCGCATCGGCGATCGCTTTCTGCTCCGGCGTCAAGGCCGCGTAAAGCTGGTTGAAGCTTTCATGGACGGCCTTCATCGCAGCAAGCCGCGCTTCCAGGAGGCTTTCGTGCTTCGCGAGGCGCTCGGGCGCGGAAAGCTTCTCTTGCGCGAGCGCCCGCATCGCTTCGAACCCCTTGCCCGCCTGGGCCTTCACGGCTTCGGCATAGGCGTTCCAGAGCGGCTCTTGCTCGGACGAGAGCTTGAGCCGGTTTTTGAAGGCTTCGAGATGGCGACTCATTCGTTCGGCGGGATCGTGCTTCATGGCCTGCGGCGCGCGCGGCCCATAGCCCAGACAGCCAGTCCACTCCGCCATGCCCGGCTGGGCCTGGGCAGCCGTAATGAGGCCGAGGCCAAGGCCAAGGCTCGTGAGAAACAGGTGGGTGCGTTTCATCGTGACTCTCCTTGTGTGTGGGAAAAGGTTGCCAGGAGAGATTGGACGCCCAAGATGTAAATGACCCGTGAGCGTTTTGTAACGAAACGTATGGAAAGGCGGCGAGCCTGACCCCCGGCACTTGCAGAACATGGCTGTGGCTGCTGCCTTCCGGCCCTGACCAGGTTCACCACCCCGCAATGCGGGGAGACCCGCCGCCGCGAAGTCTAGCAGAGAAACTCCCGTACGAGCCGGATCTGCGCTTCATCCATGAAGGTCGGCGCATGGCCGACGCCCGGGATTTCGACGCTTTTGGCCCGCGGGCCACGTTCTTCCATTGCCGCCACCGTCTCGCGGGTGAGCAGATCCGAGCGTTGCCCGCGCACGACGAGCGTCGGGCAGCGGATCGCGTCATAAAGCGGCCACAGCGTCATGTCCTGCCCTTTTCCGAGCGCCTCTTGCGCGGCGGCAAAGGCTTGCGCGATTGCGCGATCGTAATGGAGCTTGAAGCCGCCCGCCCCATCTGGCTTCACGCTATGACGGGCCAATTCCCGCCATTGTTCGTCGCTATGCGGGCCGAAGGCGGCATAGGTCTCGCGCACCCAGGCTTCGGCCGCATCAAAGCTTGCGAAGCGCTCGGGCGCGGCAGCGAGATAGGCGCCGATGCGCTCTAAGGCTGCCGCCGAGATCACCGCTCCGACATCGTTCAAGATCAGCCGGCGGATCGGGCTGCCGGCCTGCGCGGCGAGCGCCATGCCGATGATGCCGCCCATCGAGGTGCCGAGCCAATCGATTTGCTCGACGTCGAGCCGCGCGAGAAGCGCCACCATGTCCTGCACGTATTGCGGCGTGCCATAGTAGCGCGCATCGGTGAGCCAGTCGGAAGCGCCCCGGCCGACGACATCGGGACAGACGACGCGATAGCTGCCTGATAGCGCTTGCGCCAGCGTGTCGAAATCGCGCCCTGTGCGCGTAAGCCCATGCGCGCAGACGAGCACGCGGGGATTGTCCGGCGCGCCCCACTCCGTGTAGGCCATGCGGTGAAAGCCGGCAGGCGAGTGGCAAAGCACGAAACGCTCTCTCATGGCGCGCTATTGTGCCAGTAACGCCGGCGCGCCTCGCGCTCATGACGAATTGCCGTCCCGCCAGCGCCGACTTTGAAGCTGACCGCCCCATCGCGATCGGTGCGATGCACGCGCGCGCCGGCAAAGCGCGCCAATACTTCCGGATGCGGATGGCCAAAGCGGTTGCGGTAGCCCACCGAAAAGACCACCTCGCGGGGGGCCACCGCCGCGACGAAGGCCGGCGAAGCCGTCTTCTTGCCGCCATGATGGGGCGCGATGAGAATCTCGCTTTGGGCATCGGCGGCATGGCGGGCGAGAAACGCCCTTTCCGCCGGCCCCTCGAGATCAGCGGGAATCAGCGCGCTGCCCTTTTCCGCTTCGATCTTAAGGACGCAGGAGAGCGCGTTGGCGGGCCCTTTCCGGTCGTAATTGGCCGCAGGCGGATGCAGCACGCGAAAGCGTACACCGTCCCACGTCCATGACTCGCCTTCGATGCAGCGCCGCTCGACCGTCTCGACCGGCAGCGCTGCGACAACCGCCTCGGCCCCGCCCGCATGATCGCGGTCATCGTGACTGACGATGAGCTTGTCGAGCCGCGCGACTCCCGCTGCGCGCAAATAAGGGACGACGATGCGGCCGCCAGCCTCGGCGCTCTGGCCATAGGCCGGCCCGGCATCGAAGAGGAGATCGTGGCGGGCCGTCTGCACATGGATCGCCTGCCCCTGGCCGACGTCGAGCACCGTGAGGAGGAAGCCGCCCGCTTCCGGCCGCTCCGGCCGCAGCAAAAAAAGTGGCAGGAAAAGCATGAGGCCGGCCCAGCGCGCCGGCCAGCCGCGCGGCGCGAGCAGCCACGCTGCGCCCGCGAGCGCGAGCAGCACGGCCCAGATGGGCGGTGCGGGCAGCCACCACAGTGCCCCGGGCAGGCTCGCGAGCCAACCCAGAAATTCCATCAAGGGTTCGAGCAGCGCATGGGCAAGCCGATAGGCCCAGGCCAAACCCGGCAGGCTGCCCAAGAGGGCGAGCGGCGTGATGACGAAGCTGACGAGCGGAATGGCGACGGCGTTCGCCAGCGGCGCGACGAGCGAAAACTGCCCGAAGAGGGCAAGCAGCGCGGGAGTGAGGCCGACGAGGATCGCCCACTGCGCGCGCACGGCCTCGATGAGCCAATGCCGGTAAGCCAGCCTGCCCGCCGAGATATAGAAGAGCAGCGCCACCGCGCCGAAGGAGAGCCAAAAGCCCGCCGCGAGCACGGCCCAGGGATCGATGAGGAGCACGAGGACGAGGGCCGCGCCCAAGACCTGGCCTGCGGCGAGCGCTCGGCCGGAAAAGAGGCCCAGCACGACGACGCTCCCCATATAAAGCGTGCGCTGCGCCGGCACGCCGAAGCCCGCGATGAGCGCGTAAGCCGCGGCGCCGAGCCAGCCGGCGACGGCGGCCGCCTGCTGGGCGGGAAGCATGAGCGGCAGCCGCGGATGACGGCGCCAGAAGGCGAAAACGAGGCTTCCCAGCAGCGCCCCGATCATCGTCACATGGAGTCCCGAGATGCTCATCAGATGCGTGATGCCGGTCGCAGCAAAGAGCCGCCACTGCTCGTTCGGCACCGCCTGCTGGTCACCGATCGCCAGCGCCGCCACGATGCCCGCATAAGGCGCTTCGGGCAGCGCGCGCATAAGGCGCGCGCGCAGGCCCTCCCGCCAGGCGTCGATCGAGAGGCCGGCCGGCGCAACCCGCGCGTTTTGCACCGAGGGGCGCACATAGCCCGTCGCGCGCACGCCGCGCTCGAAGAGCCAGGCCTCGTAATCGAAGCCATGCGGATTGAGGTTGCCATGCGGGCGCTTGAGCCGCACGACGAGCCGCCAGCGCTCGCCGCCTCTCGGCACCGGCAACGCAGCAAAATCAGCCTCTTCCTCCGCCTCTTCTTCGATCCTCTCGATGCGCCGATACCAGGAGAGCAAGAGGCGCTTGGGCGCCGGCCCGTCGGCGGCTTCCACCTCGAAAACGAAGCGAACGCCGCGCTCGAAGGCTTGCGGCAGGCCGCTCACGCGCCCCGTCACCCTGATGTCGCGCCCCTGCCACTCGGCCGGCAGCGCATCGGCCAGCCGCCAGTGGGCAAAGCCCGCCGCCCAGGCAAAGCCCATGAGCCCCGCGCCGGCGAGCGCCCAGCCGCGCCGGCCCGTTAGCCACAGAGCGAGGCCGGCGAGTGCCACGGAGGCAATCCAACTCGGCGCCGGCAGGACGGCAAGCTGCTGAACGGCGAAGACACCCAGCGCGAAGGCAAGGGCTCCCCACGGCATGCTTAGAATGCGTCCATGCGTAACTGGCTACGCCGTTATCTACCCGACCACGCCGCGGTGCATGACAACCGCTGGCTCGCGCCGTTCAAGAACACCCTGCTCCACCCGCGGCTGTGGCACCTTAACCGCCACTCGGTCGCCGGCGGCGTGGCAGTCGGGCTCTTTTGCGGGCTGATTCCCGGCCCCTTCCAGATGCTCGGCGCGGCCATCTGCGCCGTGATCTTCCGCATCAACCTGCCGCTTGCCCTCATCACGACGCTCTACACGAACCCCGTCACGATCGTGCCGCTTTATCTTCTCGCCTATGGCATCGGCCGGCTCATCCTCGGCGAGGCCGCCCCCTTCACGCCGCCGCCGGAATTGACTGGCCTCGATCTCATCGGCTGGACGCGCGAACTTGCGGGCTGGCTCATCAGCCTGGGCGCGCCGCTTGCGCTCGGGCTCGTGTTACTCGCCAGCAGCCTCGCCCTCACCGGCTACCTCGGCATGCGCCTCGCGTGGCGCCTCTGGCTCGTGCGCGCCTGGCGCCGCCGGGCCCGCCGCCGCATGCAGCCGCCCGTCGCGCAGCACTAGGCGGCGCGCGCAGGCGGCGGCGAGGCTTGCATCGTGCGTGACGATGACGAGGCTCGTGCCGAAGGTCGCATTCAGTTTCAGCATCAGCGCGAACACCTCATCCGCCGTGCGGCGATCGAGGTTGCCGGTCGGCTCATCGGCCAGCACGCAGGCCGGACGTGTGACCAAGGCGCGCGCGAGTGCCGCGCGCTGGCGCTCACCGCCTGAGAGCTCGCCTGGGCGATGATCGAGCCGCGCCGCAAGACCCACCGCGGAAAGGATCTCTGCCGCCGCCGCAAAGGCCGCCGGCTTGGGCTCGCGGCGGATCAGGAGCGGCATGGCGACGTTTTCGAGCGCCGTGAATTCGGGCAGCAGATGATGAAACTGATAGACGAAGCCCAGCGCCTGGTTTCTCAATCGGCCGCGCGTCTCTTCCGAGACGCGGGCGAGGTCTTCCCCCATGAGATGCACGCTGCCCGCCGTCGGCACATCGAGCCCGCCCAAAAGATGCAGGAGCGTGCTCTTGCCCGAGCCCGAGGCGCCGACGATCGCCACCGTCTCGCCCGCCGCGACGGTGAGATCGACGCCGCAGAGCACCCGCACCTCGGCGGCCTTCTCGCGGAAGGTCTTGACGAGGCCTTGCGCGGTCAAAATGGCGGCGCTCACTCTTCATCCCCCTCACTCATGTGGATGCGAATCGCCCAGGTTCGACGATCCACAAGCGACCCAGGAGCTTGTAGCGCTCGAGTGCTGCAAGCAATTGATCGATCAAATGGTCTAGGATCCTTGCCGACAGGCGCCCTGGGGCAGACAAAACGACGATGCCCGCGCTCTGCTCTGGCGGAAAACGCAGCACCTGCGAAAAATCGAAATCGAGCGTAATCAACGCACGCCCTTCCTCGGCGCACTTCGAGAAGATTTGCGCATCCGTCGCACCGGAAAGCCCTTGCATGAGTACGGTGCTGACGTCATGCCCTGCGGCGCGAAGCCGTGCCGCCCCGCGCTGGCCAAGGTTTTCGTCGAGCTTGAACTTCACGCGGCCTTCGGTAGGGGAAACGGCAGAATCCGCTCGCGCGCAAGCTCGGCGCCATAGGCCAGCGCGGCACGGATGTCCTCGCGGGTCAATTGCGGATAGTCGGCGAGCAAGTCTGCTTCCGTTTCGCCCTCGACGAGGCGATCAAGCAGTAAAGAAACCCAGATACGCGTGCCGCGTATGCAGGGCCTGCCGAAACAGACGTTGGGGTCGATGCTGATACGCTCCAACAAGGGATGCATGATGAATTCTCCGTCATCAATCATTCATATCGTAGCGCCTCTGCCGGATTCATGCGCGAGGCGCGCCAGCTCGGATAGAGCGTGGCCAGCACGGTGAGCGCGAAGGAGGTCGCGACGATGATCCAGACATCCGACCAGTGAAGGTCTGAGGGAAGATCAGAGATGTAATAGACGTCCTTGGCGAGGAACTGCACGTTGAAGAGCCGCTCGAGGAAGGGCACGACGGTCTCGACGTTCAAGGCGAGCGCCACGCCGCCGGCCACGCCGAGGGCTAGCCCGATGATGCCGATGAGCGTGCCTTGCACGACGAAGATCGCCATCACGCTCGCGGGCGAAGCGCCGAGCGTGCGCAGGATCGCGATGTCGGCGCGTTTGTCCTGCACCGTCATGACGAGCGTCGAGACGATGTTGAAGGCGGCCACGGCGACGATGAGGAGCAGAATGAGGAACATCATGTTCTTCTCGATCTGCACGGCGCGGAAGAAGTTGGCATGGTTCTTCGTCCAGTCGGAGACGCGCAGCGCGCGGCCCAACAGGTCGGCAAGCTCCTGGGTGACGCGCGGCGCGGCGAAGAGATCGTCGAGCTTCAGGCGCAGGCCCGAGACGCGCTCCTCCATCTGGTAGAGCCGCTGCGCGTCGGATAGATGCACGAGCGCAAGCCCGGCATCGTATTCGAACATGCCAACCTCGAAGATGCCGACGACGGTGAACTGCTTCATGCGCGGCAAGACGGCGGCGGGCGTCACCACGCCTTGCGGCGCGATGAGCGTCACGCGATCGCCCGGTACGGCGCGCAAGGCCCAGGCAAGCTCCGCGCCGAGGATGAGGCCGAACTCGCCGGGTCGCAAATCGTGAAGCGCGCCGGCCTTCATGTGGCGCGCGAAATCGGCGACGCGCTCTTCCTCATCAGGCAGCACGCCGCGAATCACGGCGCCTTTGACCTGCCCCAGGTGCGAGAGCATCGCCTGCTGCTGCACGAAGGGTGAGGCGGCCAGCACGCGCGGGTGGCGCGAAACGTCGGCGAGCGCCGCAGGCCAGTCTTCGAGCTCGCCCTCGCTCCCCGTGATCTGCGCATGCGAGGCCACCCCCAGGATGCGCGTACGCAGCTCCTTCTGAAAGCCGTTCATGACCGAGAGCACGACGATGAGCGCCGCCACGCCGAGCGCGAGGCCCAGCATCGAGATCAACGAGATGAAGGAGATGAAGCGGTTGCCGCCGCTTTTGCGCGAGGCGGTGTAACGCAGGCCGATGAAGGTTTCGAAGGGCATCGCGGCATTCTAACCGCCGTCCCGCCAGCGCCGAGTTTGAGGGCTCAGGAAAACGCTGAAGAAATCGTCGCGAGCGGGCGGAGAGCAAGGCGCACAAAGCGCAGGAACCGAGACATATTGCTTGGAAACAGATGATCTTGAACCCAGATTGTCCATTGGAACGCGAGCGGCGCTCGCCGGCGAGGGCGAGGAGATGCGCGCCCGGGCGACGAGTCCATAGCGGTGCCTCTGGACGAGGAGCACGGGCGCGCGGATGCCGCCCGCAGCCCGAGCGCCGCCGC
>JAOAHQ010000023.1 GCA_026415155.1 Rhodocyclaceae bacterium
GTCAGGCCAGCGCTTTGCCTTCGGCTTCCTCCAGATTTCCAGTCGCCCAGAACACCCTTGCCGTTCGGCTAACTCTTCCCCTTGCCGGGCGAGTAGAGGACTTCCACCTCCAAGTAAGTGCGCCCTGCCGGGCGCACCAAAACAAAAGGCCAGCCCGATAGGCTGGCCTTTTTGCTGCAGCCCGTCGAAGGGACGGGCTGGCCGAAGGATTACTTCTTCTCTTCGGCGGGCTTGGCAGCGTCGGCCGGAGCTGCGGCAGGCGCAGCCGCGGGCGCAGCACCTTCGGCAGGCTTGGCGGCATCGGCCGGAGCGGGAGCAGGAGCCGGGGCCGGAGCGGGCGCCGGGGCAGCGGCCGGGGCAGGCGCCGGCGCTGGGGCGGCGGCTTCTTGCTTGCCGCAAGCAGCCAGGGTCAAGGCCGTCAGGGAAGCGAGGAGGAGAGCGTTTTTCATATTGGTCAGTATCCTTGTGGGTTGAAAACGACGGAAAACTCAGAAAAAAGCGGCCGGGTTACGGCCAACGCGCATTATAGCGTCGGCTCAACTTCGGTAAGGGAAATGCTGAAGAAATCGTCGCGAGCGGACGGAGGGCAAGGCGCACGGAGCGCAGGAACTTAAGACTAACAATGAGTTAGACGAGGTTCCGAGCACCGGGGAACGCTACCATCCGACCTCGCAGCAGATTTATCCAGCGTTTCCCAATGGGTGACAAAAACGTCTTTGTCGATATCAACTCATTTGGGCGAGTCGGCGCTGGCGGGACGGCCTAGCCAACCGATCGCCCAGGCGAGCGCGGCTTCGAGATGCTCGGCGGCGCGGGGAGAGAGGGGCTCGCCGAGCTTGAAGCACTCACCGCGGATCGCCAGCAATTCGCACGGCGGCGGCACCTTGCCGTGCAGATCGGCATAGACCTGCATGACGGCTTCGGGCGTCATGGCATGGCTGCTGAACGAGGCATCGCGGGCCGGCTGCAGCGGGCGATGTTCGAACGGGGCTTGAGCCGTTAGGCTTGCGTCGACGAAGAGAACGCGCTGACGATCCTGAAGGTCGAGCGCGTGTTCGACTTGCAGCTGGAAGTCGGTCAGGCATTCGAGCTCCTCGAGGCCCAAAGCAGCGACGCGCTCGACGAAGAGAGGGCCGAGCGCATCGTCGCCGCGGCTCGGGTTGCCCCAGCCGAAGATCAGGATGGGCGCCGTCACTCGCGGTGGCAGAGGCCGCGCATGTCGCGCACGACGCGATCGAGCCGCGTGCCGTCGGCAGCGAGGAGTTCCACGTCGAGCGGCATCTGGCCCAAGGCGTGCGTGGCGCAGGAAAGACAGGGATCGAAGCAGCGGATCGCCACCTCGATGTGGTTGAGCAAGCCTTCGGTGATTTCGTGTCCGTCGAGATACTGCCGCGCGACGACTCGGATCGCCTCGTTCATCGCCTGGTTGTTGTGCGTCGTCGAGACGATCAGATTGGCGCGAATCACCTGGTCGTGCTCATCGACGCGGTAGTGATGGATCAGCGTGCCGCGCGGCGCTTCGATGACGCCGACGCCGCGTTCGCGGCGCTCGCCGCTCGTCACAAGCTCATCACCCTCGATGTCGTCATCATGCAAGAGATCTTTGATCGCTTCGGCGGCGTGCAGCATTTCGATCATGCGCGCCCAGTGATAGCCTAGGGTCGCGCCGGCGGCGCGGCCATCGTCGAAGGCGAGGAATTCTTTGCGCTCGTGATCGGCAAGCGGCGTCGGGATGAAGTCGCACAGCGCGACGCGCGTCAGGGGACCAACGCGATACCAGCCGGCCTCGGAGCTGCCGAGCGCCTTGAAAAAGGGGAACTTCATGTAGCTCCAAGACTTGACGTCCTCGGTGATGACGTCCCAGTAGTGGCTGTAGTCGTAGTGGTCGAACAGCGTCGTGCCATCGGCGCGGCGCGCGCGCAGGCCGCCATGATAGAGATCCATCGCGCCATCGGCGCGCACGAGGCACATGCTATGGGCGGTAAAGCGGCCGAAGGCGTTGTAGAACTCGAGATTCTCTTCGAAGAGGCGCTTGATGAGCTGCACCGCTTCCCGGCTCCAAGCCACCATCTGGTAGATGTCCTTCAGAAGCAAGGCGCGCTCCTCTGCCGTGAGCGACTTATTGACGCCGCCGGGGATGGAGCCCGTGCCATGCACGCGCTTGCCGGCGGTGAGGCGAATCACTTCCTGGCCGTATTTCCTGAGCAGCACGCCTTTTTTTGCGATCTCGGGGTAGGCGGCCAGCACGCCGACGATGTTGCGCTTGGCCACGTCTGCGTCGAAGCCAAAGAGGAGATCAGGCGAGGAGAGGTGGAAGAAGTGGAGTGCATGGGACTGCAGGATCTGGCCGTAGTGCATCAGGCGGCGCACTTTTTCCGCCGTCGGCGTGAGCTTCGCGCCGACGACCATGTCCATGGCCTTCGAGGCAGCGAGATGATGCGAGACAGGACAGATACCGCACAGGCGCTGCACCATGACCGGCACTTCCCAGTAGGGACGGCCCTCGATGAACTTCTCGAAGCCGCGGAATTCGACGATGTGCAGGCGCACCTGCTGGACGTGATTGTCGTCGTCGAGCAGGATCGTGACCTTGCCGTGGCCTTCGACGCGAGAGAGCGGTTCGATGGCCACGCGCTTGAGTTTCTCGGGATGGGGAGCGGTTTCCAGTTCGAAAGGCATGGCAGACCTCGATCAATCGTAGTGCAGCAGGCCGTGACCGAGATGCGGCGTGCGGCCGGCAATGAGATCGGTGAGGAATTTCCAGATCGCATCGCCCGAAGGCGGGCAGCCGGGCAGGAAGTAATCGACCTTGACCACTTCGTGGATCGGATGCACCTTGTTGAGCGGCAGCGGCAGCTCCGGATCATTGGGGATGTGCGCCCCTTTGGCAAGGCTGCCCTCGGTCTCATAGACGACTTCGAGGATGTCCCGGAGATCGAGATGATTGCGCTGCGCCGGCAGGCCGCCATTGACGGCGCAGGCCCCCATGGCGATGAGCACCTTGCAATTCTTGCGGAACTCGCGCAGCACATGGACGTTTTCCGCATTGCAGACGCCGCCTTCGATGATGCCGAGATCGCAGGGGCCGCAGTGCTTGATGTCGGTGAGCGGCGTGCGGTCGAACTCGATAAGTTCCAAAAGATCGATGAGGCGCTCGTCGATGTCGAGAAAAGACATATGGCAGCCGAAGCAGCCGGCGAGCGAAGTCGTGGCGACGCGCAGTTTTTTCTTTTCGCTCATTTCGCTGCCTCCGTTTCGACGATTGACACCGGCGCCTTGTCGTAGGTGCGCTGCCCGTAGGGGACGGCAAAGCCGACGCGCTTTTTGAGGATCACGCCGACCGGGCAGATGCTCGCGGCGCGATCATCGACCGAAAAGTCGGTGTCGGCGAGACGGCCCGATTCGCTGTTAATGATGATCTTGCGCCCCTTCATGCCGCGCCCGCCCATGACAAAGACGCATTTCTTGTCGACGAGTTCCGAAGCCTGCACACAGAGTGAGCAGAGGATGCAGCGGTTGAAGTCGAGCATTACGTCAGGGTGCGAAGCATCGACGGGCCGGTCGGGGTAGAAATGATCGAAGTGCGGTGTGAGCATTTCGAGCTCATAGGCCGTGGCCTGCAACAGGCAATTGCCGCTTTTTTCGCAGCTGGGGCAGAAGTGATTGCCCTCGATGAACAACAGTTGCAGCATGGTGCGGCGCTTGTCGTCGAGTTCGGCCGTGCGGTTTTCGACCTCGAGGCCCGCTGCCGCCGCCGTCGTGCAAGCCGAGGCAAATCGGCCATTGACCTTGACGGTGCATAGCTTGCAGGAACCATGCGGCTTGAACTCGGGATGCCAACACAGATGCGGGATGTATTTGCCGGCCGCCCGCGCAGCCTGCATGATGGTCTGGCCGGGCGTGAAGGCGATTTCCTCGCCGTCGAGCAAGAAAGTGTTCTGATCGCTCATCAGGGTCACTCCACGTTGAGCAGATGGGCGGCGGCATCGTCGCGGCCGGTCATCTGGCGCGCCTGCGAAAGCGCCGCGTCGAGGTCGAAGGCCGGCTCGTAATCGAGCGACTTCAAGCGCTTTTCATAGGCCGGGCGGAACTTGGTCAGCGTGTCGAAGATCGGATTGCAGGCCGAGTTGCCGAGCCCGCAGTGAGAGGCGCCTTGCATCAAGCGGTGCATCTTGAAGAGCTCGTCGATGTCGTAGGGCGAGCCATGGTTCGTCGCCAGCTTGTCCATGAGCCGCGCCACCACCTGCGTGCCGACGCGGCAGGGCGTGCAAAAGCCGCAGGACTCGTGGGCGAAGAAGTGCGCGAAGTTTCTCGCCACCTCGAACATGTCGCGCGTGCAGTCGAACACCATGAAGGCGCCCGCCGTCGGGATGTCCTCGAAGCAGATGCGGCGCTCGAGCTCATTGGCCGAGAGGGTGACGCCCGAGGGGCCGGAGACCTGTACGCCCTGCACGCAGTTTTTCGCGCCGGCATCTTCGAGCACCTGGCGCACCGAAACGCCAAAGGGGTATTCGTAGATGCCAGGCCGCTCGACGTCGCCCGAGACGGAAAGCAGCTTGGTGCCCGCCGATTTCGCGGTACCGAGCTTGGCATACCAAGCTCCGCCCTTCGCGGCGACGAGGCAGGCGGCAGCGAGCGTCTCGACGTTATTGACGGCCGTCGGCTGGTTGAGATAACCGCAGGTGACAGGAAACGGCGGGCGGATGCGCGGCCGGCCAGGTTTCCCTTCGAGCGATTCGATGAGGGCCGATTCCTCGCCGCAGACATAGGCGCCGGCGCCTAAGTGGATCTCGATGTCGAAATCGAAATCCTGATCGAGGATACGCCGGCCCAAAAGCCCTTCGCTGCGCCGCCTTGCCAGCACCGACTCCAGCGCCTCCTTCAGGTAGCGGTATTCGCCGCGCAGATACATGAGACCTTTTTGCGCGCCGACCGCGTAGCCCGCGAGCGTCATGCCCTCGAAGACGAGGTCGGCGTAGGACGTGAGCAGCACGCGATCCTTGAAGGTGCCGGGCTCGCCCTCGTCGGCGTTGCAGACGACGTAGTGCGCCTCGCCCGGCGCAGCGCGACAGTACTCCCATTTGAGGCCCGTCGAAAAACCCGCCCCGCCGCGGCCGCGCAGGCCAGAGGCCTTGATCTCCTCGATGAGCGCCTGCGGGCCGCGCGCGAAGGCGGCAGCGAGCGCTTCGCCTGGCACGAGGCCGTGATCGAGCAGCGCATCCTTGCGGCGGATGTTGTCTTCGACCCTGAACCACTCGGCCGGCCATTCGGCTAGCGGCACCTGGTTGCGGATCAATTCGGCCATCTCATCGACGCGATCAATCGTCATGCGCGTGACGGCGCGGTAATTGACGAGCAGCGCCGGCCCTTGGTCGCACATGCCCGTGCAGGAGGTCGTATTGACGAACACCAGGCCGTCTTCGGAGAGGCGGCCGGGCTCGAGCCAGAGCTTTTCGCACAAGCGCTGCATGAGCTCGCGGTTGCCGAGCATGCGGTCGGTGATGTTGTCCGACCACAGCACGCAATACTTGCCGCGCGGGCGCAAGTGGAAAAAGCTATAAAAGGCTGCCGTGCCCTCGACCTTGGCGCGCGGCCAGCCGATGCCCTTGGAGATGGCCGTGATCGTCTCAGGCGCGAGCCACCCCAGGGCTTCCTGGGTCTCGCGCAGAATCTGCATCAGCCGCGTGCCGTCGTGGTTATGGCGCTCGAGCACTGCCGCAATGGTTTCCTGCTCGTTCATGATGTCCCCCGTGCTGCGCTGCGACAAGTACAAAGCATACGCCGCAGATGTTACGTTTTGTTGCGTTGGATCAAAAAAGGAGGCGGCAATGAAGATTCTGAGCTGGAACATCCAATGGGGACGTGGACTCGATGGCCGCGTCGATTTGGTGCGCATCGCCAATGAAGCGCGCCGCTTCGATGCCGATGTCTATTGCTTCCAGGAAGTGGCGGTCAATCACCCAGCCCTTCCTGGCATGCCGGCCGAACAACTCGATCAGCTCGCCGTGCTCTGCGGCCTCTTCCTCGGCTTCGAGCACGCTTATGGCGTCGGCAGCGATTTAACGGACGGGCGGGGCGGCCGGCGGCAGTTCGGCAATCTGATCCTCTCGCGACGGCCCATCCTGCAGATCTTCCGGCATCTCCTGCCCTGGCCGGCCGACCCGGCCGTGCCCTCGATGCAGCGCGTCGCCGTCGAAGCGGTCATCGCAGCGCCCGAGTTTCCCGGCGGCGCCTTGCGCGTCATCACTACCCATCTCGAGTATTACTCGAAAAAGCAGCGCGCCACGCAGATCGCCGCCTTGCGCGCGCTCTGCGACGAAGGCTTTTACCATGCGCAGGCGCCTCGCTCGAATGCCGAAAGCGACTCGCCCTTTGCCGTCTTGCCGCGCGGCGAGGGCGTCGTGCTCTGTGGCGATTTCAACATCGGCACGGGGATGGAGGAACTCGCGCCGCTTGAGAAAGTCGGCGCTGGCGGCACGGCCCCCAGGCTTCTCGATGCCTGGCCGCTCGCGCATCCTGACGTGCCGCATGCGCCGACGGTCGGCGTGCATGAGGTCTCGTTCAGCGATGGGTCGCAGACCTACGACTTTTTCTTCGTCTCGGAGAACATCGCCGCGCGTGTCGCGGAGGTCGAGGTCGATCTCGGCACGCAAGCTTCAGATCATCAGCCGGTGGTGCTGACGTTGAGCGCAGGAAACGCTAAATAAATCCGCTGCGCGGCCGGATGGCGGCGTTCTCTGGTGCTCGCTCCCTCGCATATCTACTTGATAGTCTTAAGTCGCTGCGCTGCGTGCGCCCTGCCCTCCGACCGCTCGCGACGATTTCTACAGCGTTCCCTAATGGGCTCATCTTCTGAGCCCCCACTCGTGTAGCCTAGGCGATCATGAAAGAGTACGAGACGGCCATCGCTCATTTGACTCGCAGTACGGAGGAAGGCTGGCGCTTCCACCCGCTCGAAGATCATCTCGCTGCGGTAGCTACGCTGGCCGCCCACTTTGCCCGTGGCATCGGTGCCGACTGGGCGCGGCTGGCTGGTCTATGGCACGACCTGGGCAAATACGCGCCGCAGTTCCAGGCCATGATCCGGCGCGAATCGGGTTACGACCCCGAGGAGAAGCCGATTCCGGGGCCGCGCAACCATTCGACCGCGGGCGCTCTTTACGCCATTGACAAGCTTAATCAGGCGGGCCGGCTGCTCGCCTATCTGATCGCCGGCCATCACGCCGGCCTGCCCGATTGGCACGGCGAGGGCGACGCCGCAGCCGCCCTGAGCCAGCGGCTGCAGGACCGCACCCACCTCGCAGCCCTGCCGCTGGAACGGATTCCCGCTGCCCTCCTCAATCCGGACTTGCCAGCGAAACAGGCTTTGCCGGGCTTTCCCGACGGCCTGCATCTGTGGCTGCGCATGCTGTTTTCCTGTCTCGTCGATGCCGATTTCCTCGACACCGAGGCCTTCATGGCGCCAGACAAGGCGGCACTGCGCGCATCGTGCGCAGATGTGGCGGCATTACAGGCGCAGCTCGATACGTATCTCGCGCGGTTCGACGCCGCAGCGCCGACGCCAGTCAATCGCCTGCGCGCCGAGGTCTTGCAGCAATGCCGCGAGAAGGCCGCGGAGGAGCCAGGTCTGTTCAGTCTCACCGTGCCCACCGGCGGCGGCAAGACACTCTCCAGCATCGCCTTCGCGCTGGCGCATGCCCAGCGTCATGGTAAACATCGCGTGATCTACGCCATCCCCTATACCAGCATCATCGAGCAGACAGTGGACATCTATCGCGAGATTTTTGGTGAAGCTGTGCTCGAACATCACAGCAGCCTCGACCCGGACAAGGAAAGCGTGCAAAGCCGCTTGGCGGCTGAAAACTGGGATGCGCCGATCGTCGTCACCACCAATGTGCAGCTGTTCGAATCGCTCTTTGCCGCCAGGCCTTCCCGCTGCCGCAAACTGCACAACCTGGTCAACAGCGTCATCGTGCTCGATGAGGCACAGACCTTGCCGCCGGAACTATTGCAGCCGATCCTCGACGTCATGAATTTGCTCGTGCGTCATTACGGCGTCTCCATCGTGTTGTGCACCGCCACCCAGCCGGCGCTCAGCCATGTCGGCAGTTTCGGCCGGCAATTGCGTGGTCTGGAAGGTGTAAGAGAAATCATCGACGCACCGGAGGAATTGTTCGCCCGGCTCGAGCGTGTCGAGGTCCTCATGCCACATGATTTGCAGCATGGCGAGGACTGGGATGCCATCGCCGCGAAAGTCGGCGCTTGCGAGACGGCACTCGCCATCGTCAACACGCGCCAGGATTGCCGCGAGCTGTGGCGGCGGCTGCCGGCAGGAACGATACATCTTTCGGCCTCGATGTGCGGCGCGCATCGCGCACAAACCATTGCCGAGATCCGCTGTCGGCTCGCGGCGGGAGAACCGGTGCGGGTCGTCTCGACACAGCTCATCGAGGCAGGCGTCGATGTCGATTTCCCCGTCGTCTTTCGGGCGCTCGCTGGACTCGATTCGATTGCCCAGGCGGCCGGACGCTGCAATCGCGAGGGGCGGCGCGAACGGGGTATCGTGCATGTCTTCGTTCCACCCAAGCCTGCGCCACCGGGTCAATTGCGCCGCGCCGCGCAGACGACGGTGAGCCTGTGTGCAGGGCGAATCATCAATCCCCTGGCGCCACAGCACTTCGCGGACTATTTTCGCCACTTCTATTGCGCTGCTCCGAGTTGGGATGAATATGGCATTCATGACTTGCTTACCCGCGATGCGCGCAGGCTGGAAATCCAGTTCCGTAGCGCCGCCGAGAAGTTCCGTTACATCGACGATGCCGACAGCCAGCCCATTCTCGTCTGGTGGGACGATAGCCGCTCACTCATTGGCACATTGGAGAAAGAAGGGCCCACGCGCTGGCTGATGAGAAAGCTGCAGCGCTATAGCGTGAACCTGCCGCACCGGCTGGTGGCGCACCTGGTCGACACTGGCGAAGTGCGCGAGGTCTTTCCGGGGATTTTCGCCCAGAGCGTGGATACGTTATACCATTCGCAACTCGGTGTCGTCATCGACAATGACATGCCATTGGTTTTCTGAGGAGGAAACATGAAAACCAGCTACTGTCTCGAAGTGCGCGGCGATTTCGCTTGTTTCACGCGGCCAGAGATGAAGGTCGAGCGCGTCTCTTACGATGTCATCACGCCCTCGGCGGCGCGTGCCGTGTTCGAGGCCATCTTGTGGAAGCCGGCAATACGCTGGCGAATTCTGAAAATCGAGGTGCTCAGGCCGATTCGCTGGATCAACCTGCGCAGGAACGAAGTCGGTGCGCTTGCTTCACCGCGCAAGGACGGCATCGAGATCGATGAGGAGCGTCAGCAGCGCGCCGGGCTATTTCTGCGTGACGTCGCCTACCGCTTGCATGCCGATTTCATCATGGATCGTGATCCGACGCAGCATCGCGGGCAGTTCCCCCATCTATCGAAGTTTAGCGGCGAGGAGACCAACACGCCGGCGAAGTTTCATGAGATGTTCCTGCGCCGCGCCGAGAAAGGGCAGTGCATCAACCAGCCCTACCTGGGATGCCGCGAATTCGCCTGCGACTTCCGCCTGGTGCGGCCGGGCGAGAATGGGCCGCCAGCGATACAGGAAAGCCGCGACCTGGGCTGGATGCTCTATGACATGGATTTTTCCAACCCGGCCGATCCGAAGCCGACCTTCTTTCGTGCCGAAATGAAATCAGGCGTGATCGACCTCACAAACGCTGAGGTGCGCGGATGATCCTGCAAGCGCTGGCAGAGTACTACGCGCGTAAGCCCAAGGCGGATGAGGCTCTCGATGGCCTCTCCCCCATCGGCATGGAAGAGAATGGCATTGGCTTTGCCATCGTTCTCGATGACGAGGGTCGGGTGGTGAATATCGCCGATCTGCGCACCACGGATGGCAAAAAGATGCGTGCCAGGCCGTTGATCGTGCCCATGTCATGCGACCGCACGGGCAAGCATGCATGGGAGACGAGCTTTCTGCTCTGGGATTACCCGCGCTATGTGCTGGGTGTGCTCGGTGAAAAGGACGAGCCCGAGATGGCGGAAAAGCGCATTAGTACCTTCCGCAAGACTTTGTCCGATGCGTTTCCAGACCCTAGTGTCGATACGGGCGTGCTGGCCGTTCATCGCTTCTATGAAAACTTCGCCGCCAATATCGCAACGCTCAAGGCCGATCCGCTCTGGTCTGAGCTTGCAGCCAGCACCTTTGGCGTGAGCTTTCGTCTGCGCGATGCGACGGATCTGGTGTGCCAGTCTGCCGCCGTGCGTCATCGCGCCCGGGAACTGTTCGAGCAGGACGAATTGGCACCCCGCGGCCAGTGTCTCATCAGTGGCGAAGAAGGGCGCCTGCAAGTGCTGCATCCGGCCACCCCCGTTCCCGGCGCCAAGGCGACGGCGAAAATTTTGTCGTTCAATGAGCCCGCCTACGAATCTTACGGCAAGCGCGGCCGGCAAGGGGAGAACGCACCGGTCGGCAAGACCGCCGCCTTCGCCTACACCACGGCGCTCAATCATCTGCTGCGTGCGGGCAGCAAGCAGAAGCTGCGCGTCGGCGAAGACACCGTGGTTTTCTGGGCGAGCCGCGATACCCCTCTCGAAGCCGACTTTTCCGCTTACTTCGACTTCGACGAACGCGCCAGCGACGATCCGGATGCCGGCGTGAAAGCCATTCGCGCGCTCTACGCCTCCGTCAAAGAGGGAGTGCGGCCGGTGCTCGATGACGAAACGTGCTTTTTCGTCCTGAGACTTGCCCCGAATTCCGCCCGTATCGCCGTGCGTTTCTGGCTCACTGGCACGGTGCCCCAGATGGCGCAGCGTATCGTGCGCCATTTCGACGACCTCGCCATCGTGCATGGAGACAAGGACCCGCCCTTCCTGTCGCTCAGGACCTTGCTGCGCGCCGTGGCTACGCAAAGCAAGGATGAGAACATCCCGCCCAATCTCGGCGGCGAACTGATGCGCGCGATCTTGCTGGGGCTTCCCTATCCGGAAACGCTGTTTCAGAACGCCCTGCGCCGTATCCGGCAGGAGCGCGATGTCGGCTATGCCCGTGCCGCCCTTCTCAAAGCTTGCCTGAATCGTAAACCCGATCCGAATGAAAAGGAGATGACCGTGTCGCTCGACAAGGAAAACACCAATCCCGGCTACCGTCTCGGCCGCCTGTTCGCGGTGCTGGAGCGGGTGCAGGAAGAGGCCAATCCAGGTCTCAATGCCACCATCCGCGACCGTTATTACGGCGCCTTTTCTGCGACGCCAGCGGCGGTTTTCGCCACGCTGATGCGCTTGAAGAACCATCATCTCGCCAAGCTGGAAAACGCCGGCCGCCGGGCGAATCTCGAAAAGCTCATCGGCGAGATCGTCGCAGGTTTGCCGCCGACGCTGCCCACGCATCTCTCGCTTGCCGACCAGGGGCGCTTCGCCATCGGCTACTACCACCAGCGCATGGACTCCGGAACCTATAAATCGACTGTCAAGGAGAACGACAATGGCTGAACCGCTGAAAAACCGCTACGACTTCGTCCTGCTCTTCGACGTGAAGGATGGTAACCCCAATGGCGACCCGGATGCCGGCAATCTGCCACGGCTCGATACCGAAACCGGCAAGGGACTGGTGACCGATGTGTGCCTGAAGCGCAAGGTGCGCAATTACATCGCACTGACGCATCCGGCGGATCAAGACGAAGCGGAGAATTACCCGGTGCTCACCGATGGCAAGCGCTATGAGATCTACGTGCGCGAGAAGGCCATTCTCAACCGTCAGCATCAGCGCGCCTATGCAAAATACCAGCTGACACCGGAGGAAAAGAAGCTGCCCAAAGACGTGCAGAAGGCGCGCGAGGTGATCGGTGCGATGTGTGCCAACTTCTATGACATTCGGGCCTTTGGTGCGGTGATGACGACAGAGATCAATTGCGGCCAGGTGCGCGGACCGATCCAGCTGACCTTCGCACGTTCGATCGACCCCATCGTGACGGCCGAGCATTCCATCACCCGCATGGCGGTGACCAACGAAAGAGATTTGGAGAAAGAGCGCACCATGGGCCGCAAATTCACCGTGCCCTATGGCCTTTATCGTGCGCATGGCTTTGTTTCCGCACACCTAGCGCGCCAAACCGGGTTTGATGAAGACGATCTCGAACTGTTTTGGGAAGCGCTCTGCAAGATGTTCGAGCACGACCGCTCAGCTGCGCGCGGCGAGATGGCCACGCGCGGGCTCTATGTCTTCAAACACGCCAGCGAGCTGGGTAACGCGCCAGCCCACGCGCTATTCGACCGGCTGACGGTAAAGCGAGTTGGTGATGACGTCGCCCGCAGCTTTGGTGCCTACGAAGTGTTGTTCGATGGCCAGCCGGTCGCGATGGGACAGCAGCTGGAGGCGGCGTCGAACGTTACCTTGATCCGAAAATGCTGATCAGGTCGAAATTTGTTTTCGGCAAGGGAGAAGCATGGGGGAGCAGGCAGATCCAATTCCGATCTCTGCCCTCCAGCACTGGTGCTACTGCCCGCGCCAATGCGCGCTAATCCATGTCGAACAGGTATTTGCCGAGAACCTCTTTACCCTACGCGGGCAGGCGGTGCATCGGCAAGTAGACACGCCTGGCATCGAGACCCGTGCCGGATTGCGCATCGAGCGTGCCTTGCCCGTGTGGAGCGAGCGGCTGGGGCTGATCGGCAAGTGCGACGTCGTCGAGTTCGAGGCAGATGGCTCGCCCTACCCGGTGGAATACAAGGCTGGTAGCCGTGCCAAGGCTGCGTGGATTGCCGCCTGTGATGATTTGCAACTGGCAGCACAAGCGCTGTGCCTGGAAGAAATGACTGGTAAGGCCGTTCCATACGGCGCGATCTTCTATGCCAGATCGAAGCGCCGGCGCGAAGTGGCGATCGATGCCGGCTTGCGCGCCCGCGTCGAGGAGGCCACGCATGCCGTACGAGAGATGATCGAAGGTGCCGTCCTGCCAGCGCCGAATTACGACGCGCGCTGCGAGAAATGCTCACTGGCCGATGTCTGCCAGCCCAGCGCACTAACGTCGCCGCTTGAGCTTTTTAGCGTGGCTGAGTAAGACATGCAGCTCTTGAACACGCTCTATGTAACCACACCCGAGTCTTACCTGCATCTGGACAACGACACCGTCCGCATCGAGGTGGAGCGTCAAACCCGGTTGCGCGTGCCCTTGCACCATCTGGCCTCGATCGTCTGTTTCGGGCACGTCATGGTCTCACCGATGCTGATGCACCGGCTTGCCGACGAGGGCAAAAGCCTCGTCTTGCTTGACAGCCATGGCCAGTTCAAAGCACGGCTCGAAGGGCCGGTCACCGGTAATGTGCTCTTGCGTATCGACCAGCACCGCCGTCTCGTGCAAGCCGAATTCTGCCTTTCTGCCGCCAAGGCATTCGTCGCCGGCAAACTCAAAAACGGTCGGCAAGTGCTGTTGCGCGGCGCACGAGAGAGCGGGCGTACCGAGGACAATACCCCGTTGGCGGCCACTGCCGAGGAATTTGCGCGTGCACTCGCTCGGCTGGAACATGCGCCTGATCTCGATGCCGTGCGTGGAATCGAGGGAGATGCCGCCAAGCGTTACTTTGCCGTGTTCGGACACCTCGTGAGGCCCGAAGCGCGGCAGGTTTTCATGCCGGACGGTCGTTCGCGCCGGCCGCCGCGCGACCGGATGAATGCTCTACTATCTTTTCTTTACGCCCTACTGATGAATGATTGCCGCAGCGCCATCGAAAGTGTCGGCCTCGATCCGCAAATCGGTTTTTTCCATGCCGTACGGCCAGGACGTGCGGCACTGGCGCTCGATTTGATGGAGGAGTTCCGTCCGCTGCTAGCCGACCGACTGGCGCTCACGCTCATCAATCGGCGCCAGATCCAGGCGCACGATTTCGAAATACGGCCGGGTGGAGCGGTCAGTCTCAAAGATGGCGCACGCAAGGCCGTCGTCGTCGCATATCAGGAGCGCAAAAAAGAGGAACTCTCTCATCCGTTGCTGGCCGAGCAAATGGCGCTGGGGCTCGTGCCATTCTTGCAGGCGCGGCTGCTGGCACGGCGCGTGCGTGGCGATGTCGAAACGTATCAACCTTTTACGCCGAAATGAGCTTCCTGGTCATCGTCTGCTACGACGTCACCACCGAGACGCGCGAAGGGCGTCGGCGTTTGCGGCGTGTCGCGCGCATCTGCGAGGGGGTGGGGCAGCGGGTTCAGAAATCGGTGTTCGAATGTCGAGTCGATAGTGCACGCTACGAAGAGCTCGAGCGTCGGTTGCTGGCTGAAATCGAGTCGAACGAAGATTGTCTGCGGCTTTACCGGATCACGGAGCCAGTGCACCTGCATGTGAAAGAGTATGGCCGCTTCAAGGCGACGGACTTCGAGCAGCCTTTGGTGATATGAAGCGCGGATTACGAGTAGGCAGATCTTGCCAGTGGGTTCGCGCGGCTGGGAAATGGTTGTTTGGTCGCTGAAATCCCGTTTGCAGGGCTATAGTGACACCCGTCGAGAAATTGCGCGGCGTACAATTCGCGCGAGAGCCACAAAAGAGCGAATCTAAACAGAAGGTTGTATGCGGACTGACGCCCGGCCTATCTGGGCCGGGCGAGGATTGAAACGGTCAGGGCTTTACCCTGGCGGAGATGACCGAGGGACGCCCGGCCTATCTGGGCCGGGCGAGGATTGAAACTGGCACTCGCCCTCGAACAAGATCGTCAATGGCGTGACGCCCGGCCTATCTGGGCCGGGCGAGGATTGAAACCGCTATGCCCCGCGCAGCGACGGCACGATGGTGGACGCCCGGCCTATCTGGGCCGGGCGAGGATTGAAACGCGGCTTGCAGCTGCGCGACTTCGCCTTGCGCCGCGACGCCCGGCCTATCTGGGCCGGGCGAGGATTGAAACCAGAGGGGCATGCGCTTAAGCCAGGCAAGGTGCGCGACGCCCGGCCTATCTGGGCCGGGCGAGGATTGAAACATCAAGCGCCTGCGCGCAACGGGATTCACCGAAGAGCGACGCCCGGCCTATCTGGGCCGGGCGAGGATTGAAACTTGAACATGTCGGCTGCGATGACCAGCCCTTGCCCGACGCCCGGCCTATCTGGGCCGGGCGAGGATTGAAACCAGCGGGATGAATCGGCCAGATAGCGGCGCTGGTGACGCCCGGCCTATCTGGGCCGGGCGAGGATTGAAACGATGTGGAGCTCTCCGGCGAGGCGGCATAAGCCATGCCGACGCCCGGCCTATCTGGGCCGGGCGAGGATTGAAACATCAACCAGGTGCGCGGCATGAAGGCGCTCGCCTGACGCCCGGCCTATCTGGGCCGGGCGAGGATTGAAACGGGTTCGAGCTGGCCATCGTCGAGATCGGCAAGGAGACGCCCGGCCTATCTGGGCCGGGCGAGGATTGAAACAGGCGGTTTTGATCAGACGCTCGACGGCGGCGGCGAGGGACGCCCGGCCTATCTGGGCCGGGCGAGGATTGAAACTGGTCGAACACCAACACAGATGACCGTATCCTCTGACGCCCGGCCTATCTGGGCCGGGCGAGGATTGAAACCTCTTGAAAGGAGAATGACATGGGCGCCACCGCCGGACGCCCGGCCTATCTGGGCCGGGCGAGGATTGAAACAAGCAATTCGGCTCGAAGGCGGAAGACGCGAAGGCGAGACGCCCGGCCTATCTGGGCCGGGCGAGGATTGAAACGCCGTCAATGCCGGAGTGCGCACCGCCGTCATCCTGACGCCCGGCCTATCTGGGCCGGGCGAGGATTGAAACCCGGTGAGAAGAAGGAACAGGTTCCAATGAGCATAGACGCCCGGCCTATCTGGGCCGGGCGAGGATTGAAACCAGCACCCGCAGCGAAGGCGCATCCAGCGCCACCCGACGCCCGGCCTATCTGGGCCGGGCGAGGATTGAAACCACCTGTAGTCCGTATTTTGCGTTATGCGCCGTGTCGACGCCCGGCCTATCTGGGCCGGGCGAGGATTGAAACCAGCGTGAGCTGCCGCGCTGGAAGATGACTTGGCGACGCCCGGCCTATCTGGGCCGGGCGAGGATTGAAACTTGCGATCCGCCGCGATGCGGGCGGCTTCCGCTGGACGCCCGGCCTATCTGGGCCGGGCGAGGATTGAAACTCGCCAAGAACCGTTACTCCCTGCCCTCGCCGTTGCCGACGCCCGGCCTATCTGGGCCGGGCGAGGATTGAAACGACGTGCCGGACGTGGATTGCATTCTCTGGCTACGGACGCCCGGCCTATCTGGGCCGGGCGAGGATTGAAACACATGCACCCCGCGTATCGCGGCATCGTCGAGCAGGACGCCCGGCCTATCTGGGCCGGGCGAGGATTGAAACATATCTATCTCCTTTGTTGGTGGGTTGGGAAGCGCGACGCCCGGCCTATCTGGGC
>JAOAHQ010000042.1 GCA_026415155.1 Rhodocyclaceae bacterium
TCCTGCCTGCGCCTCGTCTCGGCAATCCTCGCCGAACTCGACGACGAGTGGATGACCGGCAAGGTCTATCTCAACTTCAACCTGTAACCCAGGCGTCATGATCTCCAGGCCGGAAATTTACAGAAAAGAAGTTGCACTATCTTGGCGCTTCGGCTGGGGGGCTCGAGGCGATCTCGCAGCTCCTTGGGCACTTGAAACCCGAATTGCCTTGCGCCTATGTCGTGCTGCAGCACTTATCGCCTTCCTACCGCAGCATGATGGTCGAGATCCTCGCCCGCGAAACGCCGCTCGTGGTGCGCGAGGCGGCGCATGGCGATGTGCCGGCCGCAGGCACGGTCTATGTCGTGCCGGCCAACAACAACGCGATCCTCAAGGAAGGGCGCCTGCAATTGACGGCCGCGCCGCCCGAGGTGGTACCCAAGCCTTCGATCAACCAGTTTCTGATTTCGCTCGCCGCCGAAGAGGGCGAGGCCGCCGTCGGCATCATTCTCTCGGGCACCGGCTCGGACGGCGTGGCGGGGCTGCGCGCCATCCAGGCCGCCGGCGGCTTCACGCTGGTGCAAAAACCCGACACCGCCAAATACGATGGCATGCCGCGCGCGGCGATCGAGGCCGGCGTGGCCGATCATGTCCTCTCGCCCGAAGAGATCGCCGCGCGGCTGCCCGAGCTCCTCGAACTGCCGGCCAACGATGCAGAAAGCCTGCCGCCCGATCTGCTCGACCGGCTGCTTGCCCGATTGCGCGAGAAGCTGCAATTCGACTTTTCCGGCTACAAGGTGGGCACCCTGATGCGCCGCATCCGCCGCCGCGAGATCGCCACCGGCAACCACGATCTCGCCTCCTATCTCGCCTGGATCAATGAGCACCCGGGCGAGCTCGATCTCTTGGCGCGCGACATCCTCATCTCGGTGACGGCCTTCTTCCGCGACCGCGAGGCCTTCGAAGCCTTGCGCCGCGCCATCGTGGAGATCTGCCAGCGCAAGGCGCCGGGCAGCGAAATCCGCGTCTGGGTTGCCGGCTGCGCTTCGGGCGAGGAAGCCTATTCGATCGCCATCCTGTTTGCCGATGTCCTGGGCGAGCGGCTGCCGCAATACCGCGTGCAGATCTTCGCCACCGACATCGATGATGACGCGCTCAACGTCGCGCGGCGCGGCGTCTATCCCGCCGCAGCGATGAGCGAAGTGCCGCCGGAACAGCTCGAGCGCCACTTCCGTCCTCTCAATCACGCCTACGAGGCGGGCAAGCATTTGCGCGACATGATCGTCTTCGCGCGCCACAACCTCGTCTCGGATCCGCCCTTTTTGCGCCTGGACCTCGTCTCCTGCCGCAATGTGCTGATCTATTTCGATGCGCCATTGCAGGCCAAGGTGTTGCAAACCTTTCATTTTGGCCTCGCCAAGGACGGCTACCTCTTCCTCGGCCGCTCAGAAAGTGTGGCCCAGGCCGAGCAGCTCTTCGCGCCGGTCGATCGCCGCGAACGGTTGTTCAAAAAGGCGGGCGAGGCGCTGCCCTTCACGCCCATTGCGCTATCGCCAGCCGTGGCGCGCCGCCCCGCCGAGCGGCGAGAGCGCAAGCTCGAGGGCCTGCTTGCCGCCCTCGTCGCGCATTTCGAGCTGACCGCGGTGCTCTGCGACATCGAGGGCAATATCCTGCACAGCCTCGGCCAGGTCGAACGCTTCTTGCAGTTTCCTGAAGGAAGCGTGCGGCTGTCGATCGCCGACGTCGCCGTGCCGGCGCTGCGCGGCGAGCTGCTCTCACTCATGCATCGCTGCCGGCAAAGCGGTAAGCCGCAACGCGGCCGCCGCCGCAAGCTGGGCGATAAGGCGTGGGTGCGCCTCTTCGTCGATCCCGTCAGCGAGGGCGGCAACGCCGCCATGCTCGTGCTCTTCCTGCCTGAAAAGCCGGCCGGCGAAGAGGAGGCGTCCGCCCCGGGCGAGCACCGCCAGCTCGAGGACGAGCTCATCGCCACGCGCGAGCACCTGCAAACGCTCGTCGAAGAGATGGCCACCGCCAACGAGGAGATGCAGGCGCTCAACGAAGAGGCGCAGGCCGCCAACGAAGAACTGCAGGCGACCAACGAAGAGCTCGAGGCGGCCAACGAAGAGCTGCAGGCGACCAACGAGGAGCTCGTGAGCCTCAACGAAGAGCTCAACGTCAAGACGCTCGAGCTCACCCACCTCAACGAGGAATACGCCCATCTTTACGATGCGCTGCAGTTCCCGATCCTCGTCTTCGACCGCAATCTCGTGCTCATCCGCTTCAACAGCCCCGCCGCGCGCCGCTTCGATTTGCGCCCGACGGCGCTCAAACAGCCGCTCGCGCGGTTGCGGCTGCCCGACGTGCTGGAGGGGCTCGAAACCCTGCTCGGCCGCGCGCTTGCCCATGCTGACCGCGAAGAACTCATCTTCCGTCTCGACGGGCGCACCCAGCGGCTGTCGGTCACGCCGGGCCTCGACAAGACGGGCGGAGTCGCGACGCTCGTCGTGACGCTGATCGACATCACTGACATCGTCGAGGCACAGCAAAAGCTCGCCGAATCGCAGGCGCGCTTGAATGCCCTCATGGAGAAGACGACCGTCATCTTTGCGATGAAGGACACCAAGGGCGCCTATCTCTATGCCAACCGCCGCTTCCTCGAATATTTCTCGATCGCCGAAGAGGACTATCAGGGCAAGACGGATTTCGCGCTCCTGCCGGCGAAACTCGCCGCCGATCTGTGGAATCTCGATCTCACTGCCTTACGCGAACGGCGCGCGGTGAGCGGCGAGCATCAACTCGATTGCGCACATGGCCGCTGCTGGCTGCGCAGCACCCATCAGACGCTCTTCGACGCCAATGGCGAGCCGACCGCCTTCATCTTCGAGGCCGAAGACATCACGGCGATCCGCCGCGCCGAAGAGCAGATGCGCATCACCGCGCGCGTCTTCGATCAGGCCGGCGAAGCGATCGTCGTCACCGATGCCGCTGCCGTCATCCAGACCGTCAATGCCGCCTTCACGCAGATTACCGGCTATACGGCCAGCGAGGCGATCGGCCAGCGCACCACCTTGTTGAAATCCGGCCGCCACAGCGCCGAGTTTTACCAAGCGATGTGGCAGGCCTTGCGCGACAACGGCTTCTGGCAAGGCGAAATCTGGAACAAGCGCAAAAATGGCGAGATCTACCCCGAATGGTTGACGATCAACCGCATCTGCAACGAAGCCGGCGAAGTCGAGCACTATGTCGCGGTGTTTTCCGACATCACGCAGATCAAGGATTCGCAGCGCAAGGCGGAGTATCTCGCCACCCATGATCCGCTCACCGGCCTGCCCAACCGCGCGCTCTTCCACGACCGGCTGCGCCATGCGCTCGCCCAGGCGCGCCGCCACAAGTCGCGCGTGGCGCTCCTCTTCATCGATCTCGACAACTTCAAGACCATCAACGATACGCTCGGCCACGACATCGGCGATGAGCTCTTGAAACAAGCGGCCGATCGCCTGCGCGAGGTGGTGCGCGACGTCGATACCGTGGCGCGGCTGGGCGGCGACGAATTCACGGCGATCCTCTCGGATTGCACGGCGGAAGTGGCCGACCGCGTGGCGCGGCGCATCATCGACGATCTGTCGGCATCCTTCGAGATCGCCGGCCGCGCGCTCTTCGTTTCGGCAAGCATCGGTGTGGCGTTTTATCCCGACGACGGCACCGATTCCACCTCGCTCGTGCGTGCGGCCGACGCGGCGATGTACCGCGCCAAGGAGCAGGGCAGGAACCGCGTCGAATTCTTTAAGCCCGATCTGCAGGTGCGGCTCTTGAAACGCGCCGCGCTCGAAGGCGCCTTGCGCGAAGCCCTGCGCGCAAAGCGCCTGCGGCTCGTTTTTCAGCCCAAGTTTGCGATCGCCGATCGCCGTCTCATGGGCGCCGAGGCGCTGTTGCGTTGGCGCGATCCAGAGCTCGGCGAAATCTCGCCCGGCGAATTCATTCCCGTGGCCGAGACAAGCGGCCTCATCCTCGAGATCGGCCGTCACGTCGAAAACCTATTGCTCGAGCAGATGGCCGCCTGGCAGCAGATGGGGCTTCGCCTGCCGCGCATCGCCTTCAACGTCTCGCCGCGCGCCATGCGCGAGCCGGATTTCGCGTCGCAATTGATCGAGAAGATCCGCGCGGCCGGCCTGCCGCAGGATCGCGTGCAGATCGAGATCACCGAAGGCGCCTTGCTCGAAAACAGCAGCCGCGTGACGTCTAACCTCGCCGAGCTCGATCAGGCGGGCCTGCGCATCGCGATCGACGATTTCGGCACCGGTTATTCCTCGCTTGCCTACTTGAAACGCTTGCCGATCGACGAACTCAAGATCGACAAGAGCTTCGTCGATGGGCTGGGGCAGGACAAGGAGGATGAAGCGATCGCGCGCGCCGTGCTGGGGCTTGCTCAAGCGCTCGACCTCGAGACGGTCGCCGAAGGGGTGGAGACCGACCGGCAGCTCGCTTGGCTCGCCCAATACGGCTGCGATCTCGCCCAGGGGTATCTGCTCTCGAAGCCGCTCGAGGTCGAAGCCTTCGAAGACCTCATCGCGCGGGAGAGCGAACATGGATAAAAGCCTGCTCGAGCGCTGCGAGGCCGAGGCGCTCAATCTTTCTGGTGCGATCCAGCCGCATGGCACGCTTTTCGTCGTCGATGCCGCGGGGCAGGTGAGCCATGTCGCGCAAAACATCGCCGCGTTTTTCGGCCAGAGGCCGCAAGCCTGGCTGGATCGGCCGCTGCCGGAGCCGCTTACGCGCCTCGCTGCGGAACTCGGCCCCGAACCAGGCAGCCGCAGGGTATGGGAAGCCTGCGTCGAAGCGGGGCCGAGGCTGCTCGATGCCATCGCAAGCCGCGGCATGAACGGCACAGCCGTATTCGAGCTCGTGCCGCACCTCGATGTGCCGACCATTGCACCCGCCCCCTCCTCGCTGCCCGTCGAGCCGCCGGCCGATGAGAGCGAGCTTGCCGCCCTGCGCCAGCACCTCGTCGAGGAGATCGCCGCGCTCACTGGCTTTCCGCGCGTCATGTTCTATCTCTTTCGCGAAGACGGCGACGGCGAGGTCGTCGCCGAAAGCCACGATCCCTCGGCCTATGGAAGCTATCTGGGGCTGCGCTTTCCAGCGAGCGACATCCCGCAGATCGCCCGCGCCCTCTACCTCAAAAACCCCTGGCGCATGATTCCCGATGCGCGCGCCGAACCCATCCCTCTCGTCGGGCGAACCGCCGAGCCACCCGATTTAACCTGGTCGGACTTGCGCAGCGTCTCGCCGGTGCATCGCGTCTATCTCGCCAACATGGGCGTCGTCGCCTCGCTCTCCTTTCCCGTCGTCGTCGGCGGCGCCCTGGTGGCCTTGGTCGCCGCGCATCACCGCCAGGCCTCATTGCTGCCGACCTTCCTGCTCGAGCGTGCGTCCGCCTGCGTGCGCAGCCATGCGATCGCCTTCGCCGGCTATCAGTCGCAGCGCCGCATGCGGCTCGTCGATGGCCTGCAATACCGTTTCTCGGCCGTCACCAACCTGTTGCGCCGCCACGGCGGGATCGAGAGCGCCTGGCCGGAACTCGCCGCATGGCTGATGCGCGAATTCGCCGCCGACGGGGTGCTATTGATTGGCGGAGAGGACTGCCTCGCCGCAGGCCTAGCCCTCGAGCCCGCAGCGCTCGAAGCCGTCGAAGCCTGGTTCGCGGCTACGGGCGACTTCGTCCGCAGTTGCGACAGCCTCAGGCGCGAGGTGCCGGGCTTTCCGCTCTCTGCCGCCGCGGGGCTTCTGGCCCTGCGCATCGGCATCCCTGGGGCGGAGCGCAGCTGGCGCCTCTATCTGACGCGCTGCGAATACGTGCATGAAGTCGCCTGGGGTGGCAATCCCGAGAAGCCCGTCGAATATCACGATGGCGAACTGGGCATCGCGCCGCGCCGCCCGTTCGAAAAATGGATCGAGAAACGGCTGGGCTACAGCCGTCCTTGGGACAACGAAGCGCGGCTGTTGGCGCTCAAGCTGCGCGAGCTTTTGCAGCACGAGATGCGGTTTGGCCCTCATTGACCCCATCACCGATGCGCTGGCCGCGCAATGCCGCGCGGCGACACGTGCGGCCCATCGCGCCCTCGATCATCACCCTTTGCTCGCACCGCTATTGCGGCCTGGACTGACGCTGACCGAGTACGCCCAAGCGCTGGCGGCACTTTATGCGCCGCAGGCGGCGCTCGAAAGCTTGCTCGCCGGTTTTGCGCCGGCTAAGGATTTCCCGCCGCGCTCATCCGCACTCGCAGCCGACCTTGCGGCCTTGGGGCTTGCGCCTGAGCCTCTGCGCGCTGCACCGCCTCTGGCCGAAGATGTTTCGGCGCGCTTGGGCTGCCTCTATGTGCTCGAAGGCTCGAACCTCGGCGCCGCCTTCATCGCACAAGCGCTGGCGAAGCATTTGCCTGCCGCGCCGCGCCGCTTCTTCGCCGGCGGCGCCGACCCCTTGCGCTGGGAGCGCTTTTGGCGATTCGCCCGCGACTGCCGTCCACAGCCTGAGCGAATGATCGCCGCCGCGATCGCCACCTTCGCCTTTTACCGCAGCCATCTCGATGCCTGCCTCGCCTTCCTGCCGTCCCGCGAGCGCCGAGCTTGACGCAGTCATTGCCGCCTAGCTATTATTGGGAATATTGGAATTTCAGAAATTCTCCATGAAGGAAAATCTCTTCGTCTCGAGCAAAGGGCAGATCACGCTGCCGGCGGCGATGCGCCAAGCCCTCGGTTTGACTGGCAACTCGATCGTGACGGCCGAAGCGAAGGACGGTCGCATCATCCTCTCGCCGGCGATGGTCGTCGAGACGGAAATCTGGCCCGACGAAACCATTGCCGGCTGGGATGCCGCAGACGAATTCGCTGCCGGAGAACGGGAAGCCTTAAAGGCGCGTCTTGCGCCTTAAGCCTAGGCGTGACGCATAGGCTGTTCCTCGACGCGAACGTCCTATTCACGGCGGCGCACCGGCCGCAGGGCAAGGCAGCGTTCCTGTTTCAATTCCAGGAAGCGCCTTGGCGGCTCATCTCGAGCGCCTATGCGATCGAGGAGGCGCGGCGCAATCTCATCGCGAAGTTTCCACACGCGCTCGCCGGGTGGCCGGCGCTCACCGAGGCGCTCGAACTGGCGCCCAAGCCCGCTGCGCCGCGCCTGCCTCTCGATTTGCCCGACAAGGATCTGCCAATCTGGGCCGCGGCCCAGGCCGCGCACGCCACGCATTTGTTGACGGGCGACCTCAAGGACTTCGGCCCTTACATGAATTGCCCGCAGCGCACGGCGGGCATCCTGATCCAAACAGTCGGCGACTATCTGGCGAGCTGGCTATCGCCCCGATAGAGAAAATTCGCTTCGGCTCGCGGCCGCTTCCGGCTAGGCTTCGTGCCATGAACGAAGAATTCGCCTCCGCCTCTCCGTTACAAAGCTGGCTCTCTGCCGTGCGCGGCCAGGCCCGCCGGCATGGCTTTGCCGCCGCGGGCCTCGTGCTTGCCTTGTCGGCCATCATGCTTTTGCTCGTCCAGAACACCTATCGTGCTTTGAGCGGCGAAGCGACCCTCGCGTTGCAATATGCACTGATCGGCGGCGCGGCGGGCTTTCTCGCCACGGCGACTGGCGCGCTGCCGGCGCTCTTTTTGCGCCGCCTGCCGCAAAGACTCGAAGACAGCCTGTTGGGGTTCGCGGCCGGCATGATGCTGGCGGCGAGCGCTTTCTCGCTGCTTTTGCCGGGGCTGGCCGCCGCCGAGGCGCTCGTGGCGAGCAAGGGGCTGGCGGCCGCCATCGTCGTGCTCGGCCTGGCGCTCGGCGTCGCGCTGATGCTCGGGCTCGATGCCTTCACGCCGCATGAGCACGACAAAAGCGGCCCCTGCGGGCCAGCCCATGAACGGATCAGCCGGGTTTGGCTATTCGTCTTTGCCATCGCGCTGCACAACCTGCCCGAGGGCATGGCGATCGGCGTTTCTTTCTCCCGCGGCGATCTGGCCGTCGGCCTGCCGCTCACGACGGCGATCGCGTTACAAGACATTCCCGAGGGGCTCGCCGTGGCGCTCGCGCTGCGCGCGGCGGGGTTCGCCGCGCCGTTTGCCGTCGGAGTTGCCGCGGTAAGCGGCCTCTTCGAGCCGGCGGGCGCCCTGCTCGGCGTGGGGCTGGCAAGCGGGCTGGCGCTCGCCTACCCGGTCGGGCTGGGGCTCGCGGCCGGGGCGATGATCTTCGTCGTCTCGCACGAGATGATTCCCGAAACCCATCGCAACGGCCATCAGACGCCCGCCACGCTAGGCCTCATGAGCGGCTTTGCGCTGATGATGGTGCTCGATACCGCGCTGGGTTAAAGAGCGGCGAGGATCGCTATCATCGCAGCATGGAAGAAGAAATTTTCTCTCCTTGGTGGCGCACGCCGCTCAAGGTCTTGGCCGCCGTGCTGGGCTTGCTGGCGCTCTCCGGCCTCATGATGGGGCTCATCCTGCTTGTCGCGCACTTGATCGAAGCCTTCGACACGCCCAGCCCGCCGGCGCATATCGAGCCGCCGCCGGTGGAGCGCAACGCCCGCACCTATGTGCCGGGGCCTTACGATCCGCAGTGGCCCGATTCGCCCGCGCGCCGGCCGGCCTTGGGCCGCTTGGGCGGAGGCGGCAGTGCAGTGCAGGCGGGGCCGGGCGCCTCGCCCGCGCCGGCGCAGGCGGCCGTGCCGGTCGGCATCTCGGTCGAGGACTTTCGCGAAGCGGCCGCCGCGGGCAAGAAACTCTATCTCCCTAATCCGCAAGGGGAGTGCAACCTCTCCGGCGCACAATCCTCCAGCGCGCTCGAAGCGTGCTTTGCCGAGCGCGTGGCGAGGTGACTCGCGGGCGCGGCACCGTATAATCGGCCGCCATGTCCTCGCCACCCGATATCAAATCCCATCTTGCCGAATTGCTCGCGGCGGCGCTTGCAAGCGTTGCACCCGGCCTGACGGCGGAAATCCACCTCGAACGGCCGCGCGATCCCTCTCATGGCGATTACGCGAGCAATCTCGCGCTCAAGATCGCGCGCGAGCTCAAGGAAAACCCGCGCAAGATCGCCGAGCGGCTCGTCCATGAGCTGCCGCGCTCTTCCTGGGTCGAGCAGGCCGAGGTGGCGGGCGCGGGTTTCATCAATTTCCGTCTCACGCCGGCGGCGAAGACGGCTATCGTGCGTACCGTGCTCACTCAAGGCGAGCATTTCGGCCGCGGCGCGAAGAAGCCCGGCAAGCTCCAGGTCGAGTTCGTCTCGGCCAACCCCACCGGCCCCTTGCATGTCGGCCATGGCCGCGGCGCAGCCTTCGGCGCGAGTCTTGCCAATCTGCTCGCCTATGCTGGCTACGAGGTCTGCCGCGAATACTATGTCAATGATGCCGGCCGGCAGATGGACATCCTGGCGCTCTCGACCTGGCTGCGCTATCTCGAACTTTTTGGCGAGACCGTCCCCTTCCCGCCGAATGCCTATCAGGGCGACTACGTGCGCGAGATGGCGCGCCAGATTAAGGAGGCGCATGGCGAGCGCTATCTGCATCCGGCCGCCGCGGTCTTCGCCTGCGTGCCGGAAAACGCCGATGACGAGGCGCGCCTCGATGCGCTGATCCTCGCCGGCAAGGACCTGCTCGGCGAAGAATGGCATTACATCCACCAGCATGCACTTTCCGAGCAGCTTGCCGATTGCCGCGAGGACCTCGAGGAGTTCGGCGTGCATTTCGATTGCTGGTTTTCGGAAAAGAGCCTCTACGACACGGGCTTGGTCGCGAAGGCGATCGCCGAGCTCGAACGGCGCGGCCACATCTACGTGCAAGATGGCGCCAAGTGGTTCCGCTCGACGCGCTTTGGCGACGAGAAGGATCGCGTCGTGCAGCGCGAGAATGGCCAATACACCTATTTCGCCTCCGATATCGCCTACCACTGGAACAAGTTCGAGCGCGGCTTTACGAAAGTGATCGATGTCTGGGGCGCCGACCACCACGGCTATATTGCCCGCGTCAAGGGTGCCTTGCAGGCCTTGGGGCTCGATGCCGACGCGCTCGAGGTGGCGCTCGTGCAGTTCGTCAGCCTCTATCGCGGTCACGAAAAGGTCTCGATGAGCACGCGCGCCGGCTCTTACATCACCTTGCGCGAGCTGCGGGAAGAGGTCGGCAACGATGCCTGCCGCTTCTTTTATCTGTTGAGCAAGCAGGACAAGCCGCTCGACTTCGATCTGGAGCTTGCCAAGCGCCAGTCGAACGACAACCCGGTCTATTACATCCAGTATGCCCATGCGCGCATCGCCTCGGTGCTCGCCCAGTGGGGCGGCAGGCCCGAGGCGCTGCGCGAGGCCGATCTCGCGCCGCTTGTAAGCGAGAAGGAATTGGCGCTCGCCGCGCGGCTCGCCACCTTTCCCGAAACGATCGAGACGGCGGCCGAGGAGCGCGCGCCGCATCAACTCGCCTTCTGGCTCAAGGACCTCGCCGCCGAGTTCCATGCCTGGTACAACGCCGAGCGGCTGCTCGTCGAAGATGAGAGGTTAAGGCATGCCCGGCTTGCGCTTGCCGTCGCGGTGCGCCAGGTGATCAAGAATGGTCTCTTCATCCTCGGCGTCTCGGCGCCGGATGCGATGTGATGAAAACCAGCGGCCAGCGCGGCGGCACCTTGCTCGGCCTCCTTTTGGGGCTCATGGCCGGCGTGCTGCTCTCCTTCGCCGTCGTTTGGTATCTCAACAAGACGCCGCTGCCCTTCGTCGAGAAGGTCGCCAAGCCCGAGATCAAGCCCGCGGGCGACAAGCCCCTGCCCTTGCCGGGCAAGCCGGGCGACAAGCCCATCGAGCCGCCGGCCGAGAAGAAGTTCGAGTTCTACGAGATCCTCGAAGGCAAGAAGGCCGCCAGCCCACCCGGCGCAGCTTCTGCGTCGTCCGTCGACCCGCCGCCCGCCGCCCCCACTGCACCTCCTGCTTCCGCGGCGCCGGCGGAAAGCGGTCAGCTCTTCCTCCAGGCCGGCGCCTTCCAGAAGGCCGCCGATGCCGAGCAGCTCAAGGCGCGGCTCGCGATGCTCGGCTTCGAGGCGAGCATCGCCGCGGCCGAGGTGCCCGAGAAGGGCCTCATGCACCGGGTGCGGGTGGGGCCGTTTTCGAGTCAGGCCGAACTCAACCGAGCGCGCGCAGCGCTGTCACAAAACGGTATTCCGGCCACGTTGGTTCGGATCAAAGACTAGGAAAGGAAACACCATGAAGCTCATCCATGCATTGCTGTTAGCCGCCGCCTTCGTGCTGCCGGTGGCTCATGCCGCCGAGCCCGTCGAGGGCAAGCATTACACCCGCCTGCAACTGCCGCAGCCGACCGAGGTGCCAGGCAAGGTCGAGGTGATCGAATTCTTCTGGTATGGCTGTCCGCATTGCGCCGATTTCGAGCCTTTGCTCAAGCAATGGCTCAAGCAGCTGCCGCCGGACGTGCATTTCCGCAAGGTGCCAGCCGTTTTCAATCCGACCTGGGGCGAGGGCGCGCGGCTTTATTACACGCTCGAAGCGCTGGGGCTGCTCGACAAACTCAACGACGCGGTCTTCGAGGCGATGACGAAGCAGCGGATACGCCTCGACAACGAAAAGGTGCTTGCCGAGTGGATCGCCAAGCAGGGCGTCGATGCGAAGAAGTTCATGGAGATGTACAAGTCCTTCGCGATCGACGGCAAGGTGCGGCGCGCCGCCGAGATGACGCAGGAATACGGCTTCGGCGGCGTGCCGGTGCTCATCGTCGGCGGTAAATACATGCCGGCACCGGGCCTGAGCAGCTTCGGCGAGATGCTCAAGGTCGTCGAGGGGCTGATTGCCAAGAACCGCGCCGAGCTCAAGAAGAAGTAAGCCTCTGAACGCAAGGCGCGTCTTCATCACCGGCGCCTCGAGCGGCATCGGCGCGGCGCTTGCCCGCCACTACGCGGCGCAAGGGGCGACCCTCGGGTTGCTGGCCCGGCGCGGCGAGGCGCTCGCGGCGCTAAGCGCCGTCTTGCCAGCGCCGAGTTTTTGCTATGCCGCCGATGTTGCCGATGCGAAGGCGGTGGCGACCGCTGCCGAGGATTTTCTCGCGCAGGCCGGCCTGCCCGACATCGTGATCGCCAATGCGGGCGTCTCGGTCGGCACGCTGACGCAGGAAGCCGAGGATCTGCCCGTTTTCCGCCGTGTCTTCGAAACCAATGTGCTCGGCATGGTGCATACCTTCCAGCCCTTCGTCGCTGCGCTCGTCGCCGCCGGGCGCGGGCGGCTCGTCGGGGTGGCCTCGGTGGCCGGCATCCGCGGCCTGCCTGGCGCAGGCGCTTACTCGGCCTCGAAAGCGGCAGCGATCGCCTATCTCGAAGCGCTGCGCGTGGAGCTCGCCGGTACCGGCGTGAAGGTCGTCACCTTGGCGCCCGGCTACATCGCGACGCCGATGACGGCCAACAACCCCTACCCGATGCCCTTTCTGATGCCGGTCGACAAGGCGGCAGGGAGCATGGCGCGCGCGATCGAGCGCGGCGCGCGTTTCGCGGTGATGCCCTGGCCGATGGCGTTCGTCGCGGCGGCGCTCAAATGCCTGCCGCGGCCGCTTTTCGACCGGCTTGCCGGGCGCTTCGGCAGCAAGCCGCGCGGCACCTTGCCGTGAGGCCCGCTCGGTGGAAGGCCTGCGTTGATTTTGGTGAAACTTTGTGCCCTTGCTGTCTTGGGGGTGAGGTTTTTAGGTTTATAGTTCGCCCTTCATCGTTCTCTTCCATCATGCGTGCGAAACCCGAACTCGTCTGTCCTGCCGGCGGCCTGCCGGCCTTGAAGGCTGCCGTCGATGGCGGCGCCGATTGCGTCTATACCGGCTTTCGCGACGAGACCAACGCGCGCAACTTCACCGGCCTTAACTTCGACGACAAGAGCCTCGCCGAAGGCATCGCCTACGCGCATCGGCGCGGCGTCAAGGTGTTCGTCGCGCTCAATACCTATCCGCAGCAAGCGAACTGGCCGCGCTGGACGGCCGCCGTCGATAGGGCCGCCGCCATGGGCGTCGATGCGGTGATCCTCGCCGATTTGGGCCTCATGGACTATGCGCGCCGCCGCCATCCTGGGCTGCGGCTGCATCTTTCCGTGCAGGGCTCGGCGACCAATTACGAGGCGATCAACTTCTATCGCGAGCGTTTCGGCATCGAGCGCGCCGTACTGCCGCGCGTGCTGTCGCTTCCCCAGGTCGAGCATGTCGTGAAAAACACGCCGGTCGAAATCGAGGTGTTCGGCTTCGGCGGCCTGTGTGTGATGGTCGAAGGCCGCTGCACGCTCTCGGCCTATGCGACCGGCACCTCGCCCAATTGCCACGGCGCCTGCTCGCCGGGCAAGAGCGTGCGTTATGTCGAGACGCCCGCCGGCATGGAGACGCGCCTGAACGGCATTCTGATCGATCGCTTCGCCAAGGATGAACGGGCCGGTTATCCGACGCTCTGCAAAGGCCGCTTCGAAGTCGATGAGGAGACCTACTACGCGATCGAGGAGCCAACCAGCCTCAACACGCTTGAGCTCTTGCCCGAGCTCGTCAGGATGGGCATTGCGGCGATCAAGATCGAAGGCCGGCAAAGAAGCCCCGCCTATGTCGCGCAGGTGACCCGCGTGTGGCGGCAGGCGATCGATGCCGCTTGCCGCGATCCGGCGCATTTCGCCGTCCAGCCTGCCTGGATGGCCGAGCTCAACAAGGTCTCGGAAGGCCAGTCGGCCACGCTTGGCGCCTACAATCGGCCGTGGAAATGAGAAAGGAGCGAGCGCATGACATCCACCGTCATCCAGATCGATCCCGACATTCTCGGCGGCACGCCGGTCTTTGCGGGAACGCGCGTGCCCGTCAAGACCTTGTTCGATTATCTCGAGGCGGGCGATTCCCTCGATGCCTTTTGCGCCGACTTTCCCTCCGTGCCGAGAGCGTTGTGCATTGGCGTGCTCGAAGCCGCGCGCCAGGCAGTGAGTGCGGATGCGCATCCTGCTTGACGAATGTCTGCCGCGCCGCCTCGCTGGCGCGCTCGAAGGTCATGAAGTTGTCACCGTCGTCGAAGCCGGCTGGTCTGGCCTCAAGAATGGCCAGCTGCTTACCTATGCTGCGATGCGCTTCGATGTATTCGTGACGGCCGATCAGAATCTGCAGTATCAGCAAAACCTCGCCGCCTTGCCGCTTCCCGTGGTCGTTTTGAAGGCTTCCGACAATCGCTATGCCACCCTGCTGCCCCTCATGCCCAAACTCCTGGCCGTGTTGGACAGCTTGCAACCTAGAACACTGACGGTCGTCTCATGAAGCTTGCCCTCGGCCCTCTGCTCTTCTACTGGCCGCGCCAGCGCGTGCTGGATTTCTATGCCGAGCTCGCCGAGCTGCCCGTCGAGGTCGTCTATCTCGGCGAGGCGGTCTGTTCGCGCCGCCATGAGCTCAGGCTCGACGACTGGCTCGAGGTGGCGCGCGTGCTGGCCGATGCCGGCAAGGAGGTCGTCTTATCCACGCTGCCGCTCATCGAGTCGGAATCGGATCTCAAGGCGGTGCGCCGGCTCATCGATGCGGCGCGCGACGATGTGCGCCTGACCGTGGAAGCCAATGAGATGGGGGCGGTGCGCCTGCTCTCTTCGCGCGGCCAGCTCTTCGTCGCGGGGCCGACGCTCAACGTCTTCAACGGCTACACGTTGAAGCTGCTGGCCGAGGCAGGCGCACGGCGCTGGGTGATGCCGCCGGAGGCGGGCCAGGCGGCGCTCGCCGCGATCGAGGTGCCGGCCGGCCTCGAGACCGAGGTGTTCGTCCACGGCCGGCTGCCGCTTGCCTATTCGGCGCGCTGCTTCACGGCGCGCCGTTACCGGCTGCAAAAAGACAGCTGCGAATTCCGCTGCTTGGGCCACCCCGACGGCCTCCTCTTGAAGACCCGCGAAGGCGAGCCCTTCTTGACCTTGAACGGCATCCAGACGATGTCGGCGAAGGTTTATCATCTCGAGCGCGAATTGCCGCAACTGGCCGCGCTCGGCGTCAATCTCGTGCGCGTCTCGCCGCAGTCGGCAGGCATGGCCGAGCTGATCCTCGCCTACCGCGCGCGGCTCGATGGAGCGCCGGCGCAGATGCCGGCCGGCGATTGGTGTAACGGTTTTTGGTACGGCCAGCCTGGCCTCGCTTGGGTGACGCAATGAATGTGAGACTGCCCGACTTCACCTTGCCTGCGCCGCTTGCCCGCTTAGGCGGCCGCCTGCCGCAGCTGCCGCCGACCCTGGCGCTCGTCACGGCCTTGAATCTCGCGCTTGGCCGGCTGATTCCGCGCGAAGCGCTCGAAGCCCTGATCGGCAAGCGCTTCGTGATCCGCGTCAAGGACGCCGGTATGACGCTGCGCTTTGCCTACGGCGCGCGCGGTTTCCGTCCCGTCTTCGACACCACGCCGCCCGACCTGACGATCTCGGCGCGCGCGCGCGATTTTTTGGCGCTTCTCATGCGCGAGGAAGACCCCGATACGCTGTTCTTCCAGCGGCGGCTCGTCATGGAGGGCGATACCGATCTGGGGCTGCTCGTCAAGAACACGCTCGATGGCATCGAGCTGCCGCGCATCACAGCGGCGCGGCTTGCGCCCTCTGCGCTCCTCGTCCGCCTGCGCCAGCGCCTCGCCGCCCGCGGCCTTTGAAATCGGCGCCGGCGTGAGGGCACGCGCCTCGAATCTGCCGCTTCTCCTAGCCGCCGTCTGGACGCTGCTCATCCTCTACGGCAGCCTCTATCCCTTTGCCGGCTGGCGCGATACGGGCAGCGCGCTGCTGGCCTTCTTGACCGCCCCCTGGCCACGCTATTTCACCGCCTTCGATCTTTTGGCCAACCTGCTTGCCTATCTGCCGTTCGGCTTTTTCTGGACGGCGGCGGGATTGAGGCGCCTCGCTCCGCTTTTTGCGCTCCTCATCGCGGCCTTTTTCGGCGCGGCGCTGAGCCTCGGCATCGAAACGCTGCAAAACTACCTGCCAAGCCGCGTGCCTTCGAACCTCGATCTCGCCTGCAATGCGCTGGGCGCGCTTGTCGGCGCGCTCGCCGCGCTCGCCTGGGGCAGGAGCTGGCTCGACGGCGGGCGCCTCTACCGCTTTCGCGTGCAGCGCTTCCTGCCAGGGACGGCCGGCGATGTCGGGCTCCTGCTCGTCGCGCTCTGGCTCTTTACCCAGCTCAACCCGGAAAGCTTCCTCTTCGGCAACGGTCAGCTGCGCAGCCTCATGGGCTTGCCGGCGGCGCTCGATTTCGAGGCCGGGCGCTTCGGCGAATTCGAGCTGGCCACCGTCGCCGCGCAGTCGCTCGCGATCGCCTTGATCGGCTCAAGGCTTGCCCCGCGCCGCCCCTTCCTGTGGCCCATGGCGCTGATCCTCGTGGCGCTTTGCATCAAAAGCGCTGCGCTCCTCATCCTCATGCAAGGCGCCAAGGGGCTGGGCTGGGCAACCCCCAATACGATGGCCGGCCTTGCGCTGGGCCTCCTGCTGTGGCTGGCCGCGATGGGCTTGGCTCCGAGCGTGCGGCAAGCCCTCGCGGCGCTGGCGCTGATGACGGCCACCGTGCTCGCCAACCTGATGCCGGACAATCCCTATCTCGCCGATTCCTTACGCGTCTGGCAGCAGGGGCACTTCCTCAACTTCAATGGCTTGACGCGGCTTGCATCCGCGCTGTGGCCATTTCTCGCCCTCTTGTGGCTGATGCTCTCCCGGAGCGAACGATGAACGATATCCACGACCTCGAAAGCTTGAAACTCGCCCTGCGCGAATTCGCCGCGGCGCGCGACTGGGGCCGCTACCACACGCCGAAGAACCTCGCGATGGCGATGATCGTCGAGGCCGCCGAATTGGTCGAGCACTTCCAGTGGGCCACACCCGAGGAAAGCCTCGCGCCGCCGCCCGAGAAACTCGCCGCAATCCGCGACGAGGTGGCCGACACGCTGATCTATCTGGTGGAACTGGCCGACCGCCTCGGCATCGACTTGATTGCCGCCGCGCGCGACAAGATCGCGAAAAACGCCATCAAGTATCCCGCCCCGTGAAACTCGGCGCTGGCGGGACGGCATGCCGGCCTCCCGCCTCCGGCATCGCAGCGGGATGAAGGCGAATGCGGCCGGCGAGCCACACCGTCGCGAGTGTGGCGCCCATCGCGAGAAAACCGGCCCGGCCATAGCCGACGAGGCGGCCGGCTTCACTCGTCATCAAAAGCCCCCCGAGCCAGGCAGCAAGCCCGCAGGCAAGATTCATCACCGCGCTGTTGAGCGCGAGAAACGTGCCGCGCCAGCGCGGCTCGACCGCCGCGGTCATGAGCGCCATCGCCGGCACCATGCGGCCGGGCACGAGGACGAAGAACACCGTGGCGCAGAGGATCATTGCCGCGAGCGGCACCGGCGGCAGATGGGTGAGCACATAAAGCGGCACCAGCGCGGCGAGGGCTACCCCGCGAAAGACCTTTAGCTTGCCATAGCGGTCGGCGAGCCTACCGATCCAGCGCGCAGTGAAGAGCGTCGCAAAGCCGCCGGAAAGATAGAGCCAGGGCACGTCCTCCTGGCGGATGCCGACGTTCGCCGTCGCGTAGATCGTGATGTAGGGCACCACCGTGAAGCCGCCCAGCATCAGGAGCGCCATGAAGAGAAAGGCGCGCCGGCTGTTCGCTTCACGCAATACCGCTTGCATCGCCGCGAAGGGATGGGCGCGCTCGGTGTCGGTTGCCACCGCATCGGGCAGATGGCCGCGCAGCTCGGGCAGCCAGCGCAAGCCGAGAGCGAGGAGGCACAAGGCCAAGGCGGCGATGAAGAAAAACGGCGCCCGCCAGCCCAAGGCGTTGGCGAGGAACAAGGATAGCGGCACGCCGGCGACCGTCGAGAGCGAGAAGCCCGACATGATGACGCCGCTTGCCTGCCCGCGCCGTGCGAAAGGAATGAGATCGCCGACCATCGTATGCACCAGCGAACCCAGGGCCCCGCCGAAGGCGCCGGCGGCGGCGCGCGCGGCGAGTAGTGTGGCAAAGCCGGGGGCGAGCCCACAGGCGAGCGTGGCGAGCGCAAAGAGACCGAACATCGTGAGAAGCAGGCGCTTCCTTTCGACGCGGTCGGCGATCATCGCCACCGGCAGGCCGGCGATCGCGGCGGTGAAGGTATAGGAGGAAACCAGCAGCCCGAACTCATGCGCATCGATGCCGAACTCGCGCATCAAAATCGGCCCCAAGGGCATCATGATCATGAAATCGACGATGTGCGCGAACTGGATCGCGGCGAGCAGCGCAAGCAGCTTGCGCTCGCAGGCCGCATCGAGCGGCACGGTGCAAGAAGATGTGGAAAGGGGCACGATTTGCTAAATTGGGCGTCCCGAGACTGCGGACGAGAGGGAAGATCGATGAGCTACTACCAATACCATGTTTTCTTCTGCACCAACCAGCGCGAGGCGGGCGAGCTCTGCTGCAACAACCACGGCGCCCAGGCGATGCGCGATTATTGCAAGGAAAAGGTGAAAAGCTTGGGCGAGAAAATCCCCGGCAAGGTGAGGGTCAATAGCGCCGGCTGCCTCGATCGCTGCGACAAGGGGCCGGTGATCGTCATCTACCCTGAAGCGACCTGGTATACCTACGTCGATCAGGAGGACATCGACGAGATCGTCGAATCGCATCTTGCCCAGGGCAAGATCGTCGAGCGGCTGCTCGTCAAGTGAGCCGCCACGAACGCCTGCTCCTCGATGGCCCGGCCGGCAAGCTCGAGGTCTTCGTCGAATCAGCGGCCTCGCCCACCGGCATCGCGCTGATCGCCCACCCGCATCCGCTCTATGGCGGCACGGCCGATAACAAGGTGGTGACGACGCTGGCGCGCACCTTCCGCGAATTGGGCTGCGCCACCTTGCGGCCGAACTTCCGCGGCGTGGGGGCGAGCGAAGGCGAACACGATCACGGCATCGCCGAGACGGAGGATCTTCTCGCCGTGCATGCCTACGCGCGCGAGCGTTTCGGCAATGCGCTGCCCGTCTATCTTGCTGGCTTTTCGTTTGGCGCCTACGTCGTCACGCGCTTAGCCCAACGTTTGCAAGAAATGGGCGATCCCGCCCGGCGGCTCGTGCTCGTCGGCACCGCGGCCGGCTTCATCGAGGGCCTGCGGCGCTATGAAACGGCGGCGGTGCCCCCGGACACGATCGTCATCCACGGCGCGAAGGACGAGACCGTGCCGCTCGCGAACGTCCTGGCCTGGGCCGAGCCGCTCGATCTGCCCGTCGTCGTGATCCCCGGCGCGGATCACTTCTTCCACCGGAGGCTGCACCTCATCCGCGACATCATTCGGCGGCAGTGGCATTGACTAGAATGGGGCCATCCTGCCCGGATGGTGAAATAGGTAGACACAAGGGACTTAAAATCCCTCGGCCGCAAGGCCATACCGGTTCGAGTCCGGTTCCGGGCACCAGCAAAGCCAAGCTCAGAGCGCCAGCCGGTCGTCCGATGGCATATTCGCGGCAAGCTCAGGAAAGGGAGTCGCGCTATGACGAAAGTCCTCTTCATCCGCGCCGAATGGGACGACGAGGCAGGTGTTTGGGTTGCTACCTCCGACGACGTGCCCGGCCTGGCGACCGAAGCCGACACGCTTGAGGCGCTTTCTGCCAAGCTCGATCGGATGATCCCGGAGTTGCTCGAAGCGAACGGTTACCCCAATGGCGCCGAGATCCCTTTTGAACTGTTGGCGCGCAAGTTCTCGGTCGCTCGCCGTGCCCTTGCCTGATGGGCAACAATTTTGCGCCGGAGTTGAAACGCTTGCTTACCGCGGCCGGTTGCCGGTTCGAGCGGCAGGGCAAGGGGGATCACGAAATTTGGTACTCTCCCCATACCGGCTTGAGGTTCCCCGTCGACAGCAAGATCAAGTCGCGCCATACGGCCAATGCCGTGCTCAAACAGGCCGGGCTGGCGAAGCATTTTTGAGCGCACTTGCCCAGCCATACCGGCTGGGCTTCTGCTCCGAGCACCAACAACAAGCCCTGCCGATGCCGTCTTGCCAGCGCCGACTTTGACGGCTTGGGTTTAGCCGCGTCCCAGGCGATAGACGGCGAGACTGCCGAGGAAGTTGGGCTCCTCGGCCACCGATGCGCCTTTCTCGTCGAGCACCTGGCGCTCGCGGATCACGAGGCCCATCTCCGCGCAGAGGCTTTCGAAGTCGAGCAGCGTGAAGAAACGCAGGTTCGGCGTGTCATACCACTGGTAGGGCAGGTCTTCCGAGACCGGCATGCGGCCTTCGAGCACCGCGAGGCGGTTCTTCCAATAGGCGAAGTTCGGGAAGGAGACCACTGCCTCGCGGCCGACGCGCAGCATTTCGGCGAGGATCTGCTGGGTGTGGCGCATCGTTTGCAGGGTGCGCGAGAGCACGACGTGATCGAAGGCATCGTCCTCGAAGCCGGCTAAGCCTGCTTCGAGGTCGCTTTGGATCACGTTGATGCCGTTTTCCACCGCGGCGAGCACGAGGCCGGGATCGCGTTCGATGCCCCAGCCGCGGATGCCGCGTTCGGCGAGCATGGCGAGCAGCTCGCCCTCGCCGCAGCCCAAGTCGAGCACCGTCTCGCCGGGCTTCATCCAGCCGGCGATGAGGTCGAAGTCGGGGCGTTTGAGCGGATGGCTCATGTCGCGACGCGGTTCAGGTAGCCCGCCACCACCGCGTGGTAGTAGGGGTCGTCCATGAGGAAGGAATCGTGCCCATGCCGGCTTGTGATCTCAACGTAGGCGACGTCCTTGCGCTCCTTGACGAGGGCGTTGACGATCTCGCGGCTCCTTGCTGGTGAGAAGCGCCAGTCGGTCGAGAAGGAGATGACGAGGAATTTCGCTTGGGCGCGCGAGAGCGCGGCGGCGAGATCATCGCCATAGGGCGCGGCCGGGTCGAAATAATCGAGCGCCTTGGTCATCAAGAGATAGGTGTTCGCATCGAAGAAGCCGGCGAACTTGTCGCCCTGGTATCTGAGATAGGACTCGATCTCGAATTCGACGCCAAAGCCATAGCTGCCGGCGCCCAGCCGCTTCTTGCGGCCGAATTTCTCGGCCATTTGGTCGTCCGACAGATAGGTGATGTGCCCCAACATGCGTGCCAGCCGCAGGCCGCGGGTGGGGCGGGTGCCGTGGCGGTAGAAGTGGCCGCCGTGGAAATCCGGATCGGTGAGGATCGCTTGCCGCGCGACGTCGTTGAAGGCAATGTTCTCGGCGGTAAGCTTGGGCGCGGCGGCGATCACGAGCGCATGGCGCACGCGGCCTGGCAGATCGATCGTCCATTGCAGCGCCTGCATGCCGCCCAAGCTGCCGCCGACCACGGCCGCCCATTGCTCGATGCCGAGGTGGTCGGCGAGCTTCGCCTGCGCCCTGACCCAGTCGGGCACGGTGACGATCGGAAAATCCGCGCCCCAGGGTTCGCCCGTCGCAGGGTTGATCGAGGCGGGGCCGGTCGAGCCGTGGCAGCCGCCGAGGTTATTGACGCCGACGACGAAGAAGCGGTTCGTGTCGATCGGCTTGCCGGGCCCGATCATGTTGTCCCACCAGCCGAGGTTTTTCGGGTTGTCGGCGTAGTAACCCGCGACGTGGTGATGGCCCGAGAGCGCGTGGCAGATCAGGATGGCGTTCGAGCGCGCGGCGTTGAGCGTGCCGTAGGTCTCATAGACGAGCTCCCACTGCGGCAGGCTCATCCCGCAGGCAAGCGCAATGGGCGAATCGAAGGCGACGCGCTGGGGCACGACCGGCCCGACGCTGCGGCTCGTCGTCATCGCGCCTAGGGGAGCAGGCGGCGCGCGCCGTTGTAGCGGCGGCGCCAGTAGCTCTCGTTCATGTCCTCGATGCGCACCCGGCCGCCGGCGCGCGGCGCATGGACGAAGAGATTGTTGCCGAGATAGATGCCGACGTGAGAGAAGGCACGGCGCATCGTGTTGAAGAAGACGAGGTCGCCCGGCTTGAGCTCGTGGCGGTCGACCTTCTCGCCCGTCTGGCTGATCGCCTTGGCGTTGTGCGGCAGGACGAGACCGAGCGTTTCGTTATAGACGTAGCGGACGAAGCCGGAGCAGTCGAAGCCCGTCTCGGGCGAGCTGCCGCCGCGCCTGTAACGGATGCCGAGGTAGTTGAGCGCCTCTTCGAGGGTGGCCTCGACGCCATCGACGGCGCGCGATATCAGCGAAGGGGCGGCAGGCGAGGCCTCGGCGAGACTCACGGCGGCCTGCAGGGGAAGCGGCTCGTCGGCAGGCGCGGCGCTTGCGGCACCGCAGCAGCAGGCGAGGGCGATGCACAGGGCGGGCAGGGTCTTGCGCATGGGGGCGAACTTTATCACGAGATCCGCCGGCGCTGACAAGACGGCAGCACCAAACTGGTGCGCTAGAGCCGCTCGACTTGCTCGCGGATGCGCTCGGGCTCTTCCATGCGCAACAGGCGCGTCACCTTGGCGGAAAGCTGCTCGGTATCAGCCATGACGATCTGCTGCTTGACGGCGAGAAGCTGCGCCGGATGCATCGAGAACTGTCTGAGGCCCATGCCGAGCAGCAAACGCGTCATGGCCGGATCGCCGGCGAGCTCGCCGCAGACGGCGACGGGCATCTCGGCCTTCTGCGCGGTCTGGATCACGTGGGCGATGAGGCGCAAGACGGCCGGATGGAGCGGATCGTAGAGATGGGCGACCGACTCGTCGGTGCGGTCGATCGCCAGCGTGTATTGGATCAGGTCGTTGGTGCCGATCGAGAGGAACTGCAAGTGCTTGAGGAAGGGGCCGAGGGCGAGGGCAGAAGCCGGAATCTCGATCATGCCGCCGACGGCGATCGCTTCGTCGAACTTGCAGCGCCGCTCGCGCAGTTCGTGCTTGGCGAGCTCGATCATGCCGAGCGTCTGTTCGATCTCGTGGGCGTGAGCCAGCATCGGCACGAGGATCTGCACCTTGCCGAAGTGCGAGGCGCGCAGGATCGCGCGGAGCTGGGCGAGGAAGAGCTGCGGCTCGGCGAGGCAGTAGCGGATCGCCCGCAGGCCCAGGGCAGGATTGGGCGCCTGGCGGTAGGCGCCCAAGGCGCCGGCCGTCTTGTCGGCGCCGATGTCGAGCGTGCGGATGGTGACCGGCTTGCCGCCCATGGCGCGCGCCACCTGCCGGTAGGCTTCGTACTGCTCATCCTCCGAAGGCAGCGTGTCGCGGTTCATGAACAAGAACTCGGTGCGGAAGAGGCCGACGCCGTCGGCGCCGACCTTCTTCACCTGCTCGATGTCCTGCGGCAGCTCGATGTTCGCCATCAGCGTCACATCGACGTCGTCGAGCGTCGTCGCGCGCGCGGTGATGAGGCGCTTGAGCTTCGAGCGCTCGAGTTCCAGTTCGCGGCGCCTGAGCCGGTATTCTTCGAGCACGCGCTCGTCCGGGGCGACGATCAAGACGCCGCGCGTGCCGTCGATGATGATGAGATCGTCCTCGCGGATGAGCGGCCGCGCATGATGAAGCCCCACGACGGCAGGAATCGCGAGGCTTCTGGCGACGATCGCCGTGTGCGAGGTCGCGCCGCCCAGATCGGTGACGAAGCCGGCGATCTTGAGGTTCTTGAACTGGATCGTGTCGGCCGGCGACAGATCGTGCGCGACGACGATCAGCTCGCGCTCTTCCTTCTCGCCCGCCTTCCTGCCGAATTTTCTTGGCTTGCCCATCAGCGCGCGCAGGATGCGCTCGACGACCTGCACGATGTCGTGCTTGCGTTCGCGCAGGTAACTGTCGTCGATGTCCTCGAACTGGGCGACGAGCTCGTTCATCTGCTGCACGAGCGCCCATTCGGCGTTGCAGCGGCGCTCGCGGATTAACGTCTTCGGCGCCTCGGCCAAGAGCGGATCCTCGAGGAACATCGCATGCACATTGACGAGGGCGGCCAGCTCGGTCGGCGAACCGGGCGCGCCGGCTTCGGCACGCAAGGCGGCGAGATCGGCGCGCACGCTGGCGAGCGCCTCTTCGAAGCGTTCGATCTCGCGCGGCACCTCGCGCTCGCGCAGCGTGTAATGGGCGACTTCGAGCGTCGCATGCGAGACGAGATGGGCATGGCCGATGGCAATGCCCGGCGAGACGGCGAGTCCATGGAGGGCGAAGGAGGCCATCTCACTCTTCCTCGCCGAAGCGGTCGTTGATGAGCGCCAGAAGGGCGGCCAAGGCTTCCTCGGCCTGCTCGCCCTCGGTATCGATGATCACACGGCTGCCCTTGCCGGCGGCGAGCATCATGACGCCCATGATGCTCTTGGCGTTGATGCGGCGGCCGTTCTTCTCCATCCACACCTCGCAGGGAAAACTGCCGGCGAGCTGTGTGAGCTTCGCCGAGGCGCGCGCATGGAGGCCCAGCTTGTTGACGATCTCGGCTTCGGCTCTTGGCATTCAGTGCTTGAGCATGTTGAGCACGCCATCGCGCCCGCCGCCGGTGGCACGCTTGACGAGCGTCTCCATGTCCTTGTCGCGGTAGGTGAGCGCGCGCAAGAGCATCGGCAGATTGGCGCCGGCCAATCCCTCGACCCGGCCGGCCTCGAGCAGCTTGGCGGCGAGATTCGAAGGTGTCGCGCCGTAGATGTCGGTGATGATGAGCACGCCATCGCCGGTATCGACGAGCTTCAAGAGCTGGCGCGCGAGCGGCAGGAGGTCATTGGGATCGTCGCCAGGCGCCACCCCCAGCTGCATGAGCTGCTCGGGCCGGCGGTTGAGCACATGGCAGGCGCACTGGATCAGCGATTCGCCGAGCGTTTCGTGGGTGATGAGGAGGATGCCGATCATGCCGAAATTATGGCATGGGCGCGCTCGCGATTGAGGTATTACAATGGTAAAAAGAGTAATACCCGAGGAGCCTGACGATGCAGACGCTGCTGACGAGCAAGGGCCAGGTGACCATCCCCAAGAAGATCCGCGATGCCTTGGGCCTGATGCCCGGGAATGCGGTCGAGTTTGGCCTCGATCGGGACGGCGAAGTCGTCATCCGCAAGGCAGGCGTGGGGCGGAACCGGGGGAGAGCCGATCGTTTCGAGGCGGCGCGCGGCAAGGCCGACGTGAAATGGCGCACCGATGAACTCATGGCCCTGCTGCGCGGGCAGGAGTGATGCTCCTCGTCGATACCAACGTCCTCATCGACGTGCTGGTCGACGATCCCCAATGGGCAGACTGGTCGATCGCCCAGTTGCGCGCCCAGTCGAAAATCCATCGCCTGGCGATCAATCCCGTCATCTATGCCGAACTCTCGGTCGCTTTCTCGACGATCGAGGCGCTCGAAGCCGCCCTCGACGCGCTCAAGCTCACCGTGCTCGAAATTCCGCGCGCGGCGCTCTTTCTCGCCAGCAAGGCCTATCTTCGCTACCGCCGGCAAGGGGGCGGCAAAGGCGGCGTGCAGCCCGATTTCTTCATCGGCGCCCATGCCGCCGTGCTCGGCTGTCCGCTGCTGACGCGCGATGCACGGCACTATGCCCGCTATTTCGCTGACCTGAGGCTGATCACGCCCGAGCGCTGAAAGTCGGCGCCGGCGGGACGGCCCATCCGTATGCCAAGCGTCGCGGTGCCGCCATCATTCGACGATGCGCAGATCTGCCGGGGCGGTGAAGGTGAGCCGCGCCGCCAGCTCGGGCGTGACGGCGATGCCGCCTGCCGCATCGACGCGCAGCACGTGGCTTGCCCCCAAGGCGCGCGCGAGGCGCGGCCAATCCTCGCCGGCGATGAAGAGCGGCTTCGAAAAGACATCCGAGCGCAGGCCGGCCTGCGGCCCGGCGGGAATCAGCACGGTGAGCGCCTGGGTGCCTCTGGCCGGCGCGCCCGTGCGCGGGTCGATGAGGTGGCAGTAACGCTTGCCGTCGAGCTCGAAGAAGCGTTGATAATCGCCCGAGGTGCCGATCGCCTCGCCATCGTATAAGTCGAGTGTCGCGAGCGGCTGGCCGCCCGAGAGCGCGGCGCGCGGATGCTGGATTCCCACGCGCCAAGGCCGTTCGCCCCGCCGGCCGAGCGCCATGACGTTGCCGCCGATGTTGATGAGCGCATTGGCAATGCCATGCTGCTTGAGGATCGCCGAGGCGCGGTCGAGCGCCTCGCCCTTCAAGTAGCCGCCAAAATCGAGCGCCACGGCGCGGTTTTTTGACGTCACGGTGTTACCCGAGACATGCAGGTCGGCGATCGAGGGATGGGCGGCGACGAGCTTCTCGAGCGCTGCCGCCTCGGGCAGCGCGGGTTTGAATTCGTCGCCGTGGAAGCCCCACAGTGCGACGAGCCGGCCGATGCCGGGGTCGAAGAGGTATTCGCCGGCCTTGGCGAGCGCCTGCGCGCGCACGATCAGCGCGGCGAGTTCCGCGGAAACCTCGTGCGGCCGGCCGGCGGCGATCGCCTCGTTGAGCGCGGTGAGTTCAGAAGGCTGCCAGGCGTGGTAGGCGCGGTGCAGGCGGTCGAATTCGGCGAGCACCGCCCGCATCGCCGCCCGCGCCTCGGCTTCTGGCGCGCCCCAGACGAGGAGCTCAACGCGCGTGCCGAAGACGTAAGATTCTTCGGTAAGCGGCGCGCGCGGGCCGCAGGCGGCGAGGAAGAGCGAGATGAGCGCAGCAAGCCAGACCCTCATGCCGCGGCTTCGAGCTCAATGGCGGCGGCAAGCAGCGCCAGCCGCGCAATCACCCCATAGGCATAGAAGCGGTTGGGCGGCGCATCGGGCCCCAACAGGCAATTCGGCAGCGAGCAGCCGCATTCGAAATCGAGCGGCGAGAAGTGCATGCCCGGCGCGTTGAGGTTTTCATCCACGCCGCGCTGCGTATGCACGCGATAAAAGCCGCCGATCACATAGCGGTCGATCATATAGACCACCGGTTCGGCCACGCCCGCATCGACGGTCTCGCAGGTCGGCACGCCTTCCTGGATGATGACCTCGGTGACGGGCAGGCCCTCCTTGACGACCGCCATCTTGTTGCGCTGGCGGCGGGAAAGTTCCTTGACTTCGCTCGCGTCCTTGACGGTCATGATGCCCATGCCGTAGGTGCCCGCATCGGCCTTGACGACGACGAAGGGGGTGGCTTCGATGCCATATTCCTGATACTTGGCGCGGATGCGGTAGAGCAGGGTGTCGACGTTGGCGGCGAGGCATTCCAGGCCGTTTTTTTCGCGGAAGTCGATTGCGCCGCAGACTTCGAATTCCGGATCGATGAGCCAGGGGTCGATGCCGATCAGTTCGGCGAAACGGCGCGCCACCTGGCGGTAGGCGGCGAAATGGCGCGATTTGCGGCGTATGTGCCAGCCGGCGTGGATCGGCGGCAGCACGAACTGCTCGTGGAGATCTTCAAGCAGCGGCGGCACGCCGGCCGACAGATCGTTGTTGAGCAGGATCGCGCAGGGATCGAAACCCTCAAGGCCCAGGCGGCGGCCGTTGGGGCCAATGCGCTTTAAGGGTTCGAGCGTGAGGCGCTCGCCATTGGGGAGGGAGAGCGTCGTCGGCGCGGTGATCTCGGGTAGGAGCGAGCCGATGCGCACCTCGAGGCCGGTGTGGCGCAGGATGTCGGATAGCCGCGCCACGTTCATGAGATAAAACTGGTTGCGCGTGTGGTTCTCGGGCACGATGAGCAGATTCTTCGCCTCGGGGCAGAGCTTCTCGATCGCGCTCATCGCCGCCTGCACGGCAAGCGGCAGGAAAGCCGGATTGAGATTGTTGAAGCCGCCGGGAAACAGGTTCGTATCGACGGGGGCGAGCTTGAAGCCGCTGTTGCGCAAATCGACCGAGGCGTAAAAGGGCGGCGTGTGTTCGAGCCATTCGCCGCGCAGCCAGCGCTCGATCGTCGTCTCGGCATCGAGCAGACGCTTTTCCAGCGCCAACAAGGGGCCGGTGAGCGCGGTGGTGAGATGGGGAACCATGATGTCGTGGCCGTAACGTGGCGGGCGATGTTACACCGCCGCCGCGCGCCCCGTCGCGCGCGCAAGCGTCGTCAAGAGCTCGCCAAAGTCGATCGGCTTGGCTAGATACTCCTGCATGCCGGCCTCCAAACAGCGCTGGCGGTCTTCGGCCATCGCGTCGGCCGTCATCGCGATGACGGGCAGGTGCGCGAAACGCCCATCGGCCTTGAGGCGGCGCGTCGCCTCGAGGCCGTCCATGACGGGCATCTGCACGTCCATCAGCACGGCATCGAAGGGCGTGGCGGCAGCGGCCAGCTTCTCGAGCGCCTCGGCGCCGTTTTCCGCCACTTCGACCGTGACGCCGGCCTTTTCGAGGAGTCTTTGCGCGACGAGGCGGTTCGTCGCATTGTCCTCGACGAGCAGCACCTTAAGGCCCGCCAATGTCGGCGCGGCGTCGCGTAAGGAGCGCGGCTTTGGCGCGAGCGCCGCCTCGGCAAGGCCGAAGGGCAGCCGGAAGTAGAAGGTCGAGCCCTTGCCCGGCGCGCTCGTGACGCCGATCTCACCGCCCATCGCGGCGACGAGCCGCCGGCAGATCGCGAGCCCCAGGCCGGTGCCGCCATAGCGGCGCGTGATCGAGCTGTCGGCCTGGGTGAAGGCTTTGAAGATGCGCTGCTGGTCTTCGGGCGCAAGGCCGATGCCGGTGTCGCTGACCGAAAATTCGAGTTCGCAGCGCTCTGCCGCGCGCGAAAGGAGCCGCACGGCGAGGCGAATCTCGCCACGCTCGGTGAATTTGAGCGCATTGCCGACGAGGTTGGTGAGGATTTGCGAAAGGCGCAGGGGATCGCCGACGAGGCCGCGCGGCACCTCGGGCGCGACGTCGAGCGCGAAGGCAAGCCCCTTTTGGCGGATCGCCTCGCCAAAGAGCGTCTCGATGCGGGATAGCGGGGTGGCGAGATCGAAGGGGATCGCCTCGATCGGCAGCCGCCCGGCCTCGATGCGCGACAGATCGAGGATGTCGTTGAGAATCCCCAAGAGCGCCTCGGCCGACTCATGCGCCTTGCGCACGTATTCGCGCGCGGTGGGCGGCAGCTCCTCCTCGAGCGCGAGGCGCGTCAAGCCCAGGATGCCGTTCATCGGCGTGCGGATTTCGTGCGACATGTTGGCGAGGGACTCGATATTGGCGCGGTTGGCGGCCTCGGCGGCTTCGCGCGCCGCCGCTTGCGGCGCCTCGGTCTCCTGGCGCGCGCTGATGTCGCGGAACACCGTCACGGCGCCGGTAAGGCCCGCCGCATG
>JAOAHQ010000058.1 GCA_026415155.1 Rhodocyclaceae bacterium
GATGCCGCCTGCTCGGAACTCGACTGCGACAAACTCTGCGCCGTCGCCGACACCTGGCTCGCCGCATTGTTCAAAGCCTCCGACGCCGCATTCACCTCGCTGATGATCTCGGAGAGCTTCGCCACCATGTTCTGCATCGCCGACATCAAGACGCCAATCTCATCCTTCGTGTGCGCCTCGATCTTCACCGTCAAATCCCCTTGCGCCAAACTGTTCGCCGCCTCCACCGATTCCGCCAACGGGCGGGTGATGGAGCGGGTGACGAACCAGGCGAAGAAAATGGCCAAGAGAACCGAGGCCACGGACAAGGCGGTTACCACACGAATGGCACCGGCAGCATCTTCGGCCGCCCGCTTTCCATCGCGCTCCATGATTTCGGTTTGATAGGCGATCAGATCGTTGATGGCGCCCATGTATTCGGACTGCGCCTTACGCAGGCTCGTTTGCAGCAGCTGAACGATTTCCTCGCGCTTGTTTTCTTTGAGAAGGGTAAGAAACTTGTCTTGTTCGGCGACATAGACTTGGCGCGCTGCCTTGATGCGAGCGAGGAGCTCTTTGCCCTTGTCGGATCTGATCGTCGCTTCGAGCTTTTCAAGGTTCTCGGTGATGATCTTGCGTTGCGGCGGAATTGCCTCGATCGCCTTGGTTTGCTCTTCGCCCGAGAAGATGTAGGCATTGCGCAGTTGACGGGCGATGATGTTGATCGCGTCGATGATATTGTTGGCGTAAACGGTCTTCGGGAAACGGTCATTGACGATTGTGTCGATGTCGCTGCTCAGCGAAGATAGACGCAGGGCGCTGGTGACCGAGATGACCAAGAGCAGCACGAGGAGCAGGCCGAAGCCGATGCCGAGGCGAACGCCGATTCTGAGATTCTTGAACATGGTGAGTTTCCTCTTGTGTTGCAGCAAAATGATCGATCAACGCGCTTCGAGCGCGGGCGGCGCATGGCCCGCCGGTAGCGATTGGCGCGCCTCGGCCTGGCTCGCAAGCTGCGTGAGCGCTGCGACGTCGAGGATCAGCGCCACTTCGCCGCTCCCCAGGATGGTCGAGCCGCCGATGCCGCGCAGATGCTTGAATAGGCTGCCCAAGGGCTTGATGACGGTCTGGAATTCGCCCAAGAGCTGATCGACGACGATGCCGGCCTTCTGGCCGCCGGCCGAGACGACGACGACGTTCTCGCGCTGCGGTCGCTTGCCCTCGATATCGAAGAATTCGCGCAGACGGATGAAGGGCAGCACCTCGCCGCGCAGATTGAGCATGTGGCCGCGCGTATCCTGCTCCTTGAGCTCCAAGCATTCGACCACGGCATCGAGCGGGATGACATAGGAAGCATTGCCGACCGAGGTGAGGAAGCCATCGATGATGGCAAGCGTGAGCGGTAGCCGGATGATGAAGCGGCTGCCAACGCCGGCCTTGGTCTTTACCTCGACCGTGCCGCGCAGCGCCTGGATGTTGCGCTTGACGACATCCATGCCGACGCCGCGGCCGGAGAGATTGCTGACCTTGTCGGCCGTCGAAAAGCCGGCCTCGAAGATCAGATTGACGATCTCCTGTTCGGTGAGCGTCAGGCCGGGCTGGATCAGGCCGCGCTCGATGGCCTTGGCCTGGATCTTCTCGACATTGAGGCCGCCGCCGTCATCGACGACCTCGATGACGATGCTGCCCGAGTCGTGGTAGGCATTGAGCTCGACGCGCCCCTTGGCCGGCTTGCCGCGCGCCAAGCGCACCTCGGCCGGCTCGATGCCGTGATCCATGGCGTTGCGCACCAGGTGCATGAGCGGGTCGCCGATCTTCTCGACGACCGATTTGTCGAGCTCGGTCTCGGCGCCGGTAATCACGAGTTCGATGTCCTTGCCGAGCTCCTTCGAAACGTCGCGCACGACGCGGTTGAAGCGGTTGAAGGTCTCGCCGATCTGCACCATGCGTAGCTGCAAGGCGGAGTCGCGGATGTTCTCGACCAGCCGAGAAAGCACTGAGGTCGCTTCGACGAGATTGGTCTGGCCGCTCTTTTGCGCGAGGAGATTGGCCGAGGCGCCGGCAATCACGAGCTCGCCGACGAGATCGATGAGGTGATCGAGCTTGTCGGCCTGTACGCGGATCAGGCGCGCCTCGGCGCTCTTCTTCTCGGCGACCTGCTTTTGCTTGGCGGCGGCGGCTTCGACGAGCTCGGGCTGCACCATCTTCTTCTCGACGAGGATCTCGCCGAGGGGCGGTGGCGCCTGCTCGGTTGCGGCGGCGATCTTCGCCGCGGCGCGCTGGCGGCGCAGGCCCTGCTCGAGTTCTTCCTGCGTGATGGCGCCGGTCTTGACGAGGATTTCGCCCAGCCGCATCGGCTCTTCGGGCAGGCGTTCGATCAGTTCGATGAAATCCTGTACCTTGCTATTGGGCGGCAAGATATAGAGATCGCATTCGTCGCGGCAGAAGGCGAAGACGTTTTCGATCTGCTCCTTGGTGGCGTGGGAACGCAGCGTGATTTCGAAGCCGAGGTAGCAGCATTCGGGGTCCATCTCCTCGGCGGGCGGCATGGCATCGCACAGCGTGGTCAGATGGACGATCTCGCCGAGATTGAGCAGATAGCGCAGGAAAGCCAAGGGTTCCATGCCATTTTTGAGCACGTCGCGGCCGAAGCGGATCGAGATGTGCCAGCAATCGGAAATCGCTGCCTCGCCGCCGGCACGCTCGACGGTGGCGACGCTTGCCTCGGGCATCATCTTTTCTTTGCCGCCGCCCGCGAAAGAGCGCAACAGCTCGGCCGTCGCCTCGCCCGCGGCTGCGAGGGCCGGGTCTTCGTCCATCAGCCCCTGATCGACGCGATCGAGCATCGCGCCGATGTGATCGCAACCTTTGAGCAGCGCCGTGATGATCTCGCTCGAAACGGCGATCTCACCGTTTCTCAAGCGATCGAGCAGGTTTTCGAGGATGTGGGTGAACTTTTCGATGTGGTGGATTTCGACGACGCCCGAAGCACCCTTGATGGTGTGGGCGGCGCGGAAGATCGCGTTGAGCGTGTCGGGATCCTGATCCCCCTGTTCCATCTTGAGCAGGCCCTCTTCCATCGCAGCGAGCTGCTCGCGGGCTTCCTGGGCGAATACGCTGTAGAGCTCTTCCATCGCCTTTCCCCCTCTCAGTGTTCGGCAGGAATGATCATCGGATCGCCGAAAAACGCATCCATGTTATAGAAGTCGATCACATCGCGCACGGCCGGGCTATGGGCGACGATGCGCAGGGTCTTGCCTTCGCGCAGGCTTTCTTGTTTGGCCAAGACGAGCAACTGGAAACCGGCGGTATCCATTTCGCCGACGTGGGAGAGGTCGAGCTCGAGAATCGAGGCGGACTTAAGAGCATTGAGCAGCTGCGCCTTGATCTCGCTGGCGTTGTAGATCGTCATCGGGCCGTCGAGGATGAGGTGCAAGGCGCCATCGGTCGTCGTTTGGGTCGCGAATTCGGTCATGGGCGCTCCTCGTCAGAGATCAGAACAATTCGACCTTCGGGCCGGTACTTTCCTTGTCCGCCCCGCCACTGCTCAACGCATTGCGATGCGAATCGCGCTGCGAGCTCATCACATAGTTTTTGTAGATTTCGTCGAGATGGGTCGAGAGCGGCTGCAGCTCGAAATTCGGGTTCTCGAAGGCGGCCAGGCGGTCGGCGAGCAGGGCGCAGTGGCCGTCGAGGCGGTTCAAGGCCTGGATGACCTGTTCGATCTGCTGGCGCGTGACGTCCTGGAACTGCACGCTCGCCAGCGCATCCATGAACATGGAGGACAGCTGCTGGCTCGACTCGCGCACGACGCGCAGCACATCGGCATCGTGCTGCGTCATTTCCTGATAGTTCTTGCCGAGCTCGTTGAGTTGGGACGAGAAGCCTTGCAGCGCGGCGCGCTCTTGCTCGATGTTGCTCGATTGCAACTTGTCCTGGAACTGCTGTTCGATTGAACTCGCCACCGCCTGGATGCCTTGATTGATCTGCTCGACGGCCTTGTCGGTTTCGGCCGAGAGCTTTCTCACCTCGTCGGCGACGACCGCGAAGCCGCGGCCTGCTTCGCCGGCGCGGGCGGCCTCGATCGCGGCATTCAAGGCGAGCAGGTTCGTCTGGCCAGAAATGTGCTTGATGAGATCGACGAGCTTGATCAGCGAGCGCGCTTCTTGCACGACGAGCGCGATGCGCTGCTGATCGGCCTCGGCCTCTTTGACGCGCTGGACGATGTATCGATCGAGCCGTTCGATCAAGGCGCGGTTTTGCGCGATGCGCGCTTCGGAAGCCTCGATCAGTTCGTTGGTCTCCTGCGTGCTCGAATCGACGAAATGGCTCAGCTTGCTGATCACGGCATCGATGTCGTTCAAGCGCGAGGTGATGTCATAGGCTGCTTTTTCGGTCTCCTCGACGATGGTATTGAGCTGACCGCGGACGACGTTGTTGAAGGTGGCGACCTGCTTCAGCTCGTTGCTCACCTGCTCGGCCGCTTCGACATAGCTGTCGGCCCGCATCGCGATCTCCGCTTCGCGTTTGGTGAGCCCCAGCATCCAGTCGCGGTAGAGCGCGAGCGAGAAAAGCCGCTGGGCGACGAAGGCAAAAATGACGATGATGAAGGTGCCGAGCGCATCGCCCCAGGGCTGGGTGATGCCCAGGCCCGGCAGGAACTGGGCATGGAACCAGTCGTTGAAGAAAAAGACGACGAGGCTCGCGACGAAGCCGACGAGCAGCGAGATGAGCGAGGCGCGGCGCAGTAATTGGATGAAATCCATGGAGGCCTACCTCAGCACGAGCTTGATGGTGTTGAGGAGCTCATCGGCGGTGGCGGGCTTGACGAGCCAGCCGGAGGCGCCGGCCGCCTTCGCCTCGGCGCGCTTTTCCTGCTGGGATTCGGTGGTAAGGAAGAGGATCGGCATGAACTTGTATTGAGGGAGCTTGCGGACTTCCTTGATGAAGTCGATGCCGTTCATGCCCGGCATGTTGAGATCGGTGATGAGCAGATCCACCTTGATGCCCGACTTGAACTTGGCCAGGCCCTCGTTGGCGTTGGAAGCCTTTTCGACGGCATAGCCGGCCTTGGTGAGGATGTTCGAGATGGAGAGCAAGATGGTGGCCGAATCATCGACCAGCATGATGGTTTTCACGGCAGTTTCCCCTGAGAGAGTCCAACAGAAGGTTGCTGAGGATGTTACTGTTATTTTGACCCGCCGACCGCAACCGGAACATTACGCCAATATTTAAATTGCCGCTTGAGAAATCTCAAGTTCGACCCGATAATACGGGCATGGTCGTAAATCCGGCGAGCCGGAAGCGTTCCGGACGGCGGTTCGATTCCGCCCACCTCCACCACTCGACGGGGGTGCACTGGCTTCGACGGGGCGATGGAAGGCGAGCAGGCGACCCGAAAGGCGACGGACGTAATCCGCGCAAATCCAATAAACGCCAACGATGAGCGTTTTGCCCTGGCCGCCTGATCAGGCCAGAGCCGAGGCCGCTTGAGCCTTGTCACCCAAGAAAAGCCGGCGGGAGCCTTCGGGCTCCCGTCGTCATTTCCAGCGATGTCAACCCGTGCTTGCCATGGGATAAGATCGAATTGAGGGGGCGGCAGACCCCCTGATTCTTTTTTACCGTCGGCGCCAAGCCCGTAGACTGCGAGCGTCGCATCTTTCACCCAAGGAGAGGTTGGCAATGAAAAACAACGGCCCGGTCACCCAGCGAGAGAAGCCATTTCCCTCCGGCAAGTATCTGGTCTCCAAGACCGACCTCCGCGGCATCATCACTTACGCCAACGATGCCTTCATCGACATCTCTGGCTTCTCGAAAGAGGAGCTGATCGGCAAGAGCCACAACATCGTGCGCCACCCGGACATGCCGCCGGCGGCGTTTGCCGACCTCTGGAAGACCATCAAGTCTGGCCGCCCCTGGCGCGGCCTCGTCAAGAACCGCTGCAAGGACGGCGATCACTACTGGGTCGAAGCCTTCGTCGTGCCCTTGAAGAAAAATGGCCAGATCACCGGCTACATGTCGGTGCGCTCGGAGCCCACGCGCGCGCAGGTCCAGGAAGCCGAAGCGCTCTACCGCGAGATCAACGCCGGCCGCGCCAAGTTTCCCGAGCAAAGCGGCGGCAAGGCGGGCCTGTCGATCCGCACGCGCATCATCGGCGCGATGAGCTTGATGGCGGTCTTGATCGCCATCATCTCCGGCGTGGGCATGTATGCACTGTATCGGAGCAATGAGGCGCTGGACGAGGCCTACCACAATCACATGGCGCCGGCGATCACGATCGCCAAGATGATCGAGCGACTGGGAGACAACCGCTCACAAATCGCGCTCGCCATCCAGCACAGCCCCGATAACAAGTTCGCCAAGCTGCACGATCATCCCGTCGAGCTGCACATCGAGGCGACACTCAAGAACCGCCAGATGATCGAAGAGCTGCGCGCCAAATACGAGAAGCTGCCCAAGAGCGACGAAGAAAAAGCGCTGGCCGAGGCCTTCATGGCAGCGCGCGATGCTTATTCGAAAGAAGGCGTCAATGCCGCACGCGAAGCGCTCAAGGCGGGAGATTACGACACCGCGACCTTGTTGTTGCTGCAAAAAATCAACCCGCTTTACCGCGATCTGATGGAAAAGGGCGATCGCCTGCAGAAATTCCTCGCCGACGAGGGCGAGAAAGCCTACGCTGAAACCGTGAGCAGCTACGCCTGGGTGCGGAATCTGGCCATCGGTTTGACGCTTCTGTCGATCGCGCTCGTCGTCGTTGCCGGCGGCCTGCTCGTGCGGACCATCGTGGCGCCGATGAGAAAGGCCATCGATACCTTCGACAGCATCTCGGAAGGCGTGCTGACCAACGAGATCGACACCTCGGGCCGCGACGAGACCGGCCAGCTGTTGTGCGCGCTCGCAACCATGCAGGTGCATCTCAAGGTCATTCTCGACGAGGTGCGCCAGGCCTCGATGGCCCTCGACGAAGAGAGCCGGCGCTTGTCGCAGGAGATGGATCGCGTCGTCGCCCAGTCTGTCCAGCAGCAGGATCGCGTGCAGGGCACGGCCGCGGCCACCGAGGAGCTCACCCAATCGGTCGCCGAAGTCGCTTCGAGCGTCGATAGCACGGCACAAGCCGCGGCGAAATCGAAGCAGCTCGTCGCCGAGAGCACGCGCTCCATGGATAGCAGCATGGAGGCGACCGCACGCGTCGTCGAGGCGGTGCATCAATCGAGCGCGACGATCGGAGACCTCAATCGCGCGATCGAAAAGATCGGCATCATTACCAACACGATCCGCGAGATCGCCGAGCAGACCAATCTGCTCGCTCTGAATGCCGCGATCGAGGCGGCGCGCGCCGGCGAGCAAGGCCGTGGCTTCGCCGTCGTCGCCGACGAGGTGAGGAAGCTCGCCGAGCGCACCTCGGCCTCGACGACCGACATCAATAACACGGTGAGCGAATTCCAGGCCGTCACCCATCAGGCCGTCACCTCGATGGAGCAGGCGGCGCGCGAAGTCGAGCAGGGCATCGCGCTGATGCGTGCCTCGGTGGCGGGGCTCGATCAGATCCGCGCCTCGAGCGACGAAGTGGCGGCCATGGCCGATACCATCGCCTCGGCCTCGCGCGAGCAGGCGATCGCGAGCCAGGACGTCGCGGTCAACATGGAGCAGGTGGCGACCCTCATCGAGCAGAACACCACGGCCGCCAAGAGCGCCTTGAAGAGCGCCGAGTCGCTTTCCCAGACGGCGGCCGAACTGCGCAACATGCTGATGCAGTTCAAGCTCGTGCGCTAAGGAAATGCTGAAGAAATCGTCGCGAGCGGTTGGAGGGCAAGGCGCACGGAGCGCAGCGACCGAGACATAACAAGGAGTTAGGCGAGGGAGCGAGCACCGCGCAACGCAGCCATCCGACCGCGCAGCAGATTTATTCAGCGTATCCCTAATCGAACAGGCGGCGGAGGATCTCCGCCCCAAAGCGATACCGCTGGCGGCAGACCTCGTCTTCGATGACGAGCTCGCCGCCCTGTTCGGCAAGCGCCGCCTCGACTTCGGCGCGACCGAGGGCCTTTAACATCGCGAGCACTTTCTCTTCGTCGCGCGGGCAGTGATAGCTCACCGGCCGCGGATCGAAGAGGCGGATGTCCTCCTCGGGAAAGAGCTTCATCAGCAGATTGGCCGCCGGCTGTGAAAGCTCCCGGGGATCGAGCGTGGCCGCAAGATGCCGCAGGCGGTTCCAGCCATCGGGGTCTTTCTCATCCGCTCCTGGCAGCTTTTGCAGGAAGAGGCCGCCGGCGAAATCCTCACGAGCGGTCAAGAAAAGCCGCGCCGGCTGCTGTTCGGATTGGGTCAAATAGTGTTCGAAGACGGCGGCGAGGTTGTCACCGTGGATCGGCACGATGCTCTGGTAAGGCCGACCGGTGTTCGTCTGCAGCGTCAGGATGAGTTCGCCATCGCCGAGGAGTTCCTGAAGGGAAGCCGTCTGCCCAGCGCCGACGGTGTGCCGCACCGTGCCTCGCAAGCGCAATTGCTCGTCGCAAGCGACGAAAAGCAATGAAATCGGCCCATGCCCTTGCAACTGGATCGAAAGCCGCCCGGCTGTCTTGAGGTTGCCGGCGATCAGGACGGCGACGGCCGCAAGTTCGCCGAACAAAGCCGTGACGATGGAAGGATCGTCACGGTCGGCGTGCATCTCGTGCCAACAATGGCCCAGCGACACGAGTGCGCCGCGGATGTCGAGCGCTTCGAAGAGGAAGCGCCGCACTGCGTCCATTATTTGACGAAGCTCTCGAACATCGCCGGGTCGAAACCGACCAGGAGATGGCCGCCTTCGGTTTCGACTACCGGACGGCGGATGACGCTCGGATGCGCGAGCATCAGCTCAACTGCCTGGCTCTGGGTCGTGATGTCCTGCGCATCAGGCGGCAGTTTGCGCCAGGTCGGCCCCTTGGTGTTCAAAAGCGTCTTCCAGCCCAGGACCTTGCACCAGGCGACGAGCTTCTCGCGCGGCACGCCGGCCTTCTTGTAGTCGTGAAACTCGTAAGGGATGCCGCGCTCATCGAGCCAGGCGAAGGCCTTCTTCATCGTGTCGCAGTGCTTGATGCCGTAGAGTCTGACCATCTTGCGTTCTCAATTGAGGGTGCGCGCCAGCGCGACGCGGAATTCGCGCACCAGATCGTCGTATTGCGGATCGTCGCCGAGCAGGGTGAAGAGGTTCAGCATCCCCTTGCGGCCCGCCTCGTCCTGCCATTTGCGGTCGCGGCGCACGATCTCGAGCAGGTGTTCGAGCGCGCCGCGATAGTCCTGTTGCAGCGCCAGCGCATGGGCGAGCTTGTGCCGCGCCTCCAGGTCGCCGCCGTTTTCAGCCACGCGCGCTTGGAGCGTCGCCACGTCGGCATCGCCGGCCTGCTGGGCGAGCGCGAGCCGCGCCTTGAGCGCATCGACGCGGTTGCGGTCGCGCGCGCGGTCAGCGATGGCCGCGAGCCGCGCCTCCGCCACGTCGAGCTCGCCGAGCGCCAGCGAGAGCTCGACGAAATCGAGGATGGCCGCCTCGTGGCCGGGATCGAGCGCGATCGCCTCGGAAAGTTTCTGCCGGGCTGCTGCGAGCTCGCCTTGCGCGGCGAGCCGCAAGGCTTCGAGGCGAATCGGCTCGGCAGGGGAGGGGATGAGCCGGTCGAGGAAGGCGCGCACCTCGCCTTCGGGCAAGGCGCCGGTGAATTCATCGACGAGCTCGCCTTCGACGAAGGCCTTCACGGCGGGAATGCCGCGCACGCCATAGCGCATCGCGAGTTCCTGGTTTTCGTCGGAATTGACCTTGGCGAGCAGGAATTTGCCGGCGTATTCGGCAGCGAGCTTTTCGAGGATGGGCTTCAGGATGCGGCAGGGCTGGCACCACGGGGCCCAGAAATCGACGATGACGGGCTGCTTGTGCGAGGCGGCAAGCACTTTTTCGTCGAAATCGGCCACGGAGACATCGATCGCGTAGTCGGACATGGTGATGAAACCTTTCATGCGGAAGAACGCTTCCGCAGTTGGGGGCAAAAAGTAAAGGCGGTTTCAAGGTCGAAGTGCAACGAATTGACGAAAGTGTTGTTCGAAGTTGAAGGCCTCGGGCATGAAGAGTTCGGCAGGGCAAAGCCAGTTGAGGCTCTTGCGGGGTCGGGTATTGAGCTTCCAGGCGATGGCATC
>JAOAHQ010000036.1 GCA_026415155.1 Rhodocyclaceae bacterium
GCGCTTTGCGTCGCGCTACGCGCTCCTTCCAGCGCGCCCAGCGCAACCCCACCCACTTCAACCTCTTTCAGCATTTCTCGCTCCTTTCTCAGACTCGTCTATTTTCCCAATTCCGTGTCCAAGATAATTGCGGGCAGAGCAACACCCCGATTTTCGCCTCAAATGCCAGGATTCGTTCTGCATCGCGGAATTGGGGCGGCTCTTTTGCCCCCGCACGGGTTCAAGTCCGACAGGCTGCTAGCGGCGGATCGCGGCTTCGCTCATGTTACAGTCTGCCACCCATCGGGCCTTGTCGTTTTTCGTCTGGGAGGAGAACAGAAATGGAGGCCGATGCCCCAAGCCGGTCTTGAGATCGCACTTCCTTGTCGCTCGGCGAGGTGGCGGCCTTTTCGCACAATGACGCGAAGTGAAGAAGGGAAAAACGGCGCATCTAAGGTCGTCGATGAGAACGGCAAGCCGCTGGTGGTGTATCACGGGACATCGTCTATTGTTCGCATTTCGATTCCACACCGGGCAGCAATAATGAGCAACAACCGCCCCTTTGTAACCTGTTGATTTATCGAGACTCGACCTCGCGAGCGCTCGCGAGGTTGGCAGATAAAAACCGGGAACAGAGAGGCCCGGGAGGGCCAAAAACGCGAGTGCGGGAGGGGTGACGCTCGCGAGGCAAACCTGCGCAGGCCCGCCAGTTCTGGCGTTCCCGGCAGAAGTAAAAAAGCCCGAAATGGGTTCGGGCTTTTTGGGGTTGGTGGCCAGGGGCAGAATCGAACTGCCGACACGCGGATTTTCAGTCCGCTGCTCTACCAACTGAGCTACCTGGCCAAGGTTTGGTGGACCGAAGGAGGATCGAACTCCCGACCTCCGCATTGCGAACGCGGCGCTCTCCCAGCTGAGCTATCGGCCCGAAGACCGCGAAGTATAGCAAAAGCGGCGGCGTGCGGCAGGAATTGACGAAAAAAAAGGCCGACCAGCTCTTACTGGGCGGCCACACCATGTTTATCGATTCCTGTCGCTTATTTGCCGGCGATTTTTTCGAGCTTCTCGGCTTTGATGAGCTGGCCGTCGAGGCCAGCCTGTTCGGCAGTGCCGCCATAGGCAACGGTCATGAGCTGCGAGTAATAGACGACCGGCATGTTGAACTTGGTGCCCTGCTTCTTGTTGATCTCGGACTGGTAGATTTCGACATTGGCCTGACAGAGCTGGCATGGCGTGACGATCATGTCGGCACCGTGATCATATGCAGATTCGACGATGTCGCGGATTTGCTTTTGCGCCTTCTCTGGCTCCGAGAAAGCGAGCGCGCCGCCACAGCAGGTGACCTTCTGGTCGTATTTGACCGCTTCGCCGCCGCAGGTCTCGATCATCTTGTCGAGATACTTGGGGTTTTCGAAGGATTCGCCGGCGATGCCAAAGGGGCGGTTGGTCTGGCAGCCGACGTAGCCGGCAAACTTGAGGCCTTCGAGCGGCTTGACGACCGGCTCTTTCATCTTCTCCCAGCCGATGTCTTCGATCAGCACCTCGACGAAGTGGCGCGCCTTGACTTCGCCCTTGAAGGTGAGGCCGGCTTCCTTGAGCGCTTCGTTGCATTCGGCCAAGAGGCTGCTGTTTTCGCTCAAGCGCTCGGCGGTCTCGCGCGAGGCGAGCCAGCAGGCGGGGCAGACCGAGACCATGTCCTGACCGGCGAAATTGGTTTCCGCCAGCGCGAGGTTGCGCGCCGAGAGAGCAAGGCGCGGCAGCTCGCCGCCTTCGCCATAGCCGATCGAGGCGCCGCAGCAGTTCCAGTCGGGAATCTCGTTGAGCTGGATGTCGAGTTTTTCCTTGACGACTTCGATCGAGCGCAGGAAGTTGTCGGCCGAGGCCTTGGCCTGGGACGAACAACCGGGATAAAACGCGTATTGCTTCTTCGACATTCGTTCGTCTCCTTAGGCGAGGCCGCGGCGGCGGTCTTCGATCTCGCGCGCCTTGGCGATCATCTTCTGGATGCCACTCTTGTCTTTGCAGGCATGGCCGCCGAAGAGCTCGAGCGGATTCAAGCGCTTGGCCTTCATGAGGCCCAGGCCGATGCTTTGCATCGCCATGGCGTTCTTGATGCCTTGTGAGAAGCCATCCTTGAAGTACATCGCCAGCGAGAATTTGAGCTCATTGACGCGGCCCGTCTTGATGAGGTTGTCCCAGAAGAGCTTGGCGATTTCGCGCGTCGGCTGGCCTTGCGGGGCCAGGCCCAAGCGATGGGCGTAATTGGCGAGCCCGTGCATGATGTGGGTGATGGGCAGCTTCCGCGGGCAGCGCACGATGCAGTTGTAACAGGAGGTGCACATCCACATCGAATCCGATTTGAGCACTTCCTCGCGCTTGCCGGCGCGGATCATCATGAAGATCTTTTGCGGCGAGTGCTCCCAGTGGGGCCCCAAGGGGCAGGAACCGGCGCAGACGCCGCATTGCATGCACATCTTGACCCAGTGGCCATCTTCGACGTTGGCCTCGACCTCCCTGAGGAAGTCGTTCTTGTACTTGGCGATGGCTTTTTCGTTCGCGGTAGTCATGGTCATGCACTCCTGATCAGCCGAAGCCCTTCATCGGCGAGGGGCCCATCTCGTTGAGCTGCGCCACGTAGTCGTTGATGAGCTTGACGACGCGGGCGTTGTCGGTGATCGCGACTTCCTGGGTTTGCACGCGTTCGGGCTCGAGGCCGAGCTGTTTCAGGGTATCGTCGATCTTGCTCATACGGTAATAGGCCATCTCGGAGCCCTTGACGAAGTGGCACTGATAATCCTCGCCCTTCTTGCAGCCCATCATCATGACGCCATCGTAGCCGGAGTTGAGTGCGTCAGTGATCCAGATGGTGTTGACCGAGCCCAGGCAGCGCACTGGGATGGCGCGCACATAGGCCGAATAGGTCATGCGCTGCACGCCGGCCATGTCGAGCGCGGGATAGGCGTCGTTTTCACAGGCGAGGATCAGGATGCGTGGTTTTTCCTCGAATTCGTCGGGGATGTTGACGGCCTTGATCTGCATGCCGACGGTATCGCAGGAGTAGTTCTCGAAGGAAATGACGCGCACCGGGCAGGCGCCCATGCAGGTGCCGCAGCGGCGGCAGCGCTCTTCGTTGAACACCGGGAAGCGCTTTTCATCTTCGTCGATGGCGCCGAACGGGCATTCGACCGTGCAGCGCTTGCACTGCGTGCAGCCTTCGAGGCGGGCTTTCGGGTAGGAGAGGTCCCAGGCGCGCGGATGGACGGCGCGGCCCTTCTCGACGTTTTCGACGGCCTGAATTGCCTTCATCGCCGCGCCCGTCGCATCTTCCGTGGCCTGGAACATGTCCATCGGCCGGCGCACCGGACCGGCGGCATAGATGCCGGTGCGGCGCGTCTCGTACGGGAAGCAGATGAAGTGAGAATCGGCAAAGCCATACTTGAACTGCGGCATGTCCGGCCCCTGACGGTATTGCAGATTGAGCACGGACAGTTTTTGCAATGCCGCTTTCTTTTCCTTGGCGGCTTCATCGCCCGATTCGGCAGCGGTGACGGTGGCCGTCCATTCGTCGAGATTGACGCCGGCGTTTGGCACCTGGCCGGTGGCGAGCACGACGAGGTCGGCATCGGTCGCCGTCTCTTCGTCGAGGATCAAGTCCTTGAACTGCACTTCGCAGCGATCGCCTCCCTTGACGCCGGTGACTTTGGCCTTGGTGAAGATGACGCCTTTCTTCTGCGCGCTGCGATAAAAATCCTCGCCCATGCCCGGCACGCGCAGATCGGAATACATGATGACCGTGTCGATGTCGGGGTTCTGGTCCTTGAAGTACATCGCCTGCTTGATGCTCGTCGCGCAGCAATGGCCCGAGCAGTATTCGAGGTGCTGGCCGCTGCCATTGCCGCCCGAGCCGCGCTGGCCGGCGCATTGCACGAAGACGACGCTTTTCACTTCCTTGCCATCGGCGCGCTTGATCGGCCCGCCATTGGCGGCCTTGGCCAGCGCTTCGAGACCGGCCTGGTCGACGACGTTCGGCTGCCCCCCACCGAGTTCCGGGAGTTTCTCGAGCGGATAGGTCGTAAAGCCCGTAGCCTGGACGATCGCGCCGCAGCGCTCTTCGCTGATGCTGCCCGATTCGGTGGCGATTTTGACGGCGAAGCGCCCCGGCGCGCCGGCCGTTTCGGCGACCGTGGCGTTGAGATAGACCTTGATTTTGGGGTGCGAGTGCACCTTGGCGGCCGTCTCGCCAGCGCCGACTTCCTGCGGCTCGGCATAGGGGCTGTTGAAGGGCACGCGCTTGTAAAGCTGGTTGGCGAAGCCGCCGAGGGCGCCGGTTTTTTCGACCAGCACGACCTCATAACCGGCATCTGCCGCGGCGAGCGCAGCCGTCATGCCGGACATGCCGCCGCCGACGACGAGGATCTTCTTGCTCGAGGCTTCCTTGATGTTGCCGGCCGGCGCGGTCATCTTCTTGATCTCGGCGCAGCTCATGCGCACGTAGTCCTCGGCCATCTCCTGGCGCACTTCGTCGTGCTCGGCGCCTTCGGCGACGACCCAGATGACGCCCTCGCGCAGGTTGGCGCGCGAGACGGCGACGCTCGGGAAATAGAAGGCCTCGGTCTTGGCGCGGCGCGAGCAGGCAGCGATGCAAAGATGCGTCACACCCTCATTGGCGATGTCCTGCTTGATCATCTCGACGCCGGCGGCCGAGCAAAGAAAGTCGTGCGTCTTGACGAGGGCCATCTTGCCCTCGTTCTTGGCGACCTTCTCGAGCGCGGCGATGTCGAGCACATCGCCGATGCCGCAGCCGGAGCAGATATAGGCGGCGTATTTCGGGGTGGCGGGGGCGTTCATCAGGCGGCCTCCGTGGATGCGGTTTGGTGGATCACTTGAATGGCTCTCAAGCTTGCGGCGGTGGCGCTTTGCACGGCGCGGTTGACGTCGAGCGGGCTCGTCGCGGCGCCCGCGCCGAACATGCCGCCCGACTTCGAGCCTTCGATGAAGTGCGAGGAATCGAGCACGATGTCATCGGGCAGCTTGACGCCGGTCACCTCTGGCTCCATGCCGACGGCGAGCACGACCAGATCGTGCTCGTTGGCATAGCGGTGATAGCCTTCGGTGTCGACGCCGTGCAGGATCGGGTTGCCATTCGCTTCGTTTTCGGCGATGCGCGCCACCTTGGATTTGATGAAGCGCACCGTCGGGTCCTGCCAGACCTTGGCGTAAAAGTCCTCGAAGCGGTCGATGGCGCGGATGTCGATGTAATAGATGGTCGATTTGCCCTCATCGCCCCAGGCTTCGCGCACATACTGCGTCTGCTTTAAGGTCGCCATGCAGCAGATGCGCGAGCAGTGGCGCAGATAGTTCTCGTCGCGCGAGCCGGCGCACTGGATGAAGGCGATGTTCTTCGCTTCCTTGCCATCCGAGGGGCGCAAGAGCTTGCCGCCGGTGGGGCCGTGCGGATCGGCGAGGCGCTCGAACTCGAGGCTCGTGATCACATTCGCATAGCGATCGTAACCGTAGGGCTGGATCTTGTTGGCATCGAAGGGCCGCCAGCCGGTGGCCCAGATCACGCTGCCGACGGTGATCTCGACGGTTTCTTCCTGCATCGCAAGGTCGATGGCACCGACCTTGCAGGCCGCCTTGGCGGCTTCACCCTCGGGCGTGCCGACGATCGAGGGGTCGATCACGTAGCGCTGGGGATAGGCCATGCCGTGGGGGAGATAGGCCGCCTTGATCTTGTCGAGCCCATAGTTGGCGGGATTGGGAATCTCGGCCTGCACGGCCTTGCCGCAGTCGCCGCAGGCGGTGCAGTTCTCATTGACGTAGCGCGGCTTGATCTTGAGGGTGACGCGATAATTGCCACGCGAGCCGGTGACGGCCGTTACCTCGGTCATCGTCATCACGCGCACGTTGGGGTTGCCCTTGATGCGCTTCAGATTGATCTCCAGCCCGCAAGTGGGATGGCACATCTTGGGGAAATAGCGGTAGAGCAGCGAAGTGCGGCCGCCCAAGGTGGGCGTTTTTTCCGCGAGGATCACCTGCTTGCCGCATTCGGCCGCCTCGAGCGCGGCCGTCATGCCGGCAATACCGCCGCCGACGACCAGGATGGTCTGGTGGGTTGCGATTGAAGCCGTCATCGAGCCTCCGGGAAAGTGGGATGCCAAAAAGGGGTGCGCCATTCTAGCCCTCTGCTTCGGCGCAGCCGCAAATATGTTCCTATGGCGAAATAGAAGGAACCAATTCGCGAAAGTCGGCGCTGGCGGGACGGCACCTGCCGTAGTCAGCGCGGCAGGACGCGGATGTCGAACTGCATGGCGGAAAGATCGCCCAGGATCCATGTCGCCTCGGGCGCGCCGAGACCCGCCACGGTGCCGGGATTGACGAGCCAGGTCTGGCCGCCCTTGACGTTTGGCTGCACTCGCACCTCGGGCACATGGCTGTGGCCGCAGCAGACGAGATCAAAGTCGCCCGTGCAGGCCATCGCGTGGCCGTAGTGCGGATAATGGGTCATGAAAATGCGCCGGCCGGCGAGCTCGATCGAGGCGTCGCGGCCGTGGTAATGAAAGAGCCCGTCGGATGCGCAGGCGAGCTTGGCGAGCGCCACGAGGTCGCCGAGGTTGTTGCCATGCACGAGATGCACCGGCAGCCCGAGCTTGAGCGAGGCCTTTAGCGTATTGGTGCCGATGAGGTCGCCGCAGTGGATGACGGCCTCGGCTCCTTCGGCCTTAGCGAGCGCGATCGCTTCGGCGAGCATCGGGCCGCGGTCGTGGCTGTCGGAGACGATGCACAGCTTCATACGATGAGCGGCCCGTGGTAGTCCTCGCCATCGTTGGCCTTTGAAAAGTCGACGGCGTTCCACGCGCGCAGCTGGCGCTGGCGTTCTTCTTCGTGCTTGGCCTGCACCTGCAAGAGGTCGACGACGCAGTCGCCGAGGCTGTCGTATTCGTTCTTCGCCGTGCCGAACTGTTCGGCATCGGTGTAGTAGAACTGGCAGCGAAAGCGGTTGTCGCCGGTCTTGAAGACGACGAAGTGGCAGACATCGACTTGCCAGGTCAGCGAAGGCACGAGGGTGAGCTGCTCTTCGAGCAAATTGAGCTGGATTTCCGATTGCGTCGTCTCGACCGGGATCGGCCGACCGAAGCGCTCGACGAGCGTCTGGCTGACGAGGTGCTTCTCGCGGGCGGTGAATTCGGGAATGCGTCGGGCCATGGCGTTTATCGGCAAATAAAAAGGATTCCTTTGTGCGAACCGGGCGAAACTGCAAGAATATAACAAAACACTAATAAACGAATGGCGAGGAAGCGAGACGCCTCCCCACCTGAGGACTGACAGAGAGATGACACAACACTCCGTGCAGGAAGTCAAAAAGACGACCTGCTACATGTGCGCCTGCCGCTGCGGCATCCGCGTGCACCTCAAAGACGGCGAGGTGCGCTACATCGACGGCAATCCGAACCACCCCTTGAACAAGGGCGTCATCTGCGCCAAGGGGTCTTCCGGCATCATGAAGCAGTATTCGCCGGCGCGGCTCACGCGGCCTTTGCGCCGAAAGAGCACGGCCGAGCGCGGCGCGGGCGAGTTCGAGCCGATCTCGTGGGATGAAGCCTTCGCGATCCTCGAAGAGCGGCTCGGCAAGATCCGCGCGACCGATCCTAAGAAGTTCGCGCTCTTTACCGGCCGCGACCAGATGCAGGCCTTGACCGGCCTCTTTGCGCGCCAGTTCGGCACGCCCAACTACGCGGCGCACGGCGGCTTTTGTTCCGTCAACATGGCAGCCGGCCTCATCTACACGATCGGCGGCTCGTTCTGGGAATTCGGCGGGCCGGATCTCGATCGCGCCAAGCTCTTCGTGATGATCGGCACCGCCGAAGATCACCACTCGAACCCGCTCAAGATCGCGATTTCGCAGTTCAAGCGCAATGGCGGGCGCTTCGTCTCGATCAACCCGGTGCGCACCGGCTATTCGGCGATCGCCGACGAATGGGTGCCGATCCGCCCGGGTACCGACGGCGCCTTCCTGCTCGCCGTGATCCACGAGATCATCGAGAAGGGGCTCTACGACCGCGACTTCCTCGTGCGTTACACGAATGCCGGCCAGCTCGTCAATTGCGACGAGGAGGACGACGAATTCGGCATGTTCCTGCGCACCGAGGTGCCCGAGGAAGAGGCCTGCTATGACCCGCAGGACAAGCTCTGGTGGGATCGCAAGACCAACCGGCCGGTGGTGACGCACAGCGAAGGGGCCGACCCTTGCCTGCTCGGCGAGTTCGAAATCAACGGCACGAAGGTCAAGCCCGCCTTCCAGCTCTTGGTCGAGCGCGTCAAGGACTACACGCCGGAATGGGCCGAGGGGGTGACCGGCATTCCGGCGGCGACGATCCGGCGGCTTGCCTATGAAATGGGGGTGACGGCGCGCGACCAGAAGATCGAGCTGCCGATCGCCTGGACCGATGCCTGGGGCAAGGAGCACGAGACGGTGACCGGCAATCCGGTCGCCTTCCACGCGATGCGCGGCCTGGCGGCGCACTCGAACGGCTTTCAGACCATCCGTGCGTTGGGCATTTTGATGTCGATCCTCGGCACGATCGACCGCCCTGGCGGCTTTCGCCACAAGGTGCCGTTTCCGCGCCCGATTCCGCCCTGCGCGCGCACGCCCAACCACCCAAACGCCGTGCAGCCGAACAAACCCTTGGATGGCATGGCGCTCGGCTGGCCGGCCGATCCGGACGATCTCTTCGTCGATGAGGCAGGCAATCCGGTACGCATCGACAAGGGCTTTTCCTGGGAGTATCCGCTCTCGGTGCATGGCCTGATGCACAACGTCATCACCAATGCCTGGCGCGGCGACCCATACCGGATCGATACCTTGATGATCTTCATGGCCAACATGGCCTGGAACTCGACGATGAACGCCGTCGAGGTACGCAAGATGTTGAACGACAAGGATGAGAACGGCGAATACAAGATCCCGTTCATCGTCGTCGCCGATGCCTTCCAGTCCGAGATGACGGCCTTCGCCGACCTCATCCTGCCGGATACGACGTATCTGGAGCGCCACGACGTGATGTCGCTGCTCGACCGGCCGATCTCGGAATTCGATGGCCCCGTCGATGCGGTGCGCATCCCTGTGCTGCCGCCCTTGGGCGAGTGCAAGCCCTTTCAGGAAGTGCTCATCGAGCTTGCTTCGCGCCTGAAGCTCCCCGCCTTCGTCACGAAGGAGGGCAAGCGCAAATACCGCGACTACCCGGATTTCATCGTCAATTACGAGACCGAGCCCGGCTCCGGCATCGGCTTCCTCGCCGGCTGGCGCGGCAAGGGGGGGGAGAAGCACCTGCGCGGCGAGCCAAACCCGAACCAGTGGGAGATGTATGCGAAGAACGACTGCGTCTTCCACTATGAGCTCCCCAAGAGCTACCAGTACATGCGCAACTGGAACCAGGGCTATCTCGAATGGAGCCAGCGAAACCGCATCACGCGCTATGCCGAGCCGATCTTGATCCACATTTACTCAGAAGTGCTGATGCGCTTCCGTCAAGCCGCGCGCGGCAAGGGCTTTTCGAGAAAACCGCCGGCGCATCTCGCCAAACGCGTCGAGACCTTTTTCGACCCGCTGCCTTTCTACTACGACCCGCTCGAAGCACAGGTCACCGACCGCCACAAGTATCCGCTCGCCGCGGTCACGCAACGGCCGATGGCGATGTATCACTCCTGGGATTCGCAAAATGCGTGGCTGCGGCAGATCCACGCCCATAACGTGCTCTACGTGAATACCCACACGGCACGGATCAACGGCATCGAGGATGGCGACTGGATCTGGGTCGAATCGCAGTGGGGCAAGGTCAAATGCATCGCCAAGCATTCCGAGGCCGTCGAGCCGGGCACGGTGTGGACCTGGAATGCGATCGGCAAGGCCGCCGGCGCCTGGAATCTGGCGCCGGATGCCAACGAATCGCAACTGGGCTTCCTCCTCAACCATCTGATCTCGGAAGAGCTCCCATCCTGTGAGCGCGGCTCGGATCGTCGCGTCTCGAACTCCGACCCGATCACCGGCCAGGCCGCCTGGTACGACGTGCGCGTGCGGATTTACAAAGCTGACGAGAAAGTCGGCGCTGGCGAGACGGCACGGACGGAACCGCAGTTTGCGCCGCTCAAACCCTATCCCGGTCAGCCTGAGCGCAAGTCGATCTGGAACTACTTCGCGGGGAAAAACCAATGACGCAGCTCGCCCTCGTGATCGATCTCAACGTTTGCGTCGGCTGCCACGCCTGCGTGACGAACTGCAAGGAGTGGAATACCTCCGGCCCAGCCGGCCCGCTCGTCGATCTCAACCCTTACGGCAAGAACCCGACCGGCACCTTCTTCAACCGCGTGCAGACCTATGAGGTCGGCGAATTCCCGAACACGGAGACGGTGCACTTCCCGAAGTCCTGCCTCCACTGCGAAGAGCCGCCCTGTGTGCCGGTCTGCCCGACGGGCGCCTCCTACAAGCGCAAGGAGGACGGCATCGTGCTCGTCGACTACGACAAGTGCATCGGCTGCAAGTATTGCTCCTGGGCCTGCCCCTACGGCGCGCGCGAGTTCGACGAGCACCAGCGCGTGATGAAGAAATGCACGCTGTGCGTCGACCGCATCTACGATACGACGCTGACGGATGAAGAGCGCCGCCCCGCCTGCGTGCGCGCCTGTCCGACCAGCGCGCGCCTGTTCGGTGACATCCACGACCCGGAATCTGAAGTCTCGCGCGCGATCCGCGAAAACGGCGGCTATCAGCTGATGCCCGAGTGGGGCACGCAGCCCGCCAATCACTACCTGCCCAGGCGCAAGACGCAGATCCGCCTGCGCGAAGACGAGCTCGAGCGCGCCGACAATCCGCTCAAGATCGACCGTCAGCTGCCCAAGCCTGCTCAGGCCGAGCCTGCGCTCGACGATGTGACGAGCTGGTAAGGAGTCTCATCCCCATGCATCCTGCCTTTTCCGTGATCTTCCTCACCACCCTGATCGGCGCTGGCCAGGGCCTGTTTCTCGCCCTCTTCACGGTCGAGTCCTACGCCGCCTTCGGCCTCTTGCCCGCTCAGGCGAGCGGCTTTTATGCATTCGGCAGCCTCGTTGCGCTGATCCTGCTCGCGCTCGGCCTGTTCGCCTCTTTTTTCCATTTGGGCCATCCCGAGCGGGCCTGGCGCGCAGCGACGCAATGGCGCACCTCGTGGCTTTCCCGCGAAGTCATCGCCTTGCCGGCCTTCATGGGCGCGGTGTCTCTCTATGGCCTTGCTCACGGCTTCGAGCTCAACCCCGTGCTTGCCAGCTTGCCGAGCGGCGCTCCGGTACATCTCACTGCCGTCTTGGGCAGCCTCGGCACCGTGCTCGCCTTCGCGCTCTTCATCTGCACCGGCATGATCTACGCGTGCCTGAAGTTCCTGCGCGAATGGCACACGCCGCTTACCGTGATCAATTACATTCTGCTCGGCGGCGCTTCGGGCTTCACGCTCGCGGCGGCCTTCGCCGCGCAGCAAGCACCCGAGGTGATGCCGCTCTTGGCCGGCTGGGCGCTGATCCTCACCGTGCTCGGTTTTTTTAGCCGTAGCGCGAGTCTCGTTCGCAACGCGCGCTTGAAGCCCAAATCGACCTTGCAGACCGCGATCGGCATCAAGCACCCGAAGATCGTGCAAAAGAGCATGGGCTTCATGGGCGGCAGCTTCAACACGCGCGAGTTCTTCCACGGCAAGCCGCGGGCCTTGTTGCGCATGGTCAAATGGTTCTTTCTCGCCGCCGCCTTCGTGCTGCCGCTCATCTTGCTTGCTGCGGGGCTCGTTCAGGCGGCGGGAGGATGGCTCATGCTCGCCTTCGTCGTCCAATACCTCGGCCTCCTCGCCGAGCGCTGGTTCTTCTTCGCGCAGGCGAATCATCCGCAGAACCTCTATTACCAGTCGGTGGCCTGAAGGTTTGAGCATGCTCAAAGCGGCGAGCGCCGACATCGCGATAAGTTATTGCCGCGCCGGGCAATGCGGCTTATGATTGCCCAACTTCATCACCCACAACTCTTACCGGAGGAAAGACATGAATTTCGATCGCGAACTGGATGCCCGCGGCTTGAACTGCCCCCTGCCGATCTTGCGCGCCAAGAAGGCGCTGGGCGAAATGCAAAGCGGCCAGGTGTTGCGCATCATCGCCACCGATCCGGGCTCCGTGAAGGATTTCGCGGCCTTTGCCAAGCAGACCGGCAACGAATTGCTCTCGAGCGCCGAGAACAACAAGGAATTCGAGTTCTACATCAAGCGCAAGTAAGCGCGCAAAAGTCGGCTCAGGCGACGGCATGGCAAGACGCAGAGCGTCGATGAGGCGCTCTGCGTTTTGTTTGATGCTGGCATAAACAATTCTGTTTCGATGCTGCACCGCGATGTGTTGCATCATCGCGGCCACAAAAAAGCCATTGGAGGAAGGCATGAGCACTACCCCCGAAATCGAAGCCTTGATTCAGCAAAAACTCGACGAGCTATTGCCGCAAAAGCTCGAAGCGCTGCTTGCCGAGCGCGAGGAAGCCAAGACCCCGTCGATGACCATCATCGCCACCAAGGGCACGCTCGACTGGGGCTACCCGCCCTTCATCCTCGCCTCGACCGCCGCGGCGCTGGGCTGGGAGGTCACCGTCTTCTTCACCTTCTACGGCCTCAACCTCGTCAAGAAGGACATCTCCGATCTGCAGGTGAGCCCGATCGGCAACCCCGGCATGCCGATGAAGATGCCCTTCGGCCCCGACTGGTTCAAGAGCATCAACTGGAACATCCCGAACATCGTCCAGACCAACATCCCGGGCTTCGAGGCGCTGGCCACCACGCTCATGAAGCAGACGATCAAGAACAACGGCGTCGCAAGCCTGGCCGAATTGCGCGAGCTGTGCCAGGAAGCCGGCGTCAAGTTCGTCGTCTGCCAGATGACCGTGGAACTCTTCGGCTTCACGCACGAGGACTTCATCGAGGGCATGGACTACGTCGGCGCGGCCTCCTTCCTGCCGGTGGCGCAGAAGGCGGATGTCAATCTTTTCATCTGAATGTCGCATTGCTGCAACGAAAGACCCATCAAGCAGCAAGGCGCGCCGGTCAAGCGCTTGTCATCATTGGACGGGTGAAATAAATTTTGAGAAGTTAAAGCTGTTTGTCGGCTGTTTAATCTAACCATCTGAAATCACAACCCATAGAGGGGGGACTATGAAACTGAAAAAGCTTGCAGTACTCATCGCCGCCGCTGGAATTTCTGCGCCGGCCTTCGCCACCAACGGCATGAATATGGAAGGCTATGGCCCGATCGCCACCGCGATGGGCGGCGCCTCTTACGCCTACGACAACGGCGCGGCCGGCATGATCAACAACCCGGCGACCATCGGCCTCATGAAGAGCGGCACGGCTCGCCTCGACATCGCGATCGGCGGGTTGCATCCGGATGTGAATACCTCTTTCATGGGCATGAATGCCGCTTCGGCAGGCGACGCCTACTACATGCCGGCGGCCGGCTACGTGCGCAAGGATGGCAAATTGGCCTACGGCATCGGCATGATGGCGCAGGGGGGGATGGGGACGGAATACGGTTCGAACTCTTTGTTGAATCAGGGGCGATCCATGGCCGGCACCCCGCTTGGCACAGGTGGAACGCTCAACTCGGTCGGCTATGAAAACCGTTCGGAGCTCGGCTTGGGCCGCATCATGGTCCCCTTGTCTTTCGAGGTGACCGACGGCTTCCAGATCGGCGGCTCGATCGACTACCTCTGGGGTGGGCTCGACATCCGCATGGTCATGGACGGTAACACCTTGGGCGGGATGATGATGGGGACATCTGCTCTTGGCAGGGCGACGCCAGATGCTACTCTGGGTGCTGCACTGGCTGCTTTCACGCCACCGGGTGGCGATTTCTACTGGGCGCAGTTTGATTTTTCCCAAGGCAGCAACAAGTTCAAGCAGCGCTTGACAACCACGGGCTGGGCGGCCAACCTGGGCTTTACCTGGAAGGCGACGCCGCAACTGACGATCGGCGGCGTCTATCATGCCAAGACTCATCTCTCTGACATGGAGGGGCGAGGCCAACTGGTCATGAGTGGCAATAACGGAGCTAATGTGACGATGTCCATGCCCGGCAAGCTCAAGGTCATCGACTTCCAGTGGCCGGAAACCTTTGGCATTGGCCTGGCCTATCAGGCGAGCGACAGCCTCTTGATCGTCGCCGACTACAAGCGCATCAATTGGTCGAAGGTCATGCAAAGCTTCCGCATGCGCTTCGAGGCCGATGGCGGTGGTGCGATGGACGCTGCGCTGTACCAGAACTGGTCGGATCAGGATGTCTATATGATCGGCGGTGCCTACAAGGTTTCGCCTGCCCTCACTTTGCGCGCCGGTGTGAATCTTGCCAACAACCCGGTGCCGGCGGGTAACATGAACCCGCTCTTCCCGGCGACGATCAAGAATCACTACACCTTCGGCTTTGGCTATGCCTTCAGCCCGGTCTCGTCGATCGATTTCTCGCTCGTCCATGCGCCGAAGGTCACCGTCACCAACAACAACATGGGCGGTGTCTCGACGAGCCACAGCCAGCAGAACAACTGGCAGTTCATGTACAGCCACCGCTTCTAAGCAGTTTGCAGCATGAGAAAAGGCCGGCCCAGCCGGCCTTTTTCACATCTGCCGCACATAAAAACAACTGACCCAAACATAAACGGAGGAGACTCATGAAAAAGCTATTTTTCGGCGCGGCGCTCGCGCTCGTTTCGTTTTTCGCCCATGCCCTGCAACCCTATTTCTATGGCGACAAAGTCGCGGGGGGAGACTTGAAGGCCGTCATGGCCGCTACTGAACAGAAGCTTTCGGCCGCCGGCTTTACGGTCATCGGCCGCCATACGCCGCCGGGCATTCCGACCCATGCCTCGCTCGTCGTCACCGAGCCGGGCCTCACCGCGGCGCTCACCCAGATCGGCGGTGCGGCGATCGTCGCCGTGCCGATCCGCGTTGGCGTCAAGGCCGATGGCACGGTGTCCTATCTGAACCTCGAATACTGGCAGCGCGCCTTCCTGCGCGAGCACTTTGCCAAGGCCGAAGCGGCGGTGAAGGCGGCGCAGGAGAAGCTCGCCAAGGCGCTCGGCGCGGGTAAGCCCTTCGGCGGCGAGGTGAAGGCCGAGGATCTGCCGAAATACCGCTACATGGCCGGCATGGAGCGCTTTGGCGACAAGAGCGAGCTTAAGAGTTATGGCAGTTTCGACGAGGCCGTAAAGACGATCCAGGAGAACCTCGCCAAGGGCGTGGCGAAGACCGCGAAGGTCTATGAGATCGTGCTGCCTGAGAAGAAGCTCGCCGTATTCGGCGTCGCGACCAACGATCCCGAGGACGGCGAAGGCTGGTGGGCGAAGAAGATCGGCCCCGACCACATCGCCGCGCTGCCGTGGGAAATCTATGTCGTCGACAACAAGGCTTATTCGCTCTTCGCGCGTTACCGCACGGCGCTCGCCTGGCCGGATCTCGGCATGTTCCAGTTCATGGGCATTTCAAGCCACCCCGATAGCAACCAGGCGATGATGGCGAAGGTCGCAGGCGGCAGCTATAGCGCGCAAGGGAACTGACGGGAAGGGGTGCTTTAGGCGACGGGCAGGGCGCTCGCTGCCTCTTGCCACGGCAAGACGGTGATCCCGCCGCGGGTTTGGCCGGCCTCACCGCCATAGACGATCTGGCGGCTTGCGACGGTCTCGGGAAAGCTTGCCGCGAAGCGGGAGAGCTCCGTGAAGTAGTCGGGGCTCACCGTGGCGCCGGCCTTGATCTCGACGGCGTGGAATTGCCGGCCCGACGGGATCAGCAGATCGACTTCGAGCCCCTTGGCGTCGCGATAGAAATAGAGGCTGCCTATCTCGCCGCGGTTAAAGCGGCGCTTCATCACATCGGCGATGACGAGGTTTTCGACGAGGCCGCCCAAGAGCGGGTCGCGCCCCACCTGCTCGGGCGTGCGCAAGTCGAGCAGCCAGCAGGCGAGGCCTACGTCGTAGAAATAGAGCTTGGGGCTCTTGACGAGCCGTTTCGTCGTATTGGCGAGCCAGGGCGGCAAGAGGAAGACGATGTAGCTTGCCTGGAGCAGTTCGAGCCAGTGACGGGCCGTCGAGGCCGCGATGCCGGCATCGCTCGCCAGCGAGGCGAGATTGAGCAATTGCCCGACGCGGCCGGCGCAGAGCTTGACGAAGCGCTCGAAGGTGAGCAGGTCCTGGATGGCGGCGAGTTGCCGTAAGTCCCGCTCGACATAGGTGGCGAAATAATCGGCGAGCGTCTGCGCCGGATCGAGGCCTTGGTCGTAGATGCGCGGATAAAAGCCGGTGAGGAGGGTTTGGGCCAGAGTTGGCGGGGCAAGGCCCGCCACGGCCAATTCGCCGAGCGTGAGCGGCAGGAGGCGCAGCACGGCCGTGCGGCCGGCGAGCGACTGCGAGATGCCGCGCATCAGCTCGAACTGCTGGCTGCCAGTGAGGATGAAGCGCCCTGGCCGCGGATCGTCATCGACGAGGACTTGCAGATAGGAAGGCAGCTCGGGCGCGCGCTGGATTTCGTCGAGGATCGCTCCTTCAGGGAGTTCAGCGAGGAAGCCGCGCGGGTCTTCGATGGCGAAGCGGCGGATGTCGGGCGCTTCGAGCGAGAGATAGGGCTTGCCGGCAAAGAGATGGCGGCAGAGCGTCGTCTTGCCGCTCTGGCGGGGGCCGGTGAGCGTCACGACCGGATAGCGTTCGGCCGATTGGCTCAGAAAGGCGGCGAGTTCGCGCGGGATCATGGAGAGAGGGTAGCATGTCCTAGGGGTGGGTGCAAATCGTCGATCCGATCGATGATTTGCATAAGTCGTGTTGGCAAAATGGCTTGCCTGAGCCTGCGGGGGGCTTCGGGTATCATGCGCGGGTGAAGAAAATCCCCGCAACCTGGCGCGCGCCGCTCCTTTTCGCCGGAGCGGTTTTGCTTTTCTGGCTGGCGCCTGGCCTCGATATCGCCGTCAGCAGCTTCTTCTATCGGCCAGGCGAGGGGTTCTTTCTGCGCGATTCGCGCTGGGCGAGGTTTTTCTACGTTGTTTCGCCGCCCTTCGTCTGGAGCTGGGTCGGGATTGCCGCTGGGTTGGCGCTGCTGAGCCTAGCGCCGCGCTTTGCCAGGCTGCGCCGGCCGGCGCTGTTCGTCATCGCGACGATCCTTTTGGGGCCGGGCTTGATCGTCTCGCTTTTCAAGGATCACTGGGGGCGCGCGCGGCCCGTCGAGATCGTCGAGTTCGGCGGCACGGCGCGCTTTACCCCCGCCTGGGTGCCGTCGGACCAGTGCCGAGAAAACTGCTCTTTCGTCGGCGGGCATGCGGCCGGGGCGTTTTCGCTGATGGCCCTTGCCTGGGCAATGCCTCGCCAGCGCCGGTTTTGGCTTTTGGCCGGCATGTTCTGGGGCGCGCACATGGGCCTCGTGCGCATCGCCCAAGGGGGGCACTTCCTCTCTGACATCGTCTTTGCGGGCTTCATCGTCTATTTCACGGCGGCGCTTCTCGCCCGCTGGGTGTTCTACCGGCCGGCTGATGCGCCGACGTAGCCCTTGAAACCTTGCACGTACCAAAGCGGGACAGGGGCGGCCTCATTCGGTAAGCTGAGCGGGGCCAAGGGGCGCACTTCGGCGAACTCTTGGCGCAGGCGGGCTTCATCGCCCTCGATGAGGATGGCGCAATCGAATGGCCGGCGGGCAATGTCGGCGACGAGATGAAAGTGATGGCGGATGCGGCCATCGGGCACATAGGATAGCGGCGCAACGGCTTCGCCAAGCGCGCGGCTTGAATAGTAGGTGAGTTCTACGAGGGCGGCGCGGCCATAGGCGATGATGGTGCGGCAGCCCGTGGCCTCGAGCGCATGCGCAAGCGATTGGCCTGCCGCCTTCCAGCCGCGCGTCTGCTGAAACGGGTCGGGGGCGCCTGCGGGCGCTAGGCGATGCCAGTGGTAGAGCGCCGCCGCCATGAGGAGATTTGCGGCCAGCGCAAGCGCAAGCCAGCGGCGGTGATTGCGGCGCGCAAGCCAGGCGATGGTCAAGGGTGTCGCGGCGACATAGGCGGCGGCGGCCCAGTTCGCGTTGGCGCGCGAAAGTAAGGCCAGCAGCAGAAAGAGCGCGAGCACCGGCACGGAAAAGAAGACGAGCAGCCGCTGGGCGCGCTCTCTTGACCAGGCTTGGCGCTCGAAAGCGGCCAGCGCAAAGGCCGGCAACAGAAACGGCCCCATGACGAGGAATTGGGCGAGCGAGAACTTAAGGAAGGATGCCGGCCGGAAGAGCTCGCGGTTAAGCTGGGAAATTTCGGCGGTATGGCGCAAGGTGGCGAACTCGTGTTCGAGATTCCAGGCGAGATTGGGCGCAAGGATCAAGAGCGCGAGCGTGAGCGCGGCCCAGAGGCGCAGTGAACGAAGCCGCGCGCGGTCTTCGACCAAGAGCGCGAGGCAGGCGCAAAGGACGAAGAAGCCCATCGCATATTTGGCAAGCAGCCCCAGGCCGAGAAAGAGGCCGAACAAGAGCCAATCGCGCCAATGGTCGGTGTCGAGCGCGCGCAGGAAGAAAAGGAGGGCGAGCGACCAGCACAAGAGGAGCAGCGAATCGGTGGTCATGAACCACGAGTAGAAGCTGGTCAGAAACAGCGTCGCGAAGGCGAGGCCGGAGAAGACGCCGATGCGTGCGTCAAACAGCCTGCGCGCGATGAGCATGACGACCCAGGAGGTGGCCGCGAAGGCGAGGAGGGCCGGCAGGCGGATACAGGGTTCCGCATGGCCGCAGACTTGGGTGGTGGCGGCGATGACCCAGGCGATCAGCGGCGGCTTGGAGAAATAGCCCCAGGCGGGTTCGCGCGACCAGAGGTAGTATTGGGCCTCATCGACCGAGAGGCCCAGGCCGGCATCGAGGCCGGCGAAAAACCGCCAGAGGACGAGGAGCAGTAGCACGAGACCCAGCGCGAGACCGGGCCGTGCAAGGAGCCTATCCACCCAGCCGTTCCAGCTGCGCGCGCAGCTTGTCCAGCGTGGCCGTGAAGCCGGAGAGCCGCTCGCGCTCCTGGGCGACGACCGCGGCCGGGGCGCGCTCGACGAAGCTCGGCGTGGCGAGTTTCTTTTCCGCCTTGGCGATCTCGCCTTCGAGCCGCGCAATCTCTTTGCCGAGGCGCGCTCGTTCGGCGGCGCGGTCGATCTCGATCTTGAGCATCAGCCGGTAGTCGCCGACGATCTGCACCGGCGCGTCGGAATCGGGCAGGGCGGTGACGGGGGTCACTTCCGAGAGCTTGGCGAGCGCGGCGAGGTAGGGCGCGAAGGCTGTAAGTTCCGCGGTATTGCCCGCGGCAACGAGCGGCACCTTTTGCGCGGGCGAAAGGTTCATCTCGCCGCGCAGGCTGCGGCAGGCGGTGACGAGCGATTTGAGCGTCGCGATCCAGGCTTCCGCCGCCGCATCAATGCGCGTTTCATTGGGCGTCGGATAGGCTTGCAGCATGATGGTGGCCGTCCCGCCAGCGCCGACTTCCAGGCGTCCGGCCAAGGGGGCGACGTGCTGCCAGAGCTCTTCGGTGATGAAGGGAATCAGGGGGTGCGCCATGCGCAGCGTCGCCTCGAGCACGCGCAAGAGCGTGCGGCGCGTCGCGCGCCGCTTCTCTTCGCTGCCTTGCTGGAGCTGCACCTTGGCGAGTTCGAGATACCAGTCGCAGTATTCGTCCCAGACGAATTCGTAGATCGCGCGCGCGAGCAGATCGAAGCGGTAATCGGCGTAGTGCTGCTCGACTTCGGCGAGCGTGCGCTGCAGGCGGCTTGCGATCCAGCGGTCGGCGAATGAAAAGTCGAGCGTGCCTTCCTTGCAGGAACCCTCGAGGCCGCAGTCCTGGCCCGCGCAGTTCATCAGCACGAAGCGCGTGGCGTTCCACAGCTTGTTGCAGAAGTTACGGTAGCCCTCGCAGCGGTTCATGTCGAACTTGATGTCACGGCCGGGGCTTGCGAGTGAGAGGAAGGTGAAGCGCAGCGCATCGGCGCCGAAGGCGGGAATGCCCTGCGGGTATTCCTTGCGCGTGCGCTTTTCGATCGCCTCGGCCTGCTTCGGGTTCATGAGGCCCGTGGTGCGCTTTTTCACGAGGCTGTCGAGGTCGATGCCATCGACGAGGTCGATCGGGTCGAGCACGTTGCCCTTGCTCTTGCTCATCTTCTGGCCTTCGGCATCGCGGATCAGGCCATGCACATAGACGTGGCGGAACGGGATCTTGCCGGTGATGTGGCGGGTCATCATCACCATGCGCGCGACCCAGAAGAAGATGATGTCAAAGCCCGTGACGAGCACCGACGAGGGCAGGTAGAGATCGAGCGCCGGATTGGATCTTTCCGGATACTCGGGCGTCCAGTCGAGCGTCGAGAAGGGCCACAGCGCCGAGGAATACCAGGTGTCGAGCACATCGGGGTCGCGTTCGAGCCCGCCGCTGTAACCATCGGCGCGCGCGAGCCGGTAGGCTTCCTCTTCGTCGTGCGCCACCCAGACGCGGCCATCGTCGCCATAGCAGGCGGGGGTCTGGTGCCCCCCCCAGAGCTGCCGCGAGCTGCACCAGTCCTGGATGTTGGCAAGCCACAGGCTATAGGTATTGACCCCGTTTTCTGGAAAGAACTTGATCTCGCCGCTCGCCACGCACTCGAGCGCCTTCTGCGCGATGCTCTTGCCATCCGGCGCGGGCTTGGTCATCGCGACGAACCACTGATCGGTGAGCATCGGCTCGATGACCACGCCGGTGCGATCGCCCCTGGGCACCATCAGCTTGTGCGGCTTCACCGCGACGAGCAGGCCTTGGGCTTCGAGATCGGCGACGATGGCTTTCCGCGCCTCGTAACGATCCATGCCGCGGTATTTCTCTGGCCCATGCTCGTTGATGCGCGCATCGAGCGTGAAGATGTTGATCGGCGTGAGCCCATGCCGGTGGCCGACCTGCCAGTCGTTGAAGTCGTGCGCCGGCGTGATCTTGACGCAGCCGGTGCCGAATTCGCGGTCGACGTAGGTGTCGGCGATGATCGGGATCGTGCGGCCGGTGAGCGGCAGATGGACATGCTGGCCGATCAGGTGCCGGTAACGCTCGTCCTCGGGATGCACCGCCACGGCGACGTCGCCGAGCAAGGTCTCAGGCCGCGTCGTCGCCACCGTGAGCGCGCCTTCGCCCTCGACGAAGGGATAGCGGATCTCCCACAGGAAGCCGTCTTCTTCCTCGCTGACGACTTCGAGGTCGGAGACCGCGGTGAGGAGCTTCGGGTCCCAATTGACGAGCCGCTTGCCGCGGTAAATGAGGCCCTCGCGATAAAGCCGCACGAAGGTCTCGGTGACGATCTTGGAAAGCCCCGCATCCATCGTGAAGCGCTCGCGGCTCCAGTCGCAGGAAGCGCCCAAGCGCCGCATCTGCTGCGTGATCGTGCCGCCGGAGTATTCCTTCCACTCCCAGACTTTTTCGAGGAACTTCTCGCGGCCGAGGTCGTGGCGTGAAATGCCCTGGGCGTCGAGTTGCCGTTCGACGACGATCTGTGTCGCAATGCCGGCGTGATCGGTGCCCGGCTGCCAGAGCGTGTTGTCGCCCTTCATGCGGTGATAGCGCACCAGGCAATCCATGATCGACTGGTTGAAGCCATGCCCCATGTGCAGCGTGCCGGTGACGTTGGGCGGCGGCAGCAGGATGCAGAAGTTGTCTCGTTTCGAAGGGTCGAGGCCGGCGGCGAAGCAGCCGTTGGCTTCCCACAGCGGATACCAGCGGCGCTCGATGGCCGCGGGCTCAAAGCTTTTGGCAAGTTCCATCTATTTGAAAATTCTGCAAAACGGCCATTATAGCGGCGGGGTGGGCTTAATGCGCGCCTGCCAGAGCGTCTGCCGGTAACCTTCCGGCTTGAAAGGCGCGCGCCATGGGAGGGCGAGCGTGACCGGCGCGTGAGCATCCTCTTCGGCGGGAGCGTCGCCCGCGAGCCAGACTTCGGCGCGCGGTGTCTTAAGCGCGAGGCCTTCTGGCGGCGCATCGAGGTAGACCCGAGCTTCGGGAAAGAAGCGGCGCAGGTTGCCGGCGGTGTGGATATCGTGAGCGACGATGAGGCCTTGCTCGAAGCCCAGCGCGCGCAGGCGGCTGGCGAGTTCCTCATAGGGCGTGCCCCAGCGGCAGCGCGAACAGAACGGCTCGTAGAGGAATAGATTGGCGGCGCGCACCGAGAAGGCGATCAGCGTGAAGACGAAGAGGATCTGCACATAGGCGCGGATGCGCGCCTCGGCAGGGAAGGTGGCCGCTAGCCGCGCGGTGAGCCAGGGCACGGCGGGCAGGAGAAGCGGCAGCAGGCTATGCACGGCGTAGTCGGTGAGCTGGAAGACGAGGCCGTTCATGATGACGAGTAAGGCGAGCTCGATGGCCAAGAGCCGCTCGATGAGCCTCAGCGCGGGCTGATCCTGGGCGGGCTGTCGCAGGCCGCGCAAGACCCGGGGAAAGGTGAAAAGCGCGATCAAGAGCCACGGCGAGAGCACCTCGAGCGGCATGAGGAGCGCCTTGGAAAGGCTATGCGCGATGCCCGAAAGCGCAGGCGGCGGCACGGTCGGCAACAGTTCGGCGAGAAAGGCCGCTAGGCGCTCTCTATCGCGCGTGAGCCAGACGAGATAGGGCGAAGCGATCAGCAGGCTCAGCGGCAGCCAGAGGAGGAGGCGAAAGTTAAAGAGCGCGCGGCGGAAAGTCGGCGCTGGCAGGACGGCGAGCATGAGCGCGAGGAAGAAGACGAGCACGCTGTGCTCGGAGAGCAGGCCGCAGCCGAAGAGGACGGCGAGAAGCGCATAGCGCCCGTGCGACGGCTGCTCGGCAAGCCGCAGCACGGCCCAGAGCGTCGCGATCGTGATCGTCATCGCGCCGACGCGATGCGTGAAGCCTTCATGAAAGCGCCAGAAGATCTGGTAGATCGCGGCGAGCGACTCGACGGCGATGAAGGCCCACAAGGCGCTGCCGGTGAGCCGGCGCGTGATCGAAAAGATCATGCCGGCGATCAAGAGCAGGCAGCCGTATTTGACGGCGAGGAAGGTGGCAAGCCCCCGGCTGCCGGTCAGTGTCTGCACGAGCCATAGCAGCCAGTCGTAGAGCGGCCCGACATCGAGGCGGTAACCGGCGGCCAGCGTCTGAATCGCCAGTTGGCTCGCCGGATCGTCCTCGCCGAGATTGCCCGAGGCGATAAGGCGCATTACGGCATGCAAGAGGGCATAGCCGGCGACGATGGCGAGCGTCGCGGGCAGGGTCGGGGCAAAGCCGAGCGTGACTTGAGCGGGGGAATCCTTCATGAAGAAAGGCCGGCGGCGGTCTTCAGCGCTCCAGCCGGGGAGGACGTTCGGCGAGCAGTTCGAGGAGGCGGGGCAAGAGCTTTTCGCGGGCCTGAGTCGTAAGCTCTGCGCCGAGCGCTTCGTGGGCGCGGTTCAAGGCCAGGGGCAGCGCTTCGGCAAGCCAGGCGGACAGGATCTCGGTGAAGCGGGGCTCGAGCTCGGCAAGCCTGCGCTCCTCGTCTTGAGGATCGAGCGTTTCCGTGGCGACGATGTCGGTCAGCAGCGGCAGCTCTGCTTCTTCGCTCGCTGCGCTCGGCGCGGCGGCCGGCTCGGGCGGGCGCGCGATGAAGCTACGATGCCTGCGCATCAGCGCATCGGCCTGGCTCAAGAGATCGTCGTGCTCCTCGGTCACGGCAGACCTGCCGAGATGTCCTGGCTCTCGAGAGGATAGCCGCGGTCGCGGTAGAACTTGAAGCGCTCGCGCGCCGGCAGCCGGTCGGCATCGTCGACGCTCACGATCTCGATGAGCTGCGCAAAGCGGGAAAACCCTGGCGGCAGCTCGTTGGAGAAATTGAGCAGGCATTCTTCCTGCGGCGGCGCATCGAGATGGGGCGCGAAGACGATCGGCGTTTCTGCGGCAAGCGGTGAATCGAGGCCGCAGTGCGGCGTGAAGGAAAGCTGCGGCTGCGTCCATAAGAGGCGGTCGAGCCGCTCGGCCGCCTCGGCCTCGGGCGCATAGACGAGCACGGCCTCGCGCCGCGCCCAGGCCGCATGCAGCCACTGCACGGCCGCCTGGGTGCGGTCGGCGGCGCCATGCAGGAAGAGGATGCGCGTCATGGCTGGGCGGCAGGCCGTCGGGCCCGCGCCGACTTTTGGGCCGCCTGGGCGCGGCGGGCGCGCTCGAGCAGGAAATGGGCGAGCAAGGGCACCGGCCGGCCCGTCGAGCCCTTCTCCTTGCCGGATTTATAGGCGGTGCCGGCGATGTCGAGGTGGGCCCAATCGTATTGCTTTGCAAAGCGCGACAGGAAGGCGGCGGCGGTGATCGTGCCGGCCGGCCGGCCGCCGATGTTGGCCATGTCGGCGAAGTTGCTCTTCAGCTGCTCTTGATAGTCCGCAAAGAGCGGCAACTGCCAGGCGCGATCCCAGGCGGCTTCGCCCGCGGCGAGCAATTCATGGGCGAGCGCATTGTCGTTGGCCAGAAGGCCGCTTGCGACATGGCCGAGCGCGATGACGCAGGCGCCGGTGAGCGTGGCGACATCGACGACGCAGGCGGGCTCGAAGCGCTCGACGTAGGTGAGCGCATCGCAGAGGATGAGCCGCCCTTCGGCGTCGGTGTTGAGGATCTCGATCGTCTGGCCAGAAAGCGAAGTGACGACGTCCCCCGGCCGTGTCGCGCCGCCCCCCGGCATGTTCTCGACCGCGGGCGCGACGGCGATGACGTTCAAAGGCAGCTTCATGAGCGCGGCGGCCTTGAGCGCCGCGAGCACGCTCGCCGCGCCCGACATGTCGAACTTCATCTCGTCCATCTCGGCGGCGGGCTTCAGGGAAATGCCGCCGGTGTCGAAGGTGATGCCCTTGCCGACGAGCACGATGGGCTTTTCATCCGGCGCGCCGCCCGCGTATTTGAGGATGATGAACTGGGGCGGCTGGTGCGAGCCCTTGGCGACGGCGAGCAAGGCATTCATGCCGAGCTGCTCCATCTCGGCGCGCCCGAGCACCTCGACCTCGAGGTTAAGCTCCTTGGCGAGCGCGCGCGCCTCATCGGCAAGATGGGTCGGCGTACAGAGATTGCCCGGCAGGTTGGCGAGGTTTTTCATGAACCCCATGCCGGCGGCGATCGCCTCGCCTTCGCGGCGGGCCTGCTCGGCGACTGGCAGCTCCGCGCGCTCCGCGACGCCGAGGATGAGCTTGCGCAAAGGACGGCGCACGGCGTCTTGCTTCGATTTGAGCCGATCGAAGCGGTAGAGGGTCTCTTCGGCCGCCATGACGGCCTGCCGGATGCGCCAGGCGATATCGCGTTTCTTGAGCGGAAGCTCGGTGAGATAACAGACGCCCTCGAGGCTGCCGGTCTCGTTCAAGGTGCGCACGGCAAGCGCCACGGCGGCGCGGTATTCGTTCTCATGAAAGTCGCGCTCCTTGCCAAGCCCGACGAGCAGCACCCGCTCGGCCGCGATGCCCGGCACCTTGTGGAGGAGCAGCGTGCTGCCCGCCTTGCCATCCATGTCGCCGCGCCGCAAGAGCTCGGTAAGAAAACCATCTGCCGCCTCATCGAGACGCTGACAGGCCGGCGACATCTTGCGTGTTTCGAAGACGCCGACCACCACACAGGCCGTGCGCTGCTTTTCCGGGCTGCCGCTCTTTATGCTAAATTCCACCGCACACTCCAAGGAAATGGCCCAAGGAAATGGCCAATACGCCGATTTTAAGCACATTGCGCGCCATTGCCCTCGGGTGAGCCTTCTCCCCCTCACGTTGCCTCGCGCCTTTCCCCCAGCATGATCTTCCTGCGTGCCGCCCAGCGCGAGTTGACCCAGACGGCCGCGGCGGTCTTCGTCGTGCTCTTCGCGATCATGATCACGACGCAGCTCATCCGGCTCCTCAACCAGGCGGCCGGGGGCGCCACGGCGCCCGAGGCGGTGGCGGCGCTGCTCGGCTTCGCGGCCATCAACTACCTGCCGGTGCTGCTTGCGCAGACCCTCTTCATCACCATCTTGCTCGTGCTCACGCGCGTCTATCGCGACTCGGAGATGGTGGTGTGGTTTTCGAGCGGCCTGCCGCTGACGGCCTGGGTGCGGCCCGTGCTGCGCTTTGCCTGGCCCATCGTCGCGGTGATTGCGGGGCTCACGCTCTTTTTGGCCCCGTGGGCCTATGAAAAGCGCGACGAATACCAGGCCGAGCTCGATCGGCGCGGCGATGTGGCGCGCATCACGCCAGGCGCCTTTCGCGAATCGTCCGATGGCAATCGCATCTTCTTCGTCGAGGCCGTCGAGGAAGGCGAGACGGCCGGCATCGTGCGCAATGTGTTCGTGAGCGCCATGCAGCACGGCCGTTCGGGGGTCATGGTGGCCGCCAGCGGCCGCATCGAGGTGGCCGACAATGGCGACCGCTTCGTCGTGCTCGAGCAGGGCCGCCGTTATGAGGGCGAGGCGGGCCAGAGCGAATTTCGCGTCATGGAATTTTCCCGCTATGCGATCCGCATCGAGGCGAAAGAGGCGAGGCTTGCCCCGCAGGAAGCGCGCAATTTGCCCACCCATGAGCTTCTCCGCGATTGGACGCGCGTCAATCAGGGCGAACTCATGTGGCGGCTTGGCATTCCGCTCTCGGCGCTGACGCTCGCCTTGCTGGCGATTCCGCTCTCCTTCGTCAATCCGCGCGCCGGCCGCACCGGCAATCTGCTCTTCGCGATCCTCGTCTTTCTCGTCTATAGCAATCTGCTTTCGGCAAGCCGCGCCTGGCTCGTGCAGGGCAAGCTCTCTTTCGGCATCGCCGTCTGGCTCGTGCATCTTTTGATGTTCGCCGTGCTGCTCATCCTCTTTTGGCGGCGTCTTGCCGTCTTTTCGGTGTGGCGGCGGCGATGAAGGTCTATGAGCGGCATCTGGCGCGCGAACTTGTCGCCGCCACCTTCCAGGTCCTCGCGGCCTTCCTCGCCTTCTTTGCCTTCCTCGACCTCATGAACGAGCTGCCCGAGCTCGGCAAGGGCGGCTATCAGTTCCAGCACGCGCTCGGTTTCGTGCTGCTTTCCTTGCCGGGCCGCGCCTACGAGATCATGCCGATCGCCGTGCTGGTGGGCTCGCTCTATGCGCTCACCTTGCTGGCGCGGCATTCAGAGATCACGGTCTTGCGTGCTTCCGGCCTACCGACGCAGTCGCTCATCGCGACCTTGGCGAAGCTCGGCCTCATTTTTGCGCTGCTCACCTTGCTGCTCGGCGAGTTGATCGCGCCGCCGGCAGAGCGCGCCGCCAAGGCGCTGCGCCTATCCGCCCAGAGCAAGCTCATCGCCCAGGAATTCCGCTCCGGCCTCTGGGTCAAGGATGGCCACTCGTTCATCAACGTGCGCGAGGTGCGGCCGGATGCCTCCTTGCGCGGCGTGCGCGTCTTCGAGTTCGACGAGGGCTTCCGTCTGCGTTCGCTCAGCGAGGCCGAAGAGGGCAGCTTCCTGCCGCCCGATGCCTGGCTGCTCAAAGAGGTGGCGCAGACGCGCTTTGCCGGCGATCGCCCCGAAGTCCTGCATCACGAGGCTTTGCGCTGGCAATCGGCGCTCAATCCCGATCTGCTCGCCGTCTTGCTCGTCGCGCCGGAAAAGATGGCGCTGCCGACCCTGATCCAGTATGTGCGGCATCTTGCCGAGAACAAGCAGAAGACGCAGCGCTTCGAGATCGCTCTTTGGAAGAAGCTCATCTATCCGCTCGCCTCGCTCGTGATGATGGCGCTTGCCTTACCTTTCGCGCTTTCCCACGATCGCATGACGGCGGTGAGCGTGCGCGTCTTCACGGGCGTCATGCTGGGCATCCTCTTTCACATGCTCAATGGCCTCTTCGCCCATCTCGGCGTCATCAATAGCTGGCGGCCTTTGATCGCCGCCGCCATGCCGAGCGTCATGTTCCTGTTGGCGGCGGCGGTGATGCTCGCGTGGGTGGAGCGTCGATGAGGCGCGTGCCGGCAAGCCGATCGTGCAGGAACTGCCGCTCGCGGTCGAAGATCGCCCAGAAGAGGCCCGCGCCGTAAAAAGAGAGGCTCGCCCAGGCGAGCAGGTAACGCAAGAGGAGCTGCTTGAGGTTCGGTGCCTGGCCATCGAGGCGCACGAGTTTCAGCCGCCAGGTCTGCATCGCGAGGGTCTGGCCGCGCCGATGCCAGAACCAGACGAAATAGGCCCCCAGCGCGACAAAGACGTGCAAGAACAGCAGCGGGCCGGGCAGCACGCCGCCGAGCGCGAGGCTCAAGCCTGCCTGCGGCAGCAGGAAGAGGACGGCGAGCACGCCGAGCACGACGAGGCTTTCATAGAGCAGGCAGGCCAAACGGCGGCGCAGGCTCGCGAGCGGAAGACCTGCGGGCAGGGCGGGCGAGGAAGGCTGTTTCACCCGGAAGAACCTGTGCTGGCAGTGGCGGGCTCGGGCTCGGGCGCAGGCGGGGAGGCGGGCGCAGGCGTGGCGGGCTTGGCCGGCGGTGCGATCTTGCGCTTGACTGGAGCTTCTTTAGGCGGCGGCGGCACGAGGCTCACCGGCGGCCGGCGCAGCGTTTTTTCCTTCAAGCGCTGCTTTTCTTCCTCCGGCAGGGCCTGGTAGTCCTGCCAGTTCTGCTTCAAGGCCTCGCGTTGCTCTGGGCTGATCTTTTGCAGCGTCTTGAATTTCTCGCGCGCGAGCCGCCGCTCCTCGGGCGCGAGTTTTGCCCATTCGCGCATGCGCTCCTGCACGCGCTGCTGTTCCTCGGGCGTCATCTTTTCATAGCGCGCCGCGATGCCGAGCCACTTCTTGCGGCGGAAGGCTTCCATGCCATCCCATTCGCCGGCGAGCGGTGCGAGCACTTCACGCTGCTGCGGGGAAAGCTCGCGCCATTTGGGCTGGGTGAATTCGGGCAGCACGGCCTGGGCGCTGCCGAGCGCGCATCCCCAGAGGAACGCTAGCGCGCCGATTCTTGCGCGTAATGAGACAGCCATGCCTGGAATCCGGGGTCGAGGTAAGCCTTCGGCGAGAGATCGTCGGCGAGCAAGGCGCTGTCGATCTCTTCATTGAGATCGGCCGCGTCGAAGCCGTTCCAGTAGTAGGAGAACGCCATGCCGATGAGGAGCGCTACGATCGCCAGCAGGGTGCGCCACGGATTTGCCTGCTCGTCGTCAGCCTCATGACCGTGGCCGAGCACGGCCGTCCCGCCCGCGCCGACTTTGAGGGGCAGTTCGGCCGGCAGCGGCTGGTAGGCGAGCGCACGCTCGCGCGCCGCGCGCAGCCGTTCGGCGATGTCGGGCGGCAGTTGCCGGGCGCTTTCATCGAGCCACTCGCAGATGCGACGGGCAAACAGTTCTTCGCGGTTCATGGTCTGACTCCTTTCGCCGCCAGCGCGGCAGCGAGGGCATGGGTGGCGCGCGAACAGTGCGTCTTGACGCTGCCTTCGCTGCACCCCATCACCGCCGCGGTTTCGGCGATGTCCAAGCCTTCCCAGTAACGCAGCAGGAAGGCTTCGCGTTGACGCGGCGGCAGATTTTGCAACGCCTCCTCGATCAGATTCAACGTCTGGGCCTGCGCGAGCGCCTCGTGGGGGGTGGCAAAGGCATGTAGATCGGCCGCGACGGCCAAAGTTTCCAGCGGGTCGTCGGCCTCCTCTTCCTCGGCCTCCAGCGCCGAGAGCGAGGTGAAGCGCTCCTGGCGGGTGCGCGCGCGGCGATAGTAGTCGCGGATCGCGTTTTGCAGGATGCGTTGGAACAGCAAGGGCAGCTCCTCGGCCGGCTGGTTGCCGTATTTTTCAGCGAGCCGCATCATGCTGTCCTGGACGATGTCGAGGGCGGCCTCTTCGTCGCGCACGGCATAGAGGGCCTGCTTGTAGGCGCGGCGCTCCACGCCGGCGAGAAAGCTTGAGAGTTCCGAGCGCGAGGCCAAGCGGCGTTTCCTGCGGTCTGGCGAAGAACGGGGATGAAGCGCGGTGAAAGCCTTGACCGGCGAGCCGAGAGTCAAGTATCGTTGCGCGTTTCGGGATTTCCCCGGTTACGATGGATTGAACACCAATGCAACTGACGGGCGCGGAGATTGTAATCAGGTGCCTCCAGGAAGAAAAGGTCGAATACATCTTCGGCTACCCTGGCGGCTCGGTATTGTTCATTTACGATGAATTGTTCAAGCAGGACCAGATCCGGCACATCCTGGTCCGGCACGAGCAAGCGGCGGTGCATGCGGCGGATGCCTATTCGCGTTCGTCGAACAAGGTCGGCGTGTGCATGGTCACGTCCGGGCCGGGCGTGACGAACGCCGTGACTGGCATTGCCACCGCCTACATGGACTCGATTCCGCTCGTGATCCTCACCGGCCAGGTGCCGACCGCCTACATCGGTCAGGACGCCTTCCAGGAGGCCGATACGGTCGGCATCACGCGGCCTTGTGTCAAGCACAACTTCCTCGTCAAGGACGTCAAGGATCTCGCCGTCACGATCAAGAAGGCCTTCTATCTCGCCAAGACCGGCCGTCCCGGGCCGGTGCTCGTCGATATCCCGAAGGACATCACGATCCAAAAGTGCGAGTTCCATTATCCGAAGACGATCTCGATGCGCTCCTACAACCCGGTCATCAAGGGCCATGCCGGCCAGATCAAGAAGGCCGTGCAGCTTCTGCTCGATGCCAAGCGGCCGATGATCTACACCGGGGGCGGCGTGATCCTTTCCGATGCCGCCGATCGCCTGACGCGCCTGGCGCGCATGCTCGGCTTCCCGGTCACCCAGACGCTGATGGGCCTGGGCGGCTATCCGGCCACCGACCGGCAGCATCTGGGCATGCTCGGCATGCATGGCACCTATGAAGCCAACATGGCGATGCAAAATTGCGACGTGCTGCTCGCCATCGGCGCGCGCTTCGATGATCGCGTCATCGGCAATCCGGCCCACTTCGGCCAGGTGCCGAGAAAGATCATCCATGTCGATATCGACCCCTCGTCGATCTCGAAGCGCGTCAAGGTCGATGTGCCGATCGTTGGCAACGTGCCAGACGTGCTCGATGAGATCATCAAGCAGCTCGAAGCGAGCGAAGGCAAGCCCGATCAGAAGGCGCTTGCCGCCTGGTGGAAGCAGATCGAGGAATGGCGCGGCAAGCACTGCCTCAAATACAAGATGGGCAAGGACGTCATCATGCCGCAGTACGTCGTCGAGAAACTTTACGAGGTGACCGGCGGCGATGCCTTCATCACCTCGGACGTCGGCCAGCACCAGATGTTCGCCGCGCAGTATTACAAGTTCGACAAGCCGCGCCGCTGGATCAATTCCGGGGGCTTGGGCACGATGGGCTTCGGCCTGCCGGCGGCGATGGGCGTGTGCTTTGCCAATCCCGGCGCCACCGTCGCCTGTATCACGGGCGAGGGCTCGATCCAGATGAACATCCAGGAGCTTTCCACCTGCAAGCAGTTCCGCCTGCCGATCAAGATCATCAACCTCAACAATGGTTACCTCGGCATGGTGCGCCAGTGGCAGCAGATGTTCCACGGCAACCGCTATTCGGAATCCTATGTCGATGCGCTGCCGGACTTCGTCAAGCTTGCCGAGGCCTATGGCCATGTCGGCATGCGCATCACGAAGCCCGCCGACGTCGAGCCGGCGCTCAAGGAGGCTTTCGGCAAGCACAAGCACGAGCTCGTCTTCATGGATTTCGTCATCAACCCCGAAGCCAACGTCTTCCCGATGGTCGCGGCCGGCAAGGGTTTGTCGGAAATGATTTTGGCGGAGGAACTCTGATCATGCGCCACATCATTTCCATCCTCATCGAGAACGAAGCCGGGGCGCTCTCGCGCGTCTCGGGGCTCTTTTCCGCGCGCGGCTACAACATCGAGTCGCTCACCGTCGCCCCGACCGAAGATGCGTCGCTCTCGCGCATGACCATTGTGAGCGTCGGCTCGGATGACATCATCGAGCAGATCACCAAGCAGCTCAACAAACTGATCGACGTCGTGAAGGTAGTGGATCTTTCCGAGGCGGCGCACATCGAACGCGAGCTGATGCTCGTCAAGGTGCGCGCCACGGGTAAAGACCGCGAGGAGATGAAGCGCATCGCCGACATCTTCCGCGGCCGCATCATCGACGTCACCGAATCGAGCTATGTCATCGAGCTCACTGGCAACACGACGAAGCTCGATGCCTTCCTCGATGCCATCGACCGCTCGCTGATCCTCGAAACCGTGCGCACCGGCGTCTGCGGCATCGGCCGCGGCGACCGCATCCTCAAAGTCTGATACTGCAAAGGAAAACCATGAAAGTCTATTACGACAAGGATGCCGATCTCTCCATCATCAAGAACAAGAAAGTCACCATCGTCGGCTATGGCTCGCAGGGCCATGCGCATGCCCAGAACCTCAAGGATTCGGGTGTCAAGGTCACCGTCGGTCTGAGGAAGGGCGGCGCCTCGTGGGACAAGGCCAAGCAAGCCGGCCTCAAGGTCGAGGAGATCGGCAAGGCGGTCAAGGACGCCGACGTCGTCATGATGCTCCTGCCGGATGAGACGATCCCCTCGGTCTATTACGCCGAGGTCGAGCCGAACCTCAAGAAGGGTGCGGCGCTCGCTTTCGCGCATGGCTTCAACATTCATTACAACCAGGTCGTGCCGCGCGAGGATCTCGATGTCATCATGATCGCGCCGAAAGGGCCTGGCCATACGGTGCGCTCCGAATACCTGCGCGGCGGCGGCGTGCCTTCCCTGATCGCCGTCTATCAGGACAAGTCGGGCAAGGCCAAGGACATTGCGCTCTCTTATGCCGCCGCCAATGGCGGCACCAAGGGCGGCGTCATCGAAACGACCTTCCGCGAGGAGACCGAGACCGATCTTTTCGGCGAGCAGGCGGTGCTGTGCGGCGGGCTCGTCGAGCTCATCAAGGCCGGCTTCGAGACGCTCACCGAAGCGGGCTATGCGCCCGAAATGGCCTATTTCGAGTGCCTGCACGAGGTGAAGCTGATCGTCGATCTGATCTTCGAAGGTGGCATCGCCAACATGAACTACTCGATCTCCAACAACGCCGAGTATGGCGAATACGTCACCGGCCCGAAGGTGATCGGGCCCGAGGCGCGCGCGGCGATGAAGGAGGCCTTGAAGAACATCCAAAACGGCTCCTATGCCAAGCAGTTCATTCTCGAAGGGCGCATGGGCTATCCGGAGATGACCGCGCGCCGGCGGCTCATCGCCGCCCACCCGATCGAGCAAGTCGGTGAGCAGCTGCGCGCCATGATGCCCTGGATCAAGGCCAAGGCCTTGGTCGATAAGTCGAAGAACTAAGTGGCCCATTACCCGCATCCCCTCATCGCTCGGGAAGGCTGGCCTTTTCTGGGCGGGGCGCTTGCCGCTGCCTTGCTCGTCCATTGGCTGGGGGGCTTCGGCTGGGCGCTGCCGTTTTGGTTGATCGCCCTGTTCGTGCTGCAGTTCTTTCGCGATCCGCCGCGCGAAGTGCCGGGTGACGCGAAGAGCGTGCTCTCGCCGGCCGATGGCCGCATCGTCGCCGTGGAGCCGGCGCACGATCCGTGGCTTGATCGCGAGGCGCTCAAGGTGAGCGTGTTCATGAACGTCTTCAACGTCCATTCGAACCGTTCGCCCGTCGATGGCGAGGTCATGCAGCGCTGGTACCACCCAGGCAAGTTCTTGAACGCCGATCTCGACAAGGCCTCCATCGAAAACGAGCGCAATGCCTTGCACATTCGCACGCCGGATGGTCAGGACGTCACCTGCGTGCAGGTCGCCGGCCTCATCGCGCGGCGCATCCTCTGCTACGTCGGCGCGGGCGACCGGCTTCGCCGCGGCGAGCGCTATGGCTTCATCCGCTTCGGCTCGCGCGTCGATCTTTATTTGCCCAAGGCGGTGCGCGTGCAGGTGACCGTCGGCGAAAAGGTGCGCGCCACATCATCGATCCTCGCCGAGCTGCCTTAGGCATTGCGCGAGGACGGGCGGTTACAATAGCCGCACGCCCGTGGAGCCTAAAGCGCCATGCCCGACTATCGCCCCCACCAGCCCCTCCTCGCTCCGGAACTGCGCCGGCGCGGCATCTACATCCTGCCGAACCTCTTCACGACCGCGGCGCTCTTTTCCGGCTTCTTTGCCATCGTGCAGGCGATGAACGGCCGCTTCGAGATGGCGGCGGTGGCGATCTTCGTCGCGATGATCTTCGATGGCCTCGATGGGCGCGTCGCGCGGCTCACCCATACGCAGAGCGCCTTCGGCGCCGAATACGACTCGCTCTCCGACATGGTCTCCTTTGGCGCGGCGCCCGCCCTCGTGATCTACGAATGGGCGCTCAAGGGCTTAGGCAAGCTGGGCTGGATCGCCGCCTTCATCTACTGCGCGGGCGCCGCCCTGCGGCTGGCGCGCTTTAACACCAACCTCGGTGTGGTCGATAAGCGCTGGTTCCAGGGGCTGCCGAGCCCCGCCGCCGCGGCGCTCGTCGCCGGTCTCGTCTGGGTGGCGATCGACAACGAGTGGAGCGGCGAGGAGGCGCGCTGGTTTGCCTGCGCGCTGACGATCTTTGCCGGCGTGACGATGGTGAGCAATCTGCGCTACTGGTCGGGCAAGGACATCAACTTGAGAAAGAGCGTGCCCTTCATGATGGTCGTGGCGCTCGCCTTGGGGTTTGCGCTCGTGTCGAGCTATCCGCCCGGCGTGCTCTTCGCGCTCTTTCTCGCCTATGCGCTGTCGGGTTATGCGCTGTGCCTGGCGGGCTGGCTTAAGCGGAAGAAAGGATGCGAACCATGAGCAAAGAGCGGCTGTTGATTTTCGATACGACGCTGCGCGATGGGGAGCAGAGCCCTGGCGCGGCGATGACGCGCGAGGAGAAGCTGCGCATCGCGCGTCAGCTCGAGAAGCTGCGCGTCGATGTCATCGAAGCGGGCTTTGCGGCGGCCAGTCCCGGCGACTTCGCGGCGATCCGCGCCATTGCCGAGACGATCAAGGATTCCACCGTCTGCTCGCTGGCGCGCGCCAACGCGCACGACATCGAAAAGGCCGGCGAGGCGATCCGGCCCGCAGCGCGCGGCCGCGTGCACACCTTCATCGCGACGAGCCCGATCCACATGCAGATGAAGCTCAGGATGACGCCCGAGCAGGTCATCGAGCAGGCGGTGAAAGCAGTCACCCTGGCGCGCCAATACACGGCTGACGTCGAGTTCTCGCCCGAGGATGCGGGGCGCTCTGAGATCGATTTCCTCTGCCGCGTGCTCGAAGCGGTCATCAAGGCCGGGGCGAAGACGGTGAACATCGCCGATACCGTCGGTTACAACATTCCGCAAGTCTGGGGCGAGCTCTTCAAGACCTTGCGCGAGCGCGTGCCGAATTCGGATCAGGCCGTCTGGTCGACGCATTGCCACAACGATCTGGGGCTCGCGGTGGCCAACTCGCTCGCCGCGGTGTTGAATGGCGCGCGCCAGGTCGAGTGCACCATCAATGGCCTCGGCGAGCGCGCCGGCAATGCCTCGCTCGAAGAGGTCGTCATGGCCGTGAAGACGCGCCAGGATCTCTTTCCGGTCGAGACGGGCATCGACACGACGCAGATCGTGCCGACCTCCCGCCTCGTCTCGCAGATCACCGGCTATGTCGTGCAGCCGAACAAGGCCATCGTCGGCGCCAACGCCTTCGCGCACGAGTCGGGCATCCATCAGGACGGCGTCTTGAAGCATCGCGAGACCTACGAGATCATGCGTGCCGAGGACGTCGGCTGGCAGGCCAACAAGCTCTCATTGGGCAAGCTCTCCGGCCGCAACGCCTTCAAGACCAAGCTCGCCGAGCTCGGCATCGAGCTTGCCAGCGAAGAGGCGCTCAATGCCGCCTTTGCGCGCTTCAAGGAGCTTGCCGACAAAAAGCGCGAGATCTTCGACGAGGATCTGCAGGCGCTCGTCTCCGACGAGCTCGTCACCCCCGAAGTCGAGCATTACAAGCTCATCGCCTCGCGCTTTCATTCCGAGACCGGCGAGCCGCCGCGCGCCGAGCTCACCCTCGCCGTCGGCGGCAGTGAAAAACGCGTCGAGGCGACCGGCAGCGGGCCGGTCGATGCCTGCTTCCGCGCCATCGAGAAGCTGGCCCAAAGCGGCGCCGATCTGTTGCTCTATTCCGTCAATGCGATCACGACCGGCACCGATGCCCAAGGCGAGGTGACGGTGCGGCTGGCGAAAGATGGCCGCATCGTCAATGGCCAGGGTGCCGATACCGATATCATCGTCGCCTCGGCCAAGGCCTATCTCAATGCCTTGAACAAGCTCCACGCCGGCGCCGAGCGCCTCAATCCGCAGCTGTAGTCTTCACGATCCGTGGCGCTGCGCTCCAGCGCGCATAGAGGATCGCCGCGACGAAGAAGACGAGCGAAAGGAGTGCCTCCAGGCCGGCAAGCATTTGCATCGTTCCGCGGTCGGTGAGAAGGCGCAGCATGCCTTCGAGCAGGTAGGCGAGGATCAAGAGGCTCGCCCACTGGTAGGTGTAACGGCGCCCCTGCAGGAGGCCGGGCAGCGGCAAGAGCAAGGGCAGCGCCTTCATGGCGAGCCACGACCCGCCGGGGCGCAGCGGCGCAAGCCACAGCTCCCAGGCGGTGCAAAGCGCGATCAGGCCGATCAGGCTCGCACTAGCGATGAGGCGGGTCGTGCGGATCATCGTCAAAGTCGGTGCTTGCGGCACGGCAATAAAATCGCCGCCATGTTAGCCCTGTTTCGCCTCGTCATCCGCGTCATCGCGCGTTTTCGCGACGAGCGCTGCGCCCAGACGGCGGCGGCGCTTTCCTTCGCCACGCTGCTTGGCCTCGTGCCGATGATCGTCGTCGGCGCGATCCTGCTCGAAAGCCTCCCATTCGGCATCAAGCTTTCCGCGGCGCTCGAAAAATTCCTGCTCGCGACGCTGTTGCCGGAAAAGGCCGGCGCGGTGATCGCCAAATACCTCGGCCAGTTCGCCCATCGCGCCGAGCGGGTGACCTGGATCGGCCTGGGCGCGCTGGGGCTGACGGCGCTGCTGCAGATGCTCACGATCGAACACGCCTTCAACGCGATCTTCCGCGTGCGCCAGCACCGGCCTTGGTTGAAGCGCATCGGCCTGCATCTGCTCGCCCTCCTCGTCGGCCCGCTCGTCTTCGGCGCTGCTTTGGCGAGCATCACCTACCTGGCCACCGTCTCGTTCGGCCTCATCGACGAGCCCGGCTGGCTGCGCGCGTTCTTTTCCCAGGCCGTGCCGGTCGTCTTTCTCGCCGCGCTATTTTTCCTGCTCTACTGGGCCTTGCCCAACCGACCCGTGGCGCGCGGCCATGCATTTTTCTCAGGCCTGCTCGCCGCACTGGCCTTCGTCGGCATGCAGCGCCTCTTCGCGCTCTACGTCGTCAAACTTCCGAGCTATACCCTGATCTACGGCGCGTTCGCGGCCGTGCCGATCTTTCTGCTCTGGCTGCATCTGTCCTGGTCGGTGATCCTGATCGGCGCCTTGCTGACCGCCGAATTGCCCAAGAGCGCACGCCGCTGAATAGAATTTCGCAAGGAGGAGGTCGCTGATGAAAAATGGAAAGCTCTGGCGCGGTTTAATTGGTCTCTGGCTCATGGCCCTTGCGCTTTTCGCGCATGCGGCAGGCGAAGCCTTTTTCGACCAAACCTTTGGCGACTTCGCGGCCGAGCTCAAGGCGGCGAGGAAAGAGGGCAAGCTCGGCGTCTTGCTCGTCTTCGAGGCCGAAGGCTGCCCCTTTTGCCGCCGCATGCGCGAAGAGGTGTTGAGTCAGCCCGAGGTGCAGCGCTACTTTCGCCGTCATTTCGCCATCTTTGCCGTCGACATCAATGGCAGCGTGATGGTGACCGATTTTTCAGGCAAGGAAGTCACGGAAAAGGCCTTGGCGCTCGCTTACAAGGTGCGCGGCACGCCGACTTTCGTCTTCGTCGGCGGCGAGGGCCAGACGCTGGCGCGCCATGTCGGAGCGACGCGCAATGCCGAGGAATTCCTGGCGCTCGGGCGCAGCGTGGTCGAGGCGCAGCGGAGCCGCTGAAGCGATCATGCGGTGGCGCGCAGCGCCGCCGCCAGCGGTTCGTCCGCCTTGTTTTCGTGGCCGGTTTTCAATAGAATGGCGCGCTTTTCGGAATTCCGAGGGGAATTTGCATGGTCGTCATTCGTCTCGCCCGTAGCGGCGCCAAGAAGCGCCCCTTCTACAACGTCGTCGTCACCGACTCGCGCAACCGCCGGGACGGCCGTTTCGTCGAGCGCGTCGGCTACTACAACCCAGTGGCTGCCGAGCACGAGAAGGGCCTCTATATCAATACCGAGCGGCTCGCCTATTGGCAGGGCAAGGGCGCGCAACTGTCGCCCACGGCCGCGCGCCTCATCAAGCAGGCCGCTGCCGCCGCCAAGGCTGCTTAACAGAGGATGATCGTCCTGGGGCGGATCACTGCCCCATATGGGGTGAAAGGCTGGCTGCGCCTTCATCCCTTCGGCGACGATCCCGCGAGCTGGCGCGCGATGCCGCACTGGTGGCTGGGGAAAGATGACAAGGATTTCTCCGCCTGGCGCGCCTGGCCGCTCTTGGCGCTCAAGCCCCACGGCAAGGAATGGCTCGTGAGGTTTGCCGGCATCGAGGATCGCACGGCGGCCGAAGCCCTCGCCGGCTCATTTGCCGGCGCGCCGCGCGAAGCCTTGCCTGCCACGGCCGAAGGCGAATACTACTGGGCCGATCTGATCGGCCTGCGTGTCGTCAATGAACGCGGCGAGCCGCTCGGGACGGTGAGAGAACTGATCGAGACCGGCGCGCATGCAGTTTTGGTGGTCGAGGATGGCGAGCAGGAGCGTTTGCTGCCCTTCGTCGGCCAGGTCGTGAAAGACGTGGATGGAGCAGCAGGGCGGATGGTTGTCGCCTGGGAGCGTGAGTGGTGATGCTGCGCTTCGATGCGATCACGCTGTTCCCCGAGATGTTCGCCGCGGTGACGGAGCATGGCATCACGCGGCGGGCGCGCGAGCGCGGTTTGTGGCAGCTCGTCTGCTGGAATCCGCGCCAGTGGGCGGGCAATGCCTATGGTTCGGTCGATGACCGGCCTTTCGGCGGCGGGCCCGGCATGGTGATGCGCGCCGAACCGCTCGAGCGAGCGATCGACGCGGCCAAGGCCGCGCGCGGCGGGACGGGCAGGGTGATCTACCTCTCGCCGCAAGGGCAGCCGCTCACGCATGCCCGCGTGAAGGCGCTCGCGGCGAGCGACGGGGCGATCCTGCTCTGCGGCCGCTATGAAGGGGTCGACGAGCGCCTGATCGAGCGCCGCGTCGATGAGGAGATGTCGCTCGGAGACTTCGTGCTCTCGGGCGGCGAGATCGCCGCGCTGGCGCTGATCGATGCGGCGGTGCGGCAGCTGCCAGGGGCCTTGAACGACGAGGCTTCGGCGGCCGAGGAGTCGTTCGTGGACGGGCTCTTGGATTGCCCGCACTACACGCGGCCCGAGGTCTATGAAGGATTGCCGGTGCCGGAGGTGCTGCTCTCCGGTCACCACGAGAACATCCGCCGCTGGCGATTGAAGCAGTCGCTGGCGCGGACCCGGGAGCGCCGCCCGGAGCTGTTTGCCCAATGGCTGGCGCAAAAAGCTGCTCGCGGTTTGAGCAAGGAAGAAGCGCAACTCCTGCGCGAGATCGATGAGGTCGAGGCCGGAGCTCTGCGGTCGTGACAACGCAACTTGAAAAGGAAAAGACGACATGAACCTGATTCAGCAACTGGAACGAGAGGAAATCGAACGCCTCGGCAAGACCATCCCCGAGTTCGCCCCCGGCGATACGGTGGTCGTCAATGTGAATGTGGTCGAAGGCGAACGTAAGCGCGTGCAGGCCTTCGAGGGCGTGGTGATCGCGAAGCGCAACCGCGGGCTCAATTCGAGCTTCATCGTGCGCAAGATCTCCTCGGGCGAGGGGGTGGAGCGCACCTTCCAGACCTATTCGCCGCTGATTGCCAGCATCGAGGTGAAGAGGAAGGGCGACGTGCGCCGCGCCAAGCTCTATTACCTGCGCGAGCGCTCTGGCAAGTCGGCGCGGATCAAGGAAAAACTGTCCAAAAAGCCGGGCGAGGCGAAAGAGTAAGCCGGCTTGCCAAGATCCGCGCGCAGGGACGCCGCGGCGTCCCTTTTTTGTTGTGGCTCAGGCCAGTTTGTTCTTTTCGATCATCGCGTAGGCCGAGTGATTGTGGATGGATTCGAAGTTCTCCGATTCCACGATGTAGGCGTCGATGCGCGGATCGGCATTGAGTAGCCCGGCGACGTCGCGCACGATGTCCTCGACGAACTTCGGGTTGTCGTAGGCGTGTTCGGTGACGTGCTTCTCATCGGGCCGTTTGAGCAGGCCATAGAGTTCGCAGGAGGCCTGGCTTTCGGCCATCTGCACGAGCTCTTCGATCCACACGAAACTGTTCGTCGTCGCGGTGATCGTGATGTGCGAGCGCTGGTTGTGCGCGCCGCGCTCGGAAATCTTCTTCGAGCAGGGGCACAAGCTCGTCGCCGGCACGACGACGCGCGTCGTCTGGCGGAAGCGACCACCGTCGAGAATCTCGCCGATGAAGGTGACTTCGTAATCGAGCAGGCTTTTCACCTTCGAGACCGGCGCTTCCTTGTTGATGAAATAGGGAAAGCTCATCTCGAGGTGTCCGGTCTCGGCCTCCAGCCGTTTGACCATCTCGCGCAGCATCGGCTCGTAGTTCTCGACAGAGATCTCGCGCTCGTGACTGTTCAAGATTTCGACGAAGCGCGACATGTGCGTGCCCTTGAAGTTGTGGGGCAGGCCGACATACATGTTGAAGGTGGCGATCGTGTGCTGCACGCCGCCGCTCTTGTCGAGCACCTTGACGGGGTGGCGGATCGATTTGATGCCGACCTTGTTGATCGGCAATTGACGCGAATCGGCGCTCGCTTGGACGTCAGGGATGGCCATGGTGAGGTCTTTCAGGTTCATGGGGATGTCTCTCGTGGGCCGGGGATGTAAGGGTGGCCCACTATAACATTCCCGATTAAAACGCTCAAGTATTCATGTCTGGCAAAAGCGGGTGATGCGCTCGAGCAAGCCCGCAGCATCGAGGCCCAGTGCCGCGAGCATCTGGCTCTGCTCGCCGTGTTCGATGAAGCGATCGGGGAGCCCCAGGCGCAGAAGCGGCCGGCACAGCCCCATTTCTTCGAGGGCGCGGGCGACTTCGGCGCCGGCGCCGCCGATGATGGCATTTTCCTCGATCGTGACGAGCCGCGCGTGGCTTTGCGCAAGCTGGCGGATCAGCGCGCGGTCGAGCGGCTTGACGAAGCGCATGTTGGCCACCGTCGCATCGAGCGCCTCGCCCGCCTGCATGGCCGCCTGGAGCAGCGTGCCGAAGACGAGCAGAGCGACATCCTTCCCTTCGCGGCGGATTTCGCCTTGGCCGATCTCGAGCGCGTCCAAAGTCGGCGCTGGCGGCACGGCAGGGCCGGCGCCGCGCGGGTAGCGCACCGCCGCCGGGCCGGGGTAGTGGTAGGCGGTGGTGAGCATGCGGCGGCATTCGGCCTCGTCCGCCGGCGCCATGATGACCAAGTTCGGCACGCAGGCGAGATAGGAAAGATCGAAGGCGCCCTGATGGGTCGCCCCGTCGGCGCCGACGATCCCGCCGCGGTCGATCGCAAAGGTGACATCGAGGTTTTGCAGCGCGACGTCGTGGATGAGCTGGTCATAGGCGCGCTGCAGGAAGGTCGAGTAGATCGCAACGACGGGCTTCTTGCCTTCGCAGGCGAGCCCCGCGGCGAAGGTGACGGCGTGCTGCTCGGCAATCCCCACATCGAAAAAGCGCTTCGGGTAGCTTTCGGCGAAGCGCGTCATGCCCGAGCCTTCGCACATCGCCGGCGTGATGGCGACGAGCCGCTCGTCCGCGGCGGCCATGTCGCAGAGCCAGTCGCCGAACACCTGCGTGAAGGTGAGCTTGCCGCCGCCCTTGCCGGCCTCGATGCCATTGGCGGCATCGAATTGCGAGACGCCGTGGTAGCGCACCGGATCGGCCTCGGCGAGCTTGTAGCCTTGGCCCTTCTTGGTCACGATGTGCAAGAAGCGCGGCCCTTTCAGCGCGCGCAGGTTTTCGAGCGTCGGGATGAGGCTGTCGAGGTCGTGGCCGTCGATCGGGCCGATGTAGTTGAAGCCGAATTCCTCAAAGAGCGTGCTGGGTACCACCATGCCCTTCATGTGCTCCTCGGCGCGCTTGGCGAGTTCGAGGAGCGAGGGCGCGACGGACAGCACCTTCTCGCCGGCCTTGCGCGCCGCGTTGAAGGCGCGGCCGGAGAGCAAGCGCGCGAGATACTTGTTGAGCGCGCCGACCGGCGGCGAGATCGACATGTCGTTGTCGTTCAGAATGACGAGCAGATTGGCGTCGATCACGCCGGCGTTGTTGAGCGCCTCGAAGGCTTGGCCGGCCGACATCGCGCCATCGCCGATGATGGCGACGACGCGGCGGTCCTCACCCTTGTCACGTACCGCGACCGCCATGCCAAGCGCCGCCGAGATCGAGGTCGAGGAGTGGCCGACGCCGAAGGTGTCGTAGATCGACTCCTCGCGCCGCGGAAAACCGGAGGGCCCGTCCTTCATGCGCAGGCGCGCCATGTCGAGGCGCCGTCCGGTCAGGATCTTGTGGGCGTAGGTCTGGTGGCCGACGTCCCAGACGAGGCGGTCTTCGGGGGTGTTGAAGACGTAGTGGAGCGCGATCGTGAGCTCCACCGTGCCGAGGTTCGAGGAAAGATGGCCGCCGGTCTTCGAGACCGTCTCGAGCAGGAAGGCGCGCAATTCCGCGGCGAGGCGCGGCAGCTGCTCGCGCGGCAGGCGGCGCAGGTCGGCCGGGTCGGCGATCGATTCGAGCAAAGGATAGGCCGTCATCAAAACTGGCGTTCGGCGATGTAGTCGGTCAGTTGCGCCAGCCGCGTCGTGTCGGCGGCGAGGGCGGCCAGTGCTGCGTGCGCTTCCTCGCGCAGGCTGGCGGCGAGTTCCTTGGCGCGCGCAAGGCCGAGCATGCTGACATAGGTGGGCTTTTCCTGGGCGGCATCCTTGCCGGCCGTCTTGCCGAGCGTCGTCGTGCTGCCCTCGGCATCGAGGATGTCATCGACGACCTGGAAGAGGAGCCCGGCGCGGTTGGCGAAATGGGCGAGGGCCGCAAGGGTCGCTTCATCCGCCGCGCCGCACTGGGCGCCCAGGAGCACGGCGGCGCGGATCAGCGCGCCGGTCTTGTGGATGTGCATGAATTCGAGCTCTTCGACCGTAAGCGCGAGGCCGACGGCGGCGAGATCGATGGCCTGCCCCCCCGCCATGCCGCGCGAGCCAGCCGCTTGCGCTAGGAGCGCGAGCATCGTCAGTCGGCGCTCGCAGGACGGCACGAGCTCGGCAGGCAGTTCGGCGAGCACCTGAAAGGCGAGCGTCTGTAGCGCATCGCCGGCGAGCAGTGCGGTGGCCTCATCGTATTGCACGTGACAGGTCGGCCGGCCGCGGCGCAAGACGTCGTCGTCCATGCAGGGCAGGTCGTCGTGCACGAGCGAATAGGCATGGATGAACTCGACGGCACAGGCCACGGCATCGACGGCGCGCGGATCGGCCCCGACGGCTTCGCCGGCGGCATGAGCCAGGAGCGGCCGCATGCGCTTGCCGCCGCCCAGGACGGCGTAGCGCATCGCCTCATGAAGACGCGTCGGAGCGATCGAGGCGGGTGGCAGGTGATGATCCAGCGCGGTTTCGACGCGGCGCTGGATCAGCGCCATCCAGGCGGCAAAATCTTCTTTCAAGCGGCCTCGCCCTCGTCAACATCCGGCAAGAATTCGCTCAGCTGGCCGGCTTCGAGCTGGCGGATCTTTTGTTCGGCCTGGTTGAGCGTGTTCTGGCAATAGCCCAACAGCGCCATGCCCCGCTCATAGGCGGCGAGCGATTCTTCGAGCGGCGTACCGCCGGCTTCGAGCTTCTGGACGATGCCCTCGAGCTCTGCCAAGGCGGCTTCGAAGGAGGCGGGGGGCGGCGCGGCGTCTTTCATGTCGATGGTCGGCAGGCTAAATCCGGCGGTTTCAAGGTCGAAGTGCAACGAATTGACGAAAGTGTTGTTCGAAGTTGAAGGCCTCGGGCATGAAGAGTTCGGCAGGGCAAAGCCAGTTGAGGCTCTTGCGGGGTCGGGTATTGAGCTTCCAGGCGATGGCATC
>JAOAHQ010000038.1 GCA_026415155.1 Rhodocyclaceae bacterium
GTGCAAGACGAGCTGGTCAAGAGCGGTTACGCGCGCCTTTTGCGCGCCGGCATCGTGCTCACCGGCGGCACCGCACAGATGCCCGGCATGGCCGAGCTCGGCGAGGAGGTCTTCCACAACACGGTCAAGGTCGGCCTGCCCCACTACGCCGGCAACCTGCGCGACTTCGTCAGAAATCCGCGCTTCGCCACGGCCATGGGCCTGCTGCTCGAGGGCGTGGCACAGAAGCAGCGCGGCAACAAGGAACCACCGCTTTCCATGGGCCAGGTGTTCGCGCGCATGAAGGCCTGGTTTGTCCAGAATTTGTGATTCGTAGCAACGACAAGGAGAGGCGAAATGTTCGAAATCATCGACAAGGAAGCCAATGCGACGATCATCAAGGTCGTCGGCGTCGGCGGCGCGGGCGGCAACGCCGTCGAGCACATGATCCGCGAGGGGGTCGGCGGCGTGGAGTTCATCTGCGCCAATACCGACGCCCAGGCGCTCAAGATGTCTTCGGCGGGAGTGAAGCTCCAGCTCGGGCCCGGGCTGGGGGCAGGCGGCAAGCCCGAGCGCGCGCGCGAACATGCGCTCGCCGCGCGCGAGACGATCGCCGAGGCGCTTTCCGGCGCGCACATGTGCTTCATCACCGCCGGCATGGGCGGCGGCACCGGCACCGGCGCCGCGCCGATCGTCGCCGAAGTGGCGCGCGAGCTGGGCATCCTCACCGTGGCCGTCGTCACCAAGCCCTTCGAGTTCGAAGGCCGCCGCGGCAAGATCGCCGAAGAAGGCATCGCCGAGCTCGCCCAGCACGTCGATTCCCTGATCGTCATCCTCAATGAAAAGCTCATGGAGGTGCTCGGCGAGGAAGTCAGCATGCTCGATGCCTTCAAGGCGGCCGACAACGTGCTCAAGAACGCCGTCGGCGGCATCGCCGAGATCATCAACGTGCCCGGCCTCGTCAATGTCGATTTCGAGGACGTGCGCAACGTGATGGGCGAAATGGGAAAGGCGATGATGGGCTAGGCCACCGCCGCCGGCGTCGATCGCGCGCGCATCGCCGCCGAATCCGCCGTGGCGAGCCCCTTGCTCGAAGGCATCGAGCTCTCCGGCGCGCGCGGCGTGCTCGTCAACATCACGGCGAGCTCTTCCCTGGGCCTCAAGGAATACAAGGAGGTCATGGCGACGATCCGCAACTACACGGCACCCGATGCCACCGTGATCTGCGGCGCCGTCTTCGACGATGCGATGGAAGATGCCTTGCGCGTCACCGTGGTCGCCACCGGCCTGGGTTCGGCCGCCCAGGCGCGCCGCAAGCCGGAGCTCAAGACCTATGTCAACGAAGGCCTCGGCCTGCGCACCGGCACCGACAATTTGACGCTCGGCACCGGCGTGTCGGCGGCGACGAGCGGCATCGTCACCGGCTCGGCGGGGGGCCTGGACGATCTCTTCACCTCGGCGCGCGCGCCGCGCGATGCGCGCGCCCAGGCCATGTCGGATACCGGCATGGACAAGTACGACATTCCGGCCTTTCTGCGTAAACAAGCTGACTAAAAAGTCTGCCCTCGCGCTTGGGCCGCGCTTTCAGGCCGCCGGGGCTTCGCCTCTCCCCGGCAGGCCTGATCCTGCCGCGAGCGCGTTGGCCAGGCGCACATAATCGGCGACGGCGAGCTCCTCGGCACGCGCTGTCGGCGCAATGCCTAGCCGTATAAGGAGCGCCTCGCCGCCGAAGTCCTTGAGCGTGTTCCGGAGCATCTTGCGCCGCTGCGAAAAGGCCGCAGCGACGAGGCGCGCGAACAATCCTGCGTCATGGGCCGTCCCGCCAGCACCGAGTTTGGTCATATCGCGCGGGATCATGCGCACCACGGCCGAGTCGACCTTGGGCGGCGGCATGAAGGCGCCGGGCGGCACGAGGAAGAGCCGCTCCATCGCGAAGCGATATTGCAGCATGACTGACAGCCGCCCATACTCGCGCGTGCCCGGCGCAGCCACCATGCGATCGACGACTTCCTTTTGCAGCATGAAATACATCGCGGCGATCTGGTCGGCGTATTCGGCGAGGTGAAAGAGCAGGGGGCTCGAGATGTTGTAGGGCAGATTGCCGACGATCTTGAGGGGGCCGGTCCCCTTGATCGCACCGAAATCGAAGTCGAGCGCATCGCCGGCGTGGATCGTCAGCCGTTCAGGAGGAAAGCGGCTGCGCAGCCCGGCAACGAGATCGCGGTCGATCTCGACGACATGAAGATGGTCGAGCACTTCGAGTAACGGCGCGGTGAGCGCCCCCTGCCCCGGCCCGATCTCGATCACGGTATCGCTAGGCTCAGGCGCGATCGCGGCGATGATCTTGCGGATGACGCCAGATGAGACGAGAAAGTGCTGCCCGAAGCGCTTTCGCGGCGAATGCGCCGTCATGTCTGGCATCTCGTCGCCATCTCGATCGCGGCCTCGACGGCGGCAAAGAGGCTCTCCGGCGAGGCCCGGCCCGTGCCAGCGAGCTCGAGCGCCGTGCCGTGATCGACCGAGGTGCGGATGATCGGCAGGCCCAGCGTCACATTGATGCCCGTCTCGAAGGCGGCGTATTTGAGCACCGCAAGCCCCTGGTCGTGATACATCGCGAGCTGCGCGTCCGAGCCGGCCAGCACATTCTGCGTGAAGAGCGTATCGGCCGGCAGGGGGCCGATGAGGTTCATCCCTTCGCCGCGCAGTTTTTCGAGCACCGGCGCGATGACTTCGATCTCCTCGCGGCCGAGATGCCCCGCTTCGCCCGCATGGGGGTTGAGCCCGGCGACGAGGATGCGCGGGCGGGCAATGCCAAACTTGCCGACGAGATCGGCATGCAGGATGCGCAGCGTGGTTTCGAGCGCCTCGGGCGTGATCGCCGCCGGCACGTCTTTCAAGGGCAGATGCGTCGTGGCAAGCGCCACACGCAGGCCGCCGCCGGCGAGCATCATGACGACGCGCGGCGTATGCGTCTTTTCGGCGAGGTATTCGGTATGCCCAGTGAAGGGAATGCCAGCCTCGTTGATGATGCTCTTTTGCACCGGCGCGGTGACCATGGCGGCGAATTCTCCCGCCAGGCAGCCTGCGACCGCCGTATCGAGCAGTGCCAAGACGTAGCGCGCATTGGCCGGATCGGGCCGTCCCGCCAGCGCCGACTTTTCAAGCGGCAGGTGGCGGATGTTGAGTGCAGCGATGTTGCGGCCCAAGCGCCGCGCGCGTTCGGCAAGCAAGTCACGGTCTCCCAGCACGACGAGCTTTGCGGGCCAGTCTCGCTCGGCGAGCGCAAGGCAGATGTCCGGGCCGATGCCGGCCGGCTCGCCGCTCGTGATGGCGATGACGGGCTTAGGGAAACGCTGAAGAAATCGTCGCGAGCGGCTGGAGGGCAAGGCGCACGGAGCGCAGCGACCGAGACATATCATATTGATAGGCGAGGGGGCGAGCACCGCGCAACGCCGCCATCCGGCCGCGCAGCAGAGTTATTCAGCGTTTCCTTAGCGGTCTTCGAGCCGGTATTCGACATAGGCGCGATCGCGCAGCTGTCTGAGCCAATCCTCGTAGGCCTCATCGGACTTGCGCTCGCGCAGCACCTGACGCGCCAAGAGGCGCTTGCGCTCATCGCCTGCCTCGGCATTCTTGCGCTCGAGCACCTGGATCAGGTGCCAGCCAAACGGCGTCTGGATCGGCGCGCTCACCTCGCCGATCGCGAGCGCATCCATGGCGCGCTCGAATTCGGGCACCGTATCGCCCGGATAGAGCCAGCCCAGGTCGCCGCCCTTGGCGGCCGAGAGGTCCTGCGAGTAAAGGCGCGCGAGCTCGGCGAAATCGGCGCCATGATCGAGGCGCTCCTTGAGCGCGAGCATCTTGTGGCGCGCCTCATCCGACGAGGTGAGCTCATTGACCTTGATGAGGATGTGCCGCGCGCGCGTTTGCCGCACCGTGCCGGCGAGCGCCGCCGCGCCGCGCCGCTCGACGAGCTTCACGATATGAAAGCCCGCCGGGCTTCTCAGGATGTCGCTCACCTCGCCGGGCTTGAGGCGGCTGACCGCCTCGGCGTAGAGCGTCGGCAGGCGGTCGAGCGGGCGCGGCTCGAGGAGGCCGCCCGTGAGCGCATCGGGCGCATCTGAGTAGCTCGCCGCCACCTGGCCGAAGTCCTCGCCATTTTTGACTCGAGCGAGCGCTTCCTCGGCGCGGCGGCGCAATTGCAAAAGCCGCGCGGCATCGGCCTGTTCGGGCACGCGCACGATGATGTGGCCGAGCACGACGACGGCGGAGGCCTCGTCCTGCTGCGCGGCCTGGGCAAGATAGTTGTCGATCTCGCCGTCCGAGATGACGATGCGATTATCCACCTCGCGCTCGCGCAGCCGCGCGATGGTCATCTCGGCGCGGATCTCCTCGCGAAAGCGCGCCCAATCGATGCCGTCTTTCTCGAGCGCGGCGCGGAATTCGGCGAGCGAGAGCCGGTTGTTCTCGGCGATGCGCCGCAAGGCCGCATCGAGCTCGGCCTCAGGGATGCGCAAGCCGATCTCCTTCGCGAACTGCAGCTGCACGCGATCCATGATGAGCCGTTCGAGGAGCTGTTTTTCGAGCACCTCGCGCGGCGGCAGCGGGGTGCCGCGCGCTGCGAATTGCCGTTCCAGCGTGGCAAGCCGATCGCGCAGCTCGAAGGCGGTGATCGCCTCGTCATTGACGATTGCGATGACGCGGTCGAGGGCGATCGGCACGCGGGATTTGGGCGCCTGGCCAAGCGCGCAGATCGGCAGAAACGCGGCTAGGAGCGCGAATAAACGAACGGGGGACATGGGCGAATCAGTTCTCGGCAAAGACGGGATCGGCGGTCGGCTGGTTGATGACGCCATAGCCCGGGATGTTGCGACGGAGGAGATCGAGCGGATTCGAGCCGATCTTTGAAAAGTCGTTGAGCTCGAGCTGGAAAAAGAGCGCATGGGTAGGCCGCTCGGCGATCGTCGCGAGCCGCTGCACGACGAAGCGGCCAACCCAGCAACCGGCATTGTATTCGAGGCCGCCGATCGTCTCGACGACGCGCTTTTCCTTGAGCGAGTAGTTGTAACGGCCGACGCCATGCCAGCCGCCGGCAAGCGGCCATTGCGCTGAAACGTCGATCTGATCCAAGAGGTCACGCGAGTAGCGGTAGCCGACGTTGAGGATCTTGCCCGCCGCCGGCCGATAGCGGCCGGTGAGCGAGAGCCTCTCAGTGCGGGAATCGCGCGGGTTGTACTGCCAGGCGGTATCGGCGTAAATGTTGGGCAGGACGCGGCCGGCGAGCGAGGCGAGGAGATCGGCCTTGCGCTCGGTGCGCACGGCTTCACCCGGCAGCGAGGCGGCGGCGTCCTGATCGCTGAAGTAGTAGCGCGTGCCGATCAGCGCACGCAGCACTTCGGCGCCACTTGCCGGATCGATGAGGCGCGAGGTGGCGGCAAGCGTCAGCTGGTTTGCATCGCCGATGCGGTCGTGGCCCGAATAGCGGTTTTCGCTGAACATCGAGGCGTAATTGAAGTCGGCGAGCCCCGAATCGAAGACGGGGATGCGGCGCTGATCGCGCCGCGGGATGTAGGCATAAAACGCCCGCGGCTCGAGCGTCTGAAGGAGCGACTGGCCAAAGAGGGTGAGATCGCGCTCGAATACGACGCTTGCATCGACGCTCAGGATCGGGATGGCGCGGCTTTGGCTCGCGGCTGCATTCTTGATGAGCGGATCGGCGGCGAGATGCTGGCGCTCGAGCTCATAGCGGGCGAAATGGACGCCGAGCTTCGGCGTCAGCGAAAAAGCCGCCGTCGCCCAAGGCCAGGCAAGCTGCGGGTAAAGCACGCTGCGGCGCGCGGTGAGCTGGGTGGGATGGTCGAAATGGGTGTAGCTGGCGTTGGCAAAAACGGCGAGCCCCAAGGGCAGGTCATGGCGCTGGGCGGTCGCCGAGACCATCGGCAGCAGGCGGTAAGGCGAAGCGAGGTTTTGCAGCGTCTGATAGCTTTGCGCCATGAGCGAGGCGCTATACCAGGGGCCGGCGAGCGTCACGTTGCCCTGGCGCAGCAGATTGCCTTGCGAGACCGTGCCGACGCGCGTCGATAGATCGCTGTAATAGTCGCCATCGGAGACGCCGTTGAGGTTCAGGCTCGCCGTGACGGTATGGCCCCGCACGAGGGCGGGAAAAGTCTGGCTGTGCGTGATCGCATAGGCATGCCGGTCGCGGTGGGCAACCCGGTCGTCGGGCAAGAGCTCGATGCGGATCTGCCCTTTGTCCGGCAGCGCGCTCGCCGCGACGGCCGGATTGAGCGCGGCGGCGCGGTTGGTCGGCGTATCGAGCAGGTAGCGGAATTCGGTATTGAGCTGCAGGCCGCGCCGCGAGAGGTAACGCGGCGTGATCGTCGCATCCATGTGCGGCGCGATGTTCCAGAACCACGGCAGCGCGACTTCCACACCGCTCTTGCTCGACGAGCCGATCGTCGGCGGCAAAAAGCCGCTCTTCTTTTGGTTGTTGAGCGAGAACGATAGCCAAGGCGCATAGAGGATCGGCACGTCCATGAAGCGCACGACGGCGTTCTTGCCCCTGCCGACCTCTTCGTGGTAGTCAAGATCGAGTTCGTCGATTCTCACCTCCCAATCGCGCTGCCCGGGCGCGCAGGTGCTATAGCTTGCGTTCGAGAGGCGATAGGCATCGACGCCGCGGAATTCGAGCCGCTCGGCCGTGCCGCTGCCGACGATGGGCGGGCGGGAGATCATGCGGCCGGTGCTCACGATCGCCTCGCCGCTTGCCGTGACCGCAGGGAGGCCCGTCAGCGTCAGAGCGGGCTCCGGCACCGGCTTTTGCTCGCGCCGGAAGGTATAGGCGGGAGAAGCGAACTCGCCGGTGTGTTCGGACAGGCGCATGCGCAAGTGCGGGCCGCTCATCGTCGTGTCGGGAGAGGCGAGCACGACGTTGCCGCTCGCCTCCACTTCGTCCTCGAGGTAGCGATAGACGATGCGGTCGGCCTTCAAGGAATCGCCGCGCCGATGGAGCTCGGCCGCGCCGCTTGCGATGGCTTCGACCTCATTGATGCCCTCGATGCGCTCGGCGAAGACGACGGTCGGCGCCGCCTCCTTGTCGCCGAAGGCAAACGGTGTCGTGGCTGGATGCGGGATTGCGCCGGCGGCGACATGCGCCGAGTAGAGCGGCGGCAGCGCCGGGCGTTCGGCGACGATGGGCGGGGCGGTCTCGGCCAATACCGGCCGCGCGGCTGACGGGGCGCCCAAGAGGGCCGGATCGACGCGCAGCGGCGGAAGATGCTGCGCAATGCCACTCGGGCGAGCCGGCGCAGTCGCTGGGGCAGGCGAAGCCGGTTGAGCAGCCGGTGCCTTGGGCGCGGCAGCAGCCGGCGTTGCCAGCCGAGGTTGAGGTTCCGGCATTGAAGGCAAGTCGCGTGGGAGTGGCGGCGCGGCGACTGGCTTGGCCTCAGCGACTGGCTTGGCCTCGGCGACTGGCTTGGCCTCGGCGACCGGCTTGGCCTCGGCGACCGGCTTGCGTTCTGCGGCGGGCTGGGTCTCTGCGACTGGCGCTGACGGGTCTAGAGGGGCCGGCTGAGGGCGCGCCGTAGCCGTCTCGGCGGCGGGGGCCGCTTGAGGCGGTGTCGGCGTGGGCGTAGGTGCCGGCGCTGGCGCGGGTCGAGGCGCGCCGCCTAGCAGCGCCGGATCGACGCGCAAGGGGGGTAATGGCTCGGCCTGCGCCGGCAGGGCAGCCCAGCCGAGCGCCAGCGCGCCCCAGACCCATCCTGTCCGCACCCTGTTTGCCGAATCCGCCATCGCGATCTGTGCCGTTCGTCCGCGCACCGGTGCGGCACCGGGCGCCTTGCCTGCCGATGTTAGAATCGCGCGATTCTACCTTGCGACGGAAAGGATGGCGTGGAGCGGAGCGCGGCGATACGAGCTTGGCTGACCGAAGTCTTGGCCGGCAGGCCCTTCGCGCTTGCCCCGGCATCGAGTGACGCGAGCTTCCGCCGCTATTTTCGCGTTACGCTCGAAGACGGCACGAGCCACATCGTCATGGATGCGCCGCCCGAGCACGAGGATGTGCGGCCGTGGCTTGCCGTGCGGCGGCTCTTCGCCGAGGCCGGCGCTTGCGTGCCGGCGCTCCTGGCTGAAGATATCGACCGCGGTTTTCTGCTCATCTCCGATCTCGGCGCGACGACCTATCTTGCCGCACTCGCCGCGGGATACGAGGCCGATGCCCTCTATCGCGCCGCGATCGACACGCTGATCATCCTCCAGCGCGCCAGCCGCCCGGGGCTCCTGCCCGCCTACGACCGCACACTCTTAAAGCGCGAGCTCGAGCTCTTTCCCGAGTGGTATGTCGGCAAGCACGTGCCGCTCGAGCTGACCTCCCACGAGCGCGCCCAGCTCGAGGCGCTCTTCGAGAGGATTCTCGCCGTCAATCTCGCCGAGCCGGCGGTCTTCGTGCATCGCGACTACCACTCGCGCAACCTCATGCTGGCCGGCGAGCGGCCGGGCGTGCTTGACTTCCAAGACGCGGTCTTCGGCCCGATCAGCTACGACCTGGTCTCGCTTTTCAAGGATGCCTATGTCGAGTGGCCGGAAGAGCAAACGCTCGACTGGCTCGCCCGTTACTGGGAAAAGGCCAAGAAGGCGGGGCTGCCGGTCCGGCCGGATTTCGGCGAATTCTTCCGCGACTACGAATGGATGGGCGTGCAGCGCCACCTCAAGGTGCTCGGCATCTTCGCGCGCCTTTACCACCGCGACGGCAAGGATGGCTATCTCAAAGACATGCCGCGCGTCGCCCGCTACCTGCGCCGCGCCTGCGAGCGTTATGGGGAACTCGCGCCGCTCTTGCGCCTCCTTGACAAGCTCGAAAACCGTCAGGTGCAGGTAGGCTACACGTTTTGACGATGAAAGCGATGATCCTCGCCGCCGGCCGCGGCGAACGCATGCGCCCGCTCACCGATCGCACGCCGAAGCCCTTGCTGCCGGTGGCGGGAAAGCCCTTGATCGTCTGGCATCTCGAACGCCTCGCGCTCGCCGGCTTCCATGAGATCGTCATCAACCATGCGCACCTGGGCAGTGAAATCGAGGCCCTGCTCGGCGATGGCGCCGCCTGGGGGGTGAGGATTTGCTATTCCGCCGAACCGCCGGGGGCGCTCGAGACCGCCGGCGGCATCGCACAGGCGCTGCCGCTTCTGGGCGAGGAAGCCTTCCTCGTCGTCAATGGCGACATTTTTTGTGACTGGGACTTTGCGCGCGCGCGCGGGGCGCTGGCTGCCGATCGGCTCGCCCACCTCGTGCTCGTCGATAACCCGCCGCATCACCCGGCCGGCGATTTCACGCTCGAGGGCGGCAAAGTCGGCGCTGGCCCGACGGCGCGGCTCACCTTCAGCGGCATCGGCATCTACCGCCCCGCCCTCTTTCGCAGCATCGAGCCCGGCCAGCCGGCGAAGCTCGCGCCCCTGCTTCGGCAGGCCATCGCCACTGGGGAAGTGAGCGGCGAATATCACGCCGGCCGCTGGGAAGACGTCGGCACGCCCGAGCGGCTCGCCGCGCTCGATGCCGAAATGCGCGCCCACCTATAATCTCCGCATGGACAGCACGCCTTTCCGGCAACGCCGAGCGAACCTCCTTGCCCGCTTGGGCGAAGGCATCGCCATCCTGCCTACCGCCCCCGAGCGCATCCGCAATCGCGACACGCACTTTCCTTACCGCGCCGACAGCTATTTCCACTATCTGACCGGCTTTCCCGAACCCGAGGCCGTCCTCGTGCTCGTTGCCGGCCAGTCGCCGCAGACGATCCTCTTTTGCCGCGACAAGGATGCCGAGAAGGAGACCTGGGAGGGGTTCCGCTACGGCCCAGAAGCTGCGCGCGAGGTGTTTGGCTTCGATGCCGCGCACTCGATCGCCGAGTTCGAGGCGAAGCTGCCCGAGCTCATCGCCGATCAGCCCGTACTGTGGTATTCGTTGGGACATGACGCCGACTGGGATGCACGCATCCTCAAGGCGATGAACGCCGTGCGGGCGCAAAGCCGCGCCGGCCGCCGCGCCCCGCCCGTGATCTACGATCTGCGCGCCGTGCTCGACGAGATGCGCCTTATCAAGGACGGGCACGAAATCGCCCTCATGAGGCAGGCCGCCGCGATCGCCGCCGCCGCCCACGTGCGCGCGATGCGCTTTGCCGCGCCGGGAAGATTCGAATACGAGGTCGAGGCCGAGCTTACTCATGAATTTCGTCGCTGCGGCGCGCAGGCGCCCGCCTATCCGCCGATCGTCGCCAGCGGCGCCAATGCCTGCATCCTGCACTATGTCGCCAACGGCCAAAGGCTCAAGGACGGCGAATTGCTCCTCATCGATGCAGGCTGCGAAGTGGCCGGCTACGCGAGCGACATCACGCGTACCTTTCCCGTCAATGGCCGTTTCACGGGCGCCCAGGCCGACCTCTATGACCTTGTGCTCGATGCGCAAAGCGCAGCGCTGGCCGAGGTCAAGCCAGGCGCGCCCTTCACCGCGCCGCACGAGGCCGCCTTGCGCGTGCTCGCCCAGGGCTTCATCGATTTGAAGCTCCTCGAAGGCAGCGTCGATGGCGTCATCGAGTCGGAAGCCTACAAGCGCTTTTACATGCACCGCACGAGCCACTGGCTTGGCCTTGACGTCCATGATGCCGGCGAATACCGCCAGGGCGATACCTGGCGCACGCTCGCGCCGGGCATGACGCTGACCATCGAGCCGGGCTGCTACATCCGCGCCGCCGACGACGTGCCAGCCGCCTTTCACGACATCGGCATCCGCATCGAAGACGACGTGCTCGTCACGGCCGAAGGCTGCCAAGTATTGACCGAGGCGGCGCCCAAGACGATCGCCGCCATCGAAGCCGTCATGCGGGGATGAGCGCGCCCGTTCTCATCATCGGCGGCGGGCCCGCCGGCATGACCTTGGCGCTCGCGCTCCATCGCAGTGGCGTGCCCAGCCGCATCGTCGATGCGCGGCCGCGCGGCGCGGCGCAAAGCGATGCCCGCATCCTCGCGCTCTCATATGGTTCGCGGCTGATCCTCGAATCCCTGGGCCTGTGGCGCAGCATCCCGCATACGCCGATCGAGACGATCCACGTCTCCCACGCCGGCGGCTTTGGCCGCACCGTGATGCGCGCCGCAGAAGCCGGCGTGCCAGCCTTGGGCTATGTGCTTTCCGCCGGCGCGCTCGCCGCCGCGCTCGATGGCGAACTTGACCGCCTCGGCATCGAATTCGCCGCCGAAACGCAGGCGCCCCAAGACAGCAATGCTGCGCTCACCGTGCATGCCGAAGGCCGTGTCGATGCCACCACCGGCGTCATCAGCCGCGACTATGGCCAGCATGCCGTGATCTGCCTGGCGTGCGGCGCGCGGCCTCACGGCGGCATCGCCTGGGAGCGCTTCACGCCCGAAGGCCCCGTCGCGCTCTTGCCCTACGAGGCCGGCTATGCCGTCGTGCTGACCTGCCCGGCTGAGGAGAGCGCGCGCATCGCCGCCTTGGAAGAGGCCGCCTTTCTCTCGCTGCTCCAAGAACGCTTCGGCCCGCGCGTCAAGCTCACGAGCGTCGGGCCGCGCCAGGTCCATCCCCTGGGCCTGCGCATGCGCCGGAACATCGTCGCCGAACGCGCCGTCTGGATCGGCAACGCGGCGCAGACCTTGCATCCGGTGGCCGGCCAAGGCTTCAACCTCGCGCTGCGCGACATCATGGAACTCGCCGAGACGCTGGCCGACGCGCCCGATCCGGGTGACGCGGCGCTGCTAGAGCGCTATGCGCGCGGCCGCCAGCTCGACCGCCGCGCCACAGCGACTTTCACTGGCCTGCTGGTGCGGCTCTTCTCGAACGACTTCGGCCCGCTCAAGCACCTGCGCGGCCTGGGGCTCTTGGCGCTCGATTTGTTACCCCCGGCGCGCGCGTTTCTCGCGCGGCGCATGATGTTCGGCGCCCGGGCCTGGTAGCCACGTCAAAAAAGACAATATGGCGCGCAAGAAAAAGCATCCCAACGGCAACAACGGTGCGACCCTTGGCTTCGAGGCCGAACTCTTCAAGGCCGCCGACAAGCTGCGCGGCAACATGGAGCCTTCCGACTACAAGCACGTCGTGCTGGGCCTGATTTTCCTCAAGTACATCTCGGATGCCTTCGAGGCCAAACACCAGGCGCTCTTGGCCGAAGACCCGCTGGCGGCCGAAGACCGCGACGAATATCTCGCCGAGAACATCTTCTGGGTGCCCAAGGAAGCCCGCTGGTCACACTTGCAGGCCAACGCCAAGCAGCCCGCCATCGGCAGCCTGATCGATGAGGCGATGCGTGCCATCGAAAAGGAAAACGAATCCTTGAAGGGCGTACTGCCCAAGGACTACGCCCGGCCCGCGCTCAACAAGGTGATGCTGGGGGAACTCATCGACCTCATCTCCAGCATCGCCTTGGGCGAGGATGGCATCCGCTCCAAGGACGTCCTCGGACGTGTGTATGAATATTTCCTCGGCCAGTTCGCCGGCGCGGAAGGCAAGCGCGGCGGCGAGTTCTACACCCCGCGCTGCGTCGTGCGCGTGCTGGTGGAGATGCTCGAGCCCTACCGCGGCCGGGTCTATGACCCCTGCTGCGGTTCGGGCGGCATGTTCGTGCAAAGCGAAAGATTCGTCGAAGAGCACGGCGGCCGCATCGGCGACATCGCCATCTACGGGCAGGAGTCGAACTACACTACCTGGCGGCTTGCCAAGATGAACCTCGCCGTGCGCGGGATTGATGCCGACATCCGCTGGAACAACGAAGGCAGCTTCCACAAGGACGAACTGCCTGACCTCAAGGCCGACTACATCCTCGCCAATCCGCCGTTCAACGTCTCCGACTGGGGCGGCGAGCGCCTGCGCGAAGACGTGCGCTGGAAGTTCGGCGTGCCCCCCGTGGGCAACGCCAACTACGCCTGGCTGCAGCACATCTTTCACCACCTCGCCCCCAATGGCACGGCAGGCGTCGTGCTGGCCAACGGCTCGATGAGCTCCAACCAGTCCGGCGAGGGCGAGATCCGTAAGGCGATGCTGGAAGCCGATGTGGTGGACTGCATGGTGGCCTTGCCGGGGCAGCTCTTCTATTCCACCCAGATTCCCGCCTCCCTGTGGTTTCTGGCCCGCAACAAGAGCGGAAAACACCCCTCTCCCTCTGGGAGAGGGGCAGGGGGTGAGGGCAGAGCAGCACGCGACCGGCGCGGGCACGTGCTCTTCATCGACGCCCGCAAAATGGGCGTGCTGGTCGATCGCACCCGGCGCGAACTCACCGATGAGGAGATCAAGCGCATCGCCGACACCTACCATGCCTGGCGCGGCGAGCCCGGGGCGGGCGACTACGCCGACGTGCCGGGCTTTTGCAAGAGCGCCACGCTGGAGGAAATCCGCAAGCACGGCTATGTGCTCACGCCGGGGCGCTATGTGGGCGCGGCGGAGCAAGAGGACGACGGCGAGCCGTTTGCAGAGAAGATGGCGCGGCTTGCGGCCCAGTGGCGCCAGCAAAGGGACAAAGCCGCGCAGCTCGATGCGGCGATCGAGGCGAACCTGCGGGAGCTGGGAGTTTGAATGCTGTGTTGATCATGCGCCGTCATCTCCCCTCATAATAAACGCAACGTTTACTTGGTGAGGCGGTGTTTGCCATGAACAACGCAAATGAAAATAAGGCGAGCCGCGCCGGGCGTTACATGCGTCAACCCGCCGGCTACCGCGCCTTCATCCCCGCGCCGCTACCGCCCCGCGATCCGCCGCTGGACCTTAACGGATCGCTGCGCGAGCAACTCTCCGCCGCCGACTACGCGCTGGGCCGGCTCGATGGCGCGGTGCTCACCCTGCCCAACCCCGACCTCTTCGTTTTCATGTATGTGCGCAAGGAAGCCGTGCTCTCCAGCCAGATCGAAGGCACCCAGTCCTCGCTGCAGAACCTGCTGGCCGCCGAAGCGCAGCTTTTCGACCCCGACACGCCCAAGGACGTGAGCGAAGTGGCCAACTACGTGCGCGCCATGAACCTGGGTCTGGCGCGCCTAAATGAACTGCCGGTTTCAGTGCGCCTCATCCGCGAGATCCACGCCGAGCTCATGCAAGGCGTGCGCGGCGGGCTGCTCACTCCGGGTGAGCTGCGCACCAGCCAGAACTGGATCGGCCCGGCCGGCTGCACGCTCGCCACCGCCAGCTTCGTGCCCCCGCCCCCGCATGAGGTGCCGCAGGCGCTCAGCGACCTTGAGAAATTCCTGCACGACGGCGCCGGGCTTCCCCCGCTCGTGCAGGTGGGTCTGGCCCACGCCCAGTTCGAGACCATCCACCCGTTTCTGGACGGCAACGGCCGCATCGGGCGGCTGCTCATCGCCTTTTTGCTCACCGAAAAGCGGCTGCTCTCCCGGCCGGTGCTGTATCTCTCGCACTACTTCAAGCGCCACCGCGCCGAGTATTACGAGCGCCTGCAAGCCGTACGCGATGCCGGCGACTGGGAAGGCTGGCTGGCCTTCTTTCTCGCGGGGGTGGCCGAGGTCAGCCGGCAAGCCACCGCCACCGCCGCCGCGATCCTGCGCATGCGCGAAGACTACCGTGCCAAGATCACCGAACAGCTAGGCCGCGCGGCGGCCAACGGCCAGCGGGTGATGGACCGTCTGTTCGACCATCCCATCGTCACCGTGGCCACGGTGCGTGAGTGGCTGGGGCTGACCCCGGCAGGCGCCAACCAGATCGTGGCGCGGCTCGAAGGCGTGGGCCTTCTGCGCGAGATCACCGGCTACGCAAGGAACCGGCGCTTTCGCTTCGAGCCTTATCTGCGGCTGTTCGAGGATCAGGCATGAAAAAGTCGGCGCTGGCGGGATGGCAGGCAGTTGGACGGATCGATGTGGCAATCGGCGCTAATCTGAAGGAGCTGGGCTGTGGTAGCTGAGGCAGTAGCACTCGGTAGCAAGGGCTGGCTGTATCACCCAGACTACCCCGACCACTGGGAGCGCTGCTCCCTGTATTCCATGGCTGAGTGGGTAAACGGCCTCGCCTTTCGGGACATTCACTTCAGCCCATCCGGAATGCCGGTAATAAAAATCGCAGAGATCAAAGGCGGGATTTCTGGCCAGACCAAATTCACGCAGCAGACCTTTGATGAGTCAGTCCGCGTGCGTCCCGGTGACCTATTGTTCTCATGGTCTGGACAGCCGGAAACATCCATCGACGCCTACTGGTGGCGAGGACCTGAGGGGTGGCTGAATCAACATGTATTCCGGGTAACGCCGTCAGACGGGATCGATTCCGCTTTTTTCTACTACTTGCTCCGTTACTTGAAGCCGAACTTTGTTGGCATCGCGCGCAACAAGCAGACGACGGGCTTGGGGCACGTCACAAAGCATGACCTTGAGAACATTGAGGGAGCCTATCCGCCCCTCCCCGAACAACGCGCCATCGCCCACATCCTTGGCACGCTGGACGACAAGATCGAACTCTTACGCCGCCAGAACGAAACGCTGGAGGCGATGGCGCGCGCCTTGTTCAAGGCGTGGTTCGTGGATTTCGAGCCCGTGCGCGCCAAGATGCATCTCCCCTCTCCCTCTGGGAGAGGGGGCGGGGGTGAGGGCAAAAAGCTCAAACTCCCCTCTGACCTACGCGACTTCGCCCGCTCGTTGCGCCAGCGCATGACCGATGCCGAAGCGCTGCTGTGGCGCCTGCTGCGCGGCCGTCAGCTTGCGGGCGTGAAGTTCCGCCGCCAGCATCCCTTCCCGCCGTATGTGCTCGACTTCTATTGCCACGAACACAAATTGGTGGTGGAGATCGACGGCGGGCAGCACAACGAAGATGCCGGACGGCGGCACGACACCCGCCGGGATGCCTTTTTGGCCGAGCATGGCCTGCGGGTTTTGCGTTTTTGGAATCACGACGTTCTGCAGCAAACCGAGGCGGTGCTGGAGGCGATCTTTCAGGCGATCGTGGAACAGCGTTCGCCCTCACCCCCACCCCCTCTCCCAGGGGGAGAGGGGAGCAAACATCCCTCTCTTCCAACCCCGCTCCCGGAAGGGGATGGGGACTGGGGCAGGCTCGGTGCGGATGGAACATGGCATTGGCCGCAGCACATCCTCGACCTCTTCCCCGACCGGCTCGCCGAGTCGGAATTAGGGGAGATTCCGGAGGGGTGGGTATTCGCAAGGCTCGGAGATATCGCAGATCATCTACGCCGCGGCATTCAGCCGAATAGCATTAAGCCTGGCACTACCTATATCGCGGCGGTTTCAAGGTCGAAGTGCAACGAATTGACGAAAGTGTTGTTCGAAGTTGAAGGCCTCGGGCATGAAGAGTTCGGCAGGGCAAAGCCAGTTGAGGCTCTTGCGGGGTCGGGTATTGAGCTTCCAGGCGATGGCATC
>JAOAHQ010000051.1 GCA_026415155.1 Rhodocyclaceae bacterium
GCGAGGGCGAGGAGATGCGCGCACGGGCGACGAGTCCATAGCGTTGCCTCTGGACGAGGAGCACGGGCGCGCAGATGCCGCCCGCAGCCCGAGCGCCGCCGCGTAGGGCAGTGCGAATGTCGTTGAGCTTCCTCATGGATGACCTGCCCGGTCTAATGGACAATCTGGGTTCAATTCAACGGTTTTTCCCGCTCGATGCGTTCGAGGAAGGCGCGCGCGCGCTCCTCGCCGCGGCTTGCGGCCATGCGCAGCCATTTCATCGCCAGCCGCAGGTTCTTCGCGACGAGCCGGCCGCGGTAATAGGCCGAGCCAAGCTCATACTGGGCGTTGGCTTCCCCCAGCACGGCGGCGCGGCGCAGCGCCTGCAAGCCTGCCCTGGCGTCGCGGCGTACGCCCTGTCCATAGAGCAGCATGTAGCCGAGGCTGTAGAGCGCATAGGCGTCTTCGTGCTGGGCGACCGCCTGCTCATACCAGCGAAAGGCCTCGCGGAAGTTTCGCGTCACGCCCTCGCCGTGGTAATACATGTCGGCGAGCGCGAGCTTCGCGTCGAACAGCGTCGCGGCCTGGCGATACCAGGTGATGGCTTGCACCGGGTCGGCTGGCCCACCCAGGCCATGGCGCAAGGCCTCGGCCAGCATCCAGGCGGCGCGCCGATGCCCCAATTCGCCGGCCTTGCGGTAGCACTCGCGCGCCCGCGCCATATCGGCGAGGACGCCACGGCCGTGGAAATAGCGCTCGCCTTCGGCGAACCAGTAGCGCTTGAGCTCGTCTTCGGCAGGCTGCCAGCCCGCTTCGGCGGCTTGGCGTAGCATGGCTTCGCCGCGCTCGGGCTCGGCCCGGCCGCCGATGCCATAGAGCTGACAGCGCCCGAGCTCAGCGAGCCCGTGGGCAAGCCCCGCTTGCGCGGCGGCGTGATAATGGGCGCGCGCCGCGACCGCATCGGCCGCTACCCCTTCGCCATGTTCATAGCATTCGCCGAGCCACAGGTGGGCGGAAGCCTCTCCGCCCTCCGCCGCACGCCGATACCAGGCGAGCGCGAGCGCCTTGTCCTCCGCCACCCCCTCCCCCCAGCGGTAGCAGTGGCCGAGCTTCAGTTGCGCGCGCGGGTGATTCTGGCCGGCGGCGGCGCGCCACCAGCGCACGGCTTCGGCCAGATCCCGCGGCAGCGGCCCGCGGCCAGCGGCATAGGCTTCGCCGAGCTCGAATTGAGCTTCGCGCAGCCCGGCTTCCGCCGCGCGGCGGTACCAGGCGAGCCCCACCGCGGGATCGGGCCGCACGCCCAAGCCGAAGCTGTAGCACTGGCCGAGCAGGAACATCGCCGCCGCGACACGCTTTTTCGCCGCGGCGCGCAGCCAGCGCACCGCCTCGGCGTAATCCGTCGCCACCCCTTCACCGGCATAGAGGCACAGCCCCAGACAGAACATCGCCGAAACGATGCCCGCCTCGGCCGCCTGCCGCCACAGCCGCACGGCCTGCTGGCGATCCTCGGCCACGCCGCGGCCGAAGAAATGGCAGCGCGCGAAGAGATCGGCGGCCTCCGGCTGCCCCGCCTCGCTCGCTTGGGCGAGCCAGTGCGCCGCTTCGGCGTAATCCCGCGGCAAGGACTCGCCGAGATAGAGGAGCCGCCCCAGCCAATATTGCGCCAGTGGATTTCCTCGCCGGGCCGCGCCCTCGATGAGCGCCCGGCCGCGCGCCACGTCCGCCGCGACGCCATGACCGCGCAGGAGACAGAGCCCATACCAGGTCGAGCCCCGGCCATCGCCCGCGGCCGCAGCGCGCTCGAAGAGCCGCGCCGCTTCGACCGGGTCTTTGGGGAGCCCCAAGCCTTGGTAAAGCAGCCAGCCGAGCACGGCCTCTCCGGCCGGATGGCGGCCTTCGGCGCTTTTCGTCGCCCACTGCACAGCCTCGGCGGCCGACTTCGCCATGCCGCGGCCGCTTGCGGCGCGCCAGGCGAGCTCGGCCTGCGCCGCCGCATTGCCGCCTTGCGCCATGCGCTTGAGTTCAACCAGCGGCACGGCCTGCCAAAAGGCGTCGACCGAACCGAGGAGTTCGATGCCGTGCCTGGCGCCGCGCTCGATGAGGCTGCCATCGAGCGCCTCGCGCATGAGACCCAAGAGGGCGGGCGGCGCCAACGGCACCGGCTTGAGCATCGCGGCCGTCGATTCGTGATGAAGCATGGCCGGCAAGCATACGATTCCACCCTCCGAGTGCTTATCCACAAAAACTGTGGAAAAGTCTGTGAATCTCTTGCGCAGATAGTGCAACTTCTTTTCTGTAAATTTCCGTGCCGGTGGTCATGACGCCTGGGTTACGGGTTGAAGCTGAGATAGACCTTGCCGGTCATCCATTCGTCGTCGAGTTCGGCGAGGATTGCCGAGACGAGGCGCAGGCAG
>JAOAHQ010000064.1 GCA_026415155.1 Rhodocyclaceae bacterium
CGTCAGGCCAGCGCTTTGCCTTCGGCTTCCTCCAGATTTCCAGTCGCCCAGAACACCCTTGCCGTTCGGCTAACTCTTCCCCTTGCCGGGCGAGTAGAGGACTTCCACCTCCAAGTAAGTGCGCCCTGCCGGGCGCACCAACAAAAAACCCAACCGATCAGGGTTGGGTTTTAGAATTGGTGGTGATGGGGGGACTTGAACCCTCGACCTACGGATTATGAATCCGTCGCTCTAACCGGCTGAGCTACATCACCACGCGAAGGGGCGCGATTATCCCGGCGCAATGGGCGGCTTGTCAAGAGCGGCGGCGGGATGCGGAATGAATTACGATGTCATCATCGTTGGCGGCGGGCTCGCTGGTCTCTCCCTGGCCGTCGCGCTGCGCAAGAGCCGGCTTTCGGTGGCCCTCGTCGAGGGGCGGCCCCCGGTCCGGCCAGAGGGCTGGGATACGCGCATCTATGCATTAAGCCCCGCCAATGCGAGTTTTCTCGGGGCGATTGGCGTCTGGCCGCACCTCGATGAAGCCCGCTTGACGCCGGTGCGCAAGATGGTGGTGCGCGGCGATGGTGCCGGCGTGCTCGAGTTTTCGGCCTATCAAAGCGGGGTGGGGGAGCTCGCCTGGATTGCCGAGGCTTCGCTCGTGCAGCTGGAGTTGTGGGAATCGGCAAAGCGCCAGGGCAATCTCGAGCTCTTTTGCCCGGCAAAGCCCGCCTTGCTCGATATCGGTGATGATTCGGCGGTGCTGGAGCTAGCCGACCGGCGCACTCTGACGGGCAAGCTCATCGTTGCCGCCGACGGGGCGGATTCCTGGACGCGCGCGGCGGCTGGGATTGAAGTCGAGTTCAAGCCTTACGATCGCGTTGGCGTGGTGGCCAACTTCTCCGCCGCCCGGCCGCATCGCGAGACGGCCTTCCAGTGGTTTCGCGATGATGGCGTGCTCGCCTATCTGCCCTTGCCCGGCAATTTGATCTCGATCGTCTGGTCGGCGCCGACGGCCCTGGCCGAGGAGCTCTTGCGTCTCGACGAGGCGGCTTTGTGCGAGCGCGTTGCGGCGGCGGGCGAATGCGCGCTGGGGCGCCTTAAGCTCGTCACGCCGCCTGTGGGTTTTCCCTTGCGCCTGATGCGCGCGCCGCGCTTCGTCTCCCACCGGTTCGCGCTGATTGGCGATGCGGCACACACGATTCATCCGCTCTCGGGGCACGGCATCAACCTTGGCTTTCAGGATGCGCAAAGCCTTGCCGAGGTGCTTAGCGCCTGCCCGCCTCACATCGACTGCGGCGACCTGCAGTGGTTACGGCGCCACGAGCGCGCGCGGCGCGAGGAAGTTGTGGCGCTCCAATCGGTCACCGATGGCCTGTTCCGCCTCTTCGGCACGCCCTTCCCGCCCCTCGCCGCGTTGCGCAATCTCGGTTTGAACCTCGTCGACCGTTTGCCGGTCGTAAAGGATTTTTTTGTGCGCTACGCGATGGGCTAGGAAACGCTGAATAAATCTGCTCAGCGCTTGGATGGCTGCGTTCTCCGGTGCTCGGGGCCTCGCCTAACTGCTTGTTAGTCTTAAGTTCCTGCGCTCCGTGCGCCTTGCCCTTCAACCGCTCGCGACGATTTCTTCAGCGTTTCCTTTGCGCTTTCCTGATCCTTTCTCAACCGGAGTCTTTATGAAAATCAAAATCTTAGTGTGCGGCGTCGCAGCGCTGTCGATCGCCCAGAGTGTGCTGGCCGATGAAGCGAGCGTGAAAAAAGGCATCGAAGCCTGGCTGGGCAGCGCGGGGCCGAAAGTCGAGGCCGTGCGCAAGCTGGGCGCCTTGGATCTTTACGAAGTCCAAGTCGAGGGTGATCTGCTTTATACCGATGCTGCGGTGAGCCATGTGATTCTCGGCGACATCATCGACGTCAAGGGCCGCCGCAATCTGACCGAGGAGCGCCGGCAGAAGCTCGCGCAGATCAAGCTCTCCGACCTGCCGCTCAATCTCGCCGTCAAGCAGGTGAAGGGCAATGGCAAGCGGACGCTGGTGACTTTCGAGGATCCCAACTGCTCCTATTGCCGCAAGCTCGCCAAGGAGCTACAGGGCGTGACCAACGTGACGATCTACACCTTCCTCTATCCGATCCTGTCGGCCGATTCGAGCGAGAAGGCGAAGAATCTTTGGTGCGCCGCCGATCGGGCGAAGGCCTGGAACGAGCTGATGATCGACGGCAAGGCGCCGCCGGCCGCCAATTGCGACCATCCGACCGAGCAGGTCTCGGCGCTCGGCCGCCGGCTCAACATCCGCGGCACGCCGACGCTGTTCTTCGCCGACGGCAGCCGCGTGCCGGGTTATATGCCGGTGGCGCTCATCGAAAAGGCGCTCGACAAGGGAAGCGCGGCCAACCTGAGGTAATCAAAGTCGGCGCTGGCGGGACGGCCCGCCGCGCGACCCACCCCGCGGCGAAGACGGGGCAAACCTCAGGCATGGGGTTCAGTAATGGGCGTCGGGATCCCACATATCGGGGGTAAAGCGCACCACTTTGTTGCGGCCGGTGGCCTTGGCCTTGTAAAGGGCGACGTCGGCAAACTTGACGACTTGCCAGAAGGAATCGGAATCGTTCGGGAATTCGGCCACGCCGATCGAGATCGTCTTCTGCAGCATGCCGCCGGGCAGCGGAATCTTGGTCGCCTCGACGTCGGCGCGAATTTTTTCGGCCACTTTAAGCGCGGCCTCGGCGCCTGTGTCGAGCAGAAGGAGCATGAACTCTTCGCCGCCATAGCGCACCGCCATGTCTGAGCTGCGCACGTTGCGCTGCAGGATGTCGGCGAGCGTCTTGATGACCTTGTCGCCGGCCTCATGGCCATGCGTGTCGTTGACTTGCTTGAAGAAATCGAGGTCGAGCATGAGCACCGAGAAGGGGCTTTTCCTGCGCTGGCTCGTCGCCACCAGGGCGCTGACGTATTCCTCGAGGAAGCGGCGGTTGTAAAGCCCCGTCATCGCATCGCGCAGGGCGTTTTCGCGCAAGTGCTCCATGAGGCGCTTGGCTTCGAGCACCGGCCCGGCCTCGCGCAGATAGACGCTGACGAAAGGCGCCATCATGTGGGCCAGCTGGGCTTCGTCGGCCGAGACGACGACCTGCACCACGCAGCCGGCCATGCCGGATTGGATGATCGGCAGGCAGATGTGGGTGTCGCCTGGATTGGCGGGCCGGAACATCGTGCAAAGCCCCGGAAAACCGACGGCATTGACCTCGTGGCCCGTGCGCTTGGCGCGGCAGAAGCTTGCATCGACGAGTACCTGGGGATCGCACCAGCGGCAGTTGCCGCTCACCTCGCCATCGACGAGCATTGGTGTCATACGGTTCTTGCTCGCGGCGATCTCGTAGATCGAGTAGCGGCTGAAGCTGTATTTCTGCTCGAGGATGTCGCCCAGGCGCCGGTAGATGTCGAGCTTGGTTTGATCCTCCTCGATCGCCTGCTTGAACTGCGAGGCCTCGACGAGGCTTTCGACCATCTCGGCGGTCAGCACGAGCTGGTTGCCGCCCTGGTTGCAATGCTGGCCCATGAGCTGGCCGACGCGCGAACGGATCGTCGTGATCTCGCGCTCGAGGAAGTCCATCAGCTTGTTGATGTTGAGCGCGATTTCGCCGACTTCATCCGAGCTTTGCTGACGGATGCGGCCGGAAAAATTGCCGCCGACGGCCTGGGAGGTGACTTCGCGCACCGCCTGGGCGGTTTCGGTGAGTGGGTTCATGAGCCGCCTCAGCAGGGCGAGCGAGAGCAGCGCCGCGAGGAAGACCGCGAAGCTCACGAAGATGACGGCGAGGATGCCTTCGCGGCGCACCTCGCCGAGCGAGATGTCGATCATTACCGCGCCGAGCACGGTGCCATTCAAGACCGCATGGCATTGCAGGCAGTTGGGCACGCCCTGATCGTTGGCGATGTAGGGAATGACGGCGCGGAAGACGAGGTCTTGCTCGGTCTCGATGACCTCGAAGCGTTCCTTGCCATTGGAGAGCACCTTTTCGACGCCATCGGCAGCCTTCTCGCTCGCGAGTCCCGGCCCGAATTGCTCGATGACTGCGGGGCCCCGCACGACGCGCACCTGCTGCACGCCTGGCACCATCGCCACGCGCGCGAGGAACTGCTGGCGCTTGTCGATCGTGCCATTGATCATGCTTTCCGTCAGCCCGACCTTGACGGTCTCGGCGACCGAGCGCGCATGCCGCTCGGCGGTATAGAGGGAGAAGCGGCGGTAACCATAGGCCGAGAGCGTCGTCAGCACCACGACCAGCATGGCGAGGATGCTGACGAAGAACATCAAGGTCTTGTGCTTGAGTTTGTTCAGGACCGCTCTCCTCCAAACGGCGCCTTCATCCTAGCCAATATCCCTTTTGTTGTCGAGGCTTTTCAGGGGTTGTGCCAGCGCGGCAGCAACACCCACATCTTACATTTTTGTTTCATTCTACCGGCAAGCTCGCCAGCTTCTGGGCCGCTGCCCCAGAAAAAATCGGCGCGCACCGGCCCCTTGATCGCGCCGCCCGTGTCTTGGGCCAGCATCAGGCGACGAAGGGGGGCGTCCATAGCGGGACGCGTCGTCGCAAGCCACACGGGAGCGCCCAAGGGGGTGTAACGCGGATCGACGGCGAGCGAGCGCTCAGGGGTCAGCGGCACGCCCAAGGCGCCGGGCGGGCCACTGCCGGTGACGGGCAGTTCGCGGAAGAAGACGAGGCTCGGATTGACCTCGAGCAATTCCTTGACCCGGGCGGGATGGGCCGCCGCCCAGGCCTTGATGCCCTGCATCGAGGCTTCATGAGGCTGCAATTCGCCCTGCTCGATCAGCCAGCGGCCGATCGAGCGGTAGGGGTGGCCGTTTTGGTCGGCATAGCCGATGCGGATGCGGCGGCCATCCGGCAGCTCGACCTGGCCTGAGCCCTGGATCTGCAAGAAGAAGAATTCGACGGGATCCTCGACCCACAGCAGCGCTTCGCCGGCGCGCTTTTCTTCCTCGGCCGCCCATTCGGCGCGGCTGTAGTAGGGCACGAGGCGGCGGCCTTCAAGCCGGCCTCTGAGCCGCAAGGACTTGAGTTCCGGGTAGAGACTCGCGAGATCGACGACGATCAAGTCCTCCGGCGGGCCGAAGACGGGCGTCAGATAGGGCGGCGTCTTCGTCCGGCTGCCGCGGATCACCGGCTCGTAATAGCCCGTGACGAGCCCTTCGCGCGAGCCATTGGGCTCGATGAGCGCCCAGGGGCGAAAATGCGCCTCGAACCAGGCACGTGCGCTCTCCTGAGCCGTCTGGCCAGCGCCGACGGCGGGCGTCGTCCCGCCCGCACTCATTTTTTGCGCGGCCTCGCAGGTCGCTTTCCAAAGCGGCCGCTTCGCGATGGCAGGGCACTGGGCGCGGAAGAGTTCGAGGAGTGCCGCGTGATCTTCGCTCTCCCAGCCGGGTAGCTCAGACCAATCGGCAGGGGCGTAGGGTTTGGCCGCCGGCGAGGGCTTTTCGGCTTCCGCGCAGGGCGGGCAGGCGGGCGGCGGCAGCGCCGCGCAGCCAGCCAGCCCGACGAGAAGTGCTAAATTCCAGAATTTCATTTTCGACAAGCTTACCCGATGAGCGCCCTGGAATCCCTGATCGCACGGCTCGAAGCGCTGCTCGAACGCGCCGAACGCCTGCTGCCGCCGCCGCCCGCGCCGCCCGACTGGCAGGCGCTCGCCTACCGCTGGCAGGGCGGGCGCCTCTTGCCAGTGCGGCAGGTGCACCTCATCGATCTCGACGACCTTCAAGGGATCGAGGCGCAAAAGGCCGCGATCGTGCGCAATACGCGCCAGTTCGTCGAGGGCCGGCCGGCCAACAACGTGCTCTTGACCGGCGCGCGCGGCACCGGCAAGTCTTCGCTCGTCAAAGGGGTGCTTGCCAAGTTCGCTAAACGGGGCTTACGGCTCATCGAGGTCGATCGCGACGATCTCATCGACCTGCCGGCGATCATCGATCTCGTCGCCGACCGCCCGGAGCGCTTCATCGTCTTTTGCGACGATCTTTCCTTCGAAGCGAGCGAGCCCGGCTACAAGGCCTTGAAAAGCGCGCTCGATGGTTCGATCGCCGGCGCGCCGGAGAATTTGCTCATCTACGCCACCTCGAACCGCCGCCATCTGATGCCCGAGATGATGAGCGAGAACCTCGAGGCGACGCGCGGGCCGGAGGGCGAAATCCATCCCGGCGAAACGACCGAGGAGAAGATCTCGCTTTCCGAGCGCTTTGGCCTGTGGCTTTCCTTCTATCCCTTCAGCCAGGACGAATATCTCGCCATTTGCGCGCATTGGCTCGAAACGATGCTCGGCAAGTCGGCGCTCGCCCGACGGCCCGGCTGGCGGCAAGAGGCGCTGCAATGGGCCTTGCAGCGCGGCTCGCGTTCTGGCCGGGTAGCCTGGCAGTTCGCGCGCGACTATGCGGGACGGTTCAAGTGAAGCTCACCGAAGTCGCAGCGGCCGTCCTTTTGCGCGAGGATGGTTGTTTTTTGCTCGGTCAGCGGGCGGCCAACACTTTTTATGCCGGCTACTGGGAATTCCCGGGCGGCAAGGTGGAGGAAGGCGAATCGCCCCGCGCAGCGCTCGAGCGCGAACTGCGCGAAGAACTGGCCATCGAGGTGCTGGAGGCCACGCCCTGGCTCGTGCGCGAACACGTCTATGAACACGCCCATGTGCGGCTCTATTTTTTTCGCGTCACGCAGTGGCGCGGCGAAGTGCGCGACCACGTGCATGCGGCGCTGGCCTGGCAGAAGCCGGGCGCAACGAGCGTTTCTCCCATGCTGCCGGCCAATGCGCCGGTGCTCGCCGCCCTTGCGCTGCCGAACTTTTATGGCATCACGCATGCTTGGCAGATCGGCGTGGCGGCGCAATTGGCCGGGCTCAAACGCGCCCTGGCGGGCGGCCTGCGACTCGTCCAGTTGCGTGAGCGGGCGCTCGATGAGGCGGTGCGGCGCGACTTCGTTGCCCAAGCCGTCGCGTTATGCCATCGCCAAGGCGCGCGTGTGCTGGTCAACGGCGACGATCAGCTCGCCCGGGCAAGCAATGCTGACGGACTGCACCTCACGGCAGCGCAGCTCATGACGCTGGCAAGCCGCCCCGACTTTCCGCTCGTCGCCGCCTCCTGCCACACGCGCGAGGAGCTTTGGCATGCCGCGCGCCTCGGGCTCGATTTCGCGGTGCTAGGGCCCGTGGCGGCAACAGTAAGCCACCCGGGGCAGGCCGGCCTAGGCTGGCCTTGCTTTGCCGAGCTCATCGGGGGCTTGCCGCTGCCTGTCTATGCGATCGGCGGGCTGGGGCGCTTGGACATCCCCGCTGCCCAGGCCGCAGGCGGCCAAGGGGTGGCGGCTATTCGCGCCGCGTGGGCGTGAGCTCGGGCTGACCGAAATCGTCCGGGGGCGCTTCCGCAGGGATGCGGTAAGTCTCGCTCGCCCAGGCGCCGAGATCGATCTGTTTACAGCGCTCGGAACAGAAAGGCCGATAGGGGCTTTGCGGCCCCCAGACCACTTCGGCGCCACAGGTGGGGCAGGCGACGACGCGCGGCTTCACAGGTTGCAGTAGGTGAGCTCGAAGTCGATGTCCGCCTCGGTTTGCTTCGGCCGCATGTCGGTGTCCGGCACGGTGAAGCGGATGTTGAGCGCATACTTGTTGGCCGAGATCTCGGGCACGGCGGCATGCTCGCGCGACAGCCGCAGGCGGATGAGCAAGGTGCTGCGGCCGGAGAGCATCTGCTGAAACGCGCCGCGCGGCGCGACTTGCCGCTCGGGCCGGCCCGAGGCGCGTAGAAGGCGCAGCACGATCGATAGCCCCGCGTTGATCGGCAAGAGCGGCTTGATCCAGCCCATCAAGTCATTGCGGCGCTGGGCCGCGTCGCGGTTGAGCCAAAAATGATAAGAGGGCAGATCGAACTCGCAGACGCCGCCGGGAATGCTCGCACGGTTCTTGATGCCCATCAGCCATTCGTTCTCGCGCAGATGCTGGCCGGTCTTGCCATGCATGGCAAGCAGCGCCGTCGAAGCCTGCTCGATCTCGTAGAGCGCGCCGTTCAAGGCCTCTTCGGAGATGTCCGGATTGTTGCGGAAGGAGAGCAAGATCTGCCGCTGGCGCTCGAGCTCTTGCACGAGGTCGAACTTGAGGTCGGCGCGGCTCGAAATTTCGAGGATCTCGAACAGCGTGACGAGCGAGACGTGATGCTCGAGGGGGCCCTCGGCCTCGGCGAAATAAAGCGCCTTCTCGAACAGGTCTTCGAGACGCAGCAAGGTGCGGATGCGCTCGTGGAGGGGATATTCGTAGGTGATCACGCGCCGGCCCGGTCAAGGATGCGGCGAATTTTGACCGATTCGCCCACAAACCTCAACCGGAGCTTCGGCGAAAAGGCCCTTCAATCGCGGGTTTGGGCGGCGAGCGCCAGGTAACGTGCGTGCAAGCGCTCGACCTCGGCATACAGCGTGGCGAGATCGTTCTCATTGACGATGACGTCATCGGCGCAAGCGAGCCGCGCCTGACGCGTCGCCTGGGCGGCGAGGATGGCCTCGGCTTCGGCGCGGGAAAGATGGCTTCTTGCCATCACGCGGGCGATTTGCAGCGCCTCGGGGCAGTCGATGACGAGCAGGCGGTCGAGGCGCTCGCGCATGAAGCCGGTTTCGACGAGGAGCGGCACGACGAGGATGACATAGGGAAAGTCGGCGCTGGCGGCACGGCTAAGCTCTCTTTCGACTTCGGCGCGGATCAAGGGGTGCAGGATCGCTTCGAGGCGGCGGCGTTCGGCAGGGTCGCCAAAGACGCGGCGGCGCATCGCGGCGCGGTCGAGGGCGCCCTCGGGCGTGAGGATGGCTTCGCCGAATCCGGCGACAAGCGGCGCGATCGCAGCGCCGCCGGCGGCGGTGAGCGCATGGGCGATCGCGTCGGTGTCGATGACCCGCGCCCCGAGCCGGGCAAAGCGTTCGGCGGCGGCGCTCTTGCCGCTGCCGATGCCGCCGGTGAGCCCCACGACGAATGTCATGATGCGAGGCATTCACCGATGACGAGATGGGTCGAATCCCGAATGAGCTCCGGCAACTTCGCGGGCAGTTCCTGAGCGGGGGCAGTGAGCTCTACTGCGAACCGGAAAGGCGGCAGCTCGCGCTTGCCGAGTCTTGCCGAACGCACGCCTTTCTTGGCCAAAGCCTGCAGGTGCTCTTCGGCCAGGGTCTGGCTGCGGAAGACGCCGAGCGAGACGACGAAGGGCCCTTGCGCCGCATCCTCGACGATCTCGTTCTCCGTCACCCCGAGCTGGCGTAGCTCGTTCCTCTTTTTCTCGGCCGCCGCCCGGTCGGCGAGATGGCCGATCAACACCCAATGGGCAGGCTCCTCGGCCCGCGGCACAAGCCGCCCTTCCCAGCCGGCCAGCGACTCGATGGCCGAGAGCATCGCCTCGGCCTCGGGCTTCGCTAGCCACTCGATGCGCCGGCAGGCTTTCTGCGGCGGTGCGGCTTCTGCTTTACCGTCCTTGCTCACGATGCGCAGCTTCTCGGGCGCAAGCTGCCGAGAAAGCCGCTCCGGTTCGCGTCCGGCCGCCTCTCCTCCCCAATGGCTCTGCCCCCAGACGAAGAGCAGGGCGTTGGCAAGCAGCAGGACGAGAAACAGAAGCCGCATGGCGATGCGTCAGCCCACCTTGGGCAGATGCTTGAGCGATTCCTGGATCGCCTCGGCCGGATACTCGAAGTCCTCGAGCTTGCCGGCAAAGTAGCTCTCGTAGGCTGTCATATCGAAGTGGCCATGCCCCGAGAGGTTGAAGAAGAGCACCTTCGGCTCGCCGCTTTCCTTGCAACGCAGCGCCTCGTCGATCGTGGCGCGGATGCCGTGGCAGGATTCGGGCGCCGGGATGATGCCCTCGGCGCGCGCGAACATCACGCCGGCCTCGAAGGTGGCGATCTGCGGCACGGCCACGGCCTCGATAAGCTTCTCGTGATAAAGCTGCGAGACCAAGGGGGAATCGCCGTGATAGCGCAGGCCGCCGGCATGGATGCCCGGCGGCATGAAGTCATGCCCGAGCGTATACATCTTCATGAGCGGCGTATAGCCCGTCGCATCGCCATAGTCGTAGGCATAGACGCCCTTGGTGAGCGTGGGGCAAGACGCCGGCTCGACGGCGACACAGCGCAGCTTCTCGGCGCGCTTGTCGCCCGCCGCCTGGTCGGCGAGGAAGGGAAAGGCCACGCCGCCGAAGTTCGAGCCGCCGCCGCAGGGCGCGAAGATCATGTCCGGATAGAGGCCGAGCTTCTCGAACTGCTTCTTCGCCTCGAGCCCGATCACGGTCTGGTGCAGGATCACGTGGTTCAACACCGAACCCAGCGCATACTTGGTGCCGGGCACGGTGACGGCCTCTTCGACCGCTTCCGAGATCGCGATGCCGAGGCTGCCGGGGTTCGTCGGGTCTTTTTCGAGGATGTCGCGGCCGGCCTTGGTCAAATTCGTCGGGCTCGCGAGCACTTCGCCGCCCCAGGTCTGCATCATGAGCCGCCGGTAGGGCTTTTGCTCAAAGCTCACCTTGACCATGAAGATGCGCACCGGCAGGCCAAAGAGCTGGCCGGCGAGCGCCAGCGATGAGCCCCACTGGCCTGCACCGGTTTCGGTGACGAGCCGCTGTGTGCCGGCGATCTTGTTGAGATAGGCCTGCGCCACGGCCGAATTCGGCTTGTGCGAGCCGGCCGGCGAGACGCCTTCGTATTTGTAGAAGATCTTGGCCGGCGTGCCGAGCAGCGCCTCGAGGCGATGAGCGCGATACAAGGGGCTCGGCCGCCACAGGGCATAGACGCGCCGCACTTCCTCGGGGATGGGAATCCAGCGCTCGGTGCTCACCTCCTGCTCGAGCACCGGCCCGGGGAAGATCGCCAGCATTTTGTCGGGCGAGACGGGCTGGCCGTCGGGGCCCAGGGGCGGCGCCGGCGGACTCGGCAGATCGGCGGCGATGTTGTACCAGTGCGTTGGAATCTCGGTTTCGTCGAGGACGACGCGCGTCGGGCTCATGGCTCCCTCCCTGTCATTTTGATGAAAAGCCGCAACCATACTGGATCGGTGAGCCGGGTCAAGAGGCTTTAACCCAGATTGTCCATTGGAACGCGAGCGGTGCTCGCCGGCGAGGGCGAGGAGATGCGCGCTCGGGCGACGAGTCCATAGCGGTGCCTCTGGACGAGGAGCACGGGCGCGCAGATACCGCCCGCAGCCCGAGCGCCGCCGCGTAGGGCAGTGCGAATGTCGTTGAGCTTCCTCATGGATGGCCTGCCCGGTCTAATGGACAATCTGGGTTGAACACAAGCGCCATGAAAAGTCGGATACTTCGTTTGGGTAACCCATCACCGGAGGATGCGATGAAGCGCGCTTGGGTCTGGATCATCGGCTTGCTGGTCAGCGCTGCCTGGGCCGGCCAGGATTTCAACTGCATGCAAGGCTGTCTTGGCCAGGGCTATGACCGCGGCTATTGCGCCGGCGTCTGCGCCACGGGGCCGGCGGGCGGCAGCCTGCTCGATCAGCCAGGGCTGCCCAAGAACCCGGCCTTCGAGCAGGTCAAGCCCGAGATGCCGCGCCAGCGGCCGCCGAGGATCGCCGATCCGAAATGCATGAAGGAGTGCCAGCGGCGCGGCCACGACTACATGTTCTGTTACAAGCGCATGTGCTCCTATTCGCTCGACTGACGCCGCGCGTGAAGACCCTGCTCGCTCGCTCGGGATGGCTTGCGTTTGCGATCGCGCTCGTGTCGGCGGGTCTCATGCTCGCCTCGCTGCGCCTCGAATGGGCAAGCCGCCTCGAGCATTTCTATCTCGACGCCTGGCATCGCCTCGCCGGCAAGCGCTTCGAGCCGAATCATGCCGCGCTCGTCATCGTCGATGATGCTTCGCTCGCCCGCCATGCCGATACGCCGCTCGTCTTCTGGACGCCGCTCTTCGCGCAAGCCGTCGAGACTTTGCGAACCGCCGGGGCGCGCGTCGTCGTGCTCGATTTCATCTTCTCCGGCAGCCCAGAGCAGTGGCTCGCGAAACTCGGCGCTGGCGAGACGGCCGCCGTGCGCCAGTATGACCAGCCTTTCCGCCAAATGCTCAACGGCGGCCAGGTCGTGCTCGCCGGTTATCTGATCGGCGCGGGCGAGACGGAAGAGGATTTCATCCTGCCGAGCCCCGACTACCTGCTTTCCTTGCCGAATCAGGATCTCGCAAGCCATGTGGGGCTCGCGAACCTGACCCTCGATGCCGACAGCGTCGTGCGCCACTTCCGCGCGCGCTTTGCGATTCAGCCGGCGATGCGCGCGGCAGGGCTGCCCGAATATGCCCTCGCCTCCTTGGCCGCCCGCCAGGCGGGGCTGGCCGGACTGCCTGAAGAGCGCGCGCGCATCGTCTTCGCCGGTCCGCCCGGGAGTTTCCCCACGGTCTCTTTCGCAACGCTGCTCGCCCCGAATGCCGCCAATCGCCCGGAAATTCAGGCGCTGCGCGACAAGGTGGTCATCGTCGGCGCGGGCTACGCCGGCATGAACGACGTCCATCCGACCCCCTATTCGAACACCTTCGGCGCCGCCGACCGCATGATGTCGGGCCCCGAAATCCAGGCCAACATCGTCGAGACCCTGCTCGCAGGCCGTGTCGTGCAGCCGCTGCCGCTGCCCGCCGTAGCGCTCGCCGCGCTCCTTGCCGCCTGGGCTTGCGCCTATGTATTACTCCGCTTCGGTTTGGGCTGGGGCGCAGGGGTTTTCGTGCTGCTTGCGATGCTGGCTGCCGGCGCGGGCTATGGGGCCTTCCTCGTCGACCTCGACGTACCGGTCGCGCAAATGCAGCTCTCGCTCCTGCCGGCTTTGCTGTTGGCCGGGGTGAGCAAATTCACGCGCGCCGAGCGCGAAAAGCGCCATCTCTCCGCGCTTTTCAGCCGGTATGTCTCGCCGGGCGTGTTACAAGCCCTGCTCGCCCATCCCGACATGCCAGGCTTGGGCGGGCGGAGGCGCGAGGTCACGGTGCTCTTCTCCGACATCCGCGATTTCACGACGCTCTCGGAGCGCCTCGAGCCCGAGGAGGTCGTCGAGCTGCTCAACGAATATTTCGAGCGTGCCTGCGCGGCCTTGCTCGCCGAGGAGGCGACGATCGACAAGTTCATCGGCGATGCGGTGATGGCCGAATTCGGCGCGCCGCTCGATCAGCCCGATCATGCCGAACGCGCTGTGCGCGCCGCGCTCAAGCTTCATGCGACGGCGCGCGAATTCTCGTCCTGGGTCGAACGCCGCTTTGCTGGGCGCAGCTTGCCGCGCTTTGCGATCGGCATCGGCATCCATACCGGTCCGGCGGTCGTCGGCAACATCGGCTCACATCAGCGCATGGAATACACGGCGGTTGGCGATACGGTCAATACCGCCTCGCGATTGGAGGGCATGACGAAGAGCGTCGGCTGCCCGATCCTGGCGAGTGCCGCGACGGTAGCGGCGCTTCCCCGGCCGGAAGCCTTCCGACTGGGCCGCCGCCACGTCCTGAGCGTCAAGGGCAAGCAAGGCGAGGTCGAGGTCGTCGAAGTCTGGCCGGAAGGCGAAGGACAGCCGACGTGAGACGCACCGCCTTCACGCTCGCCGCCTGCCTCGCAGCCATGCTGGCCTTGCCCGCTGCAGCCGACGAGGCGGAAAGAATCGAGGCGGCACTACGCCTCTACGAAGCGGGCCAGGGCCGCAAGGCCATCGCCACCTTGCTACCCTTGGCGCGCCAAGGGCAAGCCGAAGCGGCCTATTGGCTCGGCCGCATCCATTATTACGGCAAGGCCGGCGTGCCACGCGACTGGCGCACTGCGGCGCGCTGGTTCGAACGGGCCGCGCGCGCCGGCCATGCGGGCGGCCAGTACAAGCTCGGCGGCATGTATTACGCCGGCCGGGGCGTGAGACGGGACCTCGGGCAGGCGATCGACTGGTGGGCGAAAGCTGCCGCCCAAGGGCATCCTGAAGCGCTCAACAATCTGGGCGCCCTGGTGAGCACAGGCACCGGCGTGGCTGCGGATGCCGAGCTTGGCCTCGCGCTGCAGCTCATCGCCGCGGAAAAGGGTTCGGCAGACGCGCAGGAAAATGTGCGCCACAAGCTGGAGAGTGAGGCAGCAAAGGCGTTGGCGCGGGAATTTGCCGCGAGCCCTGAAAGGCTTGTGGAGCGGATCGTCCGCCGAAGCGGAGAATGAAGCCTTGAATGAAGCCTTACTTGCCGCCGATGGCGCCGACGCGATTTCCGGCGGCGTTTTGCTGGCCGACGGCAGCCGCCGTCGCGCCTTGTGCGCGCGCATCGATGCGCGTATTGCCGATCAGATTGACGCCGCCGCTCGTCGCCTGCTGCGCGGCTGGGGTGCCGGAGGGCGCCGCGGCACTTGCGCTGCTCGCCGTGCTGCCGGAGTAAGTCTTGCTTTCCGCCGCCGTCATCGCCGGCAGGGGCGCGCCGCTCGCGAAGCCGCGCGGATGGCTCGAGCGCTGCACCGGTTCTTCCTGGGCCCCAACCTGCGCGCCTGCCAAGAAGGCAAGACCGAGGAAAACTCTCTTCATCTGTCGTATCCCGAAGGAAAAACGGCGGCCCGCCTTTTTGACGAGCCGCCGCATCTGCTCAAATGAGCCGATCAGTTGCCGCCGATCTGACCGACGGTGTTCTCGGCCTTGTTGCCCTTGCCAACGGCGACGGCGGTTTGCTTGCCGGCGACCGCATTGATGTTGGTATTGCCCTTGATGTTGGTGCCGCCCTTGATGGCGCCGACGGTGTTCTTCGCCGTGTTGCCTTGACCCACGGCCACGGCGGTCTGCTGGCCGGCGACGGCGTTGATGTTGGTGTTGCCCTGGATGTTGACGCCGCCAGAGGTGGCTTGCACGCTGCCCGGCGCAGCTTGCACACCGGCCTGGGCGAAGGCGAGGGCGGAGGCGGCGGAAAGGATGCTGGCGATGATGAGTTTGCGCATGGTGATGCTCCTTTACTAGGTGGTGGGAAAGATCAGCCGATCACGCGGAACTGCACGCGACGGTGTTTCGGGTCTGTCGGGTCAAGCCCCGGCAGAAGATCGGTCGGCCCCTTGCCGACGGGCACGATGCGCGTCGGGTCGATGCCGAACCGGTCGATCAGGTAGTTCATCACGGCGAAGGCGCGCTCGCGCGAGAGCGCCATGTTGCGCTGGTAATTGCCCGTGATGTCGGTATGACCTTCGACGAGCAGGCGAATGCTCGGGTCTTTCTGCATCAGGCCGGCGATCGATTGCAGGAAGGGGATCGACTCGGGCAGGATCTGGCTGCTGCCGGCCTTGAACTGGATCGGGAAGGCGATCGCGTTTTCCGAAACCTGCATCGTCTGAGCGACCGCTGGCTGAGGTGCAGCTACGGCATAGCTGGGCGTCTGGGCCGGCATTGGGGCAGGGGCACTCTGCGGCGCGGCCTGAGGCTGGGCTGGCGCGGCATCGGCTGGCGCCGAATCACCGAACACGATGGCCCGCGTCTTGAATTTCTTTTCTCCACTCTTGCCGCTGCCCATGAGCTTTTGTTGCAATTCTTCGACGCTCGGCGCCTTCTCATAGACGGTGACTTCTGCCCACGCGCCAGCCGCCAGCATGAGGCTCGCCGTCAGGCCGGTGGCCCATCTCCAAGACTTACTTGCAGACATTGATGATCTCCTTCGCCGTGACGATCGTTTCCTTGGAATCCTTGCTGCCGGGTGAGGCGCCGACGTTCATCGTGCAGGTGCCGGCGCGTTTGCTGCCGATATTGACCTGGGTCTGCTGCTTTTGCATGCCTTCGGCGCCGCTTTGCAGATAGCCTTTCGCCAAGGCCTTATTGACCTTCGATTGGCCGCGCGGATTGAGATGCGTGCCTTCATTGAGCGCCCAGGCCGGCAACACGATTGTCGCTGCCAAACCGATGATGACGCTTACCGCGAACTTGCCGAGCTTCATCGTTCTCTCCTCATTCACAGCCATCGACGCCCTTGGTGCCGATGTTGATGCAACCCTTCTGGCCCACGCCGCCGACGACATTGGTGATGTTGCCGACGCCGACGGTCACATTGCCCTTCCCGCCCTTGACGACGCCGACATTGGTCTTCGCCGTATTGCCGGCCCCTGCGGCGACCGTCGTCATATTGCCCACCGCGGCATTGATCTGGGTCGGACCGCTCGTGTTCTTCGCCACGCCGACGTTGCTCTGCGCCTTGTTGTAGGCGCCGGCGGCCACCGTCGTCTGCGCACCGACCACCGCATTGATCTCGGTGCTGCCGCCGCTGCCCTTGACGACGCCGACATTGCTCTGCGCCTTGTTGCCGAGCCCCGCAGCCACTGAAGTCTGCGCTCCGACGACGGCATTGATCTCGGTATTGCCGCGCACAACCCCCCCTTGCGTTTGGGCTTGAGCCAGCTGCGGAACACCGCCCACGAGGCATAGCACCGACGCTGCCACGATGACACTCTGTGCTTTTTTCATGGTCGCTCCCATGGTGCCTTCAACGCACCCATTGATTCGGGGGTTGACAAGCCTTCGCTTGGCTTGCTCTCATTCAAGACGGATACTCTCCGCCAGTTGTTGACCGAAGTCAACACTGTCGAGAATTTTCTCTCTAAGGTAACGGTATCTGGGCAGGCCAAGCCGTGTCGTCGGCGACAGGCTCGATCAATTCATTCGTGAGGTTTGTCATGAAGACGCAACAATCCCTGGTCACGGTTTTTCCTTCCATTCCTTCTCCTTGGCCTGCGGTGCTGGCATTGAGCCTGGCGTTGGCAGGATGTGTCGCCGATCCGCCCAAGCCCGAGACGGCAACGGTCGCCACGGCCGTGAAGACGCCGGCGGCGAAGACGGTGACCAATTTCACGCCAGCCCTGCGCTGCATGGACGACCTCCTGCTTGCCTATGGCAAGCGCGATATCGTCATCACGACGGCGGGTATTCCCGATTCAACCGGCAAGGTGATGGCCGGCACCAAGGAGATGCTGATCACCGCCGCCTCGAAGATGTCGATCAAGAGCAAGGCGCTCACCTTCATCGACTACGATACTGAGCGCGCCGATCTCTTGGCGCTCTTCCAAGACATCCAGGCAGCGGGCGCCTTCCAGCACAAGCTGCCCAACTATTACATCCGCGGCGCGATCACCCAGCTCGACGAGAATGCGATCGACGCGCAGCAGGGTGCGGGGATCGCCTTGCCCTTCCTCGATCTCGGCGTCTCACGCGATCAGGTCTCCTCCGTCGTGTCGATCGACATGAACGTCGGCGAAACCACCTCGCGCATGATTTTGCCGGGCGTCAATGCCAGCAACTCGCTCGTCATCACGCGCACCGGCAAGGGCGGCGAGCTGGGCGGCCGGCTTGGCAAGGTCGGCTTCTCGTTCAACATGTCGCTTAACAAGGCGGAAGGCTTGGGTTCCGGCGTGCGCGCGCTGATCGAGCTCGGCATGATCGAGCTCGTTGGCAAGCTGACCAATGTGCCGTATTGGAAATGCCTCGAGATCGAGAAGACCAATCCGGTCATGATCGAGCAGGCGCGCGAGTGGTATGACGGCATGAAGCCCGAAGACCGCGTCAAGCTCGTGCAAAGGAAGCTTGCCGGCATGAACTATTACCAAGGGCCTGTGAATGGCATCGTCTCGAAGGAGCTTACGAGCGCCATCGGCAAGTTCCAAGCCGAAAACGGCCTCATCGCCGATGGGCGCATCAATTTCGAGCTCTATTACGCGCTGCTCGATGCCGATCAGCCGCTGGCAGCCGATCCGACGGCCGCGGCTGCGCCGGTCGTCGCGGCTGCGCCGCGGCCGGCGGCAGCAAGCGGGCCCCTCACGGTCAAGCTCGACACGGATCGCGGCCCGCGCCCCACCTACCGGACGAAAGAGTTCTTACAGGCGCGTGTGCAGCTCTCGGGCGATGGCATCCTCTATTGCTACTACCGCGACAACTCCGGCGTGATCGCGCGCATCTTCCCGAACCGCTTCAATCCGGATTCCTTCGTGCGGGCGGGTCGGCCGATGTCCTTGCCTCCCGAAGGATCGCCGTTCAAGATCCGCTTCGATCAGCCGGGACAGGAGCAGATCGTCTGTTACGCAAGCGAACGCGATCTGCCCTTGCCGGCAAACCTCAAGGCGGCGGATCTGACCCCGCTCAAGGTCGCCTCGCTCGAGGAAATCGCGCAGGCCTTCCGCAAGTCGAATCCGAACGTCGCCGAGGCGAAGCTCGAGATCACGGTGCGATGAAGGAGACGGGCGATGCGCAGGCATTGGCTGCTAGGCGCGTGGTTGTGTGCCGCGTCGCCGGCCTTCGCGGGCGAGATCATCATCGTCGATCCCGCCCGCGAGAAGGCGCAGTCGCTGCCTGCGCCGGCCGCTTCGCCCCGGCATGAGGAATCGCGCGCGCGTGCGCTCGATGAAGCGCGTGCGCGCAGCGGCCGCGAGGCGATCGCGCCGCGCATCCTCCTCGAAGGCGAGCCGGGCGCGCCCGCAGGCGAGCGCGTGCGCGAAGCGCGCGGCTATCTCGACGAGTCTGCCGTCCCGCCAGCGCCGGCTTTGATCATCAAGAGCGGCCCGCCGCCTTCCGACGCGAGCCAGGCACGCGAGAAGGCGCGCGCTTGGGTCGCACCGCCTGCCGCCAACAACCCGAGCCGCTGCCGCACCGAAAACACCGTCGGCGGCATCGAGGGCAATGTGCAAGGGCATACGGTCATCCAGGGCAATGCGAGCGGCGTTACTATCTGCAAATGACTGCATGAGGAGATCGGCATGAGAAAAGCCCTTTGGATCGGTGTGATGACGCTCGGGGCGGCGGCCATCGCAGAAGCGCAAATCAGCATTTCGTCGGGCGGTCAAGACGTGCGCATCGGCGCCGACGGCGCCGTGAGCGTCAAGGGCGCGGGGCAGGATGTGCGCGTCGGCGCCGGCAGCCAGGTGTCGGTCGGCAGCGGCAACGAAGTCGGCTCTTCCGTGGGTTCGATCGCGCCGGGCGCCAATATCGAGGGCGTCACGATCATCAACGGCAAGCTGTGGATCGACGGCAAGGAGATCCCCCCCGGGGTCAAGACCTACAAGTCGCCGAAGACCGGCAAGATTTACAAGATCGAGCGCCAAGGCAAGAACGTTTCCGTCACCAGCAACGACTGAGGCCGCCATGAACGCGTTGCGTATCGTTTTGCTGGCGGCAAGCCTTGCGATCTTTCCCGCACGGGCTGAACTCATCGTCGCCGACAAGAGCGTGCCGCCCCACGAGTTCGCCTACGAGCACCCCTTCCTGCGCTTTCTCGTCTTTTCGAGCCCCGAGACGCGCGGCCAGGCGATCCTGCCACCCGCGCCGGTGTTCGTCGCCCCTCCGCCGCTCCTCTGGCGCGCGCCCGGGGCCATGCCGCCCTATCCGCCGGCCACACCGCGGGGATTCAACCTAAGCGGCGCGCCAAGCAACCGCGATCTTGCGAGCTATTCGCTCGCCCGCGCGCACGCGATGGGGCAGGGGGTCTATCGGCGCGAGAACGGCTGGTCGCTCTATTTCGGCCCGACGACCTGGCTCGGCACGCCGCTTTACGGCTGGGGCGCGCCGGCTTATCCGCCCGTCGCGCCGGGGGCGAGCCATCCCTCGAACCGCGACAATGCGAGCTACCTGATCGAGCGCGCGCACCGCTTCAGCCAGGATGCCTACCGCAAGCCCTGATTGGCTGCGCCTGCTGCAGCGCCTTCTTTTAGGCGCGCTTCTTTTCTTTTGTTTCCTGCAAAACGCGGCAGGCCAAACACTCGAGCGCCTGCCGGCGCCACAGCCCGCGAGCTACGAAGCGATCCTCGCCGCGAAGAGCGAGAGCGTGCAGGTGTTTGCTTACCCGGGTCGCCAGCCAATCTACGTCATCGACTTCCCGACGCTCGCGGCGCAAGGCCGCATGTTCAACCGCATCGTCGCCCTCGTCGAGCGCATGGGCGTGGGCCGCGCGCGCGTGCTCGACGATCAGGAACTCGCCCAATTCATCCGCTCGGTGGGCAAGACCGAATATACCTTCGCCTATGGCAACGATTTTCTCGTCTCCGAGCTCGTCGTCTTCTTCAATCTCGCCGAATACGGCTCGATCGCCTTGACTGCCGAAGAGCGCGCGCTGCGCGCGTTTCTGATCGAGCAAGGGCTGATCCGCGAGCGCTTCGGTTTTCTGCAAGCGGTGCGCCCCAATGCCGTGATCCTCTCGATTCCGCAGGAAAAAGCGGGGGGTAACGAGCCCGCCGTGACGGCGCTCGCCCGCCAGACGATCCTGATGCACGAAATCGCGCACGCCGAGTTTTATACCAACCCGCTCTACCGCGCCTGGTGCCGCACGTTCTGGCGCGAGGTGCTCACTGAACGCCAGCGCAGCGCTCTGCGTGCCTTTCTCGCCAAATCGGGTTACGATCCGGATAACGAAGAATTGATGATCAACGAAGCCCAGGCGTATCTTCTCTACACGCCCGATCCGCGCGCCTTCAATGCCCAGATGGCAGGGCTTGCGGAGCGGGAACTTGCCGAGATGCGCGCCGCCTTTCTGAAAGGATTTCCCGATGCGCCCCTTTACAAACGCTAGTATCGGATTTCGCCATTGGTTTGTCTGCCTGATCTGCGCCCTAGCCTGCACCGCCTTCGCCCAAGAAGACCGCGGTGCCCTGATCACCGCCCTGGAGGGCAAGGCCACGCTCGTCAAAGGCATCGAAAAGCGGCCGCTCGCTCCCTTCGAGCGGCTCGAAGCGGGCGACGTCGTCTCGCTCGAACAGGGCAAGCTCACCATCGTGTTTTTCCTCACCGGCCGGCAAGAAACCTGGCAGGGCACGGGCAAGCTCGAAGTCGGGCCTGGAGAGGGCAAGGGCAGTGGACTCCCTGCGCCCGAGGCGAAGACCCTCGCGCCCTTCCTCGTCAAACAGATCGCCCGCACGCCGACCCTGCTCGCCCAGGGCCGCGCCGGGGTGATGCGCCTGCGGGCGATCGCTACACCCGAGGCAATCGCCAAGGTCGAGGAGACCTACAAGCGCTTGCGCATGGAAACCCCCGCCGAGGATCTCGCGCCCGAGATGTACCGGCTCTCGGCGCTCTTCGACATGAAGGCCTTCGAGGCGCTCGATGTCGCGGTCAAAGAGCTCGAGGTGTCGCGGCCGAACCACAACGAGGCGAAGCTGCTGGCGAATCTTTATCGCAAAGCGTTGAAAAATGTTCAGGAAGCCCGGTAGGATTCACTCGATTCTTTTTCTTTGCTGGAGACAGGCAATGAAAACCGCCCTCAAGATTTCTCTTGCCGCAGTGGCTTGCTTGACGAGCTCCGCTGCCTTCGCTACGTCATGTGCATCCGTTTTGTCTTCTTATGCGAGCGGTTCCGTTCCTAATGAACCGCAATACCACCCAGAATGTTTTGGTGCGAGCCCTCAGACATCAACTGTCTCGATCAACCAGACGGCCTTCACGCAGATCTCGGCGATCTCGACCGCGCTGGCGAACCGTTTCCTGGCTGCGCCGCCGACTCGTGTCGCAGGGCTTAATGCCGGCACCGCTGCTGCTGCACCGGGTAAGCTCTGGAATGTCTGGGGCAATCTGACCGATGGTCGCACTCGGCAGGAATATTTCCGGCCGCTTACCGGCAACAACATCCGCATCTCGACGGATTCCCTGACGACGGTGATTGGCGGTGACTATGCGATTTCCTCGATGCTGGTTGCTGGCGTCTCGGCGTCTTTTGATCGAGCGTCCGGCGAGAGCTATGCAGGGGGGGTGAAATCGGTTGATCTGCTAAACAAAGGCTACATCATCGCGCCCTACGTCGGCATGAGCATCAGCAAGGAACTGGCTCTTGATGCCTCGATTGGCTTGGGAGTAGGCGAACTTTCCCAGACCGACAACGTCACGGCCGAGGCCGACCGCTGGTTCCTGGGCGTCAACCTCAACTACTCGAGCTGGCTCGGCAACACCCAGCTTTCTGGACGGCTGGGTTGGTTGCATGGCGAGGAAAAATACGACAATGCCAAGAACAATGGTGCAATATTCAACAACACTGGCGCAAGGAACCGCATCGACCAGTTGCGTCTTGGCGGCCAGGCCGCCTGGTGGATGAATGGCGTAATGCCCTATGTGGGCCTTGCCTATGTCTATGAAGATCGCCGCACGACGCTTGCGGGCGCCAAGGATCCGATCGGCAAGGACGGCTGGCAGTGGACGCTCGGCGCGAACTTCCTCTCCGTCGGTGCAGGCGTGACCGGCGGCATCGCCTACACCGAGGAGGAAGGGCGCAGCAATCAGCGCAATCGCGTGCTCTCTGCCAACATCGGCCTGCGCTTCTGATTCTTTCCCATGCTGTCGAACAAGGCCGCGGGCGTGCTCGCGGCCTTTTCGTTTTGGCTTGCCGGTTGCGCCTGCGGCCTGCCGGTGGGCGAGCTAAAGCGGCTCGATCAGGCGCTCGAACGCGCAGGCTTCGAACATCGCCGTCTGATGAGCGCCGACTTTCCCGTCCATGCCTGGCTGCGCCGCGGCGAGGGCGAGGCGCTCTCCGTCGTCATCGAAGGCGATGGCGCGGCCTGGTTCAATCCGCGCTGGCCGCCGCCTGATCCGACGCCGGAACACTCCCAGACCGCCGCGCTGGCCGCTGCGCTCGGCGGCCCGGTCGCTTATCTTGCCCGCCCCTGCCAGTTCGAGCGCGCTGCCGCGTGCCGCATGGAACACTGGACGACGGCGCGCTTTGCGCCCGAGCTCCTCGAATCGCTCGATGCCGCGCTCGAGGAACTAAAACGAGCTGCCGGCGCGAAGCGGCTGCGCCTCGTCGGTCATTCGGGCGGCGGCGTGATGGCGGTGCTGCTCAGCCTACGGCGCAGCGATGTTTCAGCCGTGGCGACCTTCATGGCGCCGCTCGCGGTTAACGAGTGGACGCGCATGCAAGGCTTGTCGCCGCTCGTAGGGGCCGATCCGATGCGGCTTCCTTCGCTGGCGGTGCCGTCCATGCATGTCGCGGGCGGGCGCGACGCGGTCGTGCCGCCTGCCATCGTGCGCGCCTATGCCGAGGCGAAAGGTGGTAAATATGTGCTCTGGCCCGAGGCCGATCACGCCTGCTGGCCAATCGAGCGCGCCAGAGAACTCATCGGGAGCCTGCCATGATGCGTCATCTCGTTTTCCTGCTTTTCTTCGCGGCCCAGTCCATCTGGGCGCAGTTTCCGCCGATGTTCATGGGCGGCCCGCCAGGCTTTGCCCAGTTCCAGGCGATGGTCCTGCAGCGCCACCAGGCGAGGACGCTGCTCTATCGGGAGGCGCTTGAAGAACTGCGCAAAAACCCCAAAGCCGCCGATGTGCCGCTCTGCCCCGCCGGGGTGAAGCCCAAGGCCGGCGAATGCCTCCTGCCGCCCGTGGCGGCGGCTCCGCCTGCCGTGGAAAAGCCAGCAGCGGCGCCCGTCGAGGAGAAGGCCCCGGCGAGTGCCGTGCCGCCAGCGCCGACTTTCGTCGGCCGCCGTATCGCCTTGCTCGTCGGCAATAATGCCTATCCGCCGCCGATTCCGGCGCTCGAGACGCCGATCGCCGATGTGACGCGCATCGCTTCCGTCTTGAAAGGGCGTTTCGGCTATGAGGTCGAACTCCTCAAGGATGCCGGCAAGGAGGCCATCATCGCTGCCTTGAACCGGCTCGCGACGCAAGCGCGGCCCGAGGATGCGGTACTGATCTTCTACGCCGGCCACGGCTACGAGATGGATGACACGAAGATGGGCTATTGGATTCCCATCGATGCCTCGGTCAAGACCGCCAAGGGCTGGATCTCGAACGACGACATCGCGCGCCTCTTAGCGGCGATTCCGGCGCGGCAGATCATCCTCGTCTCGGATTCCTGCTTTTCTGGCACGCTCGCGCGCGAGAAAAAATTCACGCGGCCGGCAAGCACGCGGCCGGAGGAGCTCTTCCACCGCCGCTCGGTGGTCGTATTGACCTCGGGCGACGAGGAACCCGTCTCCGACGAAGGCAAGGAGGGCCATTCGATCTTCGCCTGGAATCTGATTCGCGCGCTCGAGGCAGCGGGCGGCATCACGCCAGGATATGAGGTCTGGCGCGACGTGCATCGCGGCGTGACGAAGGAATACCCGCAGACGCCGCAATACGGCGCCGTAGTCTCGGCCGGCCACATGGACGGCGGGGAGTATCTTTTCCGCCTCGAAAAGCGTTAGCATTCGTCATCGGCCGACCGAGGAGCATCGATCATGATCCGCCTACTGTTCGCTGTGTGCCTGTCTTGGCTGGCGACGCTCGCCTGGGCCAAGAACTATGCCCTATTGATCGGCAATGCCGCCTATTCGATGGCACCTTTGGATAACCCCGTCAACGATGCCGTCGACTTCGCCAAGACCTTGAAGGAGATCGGTTTCGACACGCGCGTGCTGACCGACCAGAACCAGGAGGCGATGCTGCAGGCGATCCGCGACTTCGGCGAGCGGATCAAGAACAACGATGGCATCGGGCTCTTCTTCTTCGCCGGTCACGGTGTGCAGGTCGATGGTGAAAACTACCTCTTGCCGGTCGGCGTGCCGATTAGGAACGAAGAGGAAGTCAAGAAAAACGCGGTGCCGGCGAATCTCGTGCTGCGCTACATGGAGGATTCGAAGAACCGCGTCAATGTCGTCGTGCTCGATGCTTGCCGCAACAATCCCTTCATCAAGACGCGCTCGCTGAAATCGCGGGGCCTGGCGCCGATGGATGCGCCCTCGGGCTCCCTGATCGCCTTCTCGACCGCCCCGGGCACCGAGGCGCTCGATGGCATTGGCCGCAATGGTCTTTACACCAAGCATCTGATGGCGAATGCCAAGGTGCCGGGGCTCACTGTCGAGCAGGTCTTCAAGCGCACGCGCGAGGCGGTCGAGGCCGAATCGGAGCGGATCGCTGGCCGCCGCCAGTCGCCGCGCGAGGAGTCGAGCCTCAAGGGTGCCGACATGTACTTCGTGCCGCCGCCGGCGGGCCAGAAGGTCGACGATGCCGCGATCGAGCTCGCCTACTGGAACAGCATTGCCAATTCGGAGAGCACGGCCGACTTCGAGTCCTATCTTGCCCAATATCCGAATGGCAAGTTCGCGGAACTCGCGAAGAACCGCCTGCAGACCTTGAAGAGCCGGCAGACGACGCTGGCCCGTTCCGAAACCCGTGCAGCCGATGGCGGTCAGCTGCCGCCGCCGGCCGCGGCCGCGGCCCCTGCGCCGGCCTATGGCCAGCCGAGCTATCCGCCGACGCGAGTGGCGGCCGCGCGTCCCGGCGGGGTTTATAGCTCGGCGCGCGCCTTCAGCTTTTCCGACGATGAAGGCGCCGTCGTCAAGGCCGCCGAGTTCCTCTCGATCAGTTGCCGCGACATGATCCGCAACAAGAAGGTCGCGTTGCAGCTCGATGACAGGAGCGGCGGCGGCGAGGTGGTGCGCCAGTCGCTCGAAGCGAAATTGAAGAGCATCGGCGTCAAGCTCGCCGCCAACAAGGCCGGCGCCGATTTCGTCGTGCGCGGCAAGATCACCGGCTCCTCGGGCGTCAATCGCTTGGTCGGCATCAACGAAGTGGATCTCACCGCGGATTTCACGCTGCTCCTCAAAAACGGCAATGCCGTGGCTTCGACTTCGGCCTATGGCTCGAGCTTTGCCGGTTCCAACCGCCAGCAGGCGATCCGCGCGCTCTGGGATGAAAAGAGCGAGGAGGTCGTCGGCCGGCTGTTCGGCGACTATTGTTCGGATTGATCGAGGAGAAACATCATGCGTTCCATATTTGCACTTGCGGCGGCATCGTTTGCGATGGCAGCGCTCGCTCAGCCGGTCTTCGACAGCCCCTCGCCGACCGCCGGTTCCTCGACTTCCCAAAAGGCCCACGAGATGGCCGACCGCGGCATGTACAAGGAAGTGCAATACGTCAATGCCCACAAGCGCGGGCCGAGCCTCGTCGTCATCCCTGGCGAGATCAAGAGCAACAACGCGACCTTCACGCAGAAGTTCGGCCCCAACAACATCGCCGATTTCGCCGAATTGGAGCTGGGCCGCGCCAATTTCGCCGTGCTCGAGCGCGCCGACATGGGGCCGCTATTGCGCGAATTCGAGCTCGCCTACACGATGGGCGATCCGGCGGCGGCGCGGAAGACCTTGCAAAAGGGCAAGCTCAAGACGACCAAATGGGTCGTCAAGTTCGATGTCCTGAAGGCCGAGCAGGTCGCCAAGGCCCAGGAAGGCTTCGATGGCCGCGCGATCGGCAATGTGATCGGCATCCTGGGCGGCGGCCGCGGCTCGGCGGCCGTCGGCACGGCGGTCGGCTCGGTGCAGACGGGGGAGGCGACCGGTGTGTGGATCATCGGCATGCGCTACAAGATTCTCGATGCCAACACCACCGAGCAGGTCGCCACCGGCTACACGGAAGAGAAGATGGAGGTTGGCGCCAAGTCGACTTCGGTACTGGGCGTCTCGCAGGGCGCACAAGGGGGCTTGACGCTCGATGGCATGGTGCAGCGCCTCGTGCAAAAGCTCGTTTGGGAAATCGATTCGCGTTACAAGTGATCGTTTGAAAGGGGAACCCTGAACATGAAGTTCGTCGCGCAACGCTCGGCGCTCGCCGCCTTGCTTTCCGCTGCTTTGCTCTCTGGCTGCATGCAGTCCAATCCGCCGAAGCCCGAGGATGCCAACAATCCATCGCCGACTGCCGGTTCGGATACCTCGCAAAAGGCCAACGAGATGGCCGACAAGGCGATGTACAAGCCAATCGAGTACCAGAACGTGGCGATCCGCGGCCCCAATCTCGTCGTCATCCCCGGCGAGATCAAGAGCAACAACGTGACCTTCACGCAGAAATTCAGCCCCAACAACATCGCCGACTTCGTCGAACTGGAACTGGGCCGCGCCAATTTCGGCGTGCTCGAACGTTCCGACATGGGGCCGATGCTGCAAGAATTCCAGCTCGCCTATACGATGGGCGACCCCAATGCCGCGCGCAAGGTGCTGCAAAAGGGCAAGTGGAAGACGACCAAGTGGGTCGTCAAGTTCGACATCCTGAAAGCCGAGCAGGTCGCCCAGGCCCAGCAGGGCTTCGATGGCCAGGCGGCCGGCCAGCTCATCAACATCCTCGCCGGCGGCAGCCGCGAAGGCGCGGCCGCCGGCCAGGTGGTGAGTTCGATCAAGACCGCAGAGGGCACGGGTGTGTGGATCATCGGCATGCGCTACAAGATCCTCAACGCCAATACGACCGAGCAGGTGGCGACCGGCTATACGGAAGAAAAGATGGAAGTCGGCGCCAAATCGACCTCGGTGCTCGGCTTCTCGCAAGGCGCGCAAGGCGGCTTGACGCTCGATGGCATGGTGCAGCGCCTCGTGCAAAAGCTCGTCTGGGAGATCGATGCCAAATACAAGGGCTCGGGCGCCGCCCCCGAACCGCCACCTGCGCCCGCGCCTGCCGCCAAGCCGGCGGCGGCCAAGCCCGCGGCGACGGGCAGCGCTCCTGCTAAGAAGAAGACGACGCAGTAGCGGCGATCGCCAAGCCTTCGAGCACGAGCTGCTCGATCTGGCGCTTGGGCGGCGGCAGATGGGGCCAGAGCGCCTCTGCTGCCCCGCCCGAGACGATGAGCGTTGGCTCGGCGCTGGCAAGACGCCCGGCGAGCGCCCGCAGGCGCTCGATGGCGCCGAGGGTGGCCATGAGGCAGCCGCTCTCGATCGCATCGTCGGTATTGGCCGGCAGCTCACGATAGGCGCCGCGCGCCTCGGGCAATCCGGCCGTGTGGCGGGCAAGCGAGGCGCGCATGAGCGCGAGGCCCGGCAGGATCAGCCCGCCGCGGAACTTGCCCTCGCTGTCGAGGAAATCGATCGTCGTCGCGGTGCCGGCCATCACGACGATCGCCGCACCGCGATGCAGATGATGCGCGCCGATGAGCGCCGCCCAGCGGTCGGCGCCGAGCTGCTCGGGGCGCGCATAGCCGTTCGTCACGCCGCAGCCGGCGGCCGTGCTCGCGAACCAGTCGAGCGGCGCGGCAAGCGCATCGGCGAGCGCCGCAATGCGCGCAGCGACCTCGGCTCCCGCGACGTTGCAGGCGAGGATGCGCGCCGGGCGCGCGGGTAACGCGCCGGAAAGTGCCTCAAGCGCTGCGTAGGCGAGCGCGCCTCGCGCAAGCCAGGTGCTGCCCGACCAAAGCCCCCACTTGAGGCGAGTGTTGCCGGCATCGAGACACAGGATCATGGCCGTGACCGCAGCGAGACTTCGCCCGAGAGCACGCGCTCGATGCGGCCCTCCGTTTCAAAGAGCAGCGCCCCGTCGACATCGATGCCGCGGCAGATGCCTTCGCGCGGCGGTGCCATATCTGAGAGCAGGCAAATCGGCGCCTCTTCGTAGGCGTGATGCGTGCGCCAGGCTTCCCGCAGCGCGGCGAAGCCCTGCGCGCCCAAAATCTCGAGCGTCGCAGCCAGTTCCACCAAGAGCGCGGCGAGCAAGGCGTTTGCATCGACACTCTCATCGAGCGCGGCGCTCATCGCGCGCACTTCGCCGGGCAGTGCCACGGGCAGCCTGAGATTCAATCCGATGCCGATCACGGCCGCCTGCGGCGCGCCGGGTACGAGTTCGACGAGGATGCCGGCGAGCTTCTTGCCGTCCTTGAGCACGTCGTTGGGCCATTTGAGCGCGAGGCGGGCCGTCTTTCCAGCGCCGACTTTGGCGAGCGCCTCGATGACGGCCAGCCCCGCCGCAAGCGAGAGGCCCGCGGGAAAGCGGCCCGGCGCGAAACGCCATAGCAGGGAAAAGGTGAGGCTCTCGCCGGGCGCGGAAAACCAGGGGCGGTTGCGCCGGCCGCGGCCGGCGGTCTGCCGCTCGGCGACGATGACGCTGCCCGAAGGCGCGCCGGCTTCGGCGCGCGCGAGCAAAAGGGCATTCGTCGAATCGCAGACCTCGATGAGATCGATGTCGAAGCGGCAGGCAGCCTCACCCAGGGCGCGATGGAGCGCGGCAAAATCGAGCATGCCGCGACTATACCCTGCCCGTGTCCTCCTCGAGCCCGAGTTCCTGGATCTTGCGCGTGATGGTGTTGCGGCCGATGCCCAAGAGCTGCGCCGCCTCGATGCGCCGCCCGCCGGTGGCGGCAAGCGCCCGGCGGATCAAGGTGGCCTCGAAAATCTTGCCGAGCTCCTCCCAAATGGCCCCGGGCTGGCGGGCGAGCATTTCGTCGGCGGCGCTCGCCAGCAGGGTCTGCCAGTCGCCGGCCGTGCTGGCGGCGGGGTTGGCGCGCATCTCGGCTGGCAGATCGTCGAGCTCGATCTGCTGGCCGGGCGCCATCACCGTGAGCCAGTGGCAGAGGTTTTCGAGCTGGCGCACATTGCCCGGCCAGGGCGCCGCTTGCAGGAACTTGAGCGCAGCGTCCGACAGCCGCTTGGGTTCGACGCCGAGCGACTGGGCGCTTGCGGCGAGGAAGTGCCGCGCGAGCATCGGGATGTCCTCGCGCCGCTCGCGCAAGGGCGGCAGGCGCAGGCGAATCACGTTGAGACGGTGGAACAGGTCTTCGCGGAAGAGGCCGTCCTTGACGCGCTGCTCGAGATTCTGGTGCGTGGCGGCGATCACGCGCACATTGGCGCGGATCGGCTCGCGGCCGCCGACACGGTAGAAATGGCCATCGGAAAGCACGCGCAAAAGCCGTGTTTGGAGTTCCGCCGGCATGTCGCCGATCTCATCGAGGAACAAGGTGCCGCCGGCGGCCTCTTCGAACCGGCCGCGGCGCAGGCTATGGGCGCCCGTGAAAGCGCCTTTTTCGTGGCCGAAGAGTTCCGATTCGAGCAGATCGCGCGGGATCGCCGCCGTGTTGAGCGCGATGAAGGGGCCATCCTTCCGGGGGCTATGGCGGTGGAGCGCGCGCGCGACGAGCTCCTTGCCGGTGCCCGATTCGCCGTTGATGAGCACCGTGGCGTGCGATTGGGAGAGGCGGCCGATGGCGCGAAAGACCTCCTGCATCGCCGGCGCCTGCCCCAAGATTTCCGGCGCGACCGAAGCGGCGCTGGCAGCCTCCGGTGGGGGGCCGCCCTGTTCGAGGGCGCGCCGCACGAGGGCGACGGCCTGATCGACATCGAAAGGCTTGGGCAGATACTCGAAGGCACCGCCTTGAAAGGCGGCCACGGCGGAATCGAGATCGGAATAGGCGGTCATGATGATGACCGGCAGCTCGGCATGGCGCGCCTTGACCTCGCGCAGCAAGTCGAGTCCCGAGGCGCCCGGCATGCGGATGTCGGAGATCAGCACGCGCGGCCGCTCGCCCTTGGCGAGCGCCGCGAGCGCCTCGTCGGCCGCGCCGAAGCTTGCGCTGTCGATCCCTTCACGGCCGAGCGCCTTTTCGAGCACCCAGCGGATCGAGCGGTCGTCGTCGATGATCCAGACGGAGTGGTTCATTCGTTCGTCCTGTCTTTCGTTGGTTGCACCGGCAGGCGGAGAGTGAAGCAGGTGCGGCCGGGCACCGAGTCGGCTTCAATGCTGCCTTGATGCTGTTGCACGAAACTTTGCGCGAGCGCAAGCCCGAGCCCCGTGCCGCCTTCGCGGCCCGAGACGAGCGGATAGAAGATGCGGTCGCGGATCTCTTCGGGAATGCCCGGCCCGTTATCGATGATCTGAACTTCGATGGCGAGGCGAAAGCGTTTCTTCGCCAGCGTGACCTGGCGGATCGCGCGCGTGCGAAAGACGATCTCGCCCTCGCCTTGCATGGCCTGGGCGGCATTGCGCGCGATGTTGAGGATCGCCTGGATCAACTGCTCGCGGTCGCCCGTGATGTCAGGCAGCGAGGTGTCATAGTCGCGCATCACCTTGACGCCGGGGAACTCGGCGTGGATGAGCCGCCGCACGCGTTCGAGGATTTCATGGATGTTGAGCTGCGCCGGCTGCATCGCGCGGTGCGAGGAGAGCAGCCGGTGCATCAGGTCCTGCAGCCGGTCGGCTTCATGGATGATGACCTCGGTATATTCCTTGAGCGCCGGATTGTCGAGCTCGCGGGCAAGAAGCTGTGCTGAACCGCGGATGCCGCCCAAGGGGTTCTTGATCTCGTGGGCGAGGTTGCGGATGAGCTCCCGGTTGGCGCGGCTTTGCACGGCTTCGCGCTCTTCACGCGCGGCGCGCAATTGGTAATCGATCGGCCGGAATTCGAGCAGCAGGCGGGCGCCGGCCGTTTCGATCGGGGTGACCGTGCAGTCGAGATGGATGGCCTCGCCCTTGTCGCGCTTGACGATGATGTCGTGCCCCGTATAGCTCCAGTTGTTGTTGAGCGCATTGTCGAGCGCGGCGGCGAGCGCCGCCGGGTTGCCGAGCAGCTGGCCGATCGGCAGCCCCAGGCAGGCGCGCCGGCTCATGGCGAAGAGATTCTCGGCCGCCGGATTGCAGTGGCGGATACGCAGTTCGCCATCGAGCAAAATGACCGCCGAGGCGAGGAGATCGAGACCGGCGAAGGCGGGATCTTCTTCGTGGCTGCGGGTCTGGGCGGCGTGCATGCCGAAAAGCTCGCAAAAAGCGCGCCAGACGGGATTACTTCAGATTCGCGAGTTCCTTGCGCAACGCCTCGAGGTTGCGCTCATGCAGTTGCACCCGGTCGCGGTAGGTCTTGAGCCGCTCCTCGCGGCGGCCGACATGGATGCCGCCGCCGACGATGCGCTCTTCGGGGGGATAGAGATTTTCCTGCTCGGCGAGTTCGCGCTTGGCGGCTTCGAGATGTTTCTGTTCGGCGGCAAGCTCCTGCTCCAGGATGGCGCGCCGGTCGTTGTCGCGCGCCTTCTGCTGGTCGATATTGACGCGCGGAAAATCCGTAGGCGTGGCCTGGCGCGGCTTCGGTGCCGAGAAGGTCGTTACCGGCTTGTCCTGCATGAGGATCTCGCAGGTGCCCCGCGTCGGCTTCTGATTCGTATAGGTCGTGCGCCCGTCCGGCCCCAGGCACTTGTAGAGCGTGCCGCTTTGGGCCAGTGCCCCAGCGGGCAGGAAGAGCGCGGCAAGCAAAGGCGTGATCTTCATGACGGGCTAGTGTAGGCCAAAGGGGCGCGAAAAAAAAGGACGGGGGCAAGCCCCCGTCCTTTCCTGCCGTCCGGCGAGCGCCGACTTACGCCGAATAGTACATCTCGAACTCGACCGGATGGGTGGTCATGCGGAACTTGGTGACCTCCTCCATCTTGAGCTCGATGTAGGCATCGATGAAGTCGTTCGAGAAGACGCCGCCGCGCGTGAGGAACTCGCGGTCCTTGTCGAGATGTTCGAGCGCCTGATCGAGCGAGGAGCAGACGGTCGGGATCTTGGCGTCCTCTTCCGGCGGCAGATCGTAGAGGTTCTTGTCGGCCGGATCGCCCGGGTGGATCTTGTTCTGCACGCCGTCGATGCCGGCCATCAACATCGCCGCGAAGGCAAGATACGGGTTCGCAGTCGGATCCGGGAAGCGCACCTCGATGCGGCGCGCCTTGTCGGACGACACGAAGGGGATGCGGATCGAGGCCGAGCGGTTCCGCGCCGAGTAGGCGAGCTTCACGGGCGCTTCGAAGCCAGGCACAAGGCGCTTGTAGCTGTTGGTGCCGGGATTGGTGATCGCGTTCAGCGCACGGGCGTGTTTGATGATGCCGCCGATATAGTAGAGCGCGAATTCGGACAGCCCCGCATAGCCGTTGCCGGCGAAGAGGTTCTTGCCATCCTTCCAGACCGACTGGTGGCAGTGCATGCCGGAGCCGTTGTCGCCGACGATCGGCTTGGGCATGAAGGTCGCGGTCTTGCCATAGCTGTGCGCGACGTTATGGACGACGTACTTGAGGATCTGCGTCCAGTCGGCGCGGCGCACCAGGGTGTTGAACTTGGTGCCGATCTCACACTGGCCGGCGGTGGCGACTTCGTGGTGATGCACTTCGACCGTCACGCCGCAATCTTGCAGCGCGAGCACCATCGCGGCGCGGATGTCGTTTAAGCTATCGACCGGCGGCACCGGGAAATAGCCGCCCTTGACGGCAGGACGGTGGCCCAGGTTGCCGCCGTCGAACTTCTCGGCGGCAGCCCAGGCAGCCTCTTCCGAGAACACCTTGCAGTAGGAGCCCGACATGTCGACCCGCCATTCGACTGAGTCGAAGATGAAGAACTCGGGCTCGGGGCCAAAGTAAGCGGCATCGCCGATGCCCGTGCTCTTCAGATAAGCCTCGGCGCGCTTGGCGATCGAGCGCGGATCGCGGTCATAGCCTTTGCCATCGGCCGGCTCGACGACGTCGCAGGAGAGCACCAACGTGGTCTCGTCCATGAAGGGATCGATGAAGGCGGTGGCTGGATCTGGCATCAGCAGCATATCGGAGGCCTGGATGCCCTTCCAGCCGGCGATCGAGCTGCCGTCGAAGGCGTGGCCGTCCTCGAACTTCTCGAGGCTGAAAGCGGACACGGGCACGCCGACGTGCTGTTCCTTGCCGCGAATGTCGGTGAAGCGGAAGTCGACGAACTTGACTTCCTTCTCCTGGACCATCTTCATTACGTCTTGGGGGGTCATGGGATACTCCTGGTCGGTGAGCTGAGAAATCGGTTTGGGCCTGAGCGCCCAAAAAGCGGGAAAGGCTAAGCAGTTAGTATGCCAAGCATTCTGGCGCGCCTGGGCGATTGTGCCATAACGAAAAAAACGCCGCAGCGCAGACCGGAATGTTTTTGTGTGCACCAATATAGTGCATCACGAAGCCAGGATGCCTCATAATGGGGCGCCATTGCCGACTCGGCCATGCACGGTAATGGAGCGCAGCCAGGCCGCCGAGGGCTGGCGTCGTTGCAGCGCGGCCTGCAGCCGGGCGAGCGTCTGGGCATCGACGGAATCCGGGAAGATGATCTCCGCCTCGACCTGCTGGCCGAGGTAATGGAGCACACAGCGTTCGAAGGGCGGCGCGTCCTCGCCGAGCAGCTCGCGCAGATGGGTCTCGATGGCCTCCCGTTCGGGCAGCTCGGCGCGCGGCTGGGGCTGGGAATCGTCCTCGGCATCGACGTGCACGAGCACGTCGAGCACGGCGGGATGGGTTTTCAGCACGCGCTGACGCGCCATCTCGGCGATGCGATGGCCTTCGGAGACGGAAATGCGCGGATCGACGCGGATGTGGGCATCGACGAGCGCCTTGCCCGCCATGCGCCGCGTGCGCAGTTCATGCAGATCGACGACGCCCTGGGTCTCGGCCAAGGTGGAGCGGATCGCCGCGACTTCTTCTTCCGCCAGCCCCGTATCGACGAGCTCGCGCAAGGCCTCCCAGGCGAATTCGAGCCCCATCTTGAGGATCATGAAGCCGACCAGCACGGCGGCGAGGAGATCGAGAAAGCGCCAGCCGAGGAGACTGCCGCCGATGCCGACGGCGACGACGAGCGCGGAGGCCGCATCGGCGCGCGTGTGCCAGGCATTCGCCATCATGACGGAAGAATGCAGGCGCTCGGCGACGGCCTTGAGGTAGTGAAAGAGCCCTTCCTTGGCAAAGAGCGTCAGCAGCGCGATCCACAGCGCCAGGGGATCGATCGGCGGCACCTCGTCCATGCGCTGCAGCTGCTGGCCGGCGGCGAGCAGGATGCCGCCGCCCACGATGGCGAGCGAGACGCCGAGCACGAGGGTGGCGGCGGTCTCGATACGCGCGTGTCCATAGGGGTGAGCGGCATCGGCCGGATGCGCGCCCTGGCGGTTCGCCCACAGCACGAGAAAGTCGGAGAGCAGATCGGAAAACGAATGCAGGCCGTGGGCGATCAGCGATTGCGAATGGGCGAGCCAGCCGATGATGAGCTGCACGACGGTGAGCAGCAGATTGACGGCCACACTCACCCAGGTCGCTTTCTGCGCCGCGGCGAGCCGTTCGGGCGAGGCGAGCTCCGCCGCGAGCGAGCCCGGGGCATGCAAGGAATGGTCGTGGGAATGCGGGGAATGCACTTGCCGTATACTCCGTGATCCTCATTGTAGCCCTGCGCCATGCCGACTGCTGCACCGCTGCCCTTCGATGCCTACAACACCTTGAGCGACGAGGAGGCAGGCGCACGCATCGTCGAAGCGCGCCGGCGGCTCGGGGCGCGCGCCGTGATCCTCTGCCACCACTACCAGCGCGCCGACATCTACCGGCATGCCGATCTCACTGGCGATTCGTTGAAGCTCTCGCGGCTCGCCGCGCAGTCCGATGCCGAATTCATCGTCTTCTGCGGCGTGCACTTCATGGCCGAGGTCGCCGACATCCTCTCGCGGCCGGAGCAGATCGCCATCCTGCCGGATCTCGCCGCCGGCTGCTCGATGGCCGACATGGCGAATCTCGCCAAAGTCGAACGCTGCTGGCGCGAGCTCTCTACCGTGCTCGATCCGGACGAGCGCGTCACGCCCGTGACCTACATCAACTCCGCCGCCGATTTGAAAGCCTTTTGCGGCGAGCACGGCGGCATCGTCTGCACTTCGTCGAATGCGCCAAAGATCCTCGACTGGGCCTTCGCGCGGCGCGAGAAAGTGCTGTTCTTCCCCGACCAGCATCTCGGCCGCTGGAGCGGACACCTGCGCGGCATTCCCTTCGAGGCGATGCCGGTCTGGAACCCCGATCTGCCGCTGGGGGGCTTAACGCCCGAGCAGATCGAGCGCGCCAGGATCATCCTTTGGCATGGCTACTGCAATGTGCATCAGATGTTCCAGCCGGCCCAGATCGACCGGTTCCGCGCCCAGTATCCCGAAGGCAAGGTGATTTCACATCCCGAATGCCGTTTCGAAGTCTGCGAAAAGTCGGATGCCGTCGGCTCGACCGAGACCATCATCAGGGTGGTGAAGGAATCGCCGCCCGGCACGCGCTGGCTCGTTGGCACAGAGCTCAACCTCGTCGAGCGGCTTGCCGAGGAAGTGAAGCCCGAAGGCAAGATCGTGCAGTTCATGGCCGGCACGATCTGCATGTGCTCGACAATGCAGCGCATCGACCCGCAGCATCTCGCCTGGTGCCTCGACAACCTCGCCGCCGGCCATATCGTCAATCAGATCAAGGTGCCCGAGCACGAGGCGCGGCTTGCCAAGCTCGCCCTCGAGCGCATGCTCACGGCATCCTAGTGATCCGCAACGCATGCAGCGGAGAGGGGATTGGCGGAGCGGGCGACTCATGGTTCGCGGGCGGGGCATCCGTAAGGCGCGGGCGCGGGGCGCCCACAACTCGCTAACGCTCAAACAGGTGGGCGCCTTGTCCGCGCCCCCAGCCTACGGCAGCCGACGCCCGCTCACAAATCGCCGCCCGCTCCGCCAATCCCATGTGCGCGCCGTTTTCATTTCACCTTTTCCCAAGCCATAATTCCCTCGGAGAAACCATGCCTGCCTATCGTTCCCGCACCTCGACCCACGGCCGCAACATGGCCGGCGCGCGCGCGCTGTGGCGCGCCACCGGCATGAAGGACGAGGATTTCGACAAGCCGATCATCGCGATCGCCAATTCCTTCACCCAGTTCGTGCCGGGACATGTGCATCTCAAAGACCTCGGCCAGCTCGTCGCGCGCGAGATCGAGGCAGCCGGCGGCGTGGCCAAGGAGTTCAACACGATCGCGATCGACGACGGCATCGCGATGGGCCATGGCGGCATGCTCTATTCCCTTCCTTCGCGCGATCTGATCGCCGATTCGGTCGAATACATGGTCAATGCCCACTGCGCCGATGCGCTGGTGTGCATTTCCAACTGCGACAAGATCACGCCGGGCATGCTGATGGCGGCCTTGCGGCTCAACATTCCGACCATCTTCGTTTCCGGCGGGCCGATGGAGGCCGGTAAGGTCAAATGGCAGGGCCAGGCGCGCAAGGTCGATCTCATCGATGCGATGATCGAAGCCGCCAATCCGCACAACAGCGACCGCGAGGTCGCCGCGATGGAGCGCTCGGCCTGCCCGACCTGCGGTTCCTGCTCGGGGATGTTTACCGCCAACTCGATGAATTGCCTCACCGAGGCGCTCGGGCTGGCGCTTCCTGGCAACGGCACGCTGGTGGCGACTCACGCCGACCGTGAAAAACTCTTCGTCAAGGCCGGCCGGCTGATCGTCGAGCTGGCCAAGCGCTGGTATGAGGCGGAAGATGCTTCCGTGCTGCCGCGCTCGATTGCGAGCTTCGCGGCCTTCGAGAACGCCATCGCGCTCGACATCGCGATGGGCGGCTCGACCAATACGGTGTTGCATCTCCTTGCCGCCGCCCAAGAAGCCGGCGTCAATTTCACAATGGCCGACATCGACCGCATGTCGCGGCGCGTGCCGAACCTTTGCAAGGTCGCCCCCGCAACGCAGCAATACCACATTGAGGACGTGCATCGTGCCGGCGGCATCATGGCGATCCTGGGTGAGCTCGACCGCGCCGGCCTCATCCATCGCGAGGTGCCAACCGTGCTCTATGCTTCGCTGGGCGAGCAGATCGATTTGTGCGACGTGCGGCGCACGAAAAACAAGCGGGTGCATGAGTTCTACCGCGCCGCACCCGGCGGCGTGCCCACGCAAGTGGCGTTTTCGCAAAACCGCCGTTTTCCGACGCTCGACCTCGACCGCGCGCAAGGCTGCATCCGCGACATCGAGCACGCCTACTCGCAAGATGGCGGCCTTGCCGTGCTCTACGGCAACCTCGCCGAAAAAGGCTGCATCGTCAAGACCGCCGGCGTCGATGAATCGATCCTCAAATTCACTGGCCGTGCGCGCGTCTGCGAATCGCAGGAAGAAGCCGTCGAGAAGATCCTCGGCGGCGCAATCCGGCCCGGCGATGTCGTCGTCATTCGCTACGAAGGCCCCAAGGGCGGCCCCGGCATGCAGGAGATGCTCTATCCGACCTCCTACTTAAAGTCGATGGGCTTGGGCAAGGTCTGCGCGCTCTTGACCGACGGGCGCTTTTCGGGCGGCACCTCGGGCCTCTCGATCGGCCATGTCTCGCCGGAAGCGGCCGCAGGCGGCACGATTGCCCTCGTCGAAGAAGGCGATACGATCGAGATCGACATCCCGAATCGTCGCATCCACCTAGCAGTGCCAGAGTCGGTGCTGGCAAGACGGCGCGAGGCGATGGCGGCGAAAGGCGAGGGCGCCTGGAAGCCGGCGCATCGCCAACGGCCGGTCTCGGCGGCGCTCAAGGCCTATGCGGCGATGGCGACTTCGGCCGATACCGGCGCGGTGCGCGACGTTTCGAAGCTTTCATGAAAACCTTCCACGACTTTTACAGCGGCCGGCTCTGGTCGGTGATGTCCTGGGAGCAGCTCGATGCCTTCTGGAAGCGCATCGACCCGGCCGCCGGCTGGTATGTCTATGCCGTCGGCGAGCCGCCGCCCGTCAAGCCCGCCTCCGCCGAGGCGCTTGCCGCCTTCCTCGTCGAGGTCGATGCTCTCTTGCATCGCGAACATCATCACGATTACTGCGGCATCGTCTATGCGGATGATCTCGAGCATCCCAGCTTCGTGAAAATCTTCGATCCGAACAATCTCGGCGTATCCTGTGGCTTTTCGACCAACCCGCCGTTGCCGGGCTGGATTTTGAGCCGCGTGCCGCCCGAGGAGCTGCGGCCCACGGCGCCTTTGCCCGAGGGGCGCCGGCGGTGGTGGCGTGCGCTGTTTGGCTGATTTTTTGGAAAAGGGGAGCGAGACGATGGCAAGCACAGCAAAGAAAAAGCCTGCGACGAAGAAGGCCGCCACCCAGCCGGCGGCGAAGCGGGCCACTGTAAAGAAGCCAGCGGCGAAACAAACCGTGGCGAAACAGACCGTGGCCAAGCGCGCGGCGCAGAAGCCGCGGCAGGCCACGGGGGAAGTGCTCCTCGAGCTCAAGCAGCTTGCCAAGGAACTCAATCAGGCCGCCAAGGGGCTCTCCAAGGCCTCAGCAAACAATCCGCGCGAAGTGTCGGCCATCCTTGGCAACGTCGAACGCATCACCGCGGAGGCGGCGACCAAGTCGCTCGCCGAGGCTGAAGCCGCCAAGGAGCAGGTCGGCCAGGCGCTCGCATCGCTCTCGCGCGATTGGAGCCGCAGAGAGCTCGAAGAACTGCTCGGCAACGTCAGCCGTCATCTCACCAACATCATCGTCGCGCAGGAATTCCAGGATTTGGCCGGCCAGTCGCTCAGAAAGGCGATGAAGGCGCTCGTCGGCGCGATCATCGTCGTCGAATCCGGCGGGCCGACCGAAGAGCAGCGCCTATCGCAAAAAGACGTCGATAGCCTGCTCAAGGAATTGATGCCTTGACAGGGCGCCATGCCTTGCATGGCCAGGGCTATCGGCAGCCTGTCATCGCCAGGGTCTGTCGCGGCGTTACTTGCTCGAGGCCGCTGGAAAGCCGCGCCGAACTTGCGGAACATTTGCAAGGCGGTGGTTTTCCGCTAGACTCGCGGCTCGGATTTTCGCCCTCCAATCAAACATTTTTACGAGGAAAACCATGAAATTGATTGCTGCTGCGCTGATCGCCGCCGGTGCGCTCGTTTCCACGCCCGCGCTGGCCAACCTGGAGCTCGCCAAGAAGAGCAACTGCATGTCCTGCCATCAGGTCGATAAGAAGCTCGTCGGCCCCTCCTATCAGGACGTCGCCAAGAAATATGCCGGCGACAAGGATGCCGTCAAGAAGCTTACCGCCAAGGTCAAGAATGGCGGCAAGGGCGTGTGGGGTGAAGTGCCGATGCCGCCCAACGCGGCCGTCAAGGACGCCGACATCGAGACCCTCGTCAAGTGGATCCTCGCCGGCGCCAAGTAAAAGGAGCGGATTGCCCAAAGAAAAACCCGGCCTAGGCCGGGTTTTTCTTTGCCTGCGAGCGTTTGACAGGATTGCCGCCGCGCGCAAAAATTTTTCGCCGATTTCCCCACTCATGGAGACTGACCAATGAAGCCATGCGTCAAAGCCTTGAGCCTGTCCGTCGCTGCCGCCGTGCTCGTCATGGGGTGCGGCAAGGAAGAACCGCCGCCTGCCCCGGCCGTCCAGGCCCCGCCGCCGCCCCAGGAAGTGATCGTCAAGATCGGCCATGTCGCGCCGCTCACTGGCGGCATCGCCCATCTCGGCAAGGACAACGAAAACGGCGCGCGCCTCGCGCTCGAAGAGGCCAATGCCGAGAAGCTCACGATCGGCGGCAAGCCGGTCAAGTTCGAACTCGTCGCCGAGGATGACCAGGCCGATCCCAAGGTTGGCAATACCGTGGCGCAGAAGCTCGTCGATGCGAAGGTGGTCGGCGTCGTCGGCCACTTGAATTCCGGCACGACGATTCCCGCCTCGGCGATCTACCATCAGGCCGGCATTCCGATGATCTCGGGCTCGGCCACCAATCCGGCGCTCACCGAGCAGGGCTTCAAGAACGTCTTCCGCGTCGTCGGCCGCGACGACCAGCAAGGCCCGGCGGTCGCCAACTATCTGATCGCGACGGCCAAGCCCAAGACCGTCGCCGTCATCGACGATGCCACGGCCTATGGCGAGGGGCTCGCCAACGAGGTCGAGAAGACCTTGAAGGAGGCCGGCATCAAGGTGCTGCCGCGCGAGAAGGGCACCGACAAGACGGCAGACTGGAAGGCGATCCTGACCAAGATCAAGGGCAAGAAGCCCGATGCCGTCTTCTATGGCGGCATGGACGCCACCGGCGGCCCGCTCTTGAAGCAGGCGCGCGAGCTCAAGATCGGCGCCGTGTTCGCCTTCGGCGATGGCGCATGCACCGACAAGATGGCAGAACTCGCCGGCGCCGCGGCCGAGGGCCTCATCTGCTCGCAGGCGGGCATTCCCGTGCAGGCGGCGGGCAAGAAGTTCCTCGAGGCCTACAAGGCGAAGTACAACATCGATCCAATCCTCTATGCGCCCTTCACCTACGATGCGGCGAAACTCCTCGTCGAGGCGATGAAGAAGGCCGATTCGACCGAGCCGGCCAAGTATCTGCCGGCCCTGCAGTCGATCCAGTACGACGGCGCCTCGGGCCACATCGAGTTCGACGAGAAGGGTGATCGCAAGGATGCCGAGATGACGATCTTCACGATGAAGGACGGCAAGATCACCCCCTTGGCGATCATCAAGGGCGGCAAGTCGCTGACGCTCGAGGAATATGCGGCGCTTTCTGCTCCGGCCGCGCCGGCACCGGCACCGGCTCCGGAGGCCGCCAAGCCCGCCGAGGCCGCGCCGGCCGCTGCTCCTGCCCCGGCTCCGGCTCCAGCGCCAGCGCAGAAATAAATCCTGCCGACGGCTCACGCAACGGCGCCCCACGGGGCGCCGTTGTCGTATTGAACGGATATTGATCCGAAACGAATGAACTGGAGAGGGAAGCGGCAGGGCGGGTGGCGATTTGTGAGCGGGCGTCGGCAGCCGTCGGCGCAGGGCGCGGATGAGGCGCCCACTTGTTCGAGCGACAGCGAGTTGTGGGCGCCC